>NZ_SMLF01000001.1:0-1049561 GCF_004349155.1 Flavobacterium sp. GT3P67
GACAGAAACAATAACAAAAATCGTATATAAAACAGAATGAGAAAAAACAATTTAAAATCAATTTTATTAGTTGCTGTATTAATTCCATTTATAAGTTTTGCCCAAATTAAAATGGAAAAAGTGAATTTACTAAATGGAAAAGTCGAATTTAATTCCCCGACAGAATTAACTAAAATGACTGATGAAATGTGGGCATTTAAATATCAAAACAAACCAAAACCAACATTTGTAGTATCAGATAAAAATGGAGGAGTCAATCTTGTTGCGGACACAACAAACCAGTCTGCATCAGAAAGTCAATTGGGCTTATGGAAAGATTTCCAAATTGAACAGTTAAAAAAAAACAGACCTGATTTAAAAGTTTTAAATGGTGGCGTAAAAGTTATTAATGGAAAGAAAGTTGGATATTTTAAATTTATAACACAAGCAATTGATCAAAAAATTTTTAATTATTACTTTTTCACAATTGTTGATGGAAAAATTTTATTATTCACATTTAATTGCATTGAAAAACTGCGAGTTAATTGGGAAAAGTCAGCAGATGAAATTGTATCTTCCCTTAAAACTAAATAAAATTGCTCCTGCCAACACACGTTTCAAGCGATTTGCGGATTTAGTGGAATTACCGTTTTATTTCCTATTTTCGTTCAGCAGAAAATATCCTTCTATAAAGTCTGCAAACAGCTTGAAGCGTGGGAACGCCCAGCTCTGCAAAGTGTTCATTCAACGCATAAATTTATCGTTAATGCTGCAAACGTCTCTGACTTTGCGCCCAGAATAACAAGCAAACAGTATAGTGAATATAAAATATTATCGGCATACAGGATTGGGCACAAAGTCAGAAGACTTCGTACGGCGTGAGGAGCATCCAATACAAATCTACAATCAGAGTCCTTGCGAGGAACGAAGCAAACACACTAACATGAGTGAGCAGATCTACTCGATCATTGGAACGGATCTACTAAATGAGATTGCTTCGTTCCTCGCAAAGACTTTGCGAACGGCATTATCAGTCATGATAAACTATTAGAAACGAAACACTACCTGAAATCTCCATTTTCACTCCTTTAATAATTCAAGCTCAATCCAAAACCCATTCCCATATCACTGTCATAATGCGTAGTAATTCCAAAATTTCTTTTTACAATATAACGCAAACCCGCCATGTATTCTTTGTCCGTATTCCACATTAAATTCATGCGCAATCTTTTGGAAACCGGAATATCCATGCGTTCAAATTGTAACCTGAAATTCCCGTCGGTATAGACTTCTGCTTGTGCTTTGATGAGCATGGGCAACGTATATTCGACTCCGACACTAAAAACGGCACGATTGTCTTTGGTATTGGTTTGACCAAAAAGATTTTCTTCCATTTCTCCCATTTCCATTTTTCGATACCGCCAGTCAAAACCAATGAACGGCATCAACCATTGCATTTTTCCAATGTAACGTCCAATGTGCGTTTCGGTTTCATACCCATGATGATTTTTATACCCCAAACGCCATTCGGTACCAATACTCCACCGCGTGTTTTGAATCATCAGCATTCCATCGTTTCCATTGGTGGCAAAATCATTTTCGGCCATCACATGAAAAGCTCTGTCATCAGCGAATAATTTGCGTTGCGCTAATTTTGGATTTGGAATCAAAGGATTTGGCTCTTGATTTTCATAACTAAAAACCCTTCCCATTCCCGCCATCATGTGATAGAGAATGTGACAATGAAAAAACCAATCGCCTTTAACATTTGCATTAAACTCAATCGTATCAGTTTCCATCGGCATAATATCGATGATGTTTTTCAGCGGTGCGTATGCTTCTTTTCCGTTGAGCACTCTAAAATCATGTCCGTGTAAATGCATGGGATGGCGCATCATCGAACCGTTGAAGAGCACAATCCGGACGTTTTCGCCTTTTTTAATTAGAATTTTATCGGCTTCCGAAACCACTTTATTGTCCAGACTCCACACGTAGCGATTCATGTTTCCTGATAATTCAAACCGCAATTCCTTTACCGGTGCGTCTTTTGGAAGCGTTGTTTTAGTGGGTGATTTTAACATCGCATAGTTCAAGGTCGTGATATCTGAAAGTGCATTAGAGTCATACTGATTATGATTCGCATGATCCTCTTCCTTTTGACTTTTGACTTTCAATTTTTGACTATTTCCAGTAATTTCAGGATACATCACCACATTCATGTCCATTTGATTCAGCGACATTTTCATGCCCATGTCATCTAAATCGCCATTCATTTTCATCATGCCATTCATCATTTTCATTCCTTCAAAATATTTTAATTTTGGCAAAGGCGAAATCAATTGCTTGATACCGTCTCCTAAATACAACGAAGCGGATTTTGTCCGATCCTCCGAAGTGACTAAAAATTCAAAAGCGGTCTTCTCAGCAGGAATAGTCACAACAACATCATAGGTTTCGGATACCGCAACAATCAAACGATCCACTTCAACTGGCTCCACATCATTTCCATCACTGGCCACCACGGTTATTTTCCCACCGGCATACGTTAGCCAAAAATAAGTAGAGGCGCCGCCATTGGCAATCCGCAATCGCACTTTATCACCCGCCTTGAACTGTGAAAGTTGACTTTCATTTTTTCCGTTAATCAGGAATTTATTGTAATACACATCACTTACGTCCATGGCGTTCATCCGTTTCCATTCGTTGGTGGCTTTTGTCTTGAAATGTCCCGCTTTTATGGCTTCGGCATAGCTTTGCGTAGTTCCTTTTTGAATCGCAAACCAATCCGTCGCATTGTGCAACATCCGATGGACATTATTCGGGTTCAGATCCGTCCATTCGCTCAGCATAATTGGAACGGTTGGTAAATCATCAATTCCTTTTCTAAACGTTGTATCATCCGATTTTTTATTCATGATAAAAGAACCGTACATCCCAATTTGTTCCTGCAAACCCGTATGACTGTGATACCAATGCGTTCCGTGCTGGATAATTGGAAAGGTATATTTATGCGTGGTATGCGGTTTGATTGGCATTTGTGTCAAATTAGGTACACCGTCTTCTTTATTAGGCAAAAACAATCCGTGCCAATGCAACGAAGTGTCTTCATTTAATTCGTTGTGTACATAAATTTCGGCAATATCGCCTTCAGTAAAGGTGAGTGTTGGCATCGGAATTTGTCCGTTTACCGCTATTGCTCTTTTAGGCGTATCGCCAAAAGTGACAATGGTATCGCGAACATATAAATCATACCGAACGGTTCTAGGCGGTGCATTTTTCGCTGTTCTTTTAATGGGCTCTGCTTTCACTGTGATGCTGTCTATAGGAGTAGCCACATGATTTTGATGCGTATCCGCACTTGCCGCTTTGGTTTGATTCACGCTGGTTCGCAACGGCATTTGCTTTTTAACAATTGCTTTTGGCACTTGTTTTTTGGCAACTGCTTTTTTTACTGGTTTTTTTACTGGTTTTGCTTTCTCTTTAATTAAATCCATCCCGCATTTGGGGCATTTCCCGGGTTTATTCGCATGAATTTCCGGGTGCATTACACAAGTGTACATTACAGGCTGTGTTTGAAAAATGGATGCTTTTCTGGAAATCGTAATTCCATTTTTATTTTCTGCTTTTGCAAAAGCAGAAATAAGCATCAGGAATACAAGTAGTAGTGTCGTATTTTTCATATTTTTTAATTTCCAAAGAATCTCTTAACTATTTTCTTTAAAGTTTTAAACCGCGCAATCGCAACGCATTGACAATTACGGAAACCGAACTGAAACTCATGGCCAAAGCCGCAATCATTGGCGAAAGCAACACCCCAAAAAAAGGATACAAAACACCCGCGGCAATTGGAATTCCCAATACATTATAGAAAAAAGCAAAGAATAAATTTTGCTTGATATTTCGCATCACGGCATGACTTAAATTCTTGGCTTTGACAATGCCTTGCAAGTCTCCTTTTACCAAAGTAATTTTAGCACTTTCAATGGCGACATCCGTTCCGGTTCCCATAGCAATTCCAATATCGGCTTGCGCCAAAGCCGGGGCATCGTTTATTCCGTCGCCTGCCATGGCTACAATTTTCCCTTCGGCTTGCAGTCGCTTAATTTCTTTCAACTTGTCTTCGGGCAAACAACTCGCTTTAAATGAACTTAAATTCAATTGTGTCGCCACTGCTTTTGCCGTGTTTTCATTATCGCCCGTTAGCATAATTACTTCAACTCCCTGACGCATTAATTCTTTTATGGCTTCGATACTTGTTGCTTTTATAGCGTCAGTTATCGATACAAATCCCACCGCAATTCCGTCAACTGAAATATAAGAAACCGTTTTTCCCAGTTTTTGTTCGGCTGTGATTTTATTTTCTAATTCTTCGGAAACCGTGGCATTCACCTGCTCCATCAATTTTTTATTTCCGAGCGCCACTTTTTTGTTGGTTACTGTTCCAATAACTCCTTTTCCGGAAATCGCTTCAAAATCCTTTACTTCGATTAATGAAACTGCTTTCGCTTTCGCAAAATTTACTACGGCTTGCGCCAAAGGATGTTCGCTGTACTGATTTAAAGATGCAATGCTTTGCAACAAAGAATCTTCGTCATTATTTAAGGAGAATACTTTTTCAATCGAAGGTTTTCCTTCGGTGATTGTTCCTGTTTTATCCGTAATCAGCACATTCACTTTATTCATATTTTCCAATGCTTCGGCGTTTTTTATCAAAACTCCTGATTGCGCTCCTTTCCCAACACCCACCATCACTGACATGGGCGTGGCTAATCCTAAAGCGCATGGACAGGCAATTATCAATACAGCAATCGCATTAATAAATCCATAAACCATTGCGGGTTCAGGACCAAATTGTGCCCAAACAAAAAAAGTAATTACAGATACAAAAACCACAATTGGCACAAAATATTTAGCTATTTTATCCGCTAGTTTTTGAATCGGTGCTTTAGATCTGCTGGCAGTATTGACCATTTGTATAATTTGCGAAAGCAAGGTTTCTGAACCTACTTTTTCAGCAATCATCACAAAGGATTTATTTCCATTTATTGTTCCGGAACTAATGCTGTCGCCTATTTTTTTATCAACAGGAATGGGTTCGCCTGTAATCATCGATTCGTCAATAGTACTTTCACCATCGGTGATTTTTCCATCCACCGGAATTTTATCTCCGGGTTTCACACGCAATAAATCGCCTTTTTTGATGTCGTGAATGGAGATAACCGTATCTTTTCCATCGCGTACCAAAATGGCTTCGGTCGGCGCTAATTTCAACAATTCTTTTATTGCTCCACTCGTTTGGCTGTGTGCTCTGGCTTCGAGTAGTTGTCCCAATAAAACCAAGGTCAATATCACCGTAGTTGCTTCAAAATAGAGCGAAACTGTTCCGTTGTTCGTTTTAAATTCATCCGGGAAAACAGCGGGAAAAAACATCCCAACTAAACTAAATAAAAACGCCACTCCTGTACCAATTCCGATAAGGGTAAACATATTGAGATTCCAAGTAACAATTGATTTCCAAGCGCGCTCAAAAAACATCCAACACGCATAAAAAACGACAGGAAGCGAGAGTAGTAATTGTACCCAATTCCAGTTTGCCGTATCCATAATTTTCATTAATGGATTATTCGGAATCATATCTGACATGGCAATAATAAAAACAGGAACCGTACAAACTACCGCTATTTTCATTTTGCGAACCAAGTCATTATACACCTTATTTTCTTCAGAATCGGTGGGTTCCATTGGCACTAAATCCATTCCGCAAACCGGACACGAACCGGGACCGTCTTTGATAACTTCGGGATGCATGGAACAGGTATACATTGTTTTTGCAGCACTTAATTCTGGAACTTTTTCCAGATTCATTCCGCAAACCGGACAACTTCCAGGTTTATCATAGACTTTTTCGCCCTCACAATGCATCGGACAATAGTATTTGCCTTGTGCATTATTGGGTAAAATTACTGTTGATTTATCTTGTGATTTATTGGAACTGCAACACGATTTCTCGATTGGCTTTTCAGTAGTTCCGTGAGAATCAACCACATTATTCATTGTAATTGTGTAGTTTCCAGCAGCAGTTAAAGCCTCTTGTAATTGAGTAGTCGGAATGTGTTTATCCATTGTTATTGTCGCTATTGGCGGATCCAAAGTAATTGTCGCCTGAATCCCTTCAACTGCATTCAATGTTTTTTCGACTTTGGAACGGCAACCGTCACAACTCATTCCTGTAATGTTATATGTATGCGTCATGATATTGTATATTAAATTATTTATACAAAGTTCCTCCTGAATACAACTTTAACTCTTATACAATTCTGGTTCTCTTTTGTATCTTTTATAGATTGTCGAGAGGATGTCGTTTCTGTTCTTTCAAGTTTTTGAAAAAAGTAGGTGTCAAACCTGTTACTTTTTTAAATTGTTTACTTAAGTGTGAGGCACTGCTGTAATTGAGTTGAAAGGCAATTTCATTCAAACTCAATTCGTCATAAACAATTAATTCTTTGACTTTTTCAATTTTTTGAAGGATATAATATTGCTCAATAGTAGTGATTTCTTGTAACGAAAACAGATTACTGATATAGCTGTAATCTTGCCCAATAGCTGCTACTATATAATCTGACAAATTAGTTTTAAAACGATTGTCTTTGAAATGCACTAATTCTACAATCAGATTTTTTACCTTTTCTACTACCCGGCTTTTTTTATCATCGATGAGTTCAAAACCTAAGGCTACTAATTTCTCATTAAGCTCCTGCTCTTTTCTTTTATTCAAGTCTTCAGAAATTTCCACTTCCCCTAATTCAACCGAAATAGCATGAAGTCCAAACTTTTCCAGTTCAGACTTCACTACCATTATACATCGGCTGCAAACCATATTTTTTATATGTAATTTCAAAATCTTATTTTACAGTTTCTACAATTCTACCGCAATTCAGCATCTCAGAACCAAAATACGGATTCTTAATTTCTTTGGTTTCGCTTATCCAATAACCGTTTTTCCCTTCATTATACATTGGACAATACGCTTGATATAGCTTTTGATCTGTTCCAAAAGTTTTTATTAAATCATTCATATCTTTGCTCAACAGGGCAAAATATTCTCTTTGATGATCCATTTTTCCTGCGTTATCACCAATATGTTTCACATGCTCCTTTGCATCAGCAACAATATCATTGTATTTATTTTTCAGTTTTTTATCTAAAATGGTATTAGAATTCACTTTGTTAAAAGTAGCATGTAATGCTTTTCCAGCATTGGCAGCCCCTTTAGAATCATCTTTTACCAATGCATTTTTAAGCTTTAAATAGCTGCTTACTATTTCATTAATTGTAAACGAAGATTCAGCAATTGTTTTAGTGGTTACAGCAGTATTTTCCGTTTTAACAGCTGTAGTAATCGGATCATTATTTTCCGTTTTTGGCATTTGCGTCACTTTTTCTGTTAGTTCCATACCACATTCCGGACATTCTGCTCCTTTTTTACCTGTAACCTCAGGATGCATCGGACACGCGTACAATTCCGAAGAAGTTGCGGTTGTTTCAGGATTGCTGACTTCCGATTCTTTATTTTTCTGGTTGCAAGAAACTAACACTAATACGAATGTGACTATTGATAGGATTGTATTTTTCATTTAATAAATTTATTAATTGTTGTGACTAATTACGCCATTTTTTGACGACTGTCTTTTTTAAAAACCTATTTGGCACTGATTATCCTTTATTTCATTTTGAAACATTGAAAAAATTATATTCTAAATTCAGATAAAATCCATTTGGCGCAGAACGCAGCATAGAACTGTATAATTCTTGTCTGTAAGCAACATCAATACGCGCTTGGCTGTTGATGATAAATTGAATTGACGGTACAATGTCTAAATACGATTTCCCGTTTTCGTTTAATGTTTGTCCAACAAACTCGACCATTGTATTGATATTTGTTTGTTTAAAATTAGTGTATTTTTTTGGATACATCAATCTTCCAAGCGATAATGTATAATTGGTAGCGTTATCACTTTGTGCTGCCGGATATTTGTAATCCGGCTTATTATCAAACGCTTTTTCAAAGCTAACAGAAGCACTTATGGCCAGTTTTTTTATAAGCTGTGTAGCCACAATCCCAGTTTCAAAACCAGTATTGTGTCCCATAATTTCTATTTGTTCCTGATGAATATCCGCATTATTAAAACTGTATCTTCCAAATGCTGCCATACGAAAATGACTGTGTAAATCATCCGTGGAAAGGAAACGATATTTAGTATAAAAACCAGCTCCTTCAGTAACCAATTGATTGTTTCTATTGCTTACAAATACGGAGGTTCTGACCATCAAGTTTTTATTGATCCCCCAAGTCGCTTCGGGCATTAAATGATAACTATATCCTGATTTCATTTGTTCTTTAAAAATAGATTGTCCCAGACGAATCCCTAATGAACGCGCAGGAATATTACTTGCCGGATCAGTGACTACAAAAAGTTCTTGAGCCGTTATTCCTTGAATAAGAAAAAACGCAAATACTATTAAAAACTTTTTCATTAAATTACAGTTTTAATATGGTAATCGTCTTCATTGTCTAATGGGTAGGACGCTGTTTTTGAAAACGTTTTAAGCAGTTTTTTATGCTCTTTTTGAGTTACATACCCTTTGTCATACACCTTTAATTTTGTTTCCCCGTTACTATTTTTAAGTTCCTCATTCAATAAAACGAAAGTGGAACCGTTTAAAGAAATAGTTTTATCTCCATCTATTTTTAAGCTTTCTGTAGGCACTGTAATTACTAATGAACCGATAAAGAAACCTGCTTTTTCAACACTTTCTTTCAGAACTCTTGGCTTTATTTTACTCTCTTTTTTGAAATAAACCGTGAAGGTATTCGTGTTCAAATCAGTACTCACGCTATCCACACCAACGGTTGCTTTCAGTTGTTTGTTTATAGCATTGGAACACATTGAACAGGTTAAACCTGTAGCAACTATCTCTGCTTTTGAAATTTGAGAATAGGATTTCATGCTTGCTATTAAAACCAAACAAGCGACAGCAATGAATTTTAAATTTATATTTTTCATTTTGCTTTATTTTTTTATTTGCACTATTATTTCTTCTTCGGTTGGATTGATGGCAACCAATTTTCCTGATGTATCAAATAGATACGAATTGGGTAATTCTTCAACTCCAAAAAGCAGTGCTGATTTAGCATCAAAACCTTTAGCATCGATTAATTGCTCGTATGCTAATTTATCTTTTTGAATGGCATTCATCCACTTCGTTTTGTCCGTATCCAGCGATATCCCAACAATTTCGAAGTTGTCATTTTTATATTGATTGTATAAAGGAGCCAACTTTTTATTAGCCAGTCTACAAGGCGCGCACCAAGAAGCCCAAAAGTCAATTAAAACCGTTTTTCCTTTGAAAGAAGTCAAATTTATTGTTGTCTCTTTATTATTTTTAAGTTGAAAATCAGGCAAACTGTCTCCCATTTTCATTTGGGCAGTTGCAGTTGAAATACTGATTATCAAACTGAATAGCAGCATTATTTTTTTCATGTTATATTCTTTTTAAACAGTTATTGAATCGTTTCGACCGTTTTTCCGCAAGTCATCATTTGAGAACCGTAATATGGGTTTTTAACCGCGTTCTCTTTACTCAACCAGTTTGCGCCTTTACCACCGTTTGCCATAGGACAAAACTGAAGATAAACCGGAGTTTCGTATTTAGCCACTTTTATCAATTCGTACATCGATTTTGAAAAAGGAATAAAAAATTCTCTTTGACGTTTGATGTCTTGAGTTTCCGAAATATTCTTGGCACCAGCCATTAAACCGTTCATTTCTTTCATCCAAACGACGTGAACATCCATAGCAAGTTCTTCCATTTTTACTGCATTCAAAGCTGTTAAAACGTCTTTCGCAACAGTAGCAGCCGCTTTTCCATCTGTTTTTACCAAAGCATCTTTCAATAAGAAATAGGTATCAAAAACAACTTTTAATTGCGTATTCACTTGCTGTTTTGCAATTGCAGTATCAGAATGATTGGCGTGGTTTGCATGATTTTCTGCAGCAGCACTTTCCATTTTCATCTCTGTTGAAACGGCTACTTTTGCTTCTCTTTCATATTGACAACATCCATGTAATGCGTCATAAGTAGCATCCGGAGCTAGAAATTTATCGCTGTCATAACCGGCTAAAGCAATGCGTTTCAAGATTTCGTCCTGACTCGTTTTAGAGGAATCATACGTAAGTGTTGCCATTTTAGAATCTTTATTCCACTCGACTTTTGCCACTTTTTTCAGGTTTCCGGCAGTTTCTATCTTGCTTTTACACATGTCACAGTTACCGTATATTTTTACCGTTTCTGTTTTACCGTTTTTAATTTGCGCGCTTGCAATTGTAACTGAAAGCAATAGGATTATTGCCATCAATACTCTTTTTATTGAGTTCATTATATGAATAATTTTGAGGTGAATTAGTCGCAAAAAACATTGAAAACAATAGCCTGTTTCGCTATATTTCAAATTATATTCGACTAAAATTTAATGATTGTAAAGCATAAATGCTTTGAATTGGACAGTCTTTTGGCTGTCATAAAGGAATTTAGCTTATTTTAGGTGGAAGCCAAATAGAACGGAAATCGGAAGAAATAAAGATTTCTGAGTAATAGTAATTTTGTTTTTCAGTAGAAAAACTGAAGAGCTGATTATTCAATTCGGTATAAAACAATGAAGTCAGACCCAAGTAAACAGTTGAGCTATTACAAGAAACATCCTTACAAGCTCCATTACAACCATGATGAGATTTCTCTTTTGAAGACTGTTCTTTTTTACAACATTCTTTTTTCTCCTTTTTCGAAGGAGATTCTTTTTTGCAACATGCCTTCTCCGTTTTTGTTCCACATGCAAAAGCCGCGCTTGGTGTCATAAAGAAACCAAGCACAACTAATAACACTATGTAAAACTTTTTAGACATTGTTTATCTTATATAGATGTGCAAAGTTATAAAATTAACAAATACTGTAAATTAATTCATTCACAAATACGTGTTAAAAACAAATCTTTATTTTCCTTCTCCCAATATCCCATTCATTATGGACTGTAATACTGACAATATGATACTAAAGAACAAGGCCGTCCAAAACGTATCGACACTAAATCCGCCAACAATTTTTGTACATAACAAAATCATAAGTGCATTAATAACCAATAAAAACAATCCTAAAGTAATAATAGTAACCGGCAATGTAAGTATTACCAATATTGGTTTGATAAATATATTAAGTAACCCTAGAACAATTGCTACGATTAATGCTGTAGTAAATCCTGCTACACGAACACCCGGCATAAAGTTCGCAATTAGTAATACTAAGCCCGAAGTGATAAGAATTTTAATCAGTAAATTCATGAATTTTTGTTTTAAAGTTTTAATAAATGTAGTGAAAATTTAAAATTATTACGTTTATTTCAAAAAAGAAGTCACTTTTTGGTAAAATTCGGTTGGGTTTTCGGCATGAAGCCAATGCCCTACATTAGGAATCGTTTCGATGCTTGAATCAGGGAAATGTTGTTTTATGTTTTCAAAATCACTGTCCAGAATATAATTGGAATTTCCGCCTCGAATGAACAACGTTGGTTTCCCGAAAATGAATCCTTCAGGTAAAGGAATTCCAATTTCATCCATTTTTCTGTTAAAAACTTCCAAATTAAATCGGAAGGCGAGTTGTCCCGGCTCCTGCCAAAATAAATTTTTCATTAAGAATTGTCTGGTTCCAAAATCAGGAACATAACTGGCCATGATTTCTTCGACTTCGTTTCGGGCTGGTTTTAATGAAAAATCAACGGCATTCAGTCCCGCCAAAATATCCTGATGGTGTTGCGGATAAAATTTTGGTCCGATGTCAGCAACAATAAGTTTATCAACCAATTCCGGATGTGTCGTTGCCAAAAGCATCGCTACTTTCCCGCCCATGGAATGCCCGATGACATTGATGTTTTCTAAATTATTGGCTTCGCAATACTCGAAGACATCTTGAACCATCACTTCATAACTAAATTCTTCTGAATGTAAGCTTCGGCCGTGGTTGCGTAAATCCAGTATGTGAACCTGAAAATCAGCCGCAAATTGCGTTCCGAGTGTTTTCCAATTATCAGACATTCCCAGAAATCCGTGGAGAATTAAAAGCGGTTGCCCTGAGCCTTCTATTTTTGAGTATAACATTTGATTTTAGATTGCAGATTAACGATTTTAGATTGCAGATTTCTGCATTCATAATTCGTCAATCAATATTCAAAAAAAATTATTTTAATTTTTGCAAATACATATTCACCACATTATCCAATCCCAGATAAATGGCTTCGGAAATCAGTGCGTGACCAATGGAAACTTCTAGTAATCCCGGAATATTTTGTTTGAAAAACTGAATGTTATCTAAACTCAAATCGTGACCTGCATTGATTCCTAGTCCTAATTCATTGGCTAAAATTGCTGATTCCGTATACGGTTTTATTCCATCTGGATTTCCTAAACCGTATTGATGTGCAAATGCCTCTGTGTACAATTCGATTCTTTCGGTTCCAATTTTTTTCGCGCCTTCAATCATTTCGAGAACAGGATCTACAAAAATGGAAGTTCTGATTCCGTTGCGTTGAAATTCCTGAACGATTTCGGTTAAATATGCAGCGTGTTTTATGGTATCCCAACCTGCATTTGACGTTATGGCATCGATTGCATCCGGCACCAAAGTCACTTGCGTCGGTTTTATTTCGAGAACCAGATCGATAAAGGTTTTCTCTGGATTTCCTTCAATATTATATTCGGTGTAAACGATAGATTTTAAATCTCGGGCATCTTGATAGCGAATGTGGCGCTCATCCGGACGGGGATGAATGGTGATTCCTTCGGCACCAAACTTTTGAATATCGGTGGCTACTTTTAATAAATCGGGAACATTTCCTCCACGAGCATTTCGCAAAGTAGCTATTTTATTGATGTTTACACTTAATTTTGTCATTAGAACACTTTTTGATTTTGATACTAGTATTTATTGGAACAAAAATACAAAGTAAAACTTAGGAGATTTTGCTTATTTTTGATTATTTTGCATGAAATATTCCCGATTGATTTATGACAGAAATTACAGAATATATCACCAATGACTTTAAAGCGATTGACAGCCAAGATTCTATTGCGACTGTTCAAGACTTTTTTAGTGAATTACACTTTTCTCATTTTCCAATTATTGAAGAGGGAATTTATATTGGCAGTATTGCATCCGAAGATATAGAGACTTTTGACAGTGATAAAAAAGTAGCGGATTATCGATTTACTCTAGACGGTTTTTTTACCAGAACAAATACGATGTGGCTGGATGTTTTAGAAGTTTTTGCAAAAAACCACACCAATTTAGTTCCCATTTTGGACGAAAACAATACATACGTGGGGTATTATGAAATAGAGGATATTATGAAATTTTTTCATGAAACACCATTTTTAAAAGAACCAGGCGGAATCATTGTTGTCAAAAAAGGAGTTTTGGATTATTCGATGAGTCAAATTACTCAAATTATAGAAAGCAATAACGGAAAACTTTTAGGGCTATTCATCTCTGAAGCGGATATTGAGAGTGTTGAAGTAACTTTAAAAATAACTTTGGGCGCGATGAATGAAATCATTCAAACTTTTAGAAGATACAATTATGAAATCATATCGGAACATCAAGAAGATAATTATATCAATAATTTAAAAGAGCGCTCTGACTATTTAGACAAATACCTTAATATATAGTTTTCGTTTAACCGATTATTTGTTTAATCGATTAAACGCCAAAATAAACATATCAACATTAAACGATTAAACAAAAAGATGAAAGTAGCTATCTACGGTCAATATTATCAAAACAGCACAGAACCCATCATAAACGACATCTTTGTTTTTTTTAACAAAAACAATGTAGAGATGATTATCGAGTCTCATTTTTTATTGATGCTTAACGACCGGAAGATTGTAGAAAAAAAATACAAAACGTTCACATCCCATACGGAGCTGGATGCTAGTTTTGATATGCTGATAAGCATAGGCGGGGATGGAACTATACTAAGAGCCGCAACATTAGTCAGAGATTCCGGCATACCAATTCTAGGTATAAATGCAGGCAGGTTAGGTTTCTTAGCTTCTGTACAAAAAGAGAATATTGCATCGTTTATGCAATTTGTTATCGATAAAAAATATACGATTTCTAAAAGAGCATTATTGAGTTTAACGTGCTCGCCTCCGAATGAATCCATTGAAGAAATCAATTTTGCCATGAATGAAATTACGGTAAGCCGAAAAGACACCACTTCGATGATTACGATTGACACGTACTTGAATGATGAGTTTTTAAATTCCTATTGGGCTGACGGTTTAATCATTTCTACACCAACAGGATCCACAGGATATTCCCTTAGCTGTGGTGGTCCAATTTTGACCCCTGATGTAAAAAGCTTAGTCATTACTCCTATTGCTCCTCATAACCTTACTGCCAGGCCACTTGTAGTCCCGGATGAAACTGAAATCCGATTAAAAGTTTCGGGAAGAGAGGAATACTATTTGGTCTCCTTAGATTCCAGAGTTACCTCAATAAAAAACGAATCGATTCTGACTTTAAAGAAAACCCCTTTTCAAATTAACATGGTCGAAATTCCCGAAGAAACATTTTTGAAAACACTTCGCAGCAAATTACTTTGGGGAGAAGACAAAAGGAATTAAATCATTTTAATCAAACGCTATACGATTTTATCAATTTTTCCCGTTTTAGTGAAACAAATATTCATTTAGTGTGCGTTTAGCAGTTAATTATTAAAAAAACACACATTTAACTCAATGGGTATTGAATCGAATTGATAATTATTATATTTGCACGCAATTTTTGATTAAATGAACAAAAAAATTTATTTGTTTTTTTGCTTTTTCCCTTTTATGGCTCTCCATGCTCAGATACATGAGGTTGGTGTGTTTTTAGGCGGAAGCAATTTCATTGGAGATGTTGGCCCTACAACTTATGTTTCGCCAAATGAACCTGCTTTCGGATTGCTATACAAGTGGAATAAAAGTGCCAGACATGCTTATCGCTTTTCTTATACACAATCAAAAATCGTTTCAAATGATTTAGATTCAAAAGAAGCCGGTAGAAACCAAAGGGGCTATCGTTTTGAAAACGGCATAAAAGAAGTATCTTTAGGCCTTGAATTCAACTTTTTTGATTTTGATCTTCATGATTCCAGTACTAAAATCACTCCTTATGTGCATTCAGGCATAAGTTATTTTAGACATGATGAATTGTATGTATTGAACGGGGAAACTAAAAAAGAGAGAAACACAGGTTCATTTGCAGTGCCAATGACTCTAGGAATAAAATCAAATATTACTCCTAGTTTAATATTGGCTGCAGAAGTTGGCGCAAGATATACTTTGACGGATAATATAGACGGAAGTAATCCAAAAAATAAAAATTTGGAAACACTCCAATTTGGAAATATAAATAATAATGATTGGTATGTTTTTACAGGAGTCACTTTAACGTATACCTTTGGAAATAAACCCTGTTATTGTGCAGAATAAAAAAATGAATTTACTAGAGACAATCAACAAGAATAACTTGCCAAAACATTTGGCTATCATAATGGATGGTAATGGCCGTTGGGCAAAACAACAAGGCCTTTTAAGAGCTTTAGGTCATGAAAGCGGAACAAAATCCGTTAAAGTAATCATTGAAGCCAGTGCCAAGCTCGGCATCGAATTCCTTACTTTATATGCTTTCTCCACTGAAAACTGGAACAGACCAAAACTAGAAGTTGAAACTTTAATGAAAGTGCTGATCAACTCCTTAAAAAAAGAACTTGTAACACTCCAAAAAAACAACATCAAACTGAATGCTATCGGTAATTTAGAAAAATTACCGAAATCAGCACAAAAAGAACTACTTGATGTTATTGATAAAACTAAAGACAACACACAAATGACATTGACCTTAGCGTTAAGCTATGGTTCCAGAGAAGAAATTGTCAGTGCAGTCAGAAACATCTGTAATAAAGTTAAAAATAATATAATTTCAATAGACACTATTGACGATTCCATTATTAATGAGCATCTTTACACGCAAAATTTACCTGACGTAGATTTATTAATACGAACAAGTGGAGAACATAGGATAAGTAACTTTTTGTTGTGGCAGATTGCCTATTCAGAATTGTATTTTACTGACATATTGTGGCCAGACTTTAAAGAACAAGATTTATATGAGGCTATCATTAGTTATCAAAAAAGAGAACGTAGATTTGGAAAAACAAGTGAACAAATTAAATAATTTTTTAGTGTTAAATAAAAGCATAAAAATAGTCCTTACCGTTTTGATTTTTGGAAGTTTTACACAAGTTAAAGCTCAAGAAAGAGTTCCTTTTGATCAAGGGAAAAAATACATTTTAGCCGATGTGACTGTAGTTGGAGATATTAGTTTCAACTCTCAAACTGTAGTAACTTTTTCAGGTTTAGAAAAAGGACAAGAAATAACAATTCCTGGTGAAGAAATCAGTGCTGCTATAAAAAAACTGGGAAAACTGGGTCTCTTCGATGAAATTTCATTTTATGTAAATAAAGTACAGAATGACAGTATTTATCTTGATTTGAATATTGTAGAGTTACCTAAATTAAACCAAGTAAAATTTGTAGGCGTTAAGAAAACGAAAACAGAAGCTTTAATAAAAGACAACAGTCTAAATAAAGGGAAAGTAGTTAATGAAAACTTGATTACTACCACCAAAAACTACATAGAAAATAAATACAAAAAGGACGGTTTCTATAATACTAAAGTAAACATAAACACTGTAAAAGATACTTCGACGGTAAATCAAGTGAATATGCTTGTGAGTATCGACAAAGGGGAAAAAGTAAAAATTCAAAAAATTGATTTTGTAGGAAATACAAAAATGTCAGACAAAGCTTTGCGAAAAGCGATGAAGGAAACGAAACAAAAAAATCCTATTCGCATTCTAAAAGCATCAAAGTTTATAAAAGATAAATATAAAACTGATTTAGAAAAAGTAGTTTCAGCTTATAAGGAAAAGGGATACAGAGATGCCAGAATACTTTCGGATTCTGTAACTTTTGACAAAGAAAAGAACGCATTATCAATTAAAATAAATGTAGAAGAAGGTAATAAATATTACTTTGGAGACATTAAATTTTTAGGAAATACGGTGTATACCGATCAAGGATTAAGCCGAATATTAGGTGTTAAAAAAGGAGAAACCTACAATGGTGTTCTGCTGCAAAAAAGAATTGCAGATGCATCAAAACCTGACGGCGAAGACATTGACAATTTATATAAAAATAATGGTTATTTATTTTCTAATATAAATGCCGTTGAGGTAAGAACAGCAAATGACACTATTGATTTTGAAATACGAATCACTGAAGGACCAATTGCTTATTTCAACAAAATTACTGTTGTTGGAAATGACAAAACAAATGACCGTGTGATTTATCGTGAATTAAGAACAAAACCAGGAGAAAAATACAGCAAAGAAGAATTAGTTAGAACCATTCGTGAAATTGGACAACTAGGATTTTTTGATCCGGAAGCGATTGATCCAAAGTTCAAGAATGTAGATTCGGGAGCGGGAACAGTTGATATTGAATACAATCTTGTAGAAAAAGGTTCGAGTCAAATTGAACTTCAAGGTGGTTATGGCGGAGGTGGTTTCATCGGTACTCTTGGACTATCGTTTAACAACTTTTCAGCAAGAAACATGTTAAACAAAGATTCGTATAAGCCATTGCCTATGGGAGATGGTCAAAAAGTTTCTTTACGTTTACAAGCCAGTACTTTCTTTCAAACGTATAGCGTTTCATTTTCTGAACCTTGGTTTGGCGGAAAAAAACCAGTACAATTTAGTACTTCGTTATCGTACAGTAAACAATTTTTAAATAATTTTGTTACACAAAAAGCGGATAAAACTAAAAGTTTTAATATCATGACATTGTCTGTTGGTTTAGCAAAAAGACTGACTGTTCCAGATGATTTCTTTGTATTGTCACAATCTTTAAGTTACCAACATTATGATTTAAATAATTACAATACCGGATTATTTACCTTTGGAGATGGAACATCTAGAAACATGGCTTATACCATAGGATTAACAAGAAGTAATAAAGGTGTGAATCCAATTTTTCCAACGTACGGATCGGAGTTTAGTATTTCAGCTAAATTAACCCCTCCTTATTCATTGCTAAACGGAACAGATTATGCAACATTAGGAGATAAAGAAGAATATAAATTAAAAAATACTGTTGACCGCCAAAATGTGCCGGATGCCAATGGAAACATTGTTCAAATAGGAGATTATATTGACACCAATGGGAATAAAGTTACTGATTATACTCTTGCAGCAACAAATATCAGTAAAGTAGATCAAGAGCGTTTTAATTGGTTAGAATATTACAAAATAAAGTTCAAAGCAGACTGGTATACAAAAATTTATGGTAAATTAGTGCTTAGAACTTTAACAGAATTTGGTTTCCTTGGAGCATACAATCAAGACAGAGGTGTTGTTCCTTTTGAACGATTCTATCTTGGTGGTGATGGACTGGCAAATTATTCAATGGATGGTAGAGAAACAGTACAGTTGAGAGGATATCCTAACAACTCGTTGACTCCTGTAAATGAGACAGGAGATCAAATCGGAGCTACTGTTTTTAATAAATTTTCAATGGAATTGCGTTATCCTATAACACTAAAATCATCGGCTTCAATTTACGCATTGGCATTTATAGAAGCAGGGTCATCGTTTAAGGATTTCAAAAGCTATAATCCATTTGCATTAAATCGCTCAGCCGGAGTTGGTTTACGTGTATTTATGCCAGCATTTGGTTTATTGGGAATTGATTTTGGACACGGTTTTGATACATTGCCAGGACAAGCAAAAGCTAATGGATGGGAAACCCATTTTATCATTGGACAGCAGTTCTAAAAAAATTGGTTATAAATTTTCTAATACAGTAACGTTATGAGAAAACAATTTTTATATCTATTTTTAGTATTAGTCATTGTACAAACAATTGACGCACAAACCAGAGGAACTAAGCTAGGCTACATTGATATGGAATACATTTTACAAAATGTACCCGATTATACAGAAGCAAAGACTCAATTAGAGCAAAAGGCTGAAAAATGGAAACTGGAGATTGATACTAAGAAAATTGAAATCAATAAATTGAAGGAAGCCTTAAAAGCAGAAAGAGCTTTATTGACGAAAGAGCTAATTGACGAAAGAGAAACAGAAATTAATTTTCTTGAAAACGAAAATCTAGAATACCAACAAAAAAGATTTGGTGCCAACGGAGATTTGATGATACAAAAATCCGTTTTGGTAAAACCAATACAAGATCAAGTTTTTACTGCGGTTCAAGATATTGCAGAACGGTTAAAATATGATTTTATCTTTGACAAAACTTCCGACTTGACCATGTTATTTGCGGCAAAAAGATTTGATATAAGCGATCAAATTTTACGCACACTGAACAGGACAGAAAAAAGAGAACAGTTGACTAAAAAACAATTAAAAGAAGAGGAAGCTAAAGAAAACAAAGAAGATGCATTGGACGAAAATCCAGCATTGGTAGAGAGACAAAAACTCTTAGATGATAAAAAAGCTACAAGAGATAAAACACTCGCTGATAGAAAATTGCTTCAGGAGCAAAAGAAAAAAGAATTTGATGACAAAAGAAAACAAATTTTAGCGGACAGAGAGGCTAAAAAAAATGGCACGGTTTCTGCAAATGTTAAAATAGACGGCACTGAAACAGTAACTGGCAACGATCCTGATAAAGACAGCACGAAACAAGCAGTTGAAGATCTCAAACAAAAACAAGCGGCCGCAAAAGCCAAAACATTAGAAGATCGTAAGAAAGTTTTAGAGGATCGCAAGAAAGCATTAGACGAAAAAAGAAAAAAAACACTGGAAGACAGGGAAGCAATTAGAAAAGCTAAAGAAGAAAAATTAAAAGAGAATACAAACAAAAATTAATTATTAAATATTTTAAAAACGATGAAACAAATTAAAACTCTATTTATTGCTGCCATTTTTATTTTAGGAGCAAACCAAACAATTAATGCACAAGCAAAAACTGCTCATGTTGATGTAAGTGAAATTATGTCAAAAATGCCAGCAATGCTAGATGCTCAAAAACAATTGGAAAAATTGAGTACTACGTATGATGCTGATTACAAAAAAATGGTTGAAGAATACCAAGGAAAATTGAAAAAATACGAAGCTGAAGCTGCTACAGTTACTGAAGCAATAAATGGTGAGCGCTCTAAAGAAGTTCAAGATATGCAAAAAAGAATTGTTGACTTTAGAGACAATGCTCAAAAAGAATTGCAACAAAAAGAATCTGATATCGTAAAACCATTAATGGAAAAAGTAAGAGCTTCTATCCAAAAAGTAGGAAAAGCTAAAGGGTTCCAGTATGTATTAGATGGCACTTCTCTATTACTTGCAGACGGTCCAAACTTGACTATGGATGTAAAAAAAGATTTAGGTTTCTAAAACCAATCGATACTCGTACAAAACTGCTCATCCTTATCTTAGGCTTGAGCAGTTTTTTGTTTAAAATAAATTTTAGGAAATTCAAATTTCAGCATGTAACTTTGTTTTATGAACAGCAATAATCAACCTATAGGAATTTTTGACTCAGGGATTGGCGGAACTTCAATTTGGAAAGCAATCCATCAATTACTACCCAATGAAAAAACCATATATCTGGCAGATAGTAAAAATGCCCCTTATGGACAAAAATCTAAACAAGAGATTATTGCATTGAGTATGAAAAATACTGATTTTCTTCTGGAAATGAAATGCAAATTAATTGTCATAGCTTGTAATACTGCAACCACTAATGCAATACAAGAGTTAAGAGCTACATATGACATTCCGATTATAGGTATTGAGCCTGCAATAAAACCGGCTGTTACGCATTCTAAAACACAAATAATAGGAATCTTGGCTACACAAGGAACCCTGAACAGTGAACTTTTCAACAAGACTACAGAAAAGTACCAAGACACAAAAATAATTGAGCAAGTGGGCCACGGATTGGTCCAGCTAATTGAAAACGGGGATATCAATTCCCCAGAGATGACTAAACTGCTTCACTCCTACCTGACTCCGATGATTGAAGCCAACATCGATTATTTAGTATTAGGGTGTAGTCATTATCCCTATCTGATTCCACAAATCAAAAAAATCCTTCCAGAACACATTCAAATTATAGATTCTGGTGAAGCTGTTGCCAAACAAACACAAAATATATTACGAGACAAAGTAGGTTTTTCATCGACACAAAACAGTGAACCCGTTTTTTATACAAATATAAATCCAAAAGTTTTGACTGAAATTTTAGAAAATAAATACACAGTTGAAGAAATAGATTTTTAAACTAGATTTTTCACTCTTCTTCTTTGAACCAACTCGAATACATTACATAATTATTCGAAATGCGTTCAATTTCGCCCGCAAAATCAGATTGATCAATATCTTTCACTTTCTTAGCAGGGACCCCTGCCCAGATCGTACCAGATGCTACAACTGTATTTTGAGTAATAACAGCACCGGCAGCCACAATAGAATTACTTTCGATCACACAATTATCCATTACGATAGCTCCCATTCCTATTAGCACATTGTCGTGAACCGTACAGCCGTGTACAATAGCATTATGACCAATGGAAACGTTATTCCCTATAATTGTTGGGTGCTTTTTATACGTACAATGAATAACTGCCCCATCTTGTATATTTACTTTATTACCAATTTTAATGAAATTTACATCCCCTCTTATTACGGCGTTAAACCAAACACTACAATTTTCTCCAAAAGAAACATCACCTACAATAGTTGCATTTTCGGCTACATAACAATCCTCCGGAATTGAAGGTGACTTACCGTTAACAGATTTAATTAGCATGAGTAAAATGTAATAATTTATTAATTAATTGCCGGACAATAACAATCGTATTTTACCGGTTTACAGAACAAGTCAATTCCTAAAGTTATTTGGTGGTAGCCACCATTATCGAACTTAACAGCTCCGGTTAATTGAGAATAGGTATAGGCAAACATAAATCTGTCAAAGTTAACACCTACTATTGGAGTAATATATTGCAGTTTTTGTTTCGAAACAGAATTTCCATCAATATATTCTGCACCGTCAAAACTTCTTCTATAGGATAATCCGCCCCAAAGCTTTCCAAAATCTAACGTTTTATAGGCTTTAAAATTAATATCAATCGATTTTTCTTTAGTTTGATCCACCATTTGGAATAAAACAGAAGGCTCCCATAATATTTTATCTCTGTCCCCAAAGATGTAACCAGCACTCAATAAGTACTTTCTTAAATTATCACTTTCATATTCAGTGTAAATATCTCTTCTGGTCTCTATGACATTTTTTACAGTAGCATGAGCATAAAAATCCAAGTAGTTGTAAGACGCTCCAATATCTACATTAAAATAAGAATCTTTTTGTACGACAGTTCCATCAATAATTGGGTCAAAATCACCTGATTGCATGAATTCCGTTTCATCTAATTGACTTTGAATTAATCCTGCGCTGATACCAAAAGACAATTGGTTCAAATCGACCTCATCTCTTGAAAACATAAGGTGATAGGCATAACTAAATTTGACTCCTTTTTGGGAATGATATCCATTTTTATCATTGAAAAGTATAATTCCGGCACCTGCTTTTTCACCTACTCTTCCATTAAAACTTAATGTTTGAAGCTCTGGAGCATCTTCCTGATCAAACCATTGTTTACGACCCGTCAGCCTAATTTTGGCACAATTTGACGCACCTGCCATAGAAGGATGAATTAAGTAATAGTTGTCTGAAAGATAATCGGAATAAACAGGAATTCCTTCCTGTGAAAAGGAATAATAGGATATAAAAAAAAGAGCAGATAAAAATTTAATTTTATTATACATTTAATTACTTTTTAATAAGAATGAATAATTCTAAATTAATAAAAGTTTTATGGAAACAAAGACAAACAGCTTATCTAAAAATTAAACTAAAGTTAATTTATTCATTAAAAACTCAAATATAGTTATTCGTAGAAAATAACTTTACTAAATTTGTAAAAATTTAAAAGTCATGAACAAAGTTAGCATAAAAGAAACACAAAACCCAACTATATTAAAGTTTGAATTTCAAGATTTTATAACTCAAAATGAAAGTTTTGAATTCAAAAACATTGATGAAGCTAAAACGTCTCCACTAGCGCAACAATTATTTCACCTTCCCTTTGTAAAAACAATTTACATTTCTGGAAATTTTATTGCAATCGAAAAATATAGTATTGTTGAATGGGACGATGTCAAAGAAGCCGTAGCAGAACAAATGGAAACATTTGTAAACAATGGTGGGACAATCGTTGCTATTGATGAAACCAAAAGCAAAAAACAGCCTGTGACCGTTTATGGAGAAACCACTCCAAACCCATCGGCATTGAAATTTGTAGTGAGCAAAATGTTGACTAAGAACGCTATCGAATTCAAAAATATTGATCAAACAGGCGCATCTCCATTAGCAAAAGAACTTTTTAAATTTCCTTATGTAAAAGAAATTTTCATTGATGAAAACTATATATCTGTAACTAAATATGAAATCAATGAATGGCAGGAAATAACATTAGAATTAAGAAGTTTCATTAAGCAATATATTGAAAACGGAGGAACAGTTCTAGATGAAAATTTCATTCAAGCTGCTACAGCAAAAGAGGATACTAAATTAAAAGAGTTTGATAATCTGGATGTCACTTCCCAACAAATCATCAACATACTAGAGGAATACGTAAAACCTGCCGTACAAGCTGACGGTGGAAATATCGCATTCGATTCCTATAACGAAACAGACAAGACCGTAAAAGTAATCCTTCAAGGAGCGTGTAGCGGTTGCCCTTCATCAACATTTACTTTAAAAAGCGGTATCGAAAACATGCTGAAAAGTATGCTGAATGACGAAGGAATTAAAGTGGAAGCCATAAACGCATAAGTAAAATTAAAAGCATACATTAAGCTGATAATGTTATAGTTATACAAAATAATTACCGTTTTAAATTGAAATTTTAAATAAAATAGGTATATTTAATCCTTAACTTAACAAATAAAAATTATGTCAGTATTAAAAGTAATTGAAGTGCTTTCCAGTTCAGATATAAGTTGGGAAGATGCCACTCGAAAAGGAGTTGCAAAGGCGGCTAAAACCATAAACCACATACGTTCTGTATACATTAAAGACCACAGTGCAGCCGTAAGTGGAGGTGAAATCACAGAATACAGAGTAAATCTAAAATTAACTTTCGAACTCGAATAGATTAATTTTATCAATTAATTTAAGCGTTTCAATTGAGACGCTTAAATTAATTTTAGAAGCTAATTCCCACTATTCGTCGCAATACTTGCTGGTGTCGATTATCCGCCTGCATTCTCAAACTGGATGAATTTGGGGTTGAACTTTTCGGAACAAAACAAAGAATTGGCTATTTGTGGAGAATTGGCTTTAGAGTATTCTGCAAAAACAAACAGCATGTACATTCCCAATATTGTTTTGGTCGGAACCCAAAAAACGTCAAGCCTTCCTTTTTTATGAGCACGTTATATAAATAAGGAAATGCTGTTTTATCTGTGCCAAAACAGGGCCTGCTTGATGCCAAATACTGATTTCCAGCAAATTATTAATGATTTAATAAAGTAATCGTAGAAAAAATTGTTTAATATTGTAAGACTAATCAAATAAAAATACGATGGGACTATCTTCATTTTTTAAAAATTTATTTGGCTCAGCCAAAGAAACTGCCAGCGAATTAGCTGACAAAGCAGAAACTACTTTTGAACAAGCAAAAGAGACTGCAGCACCCTATCTTGAAAAAGCAGAAACATTTGCAGAGGAAACATTTGAAAAAGCAAAAGAAACTGCAACTCCTTATCTTGAAAAAGCGGAAATTTTTGTAGAAGAAACATTTGAAAAAGTAAAAGAAACTGCTGCTCCAATTATAGATAAAGTAGAAGGTTTTGCTAACCAAGCCAAAGAAACTGTCACTGGGCATTCTGACAAAGCAGGTGATGCTTTAGGAAACGCTGCAGAATCCGTAAAAGAAAAAGCCGCCGTAGCCGTAGACAAAGTGGAAGACATAGCAAGTGATAGCAAAACAATAGTTTCGGATACTGTGGAAACTGCAAAAGAAAAAGCCGCCGTAGCCGTAGACAAAGTGGAAGAAATAGCAAGTGATAGCAAAACAATAGTTTCGGATACTATGGAAACTGTAAAAGAAAAAGCCGCCGTAGCCGTAGACAAAGTGGAAGACATAGCAAGTGATACCAAAACAACAGCTACTGACGCTGTCGAAACTGTAGCTAAAAAAGCAAGCAAATTAGCAAATGACGGTGATCCCGACACCACTGAAAAAGCTAAAGAAACTATAAATAAAATAGAAGAAGACGCAGATTAATTTATAAAAAAATAATTTATTTGTATTTTTGCACTACAAACTTAACCTTCTCTTTTGGGAAGGTTTTTTATTAGATAAAAAATGAACTTAAATCCAAATCAGTTAACTGATTATGCCAATACATTTATCACGGTATTGATTGATTATTCGCCAAAAATTATTTCTGCCTTTCTCATTTTATTTGTTGGCCTTTATGTGATTCGGCTCATCAATAGATTCATCAGAAAATTAATGATAAAAAGGGACTTAGACCCCACCTTGACTAAATTCCTTGCCGATATTCTACTTTGGGTTTTGAGGGTTTTATTATTTGTGACTTTTATTTCAAACCTGGGAATAGAAACTTCGTCATTTGTTGCCATTCTTGGTGCCATGGGACTTGCAGTGGGTTTATCTCTTCAAGGTTCCTTATCGAATTTTGCAGGCGGCATGCTGATTATTCTCTTTAAGCCTTTTAAGGTAAACGACACCATTGAAGCACAAGGAGTAACCGGAACTGTCAGCGAAATTCAAATATTTGTAACCAAATTGATTACGGCTAATAACCAGACTATTTTTATACCCAACGGATCTTTATCAAATGGAAATATTATCAATTATTCTTTGCAAAAAATTAGAAGAGCTGATTTGACCATTGCTATTTCCTATGATACGGATATTAAAAAAGTAAAAGAAATAATTACTGCCATTTTCAAAAACAATCCAAAGGTACTTCAAACTCCTGCACCCGTTGTTTCTGTAAAAAATCTAACCGATAGTGCTATACAATTAGCCGTTAGACCATGGGCCACAAATGAAGATTTCTGGGATGTTTATGCTGATACATTGGAAAGCTGTAAACTGGCATTTGACGCCGCCGGAATTGTGACTCAGCCTTATGTAAGAGAATCAGCTAAGGATAATTCTTAATTTAAAGATTACTTCTTTGAAGTAGTAATCATGAAATCTTTCAAATAATACGGTTCAAAATAAGCGACATCTACAGTGTCGCTTTTTTTGAATTTATCAAAACTTATTGCACTCATTTCTTTGGCAGAAGGATATACAATTTCGTCAAGGAAAATATAATTTTCTTTGGTCAAAACCGACTTGCATTTTTCAGCACAATCACCAACAAAATAAAGTGTTTCCTGCAAATTCTCAAAGGAGTTCTCCGTAATTATTTCGGCAAGAACTTCTCTTTTTCGTTCCAAATTTGGAGCAAAAACAGCACTATATACTTCCATTCTGCGAGCGTCAATCATAGGAATAATTAATCCGCTTAAAATGGTTACCTGTGACGCCAAAGCTTGTAAAGTATCTACCGCAATTAATGGAATATCCAGCGCATAACACAGTCCTTTAGCTGCAGAAACTCCTATTCTTAATCCGGTGTAAGAACCCGGACCTTGACTCACAGCGACAGCAGATAAATCATTAAGTGTAATTCCCGCTTCTTTTATAATTTCCTCAATAAAAACATGCAGTCGTTCTGCATGAGAATAGCCTTCTTCGGCAATTTCTTTGCATATAATTGTTTTTCCACCTTTTGCAAGAGCAACAGAACAATTTTTCGTAGCGGTTTCGATGTTGAGAATGTATTCCAATTTTTAGATTTTATTTTAACTTGAAAATCACAATCATGAAATATATTCCATAATTGTGATTTTAAAATATTAGTATATTATTTTTATTTTTTGCTTTCCGCTTTATCTTTGTCCGTTTTTAGCGTTACTTTATCTCCAGAATTTAAGTCCTTTGAAACGGTAGTATAAGGTCCGGTTATAACAACATCTCCATTTTTAAGACCTGTTAAAACCTCAATATTTGTATCGTCTTGGATTCCAGTTTTGATGATTCTAATTTTAGCTTTATCGCCTACTTTTACAAATACGCATTCAAACTTTTTGTCACTTTTAGGTGCAGCTCCTTTTTGTTCTTCATTAGGATCTTCTACTTTAATTTCTTTTACAGCTGTCGTATCTGATTTTACCACTACTGAACTAATTGGCACGGACAACACATTCGTTTTAGTTTCTGTAATGATATCAACCGTTGCAGTCATTCCAGGTCTAAAAGGAGAATATGTATCCGGTTTTCCCTCTAATAAATCTTGATACGATTCTTTAAGGATTCTTACTTTAACTTTAAAATTAGTCACCTGATCTGCTGTCAAAGCTGAACTGGCCGAATTAGAAATACTAGTTACAACACCCTTAAATTGTTTTTTTAGATAAGCATCAACTTCAACATTCGCTTCATCTCCCACTTTAATTTTTACAATATCATTTTCATTAACATCTACTTCAACCTCCATATTATTTAAGTTAGCTACTCTCAAAATCTCCGTTCCCGTCATCTGTTGCGTTCCTAAAACACGCTCTCCCAATTCTACGTTTAACATCGAAATAGTTCCATCCGCAGGCGCATAGATTGTAGTACGTCCTAAATTGTCTTTGGCTTCATTTACTGTTGCCGAGGCACTTTGAACATTAAAATAAGCGGTTTGCTTAGCTGCTTTGGCCACCTCATAAGAGGCAACTGCTTTATCCCAATCTGACTTTGAAATAATTCCTTTTTCGAATAATGTTTTATTTCTGTCGTAACTTGATTTAGATTCCTTGAACGAAGCATCCGCCTGACTCAAATTTGCTCTGGTTCCTGATAAATTGGAAACCGAACGATTGTAGCCTGAAGTATACAAATCCGGATTTATTTTAACCAATAAATCTCCTTTCTTTACAACTTGTCCTTCTTTTACGTTTAAAGATATAATCTCTCCAGATACCTCAGATGAAATTTTAACCTCAATTTCTGGTTGAATTTTCCCTGTAGCCGAAACCGTTTCAACAATAGTTACAGGATTAACTTGGGCGATTTCAACTTCAGTTCCCTTGTCCTTATTTCCGATAGCTCCTGATTTTGAAAGTGCTATTAACGCAACAATAATTACTACTGCTCCACCTATTAAGATATAAATTGTTTTCTTTGACATGATAAATTAGTTTTTGATAAGTGGAATTCCAAAATAGAATTCTAATATTTTAATTTTAAAAATATAATCGTATTTTGTTCTAAGAACATCTGATTGTGCATTAGTAAGTAAGGTTTGTGACTGATTAAAATCAAAAGAATTCATCAAACCTACCGCGTATTTTTCTTTAGCATAATCATACGCTCCCTGTCTGGACTCAAGAGCCACAACCGAAGATTCATAAGCATTCAATGCGCCTTTCGCATCTGCAAATGCAGTGAAAACATTTCTTTGTAAATCTAAATCTTGTTGCTCTACAGCAATTTTTGATCTTTCCAGACTTACTTTAGAACGCTCTACATTGTTTCTTGCTGAAAACCCATTAAAGATAGGAATCGATAGCTGAGCCCCAAAAGAATGTCCTTTGTTATCACTAAATTGATCAAAGAAAGGCAAAGCTTTTCCTAATACGGGAGAAAAATTATTTTGTAAAACATCTTGATTTGTACCCTCCACATACCCAACTACAGATGTAGGATTTGAAGTATTTGGTTGAAAACCCACAACTCTGTCACTATAACCAACCCTAGAACTAAAACTATAAAAACCTTGTAAAGTAGGTTGATAAGCTCCTTTGGCAATTGCTACATTTTTCTGTGCAATCTCTAAATTAGTTCTGGCAATTTTCAATTCAGTTCTACCTTCTTTGGCTTTATCATAAATGGCAGTTGGTGTTTGTGCCATAATGTTATTTTCATCTTTAACATCGGTATCATCCACCACATCAAAATTTTCAAAGTCTTTCAACTGTAACAATTGAGCCAAACTTAATTTTGAAATTAATAACGCATTGTCAGCAGCAATAACATTTTGGTTGTTTAATGCCACAGTAGCTTTTATGTCCAATAAATCCCCTCGTGGAATAGATCCTGCTTTAACTAATTCTTCTGAGCGTGCATATTGCTTTTCATTAATCCCCAATTGTTCTTTTTGCACTTTTAAGTTTTCTTTGTTAAAAAGCACCTGTAAAAAAGCATTAGCAACATTCAATGCTACATCTTCCTGCATTTTGAGCAATTGATATTTGGCCGCCATTATCGAAAGATTGGCTTTTCGCAATGTATTTTGGTTTTGTAAACCTTTGTAAATATCCACTCCTACATTTGCCCCAGCAGAAGTAAACTGTGTAGTTTGATTTTGTAAAAGCCCGGTTGTGATATCCTGATTCAAACCAATATTCCAGGAATGGGAAGCACTGGCATTAAGCGAGGGTAGGAAATTCCCAATAGCTCCTTTTTTATCAATGTTTGCCGTTTTAGAATCTAATTCGGATTGTTTGATTGAGATGTTATTTTGTATGGCATATTTTACGCATTCTTCCAGAGTCCATTTTTTGGTTTGTCCCTGAACGGACAAACCAAACAGCACGATAAAAACGAAACTGATACAACTATTTTTTTTCATATATTTTGAATGAAAGTGTAGCAAAGATACTACACATATTTAACATTTTTTTAAAAACTAAAATTCTTTTTTGAGTGTATTTTTAAGGTTTCATTTCTTCATTTTTTAGACCTTGATTCCATACTTTAATTTTATCCGAAGCTTTAATTCCGCTTTTAATTTCAACATAAATTCCATCACTGACCCCCAAGACTAAATCTTTTCTTGTGAATTTTTGTACTCCGGTTTCAACCTCTACATAGGGTTTTTGTGTTTTTTTATCAAATTGAATTAGGGATTCTTTTACCGCTAAAACTTTATCCGCTTTTTCCAAAATAATCGAGGCATTTGCACTTAAACCTGCTCTGATAAAAGTATCGTCTCTGTTGGTCAAAGATGCTTTTATTTCGAATTGAATCGCTCCATTCTCTGTTTTACCTTTTGGGGCAATATATTGTAGAATGGCATCGAATTTTTTGTTTTCAATGGCGCCAACTGTAATTTCGATTGGTAATTTTTCTTTTATTTTACCTACTTCTGATTCGTCAATTTTTCCAACGAAAATCATACGCCCAACATCGGCAACGCTTGCTATTGTTGTTCCTTCGTTGAAATTATTACTTTCAATTACTTGGTTCCCTACTTTTACCGGAACATCCAGCACCATTCCATTTACTGTAGAACGAATCAAAGTATTGGCATAACTTCCCAGTCCTGAAGTTGTTCCTGTTTTCACAATGTCATACCCTTGTTTAGATGCACTATAATTCTGTTTCGCTTGTTTATATGCTAATTGTGCCGCATCAAAATCATTGGCAGAAATAACGCCTTTATCAAACAACGTTTTTTGTCTTAAAAACACTTTCTCTTGATTATCCAAAGCAATTTTTGATGTTTGAACCTGGTTTTGAGAATTACTCAAATTAGATACATTGGCAACAACTTTAATCTTTGCAATTAAATCGCCAGCTTTTATATTCTCCCCAGCTTTAATGTAAACAGCTTCAATAATACCTGAAATATTAGGTTTGATAAGCACCTCTTCATCCGGAACAATATTACCGGTTGCAATCGTATTCTTCACAATCGTTTTTATTTCTGCCTTATCGGTTTCAAAAACAACTGGAGATTCCTGATTCTTGGCATACAAATAATACAAGGCACCGGAGAACACTAGTGCGATCGTAATTAAAATAGTTACGGTTAATCCTTTTTTCATTTTGCTTATTGTTTAATCGATTATATAATTTTTGATTGATATTTTATTCTGTTCTTAATGCGTCTACTGGCTTTACGTTTATGGCCGTTTGAGCCGGAATTAATCCTGCAAATAAACCGGAACCGATGAGTATGAGTAAAGCAATAAAAACAACTGTCAAATCTACACTTGGGTTGGCAAACATCATTCCTTCACTTGGCATCGACTCTAAAACCATATTGATAACAGCTAATAATCCTGTGGCCAATGCAATTCCAAACATTCCTGCGATAATAGTCAGAAAAATAGCTTCTGATAATATTTGGGAACGAATGGCACCCGGCGTTGCTCCTAATGCTCTTCGAATTCCTATTTCCTTTGTGCGTTCTTTGACAACAATCAACATGATATTAGAAATTCCAATTACTCCGGAAAGTAACACCAGTGTTCCTACAAAATAAGCAATGAATTTTAGAATAAAAAACAAGCCTTGTATTTTGCTGAACTCCTGAAACAAATCAAAATTCCCAATTGCTCTGTCATCTTGAGGATGTATCGAATGTCTGGATTTCATAAAGTCTAGAATTTTAGGTTTCAACTCTGTAATTGATGCATCATCATTAGCTGTAAGTGCCATCCATCCTACTGTGTCCCCATAATTAAAAGCTTGCTGAAAAGTAGTAAATGGCATAAAAATATTTTTTTGAGCGGATTCAGCATCTCCATTATTTCTAGATTTAGAGTTATAAACACCCACCACCATAAAATTAACTCCATTTATCTTGATATAAGTTCCTATAATCTCTTCTGCTTTTTCATACATTTCGTTTATTACACCTTGACCAATAACCGCAACTTTACGCTTCAATACAATATCTTGCTGATTCACAAAACGCCCTTTTATGATATCCATCGATTCTTGCTTAATCAACTCTGGATAATCCCCATAAATAGTATAGGCTGCCGTTTTTGTCCCTCTTACCACATTGTTTGCTCCTTCAAAACCCCCCAATTGATTTCTAGGCGAAACGTATAATAAATCCGGAAAATTCTCTTTCAAAGCAGTAACATCAACGTTTTTAAAATCGAATTGTCTGGTGGCAGGCAATCCTTTGAACGGTTTCGAAGTAGTTTGCGACCACATAAACATCGTATTTGTTGCAATTCCGTCAAAACCTTTTTTAACACCATTTTCCAATCCATTTCCTGCGGCGAGTAATATTACCAAAATAAATATTCCCCAAAAAACACCAAACGCCGTAAGAATCGTCCTGAATGTATTAGCCGTTAAAGCCTCTAAAATTTCGTTCCATTTATCTCTGTCAAACATAATTATTCGTCTCTAAGTGCTACAATGGGTTTTATTTTGGCAGCTCTGTATGCCGGAAAAAATCCAGCTAAAGCACCAGCAACAACTAATAATATCAAGGTGGTCAAAGCAATACTAAAATCAACTTCGGGATTCAGAAAATAATCGCTTGATACTTGCGGGCCTACTAATTCCAACAACAACAAACTTGATAAAAGCCCCACAAATCCTGCTATTGTCGTAATAAAAATGGATTCATGCAAAATCATTCCAATAATAGAAACCGGAGATGCTCCAAGTGCTTTTCTAATACCAATTTCTTTGGTTCTTTCTTTTACAATAATCAACATAATGTTACTTACCCCAACTACTCCAGCTATTATGGTACAAATCCCAACCCACCAAAAAAACAATCGGATATACAGGTTCAAATCATAAAACTGTTTTGCATTTTTTATGGAATTATTAATTCCTATGGCACTTTCATCATCAGGCGCAATTGTATTTTTACTTTTTAACAATTGATCTAATTCCTTTGTAAACTTATTTGATTGCGCTAAAGCTTCTTCATAAGTAGCCTTTTTTGTTAGCGTAAAAGACAAATTGCTAATTCTGTCCCCAATCCCAAAAGCTTTTTGTGTAGTCGTTATTGGCAGATACACTCTGGATTCTTCTCTTTCTCCAGCTGGATCGGTAAAAACACCAACCACTTTAAAATTGATATTGTTAATTACAATTTGCTCTCCAATAGGATTCTTGTCTTTGAATAAATCCAATTTTACTTTTTGTCCAATGGCCGCAACTTTCTCACTGCTTACCAAATCATTATTATTAATGAATCTTCCATTAACAATTGTTGCATTTTCAATGGCCTGATAATCCGGATAAACACCTCTATATTGATAATTCCCAGTTTCTTTACCATAAACAATTACACCATTCCAAAAACTATAGGTAGCCGCTTTTTTATCTAATAAATCTCCGAATTTTTGCACTGAAATATCATAATCGCTGTTGCGAAATTGGATTTGTCTTCCAGGATTCAATCCTTTGTATTCTTTGGCAGTAGTTCCTGTCCAAACTTCAATTATACCATCGGCATCACGTTCAAACTGTTTTTCAATCCCGTTTTGAAGTCCTTTGCCCACACCCAAAAGAATAACTAATATGAAAATTCCAGAAGCCACAGAAATTCCCGTGAGAAAAGTTCTCAGTTTGTTCTTGGCAATTGCCTCAAAAATTTCCTGCCAGCGTTCTACATTAAACATAAGTGGATGCTCTTACTTGTTCTACTAATTTATCATCGATGATTAAACCATCTTTATAAGAAGAAGCTCTAACTTGTTGCACTAATTTATCATCAATGATCAAACCGTCTTTCAAAACAACATTTCTTTTACACATGGCAGCAATATCAGGCTCGTGCGTTACAATCAAAATGGTTTTTCCCTCGTCATTAATCCCTTGTATCAACTCCATAACTTCATAAGATGTTTTGGTATCCAAAGCTCCTGTAGGCTCATCAGCCAATAATACTTTGGGATTTGATGCTAATGCTCTTGCAATCGCAACACGTTGTTTTTGTCCACCGGAAAGTTCATTTGGCAAGTGATGTGAATGCGATGACAAACCTACTTTCTCCAAAAAATTCATCGCAATTTCATTACGTTCTTTCCTTTTCACACCCTGATAATACAATGGCATCGCCACATTATCCAAAGCGCTTTTATAATTAATCAAATTGAAAGATTGAAAAACAAAACCTAAAAATTTGTTGCGATATCTTGAAGCAATAGTCTCGTTGAGATTTTTAATAGGCACACTATCCAAAATATAATTCCCAGAATCAGCTTCATCAAGTATTCCAAGAATATTAAGCAGTGTAGATTTTCCCGAACCGGAAGACCCCATAATAGCCACTAATTCCCCTTCTTTAATGTTGAAATTAATTCCTTTTAACACATGTAATTCGGAATTTCCCATTTTATAGGACTTATGCAAATCTTTAATTTCAATCATAATTATGTTAATTTTAAAACAATATTAATTCTTCTCTAAAAGAAATTGTAATAAGAAAACGTTAATACCTTTATCAGGAATTTAATCATAAGACATAATTGTTATGAAAATGTTACACATTAATCCTAAAAAAGAATTGTTTTGCTAATTTTGCCTCATCAAACTAAAATAAAATGCATAAATTTTTTTCAGCCCTACTTATAATTCTGTCTATCGCATTGATTACAAGTTGCTCTACAACCAGTAAAATAGCCACTTTAAAACCAGAACCGGACGATGCCATTCCTTTAGTTTACGAAAACATTCCTTCCTTTATTAATTTACCCATCAGCGTAAAACTGAAGGATATCGAAAATCAAACGAACTCACTCCTGAATGGGTTGATCTATGAAGACAACAATATTGAAGATGATGACATTGAAATGAAGATTTGGAAATTAGCACCTATCACAATCAAAAATGACAACGGAGCTAATGGTCAAAAAATCAGAACGGTCTTACCTTTGAAAGCTATCGTAAAATACAGGATTGGAACAAAGAAAATGGGAGTCGAATTGTACAACACTAAAGAATTTAATCTTGATGGTGTGGTCACTTTGCTCAGTGATGTAGGTTTGACCAATTGGAAAATGAATACCAAAACAGAACTAAAATCATTGGATTGGAATGAAAGTCCAACGATGACAGTTTTTGGAAAAAATGTGCCCGTAACCTATCTTATCAATCCGGGAATAAAGCTTTTCAAGTCTAAAATAGAAAAGAAAATTGATGATGCCATTGCAAAATCAATGGATTTTAAACCGAATGTTTTGGCCGCTTTAGAGAAAATTTGCGCTCCTTTTCAAATGAGTGACACTTATGAAAGTTGGCTTCGAATTGTTCCTATCGAAATTTATTCTACCAATGCCAAACTCAAAAATGACACTTTTGTACTAGAAATGGGAATGAAATGCAACATGGAAACATTAATAGGAAAGCAACCCGAATCTAAATTTAATGCCAGCAAAATCATTTTAAAACCTGTCTCCAAAATACCTCAGGAAATCACCGCAAACATTGTTGCTGTTTCTACCTATCTGGAAGCATCAAAACTAATGACCAAGAATTTTGCCGGACAAGAATTTGGTTCAGGATCCAAGAAAATAAAAGTTCAGAATGTTGCTATTTGGCACAAAAACGGAAAAATGATAATCGCTTTAGATGTATTGGGATCTGTAAATGGAACCATTTATTTAGCCGGTTTTCCTCAATATAACGACAAAACCAAAGAAGTCTATTTTGATGAATTAGATTATGCCTTAGACACAAAAAACAAATTAATGCGAACTGCTAATTGGCTGGCGCAAGGGTTAATTTTAAGAAAAATAGAACAAAGTTGTCGCTACTCCATAAAACCAAATCTTGAAGAAGGTCAAAAAAGCATGATGACTTATTTAAAAAACTATTCTCCAATGCAAGGTGTTTTTGTAAACGGAAAAATGGAGGAGATTCAATTTCAAAAAATCCAATTGACTAATCAAGCTATTATTGCCTTTATCAAAGTAAAAGGAACAGTGAATGTGTCCGTAGATGGATTGAAATAGAGTAATCAGTTTTTAGTTTTTAGTGATCAGTTACCATGTGCTTTAAACTAAAAAAATTGAAATACACTATTTTAAGATTGACTTTTGATATTGCTATTGAAATTAATTTTTTAGGATTTCTTCTTTTTCATTCGATAAATGGCATAACCAATTCCTGCGACAAGCAGATATGGAATTACCATTAAATAAACGATTCCGTCATTTACCGCAGCTGCCTTTGTTGTATTACCTTCGCTGGTCAATGCGGCGCGACACATGGCGCATTGTGCATTTGCAGTTTGTGAAAATAAACAAAGGGCAATAAGCAATAGACTATAGTTAAAAATACTTTTTGACCTTTTTGCCAATTGCAAATTGCTAATTATTTTTCTACTATACATAATATGGTGAAATCATTAAATAAACAACCACTCCAGTTACGGCAACATACAACCAAATTGGAAAAGTAATTTTTGCTATTTTTTTATGAGTATCAAATTTTTGCGACAATGCTCTAACATACGTTATTAAAACCATAGGAATAATGGCAATCGATAAAATAATATGCGTAATTAATATAAAGAAATAAACGTATCGAATTGTTCCTTCACCACCAAATTTTGTTGAATCAGAAGTCATATGATATGCAACATACATGACAAGAAAAGCAACAGACAAAGCAATAGCCGAAGTCATCAACCTTTCATGAAGTTTTCTTTTACCATTTTTAATAGCCATCACTGCAGCAATTAAAATAATCGCGGTGATACCATTGGTAGTAGCATATATTGGCGGCAAAAAAGAAAGTGGCTCGACATTATATCCAAAATCTTTTAGTTTTACTCCAAAAAGTATGGCAACCACAACCGGTATTAAAATTGAAACTGCAATGATGAGCTTGCTGAATTTTTGTTCTAACGAAATGTTTTCCATTATTATTCTTCTAATAAAATATTAATATCTTGTTGAATGTTTCTTACTCCTTTTTTATCTAAACCATCGTAATATAAAATTGGATTTCCAAAATCATCGTTTCTACAACGGATATTTCCATTTTTATCAATCAAGGCAAACAATCCTGAATGCTCAAAACCACCTGCAACTTTTTTATTTTCACCCGCGTAAAGATTAAAACCTTTATTGGCTAAATTAAAAATATAAGCTTTGTCTCCGGTTAAAAAATTCCAATTAGAGGATTTTACACCTAATAGTTTTGAATGATCTTTTAATACTTGTGGAGTGTCGTGTTGTGGATCAATAGTGATAGAGACAATTCCAAAATTAGGATTACCAAAAAAACTCTTCTCTAAAACTAACATACTTTCATTCATCTTAGGACAAATCGTAGGACAGGTAGTAAAGAAAAATTCCAAGACATACACTTTCCCTTTGTAAGTTTCATTAGTAATCTTCTTATTGTCTTGATTTATTAATTCGAATTTAGGCGCAGGTCCTATTTTAATTAATTGCCCTTCTTCTGCAGTTGCTGGATTAACACTGTCCAGTCTATCCCCTTGAACCACTTTATCGTTTTTAATTCTCTCAACAATTTTTGGAACAGCGTAAATGCCGAAAATCAAAATAATAAAAGAGATTCCTATGTATGATTTATTTTTGAACATAAAATATTAAATTTTTCTGGTGGCGTTATTGTTCTTTTTAAGAGCAGCACGATATTCATAAAGAATAACTTTAAAATCATCAAGCATTTCGTTACTCAACTCCGCTGGATGAAATGTACTATACCCCTCTTTAGTATCTTTCACTAGTTTTCGACCTCGAAGATTTCGTTTCTTATCAATGATGTAGACTTTTGGTGTACCTGAATTTTCATCTAATTTTTCCGCCAATTTTAATTGAGCATAATAGGCATTAATATCTTCCGTCGACGCAAATACAAAGCGCCACTGGGCAACATCCGTAAAAGCACCCAGAGCATCAACCACTTTTTTGGCATCTTTTTCAGTTCCGGTTGGACAAATCATCACAAACTGAACATCTTTGAACTCATGATACCTTTGATAAATTTTTTGATTTAAATTAAAAAGATTTCCTCTGTTTTTTAAAAGTTCAGTACCCATAAAACCGAGAATCGTTACTTTGCCATTCAAACTAACTTTTTGACCGTCTAAAGATTGCCAATTACCTAAATCAGCGGTATTAGGAGTTATTGTTGGTAATTTAGTAAACCCGTTCACACCCGAAGCAAAAAAAAGGTAGGCAACTATAGGCAAAATAAAAAGAACGAAAAGGACACTATTTTTTTTCATTGTAATAATACTATTAAAGTACAAAAATAAAAAAAGGTACGCAATGCGTACCCTTTTATTGAATTAATATCTTGTTAAAAATTCCATTTAATGGTAGAATTCTTAAAAACCTCATAAATATAATCCCCTTCTGTCAAAAGAATGAAGAGTAAATATAATATCAGAAAAATTACTGGAAGAACAACTGCGCTTCTTAAAGAACTTTTTTCACCTTCCATGTGCATAAATGCATATACAATGTAATAGGCTTTAAAAATAGTAAGAGCATAGAATATCCAATTAAGTAAATTCATACTTAAAAAATCATTCATGAAAAGAAAATCCGGTTTCAATATACCCAAATAAACTTCTACTACTGTAACGGCAGATAATATTCCGAAAACTTTCCAGATTCTACCTATATTAGATACGTGTTCGTGTGACATGATAATTACTTTTGAAAATTAAACTAGATAGAAAACTGTAAATACAAATACCCAAACTAAATCGACAAAGTGCCAATAAAGACCCACTTTTTCTACCATTTCATAACTTTTTCTTTTCTCATAAGTTCCAATTAACACATTGAAAAATATGATAATATTTATGATTACTCCAGAAAAAACGTGAAATCCGTGAAATCCAGTGATAAAGAAAAAGAAGTCAGCAAATAATTTACTTCCGTATTCGTTTCTTTTCAAGTTTGCGCCTTCAACAACATAATGTGCTTGACTTAATCTTGCTTCAGACTCTTCTCTTGAAAGAATTGTTTTCTTCTTCTCTTTGGTTATTACCTCAGTTCTGATTAAAAGTTCAGGATGCGCTTTGAAACCCGCTTGAACTTCGGCAACAGAATAAGAAGGCAAACTTGGTTCATCCATAAACCATTTTGCACTGCTCCTTGTCAATTGTTCTCTTTCTTCAGGCGAAATAGCCGCAAAATCAGCTAAAGCTACACGGTGTCCATCTTTATCAACAAACTGAAGTAAACTTCCTCCTTTTGTTTCAATAGCACCGTATTCTCCTTTAATAAAATTTTTCCATTCCCATGCTTGAGATCCTACGAAAATCAAACCACCAATAATGGTTAAAAACATATAAAGAACTACTTTATTTTTTTTCATTTGATGACCTGCATCAACAGCCAAAACCATTGTTACAGATGAAAAAATCAAAATAAAGGTCATTAATGCCACATAATACATCGGAGCAGATACTCCATGCAAAAATGGAAAGTGCGTAAACACTTCATCGGCCAACGGCCAAGTTTCAATAAATTTAAATCGAGAAAAACCATACGCCGCCAGAAATCCTGAGAACGTTAAAGCATCTGATACTATAAAAAACCACATCATCAATTTGCCATAACTTGCTCCCATTGGCTCATTGCCGCCTCCCCAAGTTTTTTCTTCACTATTTGCAGTAGTAACTGTCGCTTCCATAAAAGTTATTCGTTAAAAAGTTCCCAAATTTACGTTTTTTTCTTATTTAAAGAAATATAAAAACAAAAACAAATAAACCCATAATAAGTCAAGAAAGTGCCAGTACATTGCACCAAGTTCAATTCCAAGGGTTTGAGATGAATTGTATTTTTGTTTAAAATGATTATAAATTATAATTAGAAGTGAAATCACGCCACCAGCAAGGTGAATCAAGTGCACAACCGTAACAACGTATAAAAAAGTCGTGGTTATTGAGCTTCCACTTCCGGTGAAATAATACCCATTATCCACTATTTGTCCAAATCCTACGAACTGTAAAATTACAAACAATATTCCTAGAACTAATGTAGTCAAAAGAAAAATTGTCGTTTTACTTTGATTGTTTTTCTGAATCGCTTTTTTAGCCAAATAAAAAGTAACGCTACATCCTATTATTGCAACAGTACTGTAATAAAACGCTATTGGTAATTGAAAATCCTTCAACCAGTCCGCTCTGGATTTACTCACTACAAAAGCACTCGTAAGTCCTGCAAACATCATGGTCATACTTACCATTGCAAATAACAAAATCAATTTATAGGATCTTGCCGTTCTGGATTTTTGCTCCTCAGCTGTCATTATCATCTCCATAACTATCTTAAAAATTTATCAAATATATAAACCAATTGTAACAATGTAATATAAGAAACACTAACTAACATTAATGTTCTTGCTGCTTTTGCAGTTCTTAATTTGTACAACCGAACAGCATAAAAAAGCATCCATAGTCCCAGTAAAAATACAACAATCGCAGCAATTGGCGTTATGTATAAACGCCCAGTATAACCAAAAACGGGTAAAAGTGACGCTAAAATTAACCAAACCGTATATAAAATAATCTGCAAGGCTGTTCCTTTGTCTTTTTTACCTGTAGGCAACATGAAGAAACCTGCTTTCTCATAATCTTCATACAAAAACCATCCAATAGCCCAAAAATGTGGAAATTGCCAAAAAAACTGAATTAAAAATAAAGTTCCTGCTTCTATCCCAAATTCTCCCGTTGCCGCAACCCATCCCAACATAAAAGGAATTGCTCCAGGAAAAGCTCCAACAAAAACAGACAACGAGGTCATCGTTTTCATAGGAGTATAAACGCTTGTATATAAAAATATTGAAATGGCGCCAAACATAGCGGTTTTTGGATTGATTGTATAAAGCAACGCAATTCCAACAATCGTCAAAAGACTCGCAATAATCAAAGCTGCAACCTGAGACATTCTGCCAGCTGGAACGGGACGATTTTTCGTTCTATCCATCAAGGCATCAAGGTCTTTTTCGATAACTTGGTTAAAAGCATTTGATGCCCCCACCATACAGTATCCACCAACTGCCAATTTTAATAAAACCACCCAATCTAATGAATGCAAATCATAAATCCCAAGCATAAATCCAGCAATAGACGAAAAGACAACACTAATAGCTAAACGCGCCTTAGTGATCTCTCGGAAATCAATATAAATGGATTTTAATGAAAATGTATTTTGTGTTGCGTTCAATACTAGAGTTTGTTTGTTTTTAAAAACTTCTGCAAAAGTAGTGTATCAAAAGGGATTTGACAAAAAACAATTCACAAAAAGATTAATAATCAAAATACCAATTAAAAATATCAGCTCTCAGTCCTAAAGTAAACCAATTGGTGCTTTCAGTGAAAGTTGTTGCCGTGTTTTTTGTAGGATCAAAACTTCTATAAATATAACTTCCAAAAAGCTTCAGGTTCGTCGATGGATTCACTAAATAACCCCCTTGAAAATCAGCAATAAAAACAGCCGTTTTATTTCCCTGACCTACTTTTACACCACTATCAAAAGCTCTTTTCTCATCGTAATCTTTATAGATATTTCCTCCGTAATTAAAACTGTCTTCGGCTGTATCAAAATCCAAACCTCGAGTCCCCACAGTAACTTTTGCATCAGCAAAAAGCCTTCCTTTATGAAAGCGCGCTATAGCGATAAATTCCTTGAAATTCCCTCCCCATTGATGCCCAATACTTTGGTTGTTATGACCGTAATTTGTAATTGGCATACTATGAGAATACACATAGGGACGTACATGATTGTATTCTAATTGTAATAGTAAATTATCTACTTTGAATGCATTGTAGTACTTCACACCCAGCTGATATCCATATTTATTTTTCCAACTATTATCTCCTTCTTTGATATCTCCAAGAGAAAATTCATCTAGAATAAACTGTCCGTAAAAGTTAATTTGATTGCTCCATTTGTACTTAAAAGTCAACCCTAAAACTGCATTTCCGCTTCTGGCTGAAGAAGCAAATTCAACCGAACGATAAAAAATAATAGGATTTACAAAACTCACATCAAATCCCCTGTCATTCGAATTGGTCCAAATTACCGATTCGAAAAAACCAAGATTCAGTTTATTCGAAACATTCCAACTCAAATAATGGTTTGCCATAAATTTTGTGGCATACGTTCTTTCTAATGTCACCTCAGGACGAACATCCTTGAGCCACATGTAAGTATTGGTATATTTTATTTTCCAAAAATTAGTATTCAATTTAAAATAAGGATACGGACTGGCGCCATCACTTTCTAACAAAGAACGGTATCCGTCCCCAATAAAATTTCTGCCATAACCCAATTGTAAATCAATATGTTTACTGGGTGCAAAAGTCAAATTGGCTTCCGCCAAAGGAAAATCATATCCATCCGTTTTGAAATCTTTTGCAATTCCTATCCCAGGAATAATAGCAGGATTTCCTCCCGCAGGTCTAATAGATTCAGCATAACGATTGAAGTAACCCGCAAAACGCCCTTGACTTTCAAAAACCGTGGTCGAAAAGTTAAGCTGCTTGCCCAAACCTCCTCTAAAATTTATTCCGCGTGTGTTTACGTATGTATAAGACGCCTCACTTTTTGAAGCTTTCCCAACCTGTAAATCAAGTATAGGATTTAGTGTAAACCAATATCCTTCTCCTTGGATTTCTACCGTACTCTCATTCCATAATTTTCTTGCCCACCAACCTGAAGCTTTCTTTTTTATCTTTTCATTAACTGCTTTCAGATCATAATATTTTGAAACCTCAGCATATGTATATGGTTTTGAAGCAGTGTGATTATTACTTCCCACTTGATTTAAAGAACCATCAAATTGTGCGTAATAACTATGCGAAAAAGGAACATTCAAATAGCTTTCAAACTCCGGATTATTGAACTTTTTATATACAATACTATCTAATTCAGTAAGTTTTGGTTTGTTATTTGAAACCATTTCGGCTTTCGCCAAAGCTTCAGCTTCGAGTTCTCCTCTACTTTTTAAGGGTATAGTAATAGTGATGGTAAACTTAGAATAGGTTGGTTTTCCGTTATACGTTGACGGTTCTATTTTTGGAAATGTCCCAAAAACCCTTTTTGTTTCTTTTATCAATGCCTCATCAACAGCATCAACATAAATCACTTTAAAAACACCATTGCTGTCTACTTCAAAAAGGACTTTTACATTCCCCTTAAAGTTATTTTGTTTTAAATTATCCGGAATTTGAAAATTTTGAAAAACAAAATCCTGAACTTGATTGTAAAAACAATTTTCTAATACTTTCGATTGTAAATTTACACAATCAGGAAAAACAGGAAATCGCTCCGCCGAATTGCCAGATTGCACTGAAGTAGTATTTAAATCTTGGGAATATGCAAAAAAGGAATACAAAAATAAAAAGAAAACTAACAACCTTTTTTTCATGTTTATGAATTTTGTGAATTTAATATTCATTATGTGAATTTTGTCCGTTAGCAATAATTTTCGCACCTGATGTACCTATCCTTTTCACTCCTAATTGAATCATCATAACCGCTTCTTCATAAGTTCTCACACCTCCTGCAGCTTTCACCGGAAGGGGCGATGCGTTTTCAAGCATCATCATTATCGAGGGAATAGTCGCGCCGTTTGGCAAATTATTTTCTGTTTTATAAAATCCCGTAGAAGACTTCACAAAAACCGAAGCAAAAAGCTCTTGTTTAAAATTAGAAACAATTACATTTTTTATCAAACTGGATAACTGGATAATTTCTTTATCACTAAGAGCTGCCACTTCAATAATCCACTTTACTACTTTATTATTATCTAAACCTAATTGGGTGCATTTCAGAATTTCTTCTTTTACCAAGTCGGCCTCTCCTCTTTTGAAAGCTTCATAATTGCATACAAAATCTAAATCATCAGCACCATCATGTATCGCTTGAAGAGCTTCATTAAGTTTATTTTCTAATGAAGATTTGCCTTCTGGAAAATCGATAACTGTTCCTATTGACACAACTGAATTTGCCTCAACAATCATTTTTTTTGCCAAAGAAACCATATTAGGACGAATCATAATAAGCTTAAAATGCTCCTCGATTGCTTCTTGGATAAATCCTTTGACTACCAAAGTATTTTCTTCTTCGCTGAGTCCCGCTTGTTTCGCCGTTTTTAAATAGGTAGAATCTAAATATTGCTTGATATTCATTGCGCTTTTGATTTCTTAATTATAGCAGATTATGACTCACAAAAATACATTTTATATACACATAAGTTGAATATAAAATTTTACTATTTTTTTTTAACGCTAGAACTGAAGTTTTTATATGCTTTAAAAAGAAAGACCAGCTAAACTAAATAAACATTCGTGTTTCTGAATGCTATAAAATAAAAAGTCCCACCAAAGTGGGACTCTATTTAAATTGAATTTTATCTGAATTTCGTTTTTAAATCCAATAAAATGATAAAAGCTACTCCTAAAATTGCACCAGATAAATTTGCTAAAACATCAAATACATCTGCATGTCTGGTAGCGGTTAATAATTCTTGCGCAATTTCAATACCTATTCCAAAAAAAACAGAAACCAGAAAAGAAACTATTATAGGTTTTAAACTGTTTACAGCATTTGTCTGTTTTTGAAAAAACAAAAAACAAAGCATCGTTAAAACAAAATGAAAAAAGACATGCACTAATTTATCTAGATTTGAAACATCTCCTAACGGAACATTATTCAGTTGAACTAAACAAAAAAAAGCAATAACTCCAGCCCATAATAATACTGCCAAAAAATATATTTGTTTAGGCACCAATAAGCTCTTTGTATGATTCACTAGATAATAAATCATCTACTTCTGCCATATTTGCAATTTTTATTTTGATCATCCATCCAGCTCCATAAGGATCAGAATTAACACTTTCCGGAGTACTTTCAAGAGCGTCGTTGAAAGCAATAATTTCACCTGCTAATGGAAGAAACAAATCAGAAACAGTTTTAACTGCTTCCACTGTACCGAAAACCTCATCTTTGTCTAAAGTCTGGTCTAAAGTTTCAACTTCAACATAAACGATATCTCCTAATTCTTTTTGTGCAAAATCAGTGATTCCTACAGTTGCAGTATCGCCATCAATACTAATCCATTCGTGATCTTTAGTGTACTTTAAATTTACTGGTATGTTCATATAAATTGTAATTGATAATTATTTATTGATAATTTAATTTTATGGCACAAATGTAATAATCTTCTATTCAAAAATTGTTCAGTTTTAGAAAAATTAATTCCCAAAATTATAACGAAGTGTGATTCCGGAACGAACATTTGTCAACGGAAAAGAAGTTGATATTACTGCTTTCGAAAAAGAGTGGTCATAATAGAAAATAGCCGTTAGATTTTTGCTGAAAGAGTAATCTGCTTTGACCGTCAAAGACCATATATTCTGCCCTCCTGCCAATTGATTGTTGTCATAGTCCAAATATCTAACAATCGTCTGATTGTTTCTATAGGTTACATCCGCTTTCAAATTGATATCACTTTTTATTATTCCTGTTGGATTATCGGCCAATCTGGAAGAGAAAATCACGTCTTTGAAACGATAACCCAATCCTACAACATATTCTATTCCTTTAACTTCTGTCAACAAATTATTATCAAAACTCATTGACAATGCTCTGTCTTTTTTGATTTCGGCCAATACTTTTAATGAACTTTTCAATTCAAAATCCATTCTCAACAATGGATTAAATTGTTCTACCAAGTTAATATTTGACATTATGGTTTGATTGAAAAAGTTACCACTCGCATCCACTCCATCTGGGTCTTTGTCATATTCAAAATTTGATCTAAACGCATTTATCGTATAAGAAGCTCTGTAATTATGCTGCAAAGAAAAACGTTTGAAATTCTTTTTAAACAGTCCATAACGCATCAAACCATTGTATTTTATTGACCAGTTTGGAATTGGGAAGTTTCTAAAAATTCCAAGAGAAACATCCGAAGCATTTCCTCCCGAATAAGCCGCTAAAAATGCAGGCAACAAGACAGCTTGATTGTTTTTTCCATACCCTAACGGAAATCCATCTGGGTCCAGATTAACTGGATTATTAATGTCAATTCCTCGTTGGGTAGCTAATCGATTTGCAACGGTAAGTCTGTTAATTCTAAAATCATCAAATGCAACCGATGAATTTTCATCACTAGTCGAAAATGAAGTTTTTATCAACACCGTAGAAATTGAAAAAATACCTGTATTATATGGAGATCTAGGATTATAAATACCATCTGTAACATCATACTGTTCTGAGAAATTTTCGGAATAAGCGCGGTCTAATGTCAGATCAATTTTTAAATCCGGCAATAAATCTACATTTGCCGTAGCTTTAAATAATTTATTGGTTACTTGAGAAAAATTTTGGTTAAAATCAGGATAGTTAGTTAACCAACCATTTTTGGCAGCTTCATATCGCACATCATCCTGGCTTCCAAAAATAAATCCTAACGACGGTCTTGACGAACCAAGAAACCCTATACTTGGTGTATATCCTGGTAAAACCGTACCGCTGTTATAAGTGTAATTCATTTGAATATTTTTAATACTGGTCAAAACACCTATAAAACCATCTACGAATTCATTGTTTTTTGGAACTTGATTAGCATTTGTATTTACTATTTTTTCACCTGGTTTTGGGGCTGTCGTTTTAGGTTTTGGGACTGTTTTATTTGTGTTTATTGTCAGCCCTAAATATTTATACAACGTATCCATATTGAAAGTTGCATTCAAATTGTTTGAACTCGCATTTTGAATGGTGTTCCCTAAATTATAACTGTTCCCTTCAATTTCTATTTGAGACAATGCATTAGAAGTACGTTGCCAGCTGTAGTCTCCCGTATAAGTATAATTGGCTTTGACAAAACTAAATAATGGAATTTTATTTATTGGAATTTCATAATTCACAACTAATTGTTGCATGTGTTGATTTGGATCTCCAATATCCCAATAACTGTCCCAGATTGTAAAAGTGTCTATAGGCTCATTGTCTTCATTCAAATAATTTTTTACAATATTACCGGATGAAGCCGTATAATTTAATTTCAAAGATTTAGTCAAATTATAATTAAATCCATATTGATAATTGAAAGCAAAATTTCTTCGATACAAAGGATCCAGCCCAATTCCTTCCACATCTACCTGTCTAAATTGTTGACGGTTGTACTGTCTGATGATATTGCTATTGAACGATATATTAGAAGGCAAATAATTAAAATTGAAATCGCTTAACAATTTCCAATAATTACTTTTTTTCATGAATTTTGTATTCTTAAAAGGCTCTACTGATTTTGGTTTAAAAGTATAAGCATAGTCCACCGATGTATTTACCTGTTGGTCTACATAATCTTCAATTTCAAAATCATGTCTTTCTACTTCATTAAAAGATTGGGAAAAAGTAAAGTTCTCCGGATCATACACACGCTGTTTTTGTTCTGGACTTCGGTCTTTCCTAACCCCAATGAAGTTTATGCTTTTACGTTTTGTATAATCAATAGCTCTTTTTTCGATATTGTCTTTTTCGTTCTGATCAGCCGTGTTATCAAGCAATTGTTTTAGCTTTATGTCTTGATTAAAAGGATCGTATTCCGGAGTTATGGTTTCTTCGCCAATAGCATAATTGAAAGGCAGATTAATTTGCCATTTTGGAGGCAATAATTTACCAAGATTTACATTAGTCACAATACTATACTGTTCAGTGTCCTCACGGTTTCTTTCGTTTGGCCCTTGTTCCAAAGTACCAAAACCAATAGTGCTCTTTTTACCTGAAGCAGAAACTGTAGCAAAATCAGCTAAATTTGTATCTACATTCAATACAGCAGCCATTCCGCCTTGATTATCCATATCAGCTAAGCGAAGTTCATTAAACCAAACTTCTCCTTTGATATCATTTCGGGATTCGTTGTTTTTTAGACCAACCATCAGCGTTCGCACTAATCCAAAATTAGGATTTCCTTTTATACCCAATCGCAATCTATCACTTCCGTCGCCTGTTGGATTTGCTGGATCATTATCCGGATAATAAATACCATCTAAGGGCAATGTACTCGGATTGATACTCATTGCAAGAATCTTCAATTTTGTTAATAAAGCCAATGACAAATCTATCTCATTCTCCTCAGGCCAAACTTCCTCAGCGCTCAAAGGAGAACAATCTGTATTTGAAGCAGAAGATGGACTCGTCACTTTTAAAGGAATTTCAATTTGATAGAAATTTTGAGTAAAGTCATTTCCAAAACGGATGAATCCAACCATTTGATTGTCTTGAAGCACAATTTCATTTGGCAATGATTCAGCATGTAAAAACATTTTCAGTTTCTTGAATTGACGCATGTCAATACTTACATTTTTAAAAACTGCTCTTGAATCTTCTGGTTCTAATCCATTCCCAGATACTCTCAACGCCAACGACTGCTCATTTTGATTGATAACAGTGTTGTTGTTGTATAATTGTTCCCGTTGTACTCCTGGAGGAACAATATAATTTATTGGACATCTCTCATTATTTTCCTGAACATTAACCGCTAAAACATCTAGATTAGTATCATCATCAGCAACATTAGTGTCATTAAAATCAAGCGTATTGGTATATCTTCTCCATTCTCCTCGCACTAAATCAAGTGCACCAAAACGAACCGTTACTTCTTCACTAAAACCTGTCATAAACATTCTCATGAAGCGTATGGATCTAAAATCAGAAATATTTCCTATCGTGTTTTCAGGTTGTGAAACCGGTATTTTAAACTGCAACCATCTCGCTTCTGTAATCGAACCATCCGGTAAAGTCACTTGCGTATTTCTTATATCAGTAATATAATTTTGTCCCACATTCATGTTTGGCTGAATATCGATACTATATTCGTAATAGGCATTGATCGTGTTCATGGTATTATCCCTGTTGATATCCTCCACATCCGGAACAGTTGTCGATCCTCTGTTTGGATCATTAATATCAACTACTGAGTTTCCATCAGTGCCATTATACATTTTATATCGGTCTAAAATTCCTCCTGAAGCATTCAAATAAAACGTATAGTCATCTGCTGCTGGGTCTAACTCCGAAGCGAAATTTGTATATACAGCTCCTTCATTGGCATCAGCCAAACCATCCAGACCAATATCCTGATTTGTTCTATTTGCTGCATTAGTATCAAAAGCATAAATTAAAGATTGAGAAGCTGGAACATCTCCCCATAGCGGTCGAGGGTTTACCAATATCTGATCTGGTCCAAGCCCATTTTCATATTGTTTTCTTCCATCTTTCAAAACATCTTCGGATATTTCCCCTAAATTGAAATAAATTTTTCCCGTATTAGATTGCGGTACCTGACCATTTCCTACATAAGGATCTAATACCCAAAACTGGATATATTCAACATTTCCTTGTTCGAAATTAGTCGAATTTAACGATCGCATAATTCCTCCAAAATTATCTCTTGGATTTGCAGCCGAATTTAAACTGTTATTATACGGACCTCTATCTGAAGGATAATAACTTAAATCTAATGTATTCACGACTTGTGACTGACCTTGTGCAATATCTGTCAAAGGATACAATTCCTCACTAAAAATTCTTCTGGTATTGTTGAACGACAAATCTTCATTTGAAATTCCTGTTGGCTTTTGAGTATAGAATATAGGATCTATTGAATACCACGCTAATTTGGCTCTTTTAAATCCATAACTTAAATCATTGGCGCTCGCATTGAAATCATACGTGCTCGTGGTATTTCTTTCCGGTGTTGATGCCAGACTCCAAGCATACGGAGAACGCATATCAATAGTGGATTGAGAACCCTCGAAATCATCTACATAAATAGTAGACTCACCCTGAAATTGGTCTGCTTTTGGAGTATCTGGTTTCAAAAAAGCAATTTCACCTCTTACGGAAAGATTAGAAGGTACATCAGTATCTACATTTGGCAATTTGTTTACCAATCGTGTCAAGAAAGGAACTTCAGTTGAAAAATTAGAATTGAATCCAAAAATAGTATTGTTAACTGATTCCTGACCAAAGCTGGATTTTTGAGTAAATGGTCTTTCAGTCATCTTAAGAAAAGTTCCGCCAATCAAGAAATTATCTGAAATTTTGTGTTCCACATTTACGCCCATAAACCTTCTGGTCTGTAAACCAAAAACTGAATTGTTTTCCAGTGACACTTCGATAGGTGTATTTGAAGCTTGAAGTGACGGATCTAAAATCTGCACTCTTCCTAATTGATAATTTACACTATAATCAATTCCTTCAACTAAAACTCTACCAGCTGCGGTCACCACAACAGAACCTTGCGGCACATTTAAAGCACCAATTGGTATCCCGTCTCCCCCAGATGATTTATATTTCCCTCTTAATAAAAATTTATTTTTATCACTGTCCTGTAAAGCTCCAGATTGTGTATTTCGGTACATACTACGAAACACATACTTCTTTTGATTTTCATTATAAGAACTAGTATTGTTATAATTTTCACCAGAACCTGTATTTGATAATTTAGAAAACAGCAGTTCCCCAAATGGTTCTTTGGTAGTAAAAATAATTCTTCCGTATTGAGCATCCATCGTTAAGCCCGGCAAAAAATCAAAAAAACCATCACCTCCAGCTTGAGGATCATTGTTATAATTTAATTTATCCAAGTTAAATACTTTTAACAAAGGCGTTTCGGCAACTTCATTTTGAGGCAACGGATTCGGTGGAAAAGGACTTCCCGGAACTTCAGTAATATAATTTAAGGGTGAAGGATCCGTATAAAGAATGTTAAATCTAAAATCTTCTTGTTTTACTTGATAAGCACCTGGAATCTGATAGATGTTTTTCATCATCAGGTTCCAAACTGGATTTTTAACATTGGTCAAATTACTTTTCAACATTTTCAAAATCAAACTTTGAGAAATAATGGCTTGATTTGAAGGGCTGTCCCCTGTGACTACTGTCGCATCTACTCCATCATTTCCAAATTCACCCACTTGATACACTTGATCTCCAATTGTATATTGATAGGCAACTGCCAAAACTTCGTCATTAGCCAATCTCTGTTGTAATGAAATATAACCTAATTGTGGGTTATAGGTATATTCATTTGGATTTAACTTTCGAGCGTTTTCTAATTTTGAATAATCCTGTCCTTCGCTTACAGTGACATTAAAACCTGAGTTTGATGTTACGATTTCACGAATATTTGGATTCAATAAACCACCACCGACTTGTATTAATTCAGGATTATATGCATTGTTTTTATTATCTGTTGGAGTATCCGGTCCTGCAATAAAAAATGGAGGACTGGAAGGAATAGGATCTAAAACAACCACTTCATTATCCGCTAAACCATTTAATTGCGCTTCCCCTAAATCCTGAAGTGCAATAATATTTCTGAGGTTATTATTGGTAACTACTACTCTATTTTGTTTGTTGGTTACCCAAATTTCCAGTCGGGTAATTTGAACTCTACTGTCTATAAAAGGGTAATTTACTAATGATTTATCGTATCTGTTTCTAAAATATTGGGATAAGAAAAAGTGTCTGTCATTATCATAGTCCAATGCAAACATATCAAAATCTTGAATTGTCCCTCCTCCTTGAGCAATTAAACTTTTCGTTTGTGATTTTTGCTCTGAAAAAACTCCGGTAATAGTCGTTTTTCCAAATTGCAATTGTGTTTTTACACCAAATAAACTTTGCGCTCCTCGAATCAAAGAACTATTCAAGGGCATACTCACATTTCCTACTTCGATTTTTTGGATAATATCGTCTTCCGAAGGTGCATATTCCAACTTCATTAAGTTTTGAAAAGCAAATGTTGATTGCGTATCGTAATTAGCATTTACATTAAGTCGAGTTCCTACTTTACCCATCAAACTCATACTTATTCTTTGATCAAAATCGAAAGAAAGATTCGATCTGTTTCTAGGAGAAAAAGAGGGGTTATCTTGTTTGGTATACCGCATTCCTAAATCCATTTCTATAGATCCCGTCGGTTTTACATCAATGGTATTACTTCCAAAAATAGATTCAAAAAGCCCGGATTTCACATAATATCTTGGCAATAAATCTTTTTTACCTTCCTCACTGCCTTCTTTTTTACCTTCAATAGCATCCACCTTTTTTTTGAAATAATCACGCATTGATTCCTTTAAAACCAATTTTTCATATTCTTTCGGCGTCAATATAATAGGATAATTGATAGAGAATCCATCAACAGAATTAGTGTAAATATACCTATCTGTAATAGGGTCATAGGTATAGGCTGAGAGAATACTCTTTGGGTTTTTCAGCTGAACTTTCCCAATAGAAAATCCAGTTTTAGCGGTATCCTGAGCTGCTTGATTTACTTGGGCTTGCGATGCAAAACCACAGAATAATACAAGCAAAAAAATACAAATTTTATGCATATAACTCGTGTTACTTGAATACCTCTATAAGTTTTTTAAAGCTTTCTTGATGATTGACTCCACAGAAGCCTCTGGGTCATCTTTGACAATCTTTTCTACAACCCTTTCTGAAGATTTTCGTAAAAACCCCAAAACTTCCAAAGCTGATAACGCCTCATCTCGATTTGTATTGCTTTGCGACATAGAAACTTCATCTAAATCATACAATTTTAATACCTTATCTTTCAAATCCAGTATTACTCGTTGCGCTGTTTTACTCCCTATCCCTTTTATAGATTGAATGGTTACCACATCACCTGATGCAATTGCATTGGTAATTTGTTTTGGGTCTAATGAAGAAAGCATTGTTCTTGCTATACTCGCTCCTATTCCAGAGACTGATAATAGCATTTTGAAAATCTCTCTTTCTGACTTTTCCACAAAACCAAAAAGTGTATGCGCATCCTCTTTTATTTGAAGATGCGTATATACTTTTATAAAATCCGTATTTGGAAGCAAAGAATATGTATGTAAAGAAATATTTACATGATAACCAACTCCTCCACAATCAATAATTATTTGCGTGGGCGATTTCTCTACTAATTTTCCTTGTAAATGTGCTATCATTAATTATATAAATATATCACCAAATATAATAAAATTAGCACATTATTTTATTATATTTAGCAATTAAACTGCTCTTAAAGTTTAAAGATTATTAAACTAAATTAAATTTACTTTTTTCTTCCCTTTCTCCTGAGCATCTATCACCGCAATTGCCGCCATGTTGACCATTTCCTCTACACTTGCACCTAATTGAAATATATGAACTGGTTTTCCCATTCCTAACATAATAGGTCCTATTGAGTCTACCTTATTCAATTCTTTCAATAATTTATAGGTAATGTTTGCCGATTCCAGATTAGGAAAAATTAAAGTATTTACTTTCTTCCCTGCTAACTTAGAAAAAGGGAATTTTTCTTTTAACATTTCAGGGTTCAATGCAAAATCCGCCTGAAGTTCTCCATCAATAATCATCTCAGGATGATTTTTATGCAAATAAGCAACAGCTTCTCTCACTTTTGAAGCGCTTTCATTCGTTGAAGACCCAAAATTCGAGTAGGATATCATCGCAATTACCGGCTCTACTCCAAACATTCTAGCTGTTTTTGCAGTCATAATGGCAATTTTAGCCAAATCATCTGCAGATGGATTGATGTTTATAGCAGTATCCGACAAAAACATTGGCCCACGAGCCGTCATCATCATATTTGTAGTGGCAACTAGAGAAGCGCCAGGTGCTTTTTCGATAAGCTGTAATATAGGTTTAACTACCGATGGATAACTTCTGGAATATCCCGTTACTAATGCATCCGCTTCTCCTTCATTGACCATCATGGCCGCGAAATAGTTTCTTTCACGCATTAACTTCTGAGCATCCAATAATGAAATCCCTCTTCTTTGTCTGGATGTCCAATACGTTGTGGCAAACTTATTTCTTCTGGCTTCCTCTTCTTTAATTTTTGGATCTATAATCGGTACATCAGCATAAAAACCTAGTTCTTCTTTTAATTCTAAAATAGTTTCTTTGTTTCCTAGTAAAATAGGAAAACCTATCCCTTCTTCTAATACAATTTGTGCTGCTTTAAGAACATCTAAATGATCCGCCTCAGCAAAAACAATTTTTTTAGGATCCATTTTAGCTCTATTAGCTATCAATCGAACCATTTTATTATCATTCCCTAAACGATCTAAAAGCTCTTCTTTGTACTTTTCCCAATCGGTTATAGGGTTTAATGCTACTCCGGAATCCATAGCTGCTTTTGCAACAGCTGGCGCAACAACAGTTATCAATCTAGGATCGAACGGAGAAGGAATAATATATTCTTTTCCAAAAACCAATTTAGTGGCTCCGTAAGCAATATTCACTTGTTCCGGAACCGATTCTTTTGCTAATGCAGCAAGCGCTCTTACAGCCGCCATTTTCATCTCCTCATTTATTTTGGTAGCACGAACATCTAATGCGCCTCTAAAAATATAGGGAAATCCAAGAACATTATTTACTTGATTAGGAAAGTCAGAACGGCCTGTTGCCATTATAATATCCTTACGTGTGGCAACAGCAAGGTTATAATCTATTTCCGGATCTGGATTTGCCATCGCAAAAACGATGGGATTTTCGGCCATTCCAAGCAACATTTTTGGAGTCATGATATCACCTGATGACAATCCTAAAAAAAGATCTGCCCCCACTAATGCTTCTTCAAGACTTATCGGTTTTATGTCTTGGGCATATTTTTGTTGTAAAACGGATAGTGACGGATTGTCTTTTGTCAAAACACCTTTACTATTAAACATCAAAATATTTTCTAATTTCACACCCAATAAAACATATAAATTAGCACAAGCAAGCGCCGCAGAACCTGCTCCTGAAACGACCATTTTTACATCTTCCGCTTTTTTACCTGCTAATTCCAAAGCATTCAACAATGCCGCCGATGATATGATAGCAGTACCGTGCTGATCATCGTGCATTACAGGAATATTCAATTCTTCAACCAATCGTCTTTCAATTTCAAAAGACTCAGGTGCTTTAATATCTTCCAAATTAATACCCCCAAAAGTTGGCGCTATATTTTTAACCGTTTGGATGAATTCTTCAATATCTTTTGTTCCAATTTCGATGTCAAATACATCAATATCAGCAAAAATTTTAAACAACAACCCTTTCCCTTCCATTACTGGCTTAGAGGCTTCGGGACCAATGTCACCCAATCCTAAAACGGCAGTTCCGTTTGTGATTACAGCCACTAAGTTTCCTTTTGCTGTATATTTATAAACGTTGTTTACGTCTTTTGCAATTTCTAAACACGGCTCAGCGACACCCGGGGAATACGCCAAAGATAAATCTCTTTGTGTTGCATATTTCTTTGTAGGAACTACTTGAATTTTACCAGGAGTTGGCTTTGCGTGGTATAATAATGCTTCTCTTCTTTTGCTATTTTTGTCCATTGTTTTTAGATTTTATTCTAGTTCACAAAGATATAAGACTTGCTTTAAAAAGGAAGCTTTTATACTAATGTTTTATAAAAAATCAGGCTTGCCCTAATGATCCAAATAAAAATAGCTGCAAAATTTGCAGCTATTTTTATTTGTTGGACAATTTAACTTTTATTGTGTAATGTAAGAGTTTAAATGCTGAATGGTATCTTTTTGCAATTCGATAATCGCTTTTACTACGTCACTGATGGAGATAATCCCAATTACGACATTATCTTCCAGTACAGGCAAATGCCTCACCCGTTTTGTACTCATCAACTCCATACAATAATCTAAATTATCCGATGGACTTACTGTCACTACATCTGTTTCCATGATTTCATGCACAAAGGCTTTCTTTGATGACTTAGCTTTCAGAACAATTTTTCGAGCATAATCTCTTTCAGACAAAACTCCTTTCAAAACGGTATCCTCAATGATAAGAATAGCTCCGATGTTTTTCTCGCTCATCACTGTCAATGCTTCGTATACAGTGTTAGTGGAAAGTATGGAATAAACTCCCTTCCCCTTGGTGCTTAAAATTTGATTAACAGTCATAATAGATTCATTTAGTGAATTATAAAGTTAAAAAAAATATGCATTCAAACAACAAAAATATATTTTTTCAGCACTAAAATAAATCATCAGGTGAAATCAACTCTGCCAATTTAGCTTTTAATTTGGCATCCAAAATTTGCAATCCATATTGATACGATGCATTTACCCAACCAAACCCTTCCTTGGCGATGTAATCAAATTCAGTTCCTACATTACCATATTCCGCAAAAACTTTGTGTGAACTGATTTCTAAATCAAATTTTTCAGGAATAGTTCCGTTGTATTCTACCGCATTTTTGGTTATTAACCACAACCATCTGTAGACCATTTCTTGAGCCTTATCAAAGAATTTGTAGTTAATCAGACCCTCCCACAATAATATTTGATGCGGCGCCCAACCAAATGGATAATCCCATTGTCGTTGCGGAGCATCACTTGAAACATGCGCCACACTAGACTTAGTACTTCCTGTAATACCTCCGGTTTTTATAAATTGTGGTAAAGCAATTTCTATTAATTTTTTAGCTTGATGTTCATTGCACAACCCCGCCCATAAAGGAAAAAATGTAGTTGCTGCTTCAAATGGAAATTGTCTTTTATTTACAAAATCATAATCAAAATACATGCTTAATTCTTCATTCCAACACAATTCATCAATTTTTTCTTTTCTAAAAAGCGCTTTTTGTTCCCATTCTTCGGAAGTATATACCACAGCTCCACTTTGGAAAGCATTACTGAAATACTCCTTTATCAAATAAGCAATGTCCTTTTCATATTTATAAAGAAAACTATTGATGTCTACCGAGTTCAAATTTGCACATGTATTTATAAGTCTATCGGTTGTATCGTGACCGCTTTCTCTCAAGCTACGGTCATGAACGAAATATGTATCAAGTTCAGCATCAACAAGAGTTCTGTTTAAATATTGTTTTTCAAACTCTCGAATTGGTAAATTATATTTTTTAGCATAGGGCTCTAAAACATCATCAAAATGTCCCGGTTCCACTTCAAAAGGCATCCCCACTCCATCTGCTTTGTATCGGTTTAAACCTGTTGGTGTCAATCGTTTTCCTTGAACCATCCAAACCGTATTATACTCCAAAACAACTGTTTCTAGATGACTTCTCAACCATTCTAAACTTGGTGTTTTCTTTTTTACAATTTCGATTATCAGCGAAGAATACAATGGTGGCTGCGTTCTTGTCAAATAATAACTTCTGTTTGCATTTAGAATCTTACCGTAATGTATGATTTGGTATTTAAAATTTTCGGCAATGGACATCGCTTTTTCCAGTTGATTGTCTATAATTAAACCAACACCAATAAAATAACTATCCCAGCCATACATCTCATTAAATCTTCCTCCGGGAACTACAAAAGGCACTCCATGTAAACTGTCTGTTTTTTGCTCTAAAGCTAAAGCCAAAATACCTGGCTTTGTATTTAATGTATCTACATATTCCATCGAAAAATTTTCCGGCAAAATACCTACTTTAAAATTCTGAAGTTCTTTTTCCAATTCCTGAAAATAGACAACACCTTGCTTGTCTTTTGCAGAGACATAAAGTGTAGGAACTTCATTAGTCGTTTTTTCATCTTTAAGAATTTGATTTAACCCTTTTCTATCGATAGTTCTGGTCAATTCATTCCAATAATCTTCTCTAATTTTCCTCGAAATTCGTTCAACTGGATTCTCTTGAATACGGCTCAAATCTACCTCCCCTTTAGCGACTTTATTTTCTTTTAACAAAGCCAATTCCTGAAGTAAATTTGACAAATGATACGTTCCCTCAATAACAATTTCTCTTTTTGTATTTTCATCAACTAAAACAAACTTTTTAAGCCCATTATCATCTTTAGTGATTTTTTTATCTTTATCTGTATCTTCCTGAAGTAATAATTCATGGAATACTTTGTCTATATTGAGTAAGAGTTTCATTTTTTTGAAGTTAGTTTTTTTAGAATATAGAAAGAAACAAGCAATAATGACATTGGAATTAATGTGTAATAAAATGCAGTTTCAGGACCTTCATTTTTAAACAAATAGCCCATAACTCTAGAACCCAATGTTCCCCCAAGAGCAGAAAAAACAACAATTAAACCGGTCATGGAACTGTGTGATTTTTTTGGCAAAGCACTCAAAACTACTGAATTTAATAGCGGGTAAATGGGTGCAATAAAAAGTCCAACTAACGGGAAAGCAAATCCTATTAGTGGAATATCGCCAAGCGAATTGATTTTTTTTACATCCAATCCAACCGTTTTAGGAAGCACAAAAATTACAATAAGCATAGCCGCTACGATACAAAAACTGAGTACCCAAATCCAATTGATTCTTTTAGTAATCACCCCGGCTAGAAGTCGGCCAACGGCCAATGAGATAGCCAAAATACTCGCCATCATTATGCTGATATTCTCCGGAAGATGTAACACTTTACTATTGAAAGTAGGCAACCAAGACATAATTCCCTGTTCAATCATAACAAAAAAGAAAGCACTGATTACGAAAATTATTGTTAGCAGTTTAGCCAATAATTTAAACATTTCTTTAAAATCATCCGCTAAGTCAACTCCGGGAATTTCGGTTTGGTTTTCGAATTTGGTAAAAAACAAAAAACCAAATGACACTACTGAAATTCCAGCTAACAGCCAATATACATTTAACCAAGAATCAGGATTTGTTTCTGAATTGAAAGCGGGAAATAAAAAGTAAGCCAACGCAATTCCTATCATAAAAACACCTTCAATACTACTCATCAAACTATTGTGTTCCTGCTCATTTTTTGTAACTGTTCCAATTAGGGAATAAACGGAGACTTTTATTAAAGCAAAAGAAACACCAACTGTAGCAAAAAGCAATTTTGCGGTATCAAACGAATTACCAAAATACATGTTTACACAAGCTATTGACACCAATGCTAATCCAATAAGCATGGCTCTTTTATATCCTATTCTTGGCAAAAATGACGCTATCAAAAAGGAAACTATCGCAATAGGCATATCCTTGAATGCTTCTAGAATACTGGCTTGCACTTCATCCACCCCATAATTTGCTTGCGATTTTAGTATAACAATCCCAACACTATTTAATAATATTGCAAACACAAAATAATTGAGATACATCGCAATTTTGACAGCATTTTTTTTCATATTTTATTTTTTTAATCATTTGGACAATTCCGATTTTAAACCCCTTCCAGAGTCACTATCTTTATTTTGATATTTTGACACCCCTAATTTCTTGATTACAGTATGAAATTTAAAAACTCATAGTGGTTGTTATACCGTTTACCGAATGGTCAATTGTAAAACGATTGGTTTCAAGGTTTGCCTTTAGGTGCGCAACTGTAGTGCCATTTACCCATTTAATATCTATAATAGCGTCAACGGCATCATTTATTTCTACATGACCTGAAAAAGCATTTGAAGTATTTCTTAAGTGCATAATTTCTAGCTGCTTATTTACAACTTCCGTTTTGAGCCCCCGCTCAATATCAGACATTGTCAATGTGGTACGATTAATTTCTTTATGTCCGGCACTACCTCCACTATCTGCAGCCTCATAATTGTTTTTACCTGCAAAAATATCTAAATACCAAACCTGCGGTATTCCTGGCATAAACATTTGAATGACTCTTGCTAAAAGCAACTTTTGTTCATCTTCACCTAGTGCACTAAAAAAGGTAGCATTTATTTGATAATAAGAAATTTTATTCCCTGAAGGATCGTAAAGATTCTTTACACGACCACCACGTTCCATGATTTTATTCATGATACTTTCAATCTCGGTATCTTCTAACAATCCTTTATTATAAACGCCATTTACCTCTTTGCCTTTCAAATCCAGAACAGGTATTCCATCATGGCAACCAAGCATGTTTACAGTTTTATATCCTTTAGCAATAATTTCCTTAGCCCAACTCAACAAGGCTTTACTGGTTTTATTTTCGATAGTATGTATCGTTAAACCCGGCAAGAAAAAGTCATAGATATAATATCCTTCATTGGCTACCTCATCATGTAAATGCAAACCATATTCTGCATGAATTTCTGGCAATAGCATCAAATTATTTTGTTGTGCTATTTTCTTGATACGCTCTAAATATTCCCAAGTCCCCGGTTTATTAAAAAAATTGGATTCCCCTACTTGTTTATGCAAATAGGCAAAAGCATCTAATCGAAGGATATTACAACCATAACCATTTAACTTCTTTAGTGTCTCCTCATAAAAATCCCATACTAAAGGCGATTCAGCATTGACATCCATTTGTCCTAAATAGGAACGCTTTTGTTCTACAATTTGTAAAATTTCTGATTTTAAAGGAGTACAATTTTCAAAATCAATGGTCGTGAAATCTTGATTATCATTAATTGCTGTGTTAATTACGGCAACAATAAATAGGCTTTGCTTTTCTGTCAGTCCTTTTACATTTTTTAAATCTGCTGCAGCAATCGGATTGTAGGTGATTTGCTGATAAAAAGTATTCCAATAAGGCTGTTCTGTGCCATCCGGAAAACGCACTTTCAAGATAGGCAAACCCGACTTTCTCATGAACAATTTATTGAGAAACTCTGGTTCTGGAATTACAATTCCATCTTGATTTTTTACCCCGTTTCCCTCCCAGAACTCATTCCAATTGATAAAAAAATCTTTAAATTTAGATTCATTACCGTGTTGCAGCATGTCTTTGAACTGAGGAGAAGCTACAGAAAGATGATTTAACACAATATCAAATTTCAGTTTTATCTGGAGCTCATCCAAGTCCTTTAAATCTTTTGTGTCAATTAAATCCTTATTTATATCATAATCAATAATAGAAAAACCTCTATCTAAATCACTATTAAAAAAAGTAGGCAAAACGTATAGTAAAGAAAATACATCTTTAAACTCACCCATTTTAAGCATAGCTATGGTATCACTAAATTTTTCTCCAACACTATCTGGATAAATATTGAGCATTACGCCATTACTGATTTTTGTATTATTTTGTTGCATCATATTTTATAAAAGTTTAGAAAGGATATTGATGCTATCCGGTAATCGCCCCACATTTTGCAGTTTTAAAGCGGCTAATTTTAAAGCGATATCCAAACATTCATTAATTGATTTTCCTTTTATATAAGCAAATAAAAATCCAGACCAAAAAGCATCACCTGCACCAGTGGAGTCCATAACTTTGTCAATTTTTATTGCTGGCATTTGTATTACTTCTTTCCCTTTTTGAGATAATTTCACTCCTTTGCTACCTAAAGTTAAGCAAACAGTATCTACTCCTTGATGGTGAAAAAAATCAAATATCTCTTCATGAGGTAGTTCCTTCTCAAAAAGACGCAGCATATCATCTTCACTAATTTTTATTAACGGATTGAATTGACAATAGGTTTTGATTACTTTAAAAGCCTTCTTTTGACTTTTCCAAAGTTTTCTTGCATAGTTAAGATCGATACTTAGCTTACATCCTAAATCGTGTGCTTCTTGTGCTTTCTTTAAGATGGTTTTCTGTGCAGGATTTTTACTTAATGCGAAACAGGTGGTATGAAATATCTTTGTACGAGATAGTATTTCCCTTGAAATTTGTTCTTCATCAATACAACAATCTGCTGAACGATACGGAATAAAATCCGGGGTACCCTCGGATCTTGAAACAAAAATCACACTAGTAGATTTATTCTCCAGAACCTTAAGATGGTTTGTATTCACTCCCACACTCGTTAATCGTTCCGTAATATAGGACCCAAAACCATCGTCTCCTACAGTTGCAACCATAATAGTATTCAAACCCAATCGCGTTGAATTCATAGCAACATTAGTAGGTGAACCTCCTAAATACCTATGATAATCTCTAGTTTCATTAATAAGTACTCCTTCTTGATGTCCAATAAAATCTACAAGAACTTCACCAACACAAAGGATGTCTATTTCATCCATATTATTATTTATTGTATTATTCACTTAATTTTGTCTTTTTTATTTTAATTAATAAGGTGCAGAAAGCAGCAATCACTAACAGTACTCCTGCAAAACTTATTGCTAATCGAGGGTCATTATGTAAGAAGTTTTTTAAAATATAACCAAATGACAGGTTTTGAATAATCATTGGGATCACAATCATCATATTGATAATACCCATGTAGACGCCATAGCGCTCTTTTGAAATAACAGCAACAACCATCAAGTAAGGAATTCCCATCATACTTGCCCAGGCAATTCCGTAACCAATAATTACTGCAAAAAATACATATTGATTTTGCACCATTGGAAAACATAAAAGAGAAACCGCTCCTAATAACAGACAGACGAAATGAATCATCTTAGCACCATGCTTTTTGGCTAATTTGGCCAAATAGAAGGCTATTGAAAAAGTAACAATAAATCCAAATGCACCAATCAACCCATTCCATTCCACTGCTTTTTCATATCCTACTGTATTCTTTGGCGTTACATTCCAAACGGACAAAGCAATACTTTTTGAATTGTTTTGCCAATAACACATCATGGCATACCATTGAAACAAATAGACCAAAAATAGTTGCCACATAACCGTTGGCATTTCTAAAACCGCTCTATAAATATCTATAAAAGGAGAAAAAACATTTAATGGTTCCGCTTTTAAAATTGCTAATTCTGCTTCAGTTGGTGGAATTTCTGTTGTTTTTTTCATACTCCACCAAATGGAAGTTACCGAAAGAACTGCGCCTAAAAAAAACGAAGCATAAATCCAAGTTGGTAATGCTCCTGTATAACCCACAAAAACAAGTGGAAATAGAAAAAGAGAAATATAGGCCAGAAACTGTCCAAAACCAGTAAAAAAACTTTGAGCCTGAAAACCTATTGGCTGCTGTTCTTCGTCTAGCGTGTCAGCAATAAAAGCACGATATGGTTCCATAGCGGTATTGTTACCAACATCTAAAATCCAAAGCAAACCTGCAGCCATCCATAATGAACTACTAAATGGGAACAGAAATAAAGCAATACTACAAACTATTGCTCCAATAAAAAAGTAAGGTTTACGCTTTCCCCATCTTGGATGCCAAGTTTTATCACTCATCGCTCCAATTATGGGTTGAATTAACAATCCAGTTAAGGGTCCTGCAAGATTTAATATAGGAATTTGATCTGGACTTGCATGCAAAAAATCATAAATAGGATTTACGGCACTTTGCTGTAAGCCGAAGCTATACTGTATCCCAAAAAAACCAACATTCATATTGATTATCTGCCAAAATTTTAATTTTACTTTTAAGCTCATTCTGGGTGGTTAATTCGTTAATTATTTCTAAAATTAATTTTAATATTACCAATTGTATACAGAATATAAACAAAAACGTTTTCGGAAGACCCGAAAACGTTTTCGATAAATTTAAAACTGCAAAAAAAAACATCTTTTTATTCTGAAGCAAAAGGGATGATTATTTTAGTTTCCCATTGTAGCTCTTCTCCTCCATTAAAAGGATTTGAAAGAAAATGTTCTAATGGTTTATTCTCTAATTTATAATCCTTCTTCTTGGCATAATCCAACAACGCAAACCAAGCTCTGTCAGAAGTTCTGAAATTCCCGTAATAAGTAGCTTTCAATCCTTTGATGGCTGATAATTTCTTGAATTTCACAACTTCATTTTCAATAACTTTTGTGTTTTTATCAATTGGAAAACAATAATTAAAATCGATGGTCTCTTTATCTAAATCCCATTTTGTAATTTCTACATACGGTTTTCCAATAATTTCTATTTTGTTTTTCAATAGAAATCCGGTAATGCTCGCATCATTTGCAATCATATGTTGTGCTTTTTCCTGTAAAACACTTTTTAAATTGATGTATGCTACAAATGTTTCTTCTGAAGAACCTTTCCCATCAATTTTGACTTTAAAATTTTTCAAATGATCGCTTAATCCTTGCTTAAAATCAGTTATTTTTCTGATTTGTTCTTGTTTAAATTCAGTATTAAAAAATGGTACCGTTAGTTTATTGTACAAACTGCGATTCAGATCTCTGATTCCAACGCTAACAGTTGTCACTGAGTCATTAGTTGATTTAATGCTCCAAGTATATTCCATTTGAACATTTCCTTTTTTCATCTCTTGTTTGATAAAGTCAAAGTTTCTCTTTTCCAAAATGACATAATGTTCTTTATCTTTTAACAATTGAGCCGCTGTCCATTCCTGAATTCCCTGGAAAACGGTTCCTGTGGCTGTTTTTACTTTAAACGATATACAATAATCTGTTTCCTTTATGAACAGGTACCAAACTAAAAGCAACGCTAAAAAAGCACTGAAACCTATTATAATTTTTTTTTTGACTGTCATTACTTTTTAATCATCTTTAATTTTACAACAATAAAATCTCCTATATTCTCGCCAAGCGTAATCCCGTTTACAATTGCGGCTTTATAATGAATTCCTCCATAAAGACGGCTCATCGCCGCTTCTTTGGCGGCAGCATCAAAAGAGGCAAATTTCCTTTTTGGCAATCCAAATTGCAATTCAGTATCATCGGTGTAGGCAAAATTATCACCAAAAACAGATGTCAAAATAGAAGAAGAGCACATTGAAACCACGGAATGCCCACTTGTGTATTCGGGAAAAGGAGGCGTCTGCAACAAAGGTTTCCAGTTTTCATCAATATTCTGATTGATTACTGTTTCCGGACGCACCACATTGCTCTTAAACTTTTCATCCCAACAGCTGATAAATCCTTCAAAAATCCCTATTGAAGTTTTGGTATAAGCAAAAACTGTTTTAGCAAAATCTGCTTTCGATTTTTTGCTTGCAATTTTCACAATTCCCATCCAGTGCCCTCCAGGGGTAATCTTCTTTTTTGCAAACATCATGTGCCCCTGACTTACGGAAACATACGGATTACAATCCCAAAATTGAGCAATTTTAATTTCCTCTGAATTATCTCCTTTTTTAACCATCTCTTTACTGATATCATACACTTCTTGTACTTCTTTAAAAAAAGGTGATTTTTTATCTAAAGAAAAAGGGAATGCCGGTATGGGTTTAAACTGTGATGCCGAGTCAAGAACCATCGTTCTGATTTCGCCCCAATGCGGTTCTATGGCATCCATATAGGCTGGCGGAGTAGGCTGCCATCTTCCAGGTTCACTGGCATGCACAGAAAATTTAGACATGGTTCGGGTTTGTTTGTAATTGTCTTTTCCCATCCATTTCTTGATTCGCTCAGCCACCTTTAGTCCGTATTCTTTAGAAACCTCAAACTCTTCTTCATTTTCATCGCTCCATTTTTGATACAAACTATCTCTAAACGTCTCCACTATTTCTTCTGAAAAAACCAATTGTTTGCTTAATTCCATATGCGCAATCAGCGCTGCTACTGGTTGATTTACGCCTATTTTAGGATCTAACTTTGGTATAGAATCCAATCCATTCAATTGCTTTTGAAGACTCACATAGATTTTGCTGTTTTGTGCCATAACTTCATAAGCCGCTATATTTGGATAGACAAAAATTCTACTGGCAACGGGTGGCGAAAAAATATCATGAATCATAATTTGAGTCACATTATCTATTGCCGCATGATAATCATCTGTAGTAACTACGATAGACTTATTCTTATTACACGAAATAAAAAGAAGGCAAATCAGCGCAATACTTATAATTTTCGTTTTCATTTTTAATTAATTTGTATGTTATTTTTAATCTATTATTGCTTTATTGAGGGCATTTCATACAACTCCGCTTCTTTATTATTTATGGTAATCAACAAATATTTTTTACCCTTGAAATTAATAACATTTAAGTGTCTGACTGCCTTTTGGGTCAAATTAATCCCAATTTGATTTCCTAAAAATATTGTTTTTTCATTTTTAATTAAAGCTCCGGAGAAACCGTCAAATCTACTGTGATAAGGAGAAACCCCAAAATAATTTCCTGCTGCAAAAACTTCCTCTTTCGAATCTGAATCAAAATTAGATTTCACAAAACTCGTAATTGGTGCCACTTGCATTTTATTTGAAAAAGGCACAAAAGTGAATTTTCCTTTGTCATTTCTTAAATACCCCGATTTCAAATTGTGCACTTCATATAATTTTGCTTTTTCGAGCATCTTTGGATCAAAAATCTCTTCCAGTGTTTTTCCAGCAAATGATTTGTAAGTGTGGAATTTCTTTTTTACCATTCCACTGAATTGTTCTGCTAATTCGTCCAGTCCCAATGTGGTGTAATAATTCCCTTTTTTCTCTATTGCTACAATAGTTTCAAAAGTTTCATTTTTATCAAAATCATCATAGTACATTTTCATCGGAAACTCCTGTGAAGCTTTGAATTTTGAATTCAATCCCCAATTACCAACCAAATAGTCTTGATCACCATCAGTATCAATATCAAAGGAAATAATTGATTGATATAAACCATTTAATTTTTCGGGCAAAATGGCAGCTGTAACTTCCTTAAACTTACCATTAATATTCGCAAAAAAAGTAGGCTTCATCCATTCCCCAACCACAATTAAATCTATTTTTCCGTCTTTATTAAAATCAGAAAAAACAGCATCCGTAACCATTCCTATTGCTTCAAATGTTTTATTCTGTACAATAGTAAATGTTCCTTTATTATTATTTAACAAATAACAATCCGGCGAACTACCAAAGCGATTATATTCAGAATTATTGCCAATAAAAAAGTCTAAATCTCCATCGTTATCATAATCAAAAGTCTTTACAACTGATGCATTTTGGCGTAATACCGGAAAATTAGAATTTATTAATTGGTTGCCAATATACAAACGGTCTTGCAAATTTTGAGCATTTTCGCCATTACCCGAAACAACAAACAAATCATTTATTTTATCGAAATTAAAATCTCCAATTACAGCTGATACATCTTCAAAAACAGAATCTTTTTCTATTGATTCATACGTTTTTTTAGAAAAACCGTTAGCATTTTGAATATAAATTTGAGAGGCTTTCCCTTTAGCACCACCAAAGAAAATATCTTCTTTCCCATCTCCGTTCAAATCCCCTATCGCAGTTGCAGGACCTCTATCAGAACGTTGATAAGGAATTAATTTTTGAGCTGTAAAATCGATAAAATCATTTTCTTGGTGTTTAAAATCAATTCCTAAATTAGTAGGTACCTTTTTGAAAACAGGCATAACTACAGGGTGTAATTTATTGTAATCAAAAAGCTTTCTGCTGCTATCTGGTTTGATTGTCAATGTTTGGTTGGTAGTCACATTCTTCAATGTTTGATAGGTTTTGTCCGGCCAAATAACCACTAACGAATCTATTTTACGTATTTTTCCGTAGCCAAAATGTATAACAGGCTCCGACGAAGATTGAAATCCTCTGGTAGTTTGTAGTTCTTTAAATTGTTTTTTGCCTTTAGAATACGAAATTATCTTGGTTCCAATACCAAAAGTATTCTTCCCAGTAAACTTTAATTTCAATTTTAAATAATTAGAAGTTTTATCCGTTGTGTTTATATAAACTGATGCTACACTATTTAAATTATTCGTAATTACGTCTAAATCTCCATCATTATCAATATCAGCATACCCGCTTCCGTTAGAAATTATAGAGTCATTTTCAATCCAATCGTTCGATCTGTTTTTAAACATTAAATCTTTAGAACCTTGAAAAACATAATTAGACACATTGCCTTTTGGCATTTTCTTCAACGCTTCTTTATCCAACAATTTAGTTGTACTAATTTTGGTCTTTATTTGATCGTTTGAATAATATTTAACGTAATCCAAATCATTGGGACGTTTTGGAATTCCGTTAGAAACGAATATATCCTGCTCGCCATCTTGATCATAATCGCCAAATAAAGTACTCCAACTCCAATCAGTAGCTGCAACACCACTCAACAAAGCAACTTCTGTAAAATGATTTCCGCCTTGGTTCAATTGCAACATATTTCTGGTGTACTGGTAATGATACCCTAATTTTTCGGTTCGGAATTTCAACATTTGCACGTTGTCATCCCCCAATGAGGATTTCAAAACTTTTTCGTCTTCAGGTAGCATATCCAAAGTCATAATATCAGGAAATCCGTCATGATTGACATCCGCAACATCAACACCCATTGAGAATCTACTGGTATGCCCAAAATAGTGTTTTAAACTTTCTGTAAAAGTACCATCGCCGTTGTTCAGATAGTAATAATCATCTTCATGAAAATCATTCCCAACATAAATATCAGGATAGCCATCTAAATTAAAATCAGAAACTGCCAATCCTAAACCATAGCCATTGGCACCGCCAAAAATTCCAGCCTTTTCACTTACATCAACAAATTTTCCATTATCATTTTGGAATAACTTATCCCCACACTCATAGCTTCTTTTATTTCTGACATCGGCATTACCAAAAGATGCTTCAGAGTGAACCGCATGATTCAATAAATACATATCTAAATCCCCATCCAAATCATAATCTAAGAAAGCTGCTGAAGAACTGTAGTTATCAAGATCTAATCCATATTCAGCCGCGCTTTCGGAAAACGTATTGTCCTTATTATTAATAAACAATTCATTTTGACCTTCAAAACCGTTAATCCCAACTACGGCACAAACATAAATATCTAAATACCCATCTCCATTTACATCAGCCATTACGGTTCCTGTATTCCAATCACTTTGACTCTCTACACCTGCTTTTACTGAAATGTCTTCAAATTTATTTTTCCCTTTATTTAAGTATAATTTATTTTTTCCTTGATTAGAAGTAAAATAAATATCTACCAAACCATCATTATTGATATCTCCTAACGCAACACCACCTCCGTTATAATAGTAGAGATAATCTAAAATAGAGATATTCTTGGAGGGATCCAGCTGATTATTGAAAGTAATATTACTTTTTTCCGAAGATAGTTTTTCAAATAATTGATCTTGTTTCTTGGAACAACTAACAATTAGCAATGAAGCCAGCCCTATTCTAAAAAAATTATTCATGGCTTTTAAATATTTTAGGAGTATCGTCATTTACAACCGCTATTATGGAAATTGTGTTGTTCTTATTTTTTATTGTTTTAACATGTTTGACCTCGCCTTTGATAAAAAATCCTGATTTATTGTAAGGCAGCCATGAAAAAACACCTTTTCTGGAACCTAAAAGGACACTTCCATAATTAGCATCTAATCTTGAAAATTGTGGTTTGAATTCATATTGATTTCCACCCAAAATCAGATCCAAAATCCCATCTTTATTCACATCTAATGGGCAAATCGTGTTTACACCCGAAAACTGAACTTCTTTTGGTAATACTTTCACATCAAATTTTCCATTTCCTTTATTAAAAGCAACTACACTCTCCTGAATAGTAACCGTTTTTTGTATGGAATTACCAACTACATCTTGAGCAAACAAATCCTGAAATGATTTTTTAGAATAATCTGCATAACTCAAATTTTTCTTCTTGATAGAAGGAATCTGTTTGGCTAATTCCTGTTTTAAATGAATTGGGATGTCTTTATTAGCTATAGAACGGGTTGCGATTTGCTCAATAGTACCGTTATTATCAAAATCATTTATAAACAATCGCATCGGATTAGTACTTGATGCTTTATATGGAGTGTTAGTTCCTTTGTTTCCAAGCACTAAATCTTTTTTGCCATCATTATTCAAATCCACACAGCTGATTGCATTCCAAAAACCTTTATAATCCGTAAGATTAGATTTATAATCCGCTAAACGTCTGCCTGTATTTTTGAATATTCTTGGCGCCATCCAATCCCCCACAACGATCAAGTCTTTTTTACCGTCATTATCAATATCTTCCCAAACAGCATCCGTAATCATCCCTACTTCATTCAATTTGAACGCTTTCTTATCGGTTACATTAGTGAAATTTCCTTTACCATCATTTTCTAATAATAATTGTTTTGGATTAATTCCATAAACACCGGGTACGCTTCGGCTTCCGATGAACACATCACTATCTCCATCCGCATCAAAATCATTTGAAGCAATTACCGAAACGCTATTGTTGGTCGTTGGAATATTGATTTTGCTTTTGACAAAACCACCTTTTCCGTTATTCAAATACAAACGATTCTTATAATTGGACTGGTCTGCTTTTTCGTTTCCACCAGAACCAACTAGTAAATCTTGGTCTCCATCGTTATCAGCATCAAAAAAATGAGCCGCAGTATCTTCATAACTGGCATCGCTGTCTAAATCTTTTTGACTGGTACTTGTATAATTTTCGTTTCCATTATTCAAATAGATTTTCCCACTTTGCCCTTTGGCTCCACCTATAAAAACATCCTCATTCCCGTCACCGTTAATATCTGCAACAGCCAGTGATGGGCCTTCTTGTGAGAGTTCTTTAGAGATCAGACCTTCATAATCAAAATCGATGTAATCATTTTCTTTGTGTGCTGAAAATTGATTTTTATTTTCAGAAAATAATACTTTAGATTTCTCTTTTTTTGGTGCAAAATTTGATTTTGCGTCTGCAATATTTAAATTGAGCGTAGAGTTATTTTTTATTTTTTTAATCGTTTGAAATTTACCGTTTGGCCAAATTACCTGCAAAGAATCTATTTTTTTAATTCCAATTCCAAAAGTCATCACATAATCAATTGAAGATTGAAAACCTCTAGAAGGAATTAACTCTTGTCTTAAAATTTCTTTACCTGAAAATAATTGAACAACACTTCCTACTCCAAATTTATTCTGGTTGTCTCCTTTTAATTTTACTTTTACATAATGGTTATTCTTATTTTTCTCAGAATTGTTGCGATACACAAAGGCTTCCATATTGACATTATTGACAATCAGATCTAAATCCCCATCATTATCTAAATCCCCATAAGCGGCACCATTTGAAAAACTGGGTGTATCCAATCCCCACTTTTGGGCTTCATTAGTAAAGGTTAGATTTTTGTTGTTTTTAAAAGCATAATTTGGTATTGGTGTACTTGGCATTTTATTAATAATCGTTTCTATTTCTTCCTTTTTGCCCGTAACAATCATTTTTTGCATAAATTCATTCGCAAAAAAATCAACAAAGTCTTGATTAGTCAAATCGTTATAAATTCCATTACACACATAAATATCTTTATAACCGTCATTATCCATATCAAACATCAAAGCGCCCCAACTCCAATCCGTTTTAGCCACGCCCGCATAATTTGCTATTTCAAGAAATTGATTATTCCCATTATTAAGCTGTAAAGTATTTTGCATGTATTGATTGAAAAAATCTAAATTTATTTTTCTAAGATATAAATCATAGTTTTCAAAATTTGTGGTAGTTTTCAAACGTTCATCGTGCTCCGGTAACATATCCGTTACAAATATATCTGCCTTCCCGTCGTTATTTATGTCGGCCATATCAGCCCCCATAGAAGATTGACTGATATGTGATGCCCATCCTTGAATTTGTTCGGTAAAAGTGCCATTTTTATTATTTATATATAAATAATCTCTTTCGTAAAAGTCATTTGAAATATAAATGTCTGGATATAAATCACCATTTACATCTCCAACAGTTACTCCAAGTCCAAACCCTATAAGACTTCCATAAATACCGGCTTCTTGGCTTACATCGCTAAATTTTCCGTTATCATTACGCAGTAGTTTATCACCACCACCTTTTAGAATATCAGGGACATCCCAATCTTTATCTCTTAATGTTCTTTTGTTAGAATAGTTCAGGCTACTAACCGGAATAAAACTATTGTTAAGTATGTAACAATCTAAATCACCATCTTTATCATAATCAAAAAAAGCGGCGTGTGTCGTGATACCAGTATCCGCAAGATTGTATTGTTCCGCTTTATCTGTAAATGTCAAGTTACCGTTATTAATAAAAAGTTGGCTTTTTCTTGTTGAGTTAATATTATTCCCTGCGTTACAAACATAAATATCGAGTAATCCATCCCCATTTATATCCACCATTACAACACCCGTTGACCATGATTTGTTTCCTTCGATACCCGCTTTTTTAGAAATATCTTCGAATTTAAAATTCCCCTTATTTAAGTACAGTTTGTTGGCTCCAAGATTTGAAGTAAAATATACATCAGAAAGCCCGTCATTGTTAACATCCCCAATTGCAACACCTCCGCCATTATAAAAATTTCTGTATTTGAATATATTCATATCCGTACCATTCTTGACTTCATTTACAAAATCAATTCCGGTATTTGAAGGGTCTAATTTGGAGAATAAACCATCTTTATTTTCTAGGTTTTCTTTGGAACAATTAGTGAAAAAAAAGAGAAAAAGGAAAAACAAAATAATACGGTTAAACATATTTAAAATACTATTTGATTAGGTAATTAGAGGATGCCAATTTATGTAATATTCACTGTATAAAAAAATAAATAAACCAATAAAGCGAATAGAAGTACGTTAAAAAAAAAAATTAAACTACTAATTAAGACGAGTAAGAAAAGGTTTATAAGTTTTAACTATTAGCCATTTAAAAATATATTTATTCGTCAATAAATGGTACCCAAATAAAAACAGACTTGTATAAAAAAATAAAGAGGGTACTAAATACCCTCTTTATAACTAACTCAAAAAATAATTAATAGTAAATAAATCTTAGTAACCAGGATTTTGTTTCAAATTAGCATTAAATAATGCGTCTGCTGGAATAGGGAACAGTACATATCTGTTATCAGAAACGTAAGGTTTCAGTTCTCTTGCAGCCAAGAATTTACCGAACCGAATCATATCATTTCTTCTCCAACCTTCATACCATAATTCTTTACCTCTATCAAGATAAATAGCCTCTAATGTAGTTGGAATAGTCCCTGGTACATTAGTTCTAGAAACTAACAGTCCAAGTTTTACAACATCATTGGTTCCAGTTCCTCCTCTTAGAATTGCTTCAGCTTTCATTAATAACGCATCCGAATAACGCATGAATTCATAATCGTTTTCTGGAGTACCTAAATTAGCAGCATCCGGAATATATTTTTGACTTCTAATTCCTGCAGTCTCTAAAGTAGCACCACTTGTAATTAATGTTAAAGCAGCAGTAAATACTAATGGATGAGCATTTCTATCTTGCAATGGAGTTACACCACCTGGTTTGTACATTTGACCAATTTGAAATCCTACATTGTTACCAAAAGACGTAATAATTGCTGGATCAGAATTTTTAATACGTCTGTCATTAGGATTAAACTTATTATAATATTCAGCTACAGTAGCAAAACCATTCCATCCATCAGGAGTTTGATTGTAATGCATACTCATCCTCCATCTTGACTGAATACCTCCACCCTGTCCACCTCTTAAATTCTTAGAGGAAAACAATATTTCAGGAGAGGTATTGTTATCCGGTTTAAAATTATCCCAATAATCTGTTGCCAAAGAACTATTTATTGCATTAACATAAGTTACTACTTTAGTCATATCAGCAGCGTCAAAAACATAAGGTCCTGCTGGATTTGCTGCATTAAAGACTCCTTTGTTTAAGTACATTTTAGCCAATAAGAAATTAGCAGCATCTTTGTTTGCGATACTTGCATCACCAGCTACACGAGCTGGTAAAGCACCAACAATAGCTTCTAACTCACTTATAACAAAAGTAGTTGCTTCTTGTCTTGTCCATACTTTTGGATCTGCTTCTAATGAAGAACCAGCTTCTCTATATGGTGCCTGACCAAACAAATCAACTACATTATAATAGTAAAACGCTCTTAAAAAACGCGCTTGAACAACCTCTGAAGCCGTACCGTTTTCTACAACTAAATTACAATTATAAACATTTGATAATAAAGAGTTCCACGCACCTCTAACTTCATTGTGATCTGGCGCCCATGTATGTGTATGGATTTGCCTCCATGTTGCATTGTCATCCCAGTCACCTCCACGAGTAGGCCCCACTAAAGCATCCGTAGACATCTCATCTAAAGCAAACATTTGACCTTGACCTTGGAATTCTCTTAAACCTTCGTAAGCTTTTGTCAATAGAGATGCACTGTTAACGGTTCCACCTGCTGAATTACCAATAACTACACCATCTAATACTTCCTCCTCTAGATTGGTACAACTTACTGCTAGTACAATTGTACCAACGAATAAGATGCTCTTAATAATATTATTATTTTTCATTGTTTTTTAATTAAAATGTTACGTTAAGTCCAACAGCTACACTTTTCTCTCTTGGATACGATAAATATTCCATACCCGCAGATGGCACACCATTCAATGATTTATCAGTATCAACCTCAGGATCTGATCCTGAATAATTTGTAATTACAAATAAATTAGAACCGTTTACATACAAACGAGCTGATTTTATTTTAAATCTCTCTAATGCATTTCCTGTAAAAGTATATCCTAAAGTTAAATTCCCCAATCTGAAGAAATCACCTTTTTCTAAGTATTTAGTTGAAGGTGAATTTGGATCACCTTGTGCTTGCGCAGATGCTGCAGCTTCCTTAGTTACGTTTCTACCCCCAAGTAAAGCACCTTTGAAGAAATAAGCATTCGTTGTGTTATTATAGATATAATGACCAAATGCACCATAAAAAGAAGCACTGGCATCAAAACCTTTGAAAGTAAGGTTCGTCGAAAGACCAACATTAACTTTTGGCAATGGTTGTTTCTCTAATATTGATTTAGCAGCTGTTCCTAGACCAGTATCATTACCTGCCGCATCAGCATATATAGAATTTCCATTAGCATCATATCCTCTCCATTCATACATATAATATGAATAAATTGGTTTATCATTCGTAATTACCTGTGCATAAGCACCGGACAATCCTTGACCGTTTAATCCCCCTGTAGAAACAAACCCAGCAAAATTTGTCATCTTATTCTCTAAGAAAGATGCATTTCCTGAGATATCCCAAGTTAAATCTTCAGTATCAATAACCTTATAATTCAATGAAACTTCAATTCCCTTGTTGATTAGATTACCTGGCAAGTTTTTGAAACGTGGTGATGGCGGACCTGGTTGAGTGGCAGCAGCAGGAACTGGGAAAATTAAATCTTTGGTATCTCTTTGAAAATAATCTAACGAACCTGTCAATCTATTATTCAATAACTCAAAGTCTGCTCCAACACCATATGATTTAGTAGTTTCCCATTTCAAATCAGCATTAGCATTACTATCAACACCTAAAGTTCCGTTGTTACCGTATGATGCTCTAGCAATTGCAGAGTTTGGTGAAAATTCTTGATTTCCAGTAATACCGTAATTTCCTCTAACTTTAAAATCATTTACCAATCCTTCCTTACCTTCAACAACTTTGTAAGCGATACCTACAGAAGGGAAGTAATCATATTTATTGTTGAGTCCTAACTTAGTAGATCCATCAGAACGTAAAGTACCAGTTAAGATTAATTTCTTAAATAAAGTAGCATTGATTCTACCAAAATAAGATTGTAATTCTACTCTATTTCTATAAGAAGAAACTCTAAATTCGTTTTGCAAACCACCTTCAATATTATCAATAAGATTAGTTTGTGCATTATCATATCCTTTTCCTCTAGCACCACTTCCATCAGCAGTGTAGTCATAATAAGAATAACCAACTAATGCATCTAAGTTAAAATTATCACTAAAATCATTGTTGTAATTCAACGTATGTTCAAAAGTTTTGTTAAACTTATTTTGACTAGCAATATTAGCTTGACCATACTTTACATCTGTAGAGCCAGGAACAGCTGCAGTAGCAACATCTAAAATACGCATTGTTGGCAACAATTGACTTTTTCTAGTCGAAGTTGAACTTTCTATACCAAATAAGAATTGGTATTTCAATTTACTATTGATTTTCCAAGTCGTATTGATACTCCCTAACAATTTATTGGTGTTGGTATAATCTTTGTAAGAATTCAATAATTCTACTGGATTTAAATAAGTATTACTTATTGAATTATACGAGCCATTGGCTTTATAAATAGGCAATGTAGGGTTCCAATATAAAGCAGTACCTATTATATTTCCAATAAAACCGGCGTCATTAGATAAAATAGTAGTTTCATCTTTCAAAGAAGCATATATAACTCTTGATTCTACTTTTAAAGCCCCACCAAAGAAATCGTTAGAATTGTAAAAAGATGCAGAATATTTATCCAATCCCGTGTTTTTTACAATACCATCTGTGTTAGAAGCTCCAAAAGAGATTCTTGTGTTTGAATTTTCAGTTGTTTTGCTAAAAGACAAATCATGGTTCATTGCAAATCCACTTCGTAGAACTGCATCTTTCCAATTATAATCTCTTGAACCCTTGTCATCTCCACCAGCTGCTACAAACTCATTTGCGCTCATAACATTAAACTTACCTGACATTTTACTGAATTGCACTGATGTACTGTAAGTCAATTGAGGCTCCTTAGATTTTCCTTTTTTGGTAGTGATTACAATAACCCCATTTGCACCACGAGAACCATAAATAGCGGTAGAAGATGCATCTTTTAAAACACTAATACTTTCGATATCATTTTGATTCACAAAGTTTAATGGATTTTTTGCAGATGAAGCACCCAGTAGGTTATCCCCACCAGCAGAAACATTTCCTCCATCCAATGGCACTCCATCAATAACTATAAGCGGACCATTCCCGGAACGAATAGATGAGTTTCCACGAACTCTAATTGCTACACCAGCACCAGGCTCTCCACTTGATTGTGTAACCTGAACACCAGCAACCTTACCTCTTAATAATTGAGCAGGTGATGGCGAAGACACATTATCAAAATCTTTTGCGCCAATTTGATCTACTGCTCCAGTTGCGTCTTTCTTTCTTACAGAACCGTAACCAATAACAACTACTTCTTTCAATTCAGCCGAATCTTCTTTTAATTCCACATTAATTGTACTTTTTCCAGCTACATTTACTTCTTGGCTTTTAAGACCGATGTAACTAAAAACTAAAACTGCGTTTGAGCCAACATTCTTGATAGTAAATTTTCCATCGAAATCAGTTTGCGCTCCGTTTGTTGTTCCTTTAACTAATACAGAAGCCCCTGGAAGCGGACCGCTAGAATCAGACACTGTACCGGACACATCTTGCGAGTAGGTCAGACTAGTACATAGCATCGTTAGAAACACCATCAAGCCTTTTAGTAGACTATTTTTCATACGTAATAAATAAGTTGGTTAATAATTTGTTTTAATGGTTTGTTTTAATGGTTTGTTTTAAAATATCTCGTAAACATAAAACTAATTTTATGACAAAATTAAGAAAATTACAAACTATAACGTTTTCGTTAAACCGAAAACGTTTTCGATTTTAAAATTAAAACTTCAAAATATTAATATTAAAATTATATAAAATTCAAAAAAAAGCGTTAAAATAAACACATTATCGTAATATTACTTGATTTACTAAATTTAAAATCTAAACATCTGTCATAAAAACAGCCTTGAGACGAAAATTGTTGCAGATTCTTTAATACAAAAGCCCTTTTTATACTTATTTGCTAAATAGTTTTTAATTGAAAAATCCTGACTGTCCTACTTCCACATCTTATTTTATTGAAATTCAGGCCTTTTCAGGCTATTCATTTCTAATACTGATTTTATACTAAAAAGGTTGCACGAAGAATTTTGAGTTAGCACCATAAAAAAAACCACAAATACACTTATTCTAGTCCTTAAGAAAAGATTAACAAGTGCATTCGTGGTATACAATATTGGCTTTATACCTTTATTCTATTGTGATTGTTTTATTATCCATTCCCAATCCAATTATTTTTAAAGATTTCCATTGCTTTGGCAAAAGCCCTTTATTATATTTCAATCCCAAATCTGTTTGCTCCACACCTCCGAAGCCATAGATAACAGCTTGAAGCATTGCACCAGCTCCTGTTGCAAAATAGGGATTGTTACTGTTCGCAGATTCTGAAAACACCCCGAAAGGAGGACGACTATTTGGCAAATAGGATTTGACAAAATAATTATAGGCTTTTTCCTTATCTCCTAATCGAGCATACAAAACTGACAAAACTCCTGAGGCCATTGCCGGCCCATCTTTTTTATCAATTTTTTCGGCATAGTATTCCAAATCTCTTTTTATTTGATCTTTATTTGTGATGACATGCAAAGGATACGCCAATAAGTTAACATCTGCTTGCTTAATAACTTGCCCTTGATATCCTTTGTAATTTTGGGTAATTCCTTTTTCGACATGAATTGTCAATTTTTCTGAAACATCTTTCCATTTGGGATCAATCGGTTCATTCAAAATTGTCGCTGCCTTTATTGTGTTTTTCAGTGATTCTATAGCGGAGGCATTTGTAAAAGCATTGTCATCTATATGTTGCGCATATTCATCAGCTCCTACTACATTTAAAATAGAATAACTCCCATCTTGATTTTTCACTACACGACTTATCCAGAAATCAGCAGTTTCTTTCAGTACGGACCATTCTTTTTTTAACCAAGATTTATCCTGCGTATACGCGTAATAATTCCAGAAAGCTATCGAAACATCAGCGGTAATGTGTTGTTCAAAAATTCCTGTCAATGCCCAAGTTGGGGTGGCCTCTTCACCGGTATCATCAGACTCCCAAGGATACATTGCCCCTTTGTAGCCGTAAATAAATGCTTTTTGTTTCGCTTTTGGCAAACGGTCAGAACGGTAATCTAAACACGATTTTGCCATGTCTGGTTGCAATGCTAAAAGCGTGGGATACATCCAAAGTTCCGTATCCCAAAAAATATGTCCGTTGTATCCTTGCGAAGACAATCCCATCGGTGCAATACTCTGTCTGGTATCAGGACGAATGTAGGAGTACAAATTGTACAAAGCAAAACGCACGCGTTGTTGTGCATCCAGATCGCCTTCAATTTGAATATCACCTGTTTTCCATAATTCAGCCCAAGCCTGTTTGTGTCTACTCAATAATTTATCAATTCCCTCCTGAAGTGCGTATATAGGTTGTCTTTCGGATTCATTCAAAGGATCCGTAACATCTTTTGAAGTGCAAATTCCTCCTGCAACAGCAAATCGATATTTTTTTCCTTTTAGCAATTTTTTAGTAAACCCAACCTCGTTACCAGTTTGTTTTAAAGTCTCACTTTCACCATCAAAAAGAAAAGTTGTCGAAGCCGCGACAGTATATTTCCCGGTTAACGTTTTAGCAGTTGTTCCAAAAACCGGCATTAAGTATTGATTGTCTTTTAAAACACGGAACTGACTTTTAGCGTCTTTCAATTCATCTGGAACAATCATATAATTATTGGCAGTAATTTCGATATCTTTATTTGGTATAATTTCGACAATTGCCATCGCTGAAAAAGGAACTGCTCTGTTAGCCAAAATTGTGTAATGGATCGTCGCCAAATCTTTAAATGAAAATGAAGTGGTACTTGTCCCCTCTTTCATCGAAACCACTTGGCTCCAATTATCAATATTATCGGATTTGATTTCCTGATTATTAATATTCAAATGCAGGTTCAAAAATTCGATTCCTCGAACAATCCTACTGATTCCATTTTCAGGACTACCGTCATAAACCCCATTTAGAATAATTTCTTTGGTTTTAAGAGGGGTATCATCCGTAACTATACCTATTTGACCATTTGCCATAGCCACGCCAAAATAATTTTCTCTAGAATTCGCGAATAAATGCCATTCATCTGATTTGGCTTGACCTATAACAATTGGACTTGCCAAAAGCATGAAAAACAAACTTTTAAATGTTGAAATCATAATTGTATTTTTTTAATAATAGCATCAAACATATATAATTTATTTGTTAAAATATTAAATAGTTCCATATAGTCTACGCAATACAAATCGAAAACGTTTTCGACTTATCGAAAACGTTTTAGATAATTTCAAACTAAATAATTAAAAAAAAGAATCCTATTTTTATACAGCATCTATAAAAATAAATCCTTTTTTAAATGAAGTTCACATCTACTATTTTATTGATTTTACTCCTCTTGGGGACTGCTACATCCTTATTTTCTTGTAAAAAAGGACAAAGCAATGATGTCATTACAATTCATTCTTCTGAAAAAATAGTCTTTGATTCATCAAAAAAATATAAAGAACCCTTTCGTCCACAATTTCATTTTTCACCTGAAAAAAAATGGATGAATGATCCAAACGGAATGGTATATTATAAAGGAGTCTATCATCTGTTTTACCAATATTTTCCAGATGATATTGTGTGGGGACCGATGCATTGGGGACATGCCACAAGCACTGATTTAATCCATTGGACAACTAAAAAAATTGCTTTATTTCCAGATAAATTAGGGATGATATTTTCCGGAAGTGCCGTTGTAGATCTACATAATACTTCGGGTCTGGGAACAAAAGAAAATCCACCGATGATTGCCATCTTTACCTATCATGATATGGAAGGTGAAAAAGCGGGCAAAAAAAATTATCAAACTCAAGGATTAGCGTATAGTTTAGATAATGGCGAAACTTGGTTAAAATATAGCGGAAATCCAATCATAGAAAATGCTGACCAGAAAGATTTCAGAGACCCCAAAGCATTTTGGAATACTGAAACTAATCGTTGGAATCTGGTTTTAGTGGCCGGCGATCATGCCCAGTTTTACACTTCACAAAATTTAATTGATTGGAAATTCGAAAGTGACTTTGGACAAAACCTAGGTGCTCACGGTGGGGTTTGGGAATGCCCCGATATTTTTAAATTAAAAGTTGCAGGCTCCAATGAGGAAAAATGGGTTTTATTAATTAGCATAAATCCAGGCGCACCTAATGGCGGTTCTGGAACCCAATATTTCATTGGTGATTTTGATGGTAAAAATTTCAAAACGTCTCAAAAAGAAGTTAAATGGGTTGATTACGGAGCTGATAATTATGCCGGCGTTACGTATAACAACACACCAAATGGAAAACGAATTTTCGTAGGCTGGATGAGTAATTGGCTGTATGCCAGAAATACCCCAACCAAAAACTGGAGGAGTGCCATGACACTACCCAGAGAACTTTCACTAATAAAAACTAATGAAAACTATGTACTAAAAAGTACTCCTGTAGAACAGTTCAAAAAACAATTAGTCACTGCCTATTCCAAAGATTTAATAGCTATAAAAGCAAATCAAAAAATCTCCTTTGACTACCCTCATCTAAATCAATCAGAAATACGATTTAAAGCGGCGAAAAAAAATTTAAAACTGGTTTTTTCTAACGAAACAAAGGATTCTTTAGTAATAGATTATGAAGCTGAATCAAAAATATTTTCTATTGACAGACGCCATTCGGGAATCGTGAATTTCGAGAAAAATTTCGGAAAAGAAATTCATAAAACCGCGATGCTAAATAATAACTCCGAAACTATGGATTACCAAATTACTTTAGATTGGTCTTCTGTTGAAATTTTCCTGAACGGAGGGATATATACTTTCACCGAACAAATTTTCCCCACAACGCCCTACACGCAATTAAGGATTCAATCCGATGAAGAACAAGAAATTAAAAATTTTACAATAAGGAAAATAAAAGGAATTTGGAAAAACTAATTTCTTTTTACACAAGTTAAAAACTAACCAAAATAACCAAAAACATGAATAACGTCCGAAATTGGTCACTTACCGTTGCAGTCGCGGGATTTTTATTTGGCTTTGACACCGTAGTAATATCCGGAGCGAACCTACCCATCAAAGAATTATGGCACACCACGCCATTATTTCATGGAATTTTCATCATGTCAATGGCATTATGGGGAACGGTTTTTGGTGCATTATTCGGTGGGATTCCCTGTGATAAGTTAGGCCGAAAAAAGACACTTTTTTGGATTGGAATCTTATTTTTAGTTTCGGCCTTGGGTTCAGCACTTGCACCTGATCCATATACATTTTCATTCTTCCGTTTTATTGGGGGGATTGGCGTGGGTGCTTCGTCGGTAGCGGCTCCTATTTATATTTCGGAAATTTCCAGTGCAAAAAACAGAGGAAAACTGGTGGCTCTTTTTCAATTTAATATTGTATTTGGAATCTTAATTGCGTTCTTTTCTAATTATTTATTCGAAGGTTTTGGCGGCACAAACGACTGGCGCTGGATGATTGGAATTGTTGCTTTACCTGCATTGATCTACAGTATTATCGTATTGCAAATTCCAGACAGTCCGCGTTGGTTACTCCTAAAAAAGAGAGATGATGCGGCTGGGTTAAAGGTTCTGGAAATGATTTACTCCAAAGAAGAAGCTTTAGAGAATTTCAATGAAATAAAAAAAGATGTTGTTGATGGCACTGTGAAAGAAACTATTTTTTCAAATAAATATAAATGGCCTGTAATTCTGGCGTTTTTATTGGCGTTTTTCAATCAATTATCAGGAATCAATTTTATCTTATATTATGCCCCCGAAATTTTAGAAATGGCAGGATTAGCCTCGAAAGAATCTTTATTAAATTCTATTTTGATTGGATTAACAAATTTAATATTCACTATTATTGGCATGCGATTAATAGATGTTCTGGGAAGAAAACAGCTGATGATAATAGGTTCTATTGGATACATTGCTAGCTTAGGAATGGTTGCTTTAGCCTTTTACACTAATTTAGGCGCTATTGTTTTAATGGTATCCATATTACTCTTTATAGCCTCTCATGCCATTGGTCAAGGCGCTGTAATTTGGGTTTTCATCTCTGAAATATTCCCAAATAATGTTCGTGCCAATGGCCAATCTTTTGGGACAGGAATCCACTGGATTTTCGCGGCTTTAATTACGTTAGCCGGACCAGTCGTTATTGATTTATTCAAAGTAAATCCGTGGCCAATATTTGCCTTCTTTGCCTTTATGATGGTGTTACAATTGGTATTCGTTTTGTTTATGATGCCCGAAACCAAAGGATTATCCCTAGAAGAGCTAGAACATAAAATGCTTAACCATGAATAATATCAAAAACCCCAGTGTTGTATGTTTTGGAGAAGTGTTGTATGATGTTTTTCCAACCCATAAAAAAATTGGCGGAGCCCCCTTGAATGTTGCACTTCGATTGGCTTCGTTAGGAGTACATGCTCAAATAATAAGTCGGATTGGCTCTGATGAAATTGGCTCTGAATTATTGCACTTTATCAAAAAAAATGGAATCCCTACTAACACCATTCAAATTGACCCTGCTTACTCTACAGGTGAAGTTATCGTTGCATTAAATGAAAAAGGGTCGGCATCCTATACCATAAATGCTCCTGTAGCTTGGGATAAAATAGAATGCAATCCGGAAATCGAGAATATAGTAAAAAAAGCAGATGCTTTCGTTTATGGAAGTCTTGCTTGCAGAGATTTAATTTCATTCAACACTTTATTGGAATTAATCAATTACGCAAAATATAAAATATTCGACGTCAATTTACGAGCCCCATTTTACACCAAAGAAGTCCTTATTAGATTAATGCTACAATCCGATTTCATAAAATTTAATGATGAGGAATTATATGAAATAAGTGCTTTTCTGAACTCACCGTATCATTCATTAGAACAAAATATACTTTTTATCGCTGAGCATACGAATACAAAACACATCTGTGTAACCAAAGGAAGCCATGGAGCCGTACTCTATTACGATGGAAAAATGTACTACAACAGCGGTTATAAAATTGATATTGTAGATACTGTAGGTTCCGGAGATTCCTTTTTGGCGGGGTTGCTGAGTAAATTGTTAAACAATGATGAACCACAATATGCAATAGAATTTGCGTGCGCTTTGGGTGCAATTGTAGCAAAAAATGAAGGTGCTAACCCCAAAATAACAGACAAAACAATTCTTGCATTTATGAATCCCATAAAAAAAATTCCTAAGGTTAATACCCTAATCATTTAAATTTATGAAACTGAAATTCACAAAAATTACATCATTTGGACTGCTCCTTCTTTTGGGTTGTTTTTCAAGCAAACCCATACTAGCTCAGAAAAAAAATTCTCCAAAAGAAAAAAATTGGTGGAAAGAAGCCATTGTTTATCAAATATATCCTAGAAGTTTCAAAGATAGTGATGGCGATGGAGTTGGAGATTTAAAAGGGATCATTTCTAAACTTGATTATGTAAAAAGTTTAGGGATAGATGCGGTTTGGCTCAATCCCATTTACACGTCACCGAATGATGATAACGGTTATGACATCAGCGATTATCGTGAAATAATGAAAGATTTTGGAACAATGGCAGATTTTGATCTTTTGTTAGAAGAGATGCACAAACGAAAAATTAAACTCATCATGGATTTAGTGGTGAATCACAGTAGTGATGAGCACGAATGGTTCAAACAATCCAGAAGTTCCAGAGACAATAAATACAGAGATTATTACCATTGGTGGCCAGCCGAAAAAGGAAAACCACCGTATAGATGGAGCTTTTTTGATGTGAATAGCGAAGCTTGGAAATATGATGCACAAACGAATTCCTATTACCTTCATTATTTTTCACAGAAACAACCCGATTTAAATTGGGAAAACCCAAAAGTTAGAAATGAGGTTTATGATATCATGAAATTTTGGTTAGACAAAGGCATTGATGGCTTTAGAATGGACGCTTTTCAGTTTGCTTCAAAAGATACCACTTGGCCAGAATTACCCAAAGGCTATGAAAAAAACATCATAAAATACTATGGAGTTGGCCCCAACTTGCATAACTATTTACAAGAAATGAACAAAGAAGTTTTCAGCAAATATGATGTCATGACAGTTGCCGAAGGTGCCGGAAGTTCTCCTGAAGATGCTTTACTTTTTGTAGATCTCGAGCGCAAAGAATTGAACATGGCCTACCATTTTGAAAGTGTTGATATTGGTAAGCATCTACATGATTTTGGTCTTGTAAAGTACAAAGATATTTTTTCTCGATATGATACCGCCTTTAAGGACAAAGGATGGCTTTCCATTTTCCTTGGCAACCACGATCAACCAAGAATGGTGAGCAAGTTTGGTAATGACACCCCTGAATTTCGAGAAATTTCTTCAAAGATGCTTTCTACCTTTATAATGACAATGCGAGGAACTCCATATTACTATTATGGAGATGAATTAGGAATGAACAATATACGATTCGATTCGATAGAGGACTATACTGATGTGGATACGCGCAACAAATACATTGGTTTAAAAAACAGAGGTGGTGATTTGAAAACCTTTCTAGAAGGCCAGAAACAAACATCCAGAGAAAACGGAAGAACCCCTTTTCAATGGGATAGAGCTAAAAATGCAGGTTTTACCTCAGGAACACCCTGGTTAAAAGTAAACCCAAATTACGACACCATTACTGTTGAAGCACAAGAAAAAGATCCAAATTCAGTCTTAAATTATTTTAGAAAATTAGTACAATTACGTAAAAAAGAGCCAACGCTTGTTTATGGAAAATACACATTATTAGACAAAGAAAATCCAAATGTATTTGCTTACACAAGAGAACTGGATGGCAAAAAACTATTGGTGTTGTTAAATTTTACTGACAAAATCAGTACGTATAACATTGGGATTTCCACTGCCAAATCAATCATAATTTTAGACAACTACGCTAGAACTAAAAAATTAAAAAATAACACTTTGCTCCCTTACGAAGCCATTATTATAGCGCTCAAATAATAATTAAACAACAACAAATTAGATCAAATGGATGATTCCTAATTAAACTGCTTCTTGAAAAACGAATTTGCAATAAATAAATTGTAAATTCGTTTTTCAAGAAGCAGTTTAATTAGCTTTTACCACCAGTTATCAAACCATGAATAACCCCACTCTAAAAGAAATTGCATTGCAACTCGGAATCTCAATAACCACCGTTTCAAAAGCGTTGAAAGGGTATTCAGATGTGAGTGAAAAAACAAAGAAAGCGGTTGTCGATTTAGCGCATCAGCTGAATTACAGCCCCAATAGTTTTGCAGTAAATTTAAGAACTAAAGAGTCCAAAACAATTGGTTTGATAATCCCTACCGTTATACATAATTTTTTTTCGAATGTAATTGAAGGAGTTCTTGAAGAAGCCGAGAAAAGAGACTACATGGTTATCCTTTTACAGTCAAATGAAAAATTGGAGCTTGAAAAAAAACAAATTGATCTTTTATTAAATAAAAGAGTCGATGGAATTTTAATCTCTTTATCAAACGAGACTGGCGAATTTGAACATTTAAAAGCTATTCTTTCTCACAATACTCCTCTTGTCCTTTTTGATAAAATTGCGAAGCTTGTTAATTGTTCAAAAGTGACTATAAATGATAAAAAAGCAGCTTATGATGCCGTTTCTTATCTAATAAAAAAAGGATATAAAAAAATTGCACATTTTAGAGGTTCCTATTTACCCCAAAATTCTATTGACCGATTTTTAGGTTACAAAAAAGCATTAGAAGATCATAATATCAGCTATGATTCGTCTTTGGTTTTTGTATGTGACAACAACATGGATTTTGAAGATGGTTATGAAAATGCTAAAAAAGTAGTTGATACACATCCGGAAATCGATGCTATTTTTGCAGTAACTGACTTAGTTGCGATAGGAGTTATTAAATATTTGAATGAAGTGGGTATTGCAATACCAAAACAAATTGCTGTTTTTGGGTTCAGCAATTGGTTTATGTCAAGTGTAATAAGTCCTAAACTTTCAACAATTGACCAACCTGGATTTGAAATTGGACGAAAATCCGCTTCTATTTTATTTGATGAAATTACTTTAAAAAAGAACAATTCACCTGTAGTTTTTCAATCTATTGAATTAGAAACAAGCATAATTGTAAGAGAGTCAACTTAAAATTTTAATCATTTAATAAAACACTAAACCTCAATTTGTTTAATTTAACTGATCTGTATTAATTTGTTTTTTTTGGTAAAAAAAAATAGGAATAAGATAAAAATCAATATCTTGTAAAAGAATTTATGAAAGTATCGCCTTTTTTTACGAACATAAATTAAAAATAAAGACTCATCAAGTCTTAAAGAGAAACCGTTTCTGAGAAAACTATTTTTCATAATTAAATACGTAGAAATTCCATTCATGAAAGACATTACTCTTAAAGAAATTGCAACGAAATTAGGGATTTCAATAACTACTGTATCTAAGGCTTTGAAAAATTATCCAGATGTTAGTGCAAAAACTAAACAGGCAGTAATTCACCTTGCCCAAAAATTACACTACACTCCCAATAGCTTTGCTGTGAATTTAAGAACTAAAGAGTCCAAAACAATCGGTTTAATTATTCCTGAAGTAGTTCACCATTTTTTTTCGAATGTAGTAAATGCCATTATCGATGAAGCTGAAAAAAACGGCTATTTAGTTATCATTTTACAATCCAATGAAACTCTTGCATTAGAAAAAAAACAAGTAGAATTGCTTATAAACAAAAGAGTGGACGGTATTATTATGTCACTATCCAATGAATCAAATAACGACGATCATATAAAGGATATAATCAATAGAAATATTCCTTTTGTTATGTTTGACAAGATTGCAAAGCTTTCCAAATGTTCAAAAATAATAATAGATGACCAAAAAGCAGCCTTTAATGCCACTCAACATTTAATAGATAATGGTTGCAAGAAAATCGCACACATTCGCGGCCCGTTAAACCCTCAGAATGCTATTGATCGTTATATTGGCTACAAAAAAGCATTAGAAAAAAACAACATTCTTTTTGACACAAAATTGGTTTATACTTGTGAGAGCGTGACTTTTGAAGAAGGAAGAGATTTTGCAAAGCAAATCATAAAGGAACACCCTGATGTAGACGGTATCTTTGCTATAACAGATTTAGTTGCTGTAGGAGTTTTATCTTATTTCAACGACAATCAAATAAAAGTTCCACATCAAGTGGCAGTAATTGGCTTCAGTAATTGGTTTATGTCACAAGTCCTCACCCCAAAATTAAGTACTGTAGACCAACCAAGCCATGAAATGGGAATTGAATCTTTTAAGTTACTACTGGAAGAAATGAATTGTCATAAAGAAGGAATTCCTTTTACACCAAGAACTATCGAATTAGATACTAGTATAATTGTTAGAGAGTCTTCTTTGAAAAAGAATCATTAGTCTAAAACACTATTTAAATATGATGCTACTCCAGAAAATTAACATTCCTTTTTACCCCTTGAAACTTTGCTCTTTTAAGTGAAGAATTTTTAAATACTGCTTTAAATGTTTCTTCGGTAATTTCTATCCAATCCTTTTTCGACATGGAAAGTAATTCTGGATTGGGGTTAAATAGAGGTTCATTATGTGCTTTTGAAAACTTATTCCAAGGACAAACATCCTGACACACATCGCATCCAAAAGCCCAGTCATCAAACTTGCCTTTCATCTCTTGAGGAATATTTTCTTTCAACTCTATCGTAAAATAGGAGATACACTTACTGCCATCAACCACATAAGGAGCAACTATTGCCTCCGTAGGACAAGCGTCAATGCAGGCAGTACAGGTTCCACAATGATCGGTTGTAGGATTGTCGTAGTCTAAATCCAAATCAATAATGAGTTCCGCAATAAAGTAAAAAGAACCTACTTTTTGTGTCAGTAAATTGCTGTTCTTCCCTATCCAGCCTAATCCACTTTTGGCAGCCCAAGCTTTATCGAGTACTGGCGCAGAGTCTACAAAAGCACGTCCAGAAACATCTCCGATTGTTGATTGAATGGAGAATAAAAATTCTTTAAGTTTTTCTTTAATTACAAAATGATAATCCTGCCCGTAAGCATATTTTGAAATTTTATAAGAATCCTGATTTTGTAGTTCTTCAGGATAATAATTTAGCAACAGCGACACAACACTTTTAGCATCATTGACCAATAAAGTTGGATTTAGGCGCTTGTCAAAATGATTTTCCATATAGGACATTTGGCCGTTTCTGTTGTTCTTCAACCAGTTTTCTAAACGTGGTGCTTCTTGTTCCAAGAAACCAGCTTTGGATATACCACAAGATAAAAAGCCGAGACGTTGCGCTTCGGATTTGATAAATTGCGTGTATGTAGCCTTATGGTTAATGCTTAGTAAAATAGAAGTTAATAAATGGGATTCCCTAGCCCTGATAGCAGCGGCATCCCGCGCTTTTTCAGCGCGGATATAGCGGATAGCAGGAAATAGCTCCTAAAAAAATTAGAATAAACCTCCTTGAATGTTTGTATTTAATTTCCCTAAATGCTTATAGGCTTTATCAGTAACTTCCCTGCCTCGTGGCGTTCTCATGATAAATCCTTCCTGAATCAAAAACGGCTCATAGACTTCCTCGATTGTTTCGCTGCTTTCAGATACGGCTGTCGCCAAAGTTGTCAACCCAACTGGTCCACCTTTGAATTTATCGATAATTGTGGTTAGAATTTTATTGTCCATTTCATCCAGACCATGGGCATCAACATTGAGCGCTTTTAAGGCATATCGGGCAATTTCTATATCAATCGTTCCATTTCCTTTTATCTGGGCAAAATCACGCACTCGACGCAACAAGGCGTTAGCGATACGAGGTGTCCCCCTACTTCTGCCTGCAATTTCTATGGCTGCTTCCATTGATATTGGCATTTTAAATATTGTCGCACTTCTTTCCACGATTGTGGTCAGCAACTCTGTGGTATAATATTGTAAACGGGAAGATATTCCAAAACGAGCTCTCATAGGAGCTGTCAATAAACCGGAACGTGTAGTGGCTCCAATTAATGTGAACGGATTTAGATTGATTTGAACTGTTCTTGCATTTGGTCCTGATTCAATCATGATATCAATTTTGAAATCCTCCATAGCAGAATATAAATATTCTTCAACAATAGGACTCAAACGATGAATTTCATCAATAAACAACACATCTCTTTCTTCAAGATTAGTCAGTAAACCAGCTAAATCTCCGGGTTTGTCTAAAACTGGACCAGAAGTAATTTTGATCCCAACTTGTAATTCATTAGCAAGAATATTAGCCAATGTTGTTTTTCCTAAACCGGGAGGACCATGAAAAAGCGTGTGATCAAGTGCCTCATTTCGTTGATTTGCAGCTTGGACAAAAACTTTCAAGTTTTCTAATATTTGGTCTTGTCCCGCAAAATCATCAAAAGAAAGCGGTCTTAATTTTTTTTCAAGATCAAGTTCTTCCGAATTGTAACTGTTTGATGTTGGGTCTAAATTTTCATTCATGTAACAAAGATAGCAAAGCAATTTTGAATTATAAATTATAAATTTTAAATGCCATAAAAATTAAAAAAATTACTTAGCAAAAGAATACTACGAAGACTGAGTACTACCAAAAAGCCATAAAAAAAGCCTCTACTTTCGCGAGGCTTTTCTTTATATTTTTAGTGGTGTAAAACTTCTTCACCTTCTTTCATTGGAACGTTTTGAGGTACAAAATCCACATCGTGTGCAGGATTACTGTAGTCATAAGGCCAACGATATACATGAGGAATTTCACCTGGCCAGTTACCGTGCATGTGTTCAACCGGTGCTGTCCATTCTAGTGTATTCGATTTCCATGGATTCATTACAGATTTTTTACCGTAGAAAATACTACTAAAAAAGTTATATAAGAAAACCAATTGAAAAACTCCACCAATTAATGCAAATGTTGTAATCAAAACGTTTACGTTTTGTAAATCATCAAATAATGGAAAGTTTGTGTTTGTATAGTAACGTCTTGGTAAACCAGCTAATCCGATAAAGTGCATTGGGAAGAAAACTCCATAAGCACAGATTGCAGTTACCCAAAAGTGTACATAACCAAGGTTTTTGTTTAACATTCTTCCGAACATTCTTGGAAACCAGTGGTAAATACCAGCAAACATTCCGTAAAGAGCAGAAATACCCATTACTAAGTGAAAGTGAGCTACAACAAAATAAGTATCATGGACATTAATATCAAGTGTACTGTCTCCAAGAATAATTCCTGTCAAACCACCTGTAATAAATGTAGAAACTAAACCAATTGAAAACAACATAGCCGGATTCAACTGTAAATTTCCTTTCCAAAGTGTTGTGATGTAATTAAACGCTTTTACAGCTGAAGGGATAGCAATCAATAATGTTGTAAAGGTAAATACAGATCCCAAAAATGGATTCATACCTGAGATAAACATGTGGTGACCCCAAACAATTGTTGATAAGAAAGCAATTGCCAAAATTGACATAATCATCGCTCTGTAACCAAAAATTGGTTTACGTGAATTTGTTGCAATAACTTCCGAAGTAATACCCAAAGCAGGTAATAAAACGATATAAACCTCAGGGTGTCCTAAGAACCAAAATAAATGTTCGAACAATACTGGTGAACCTCCTTGATAATGTAAAACTTCTCCAGCTATATAAATATCAGACAAGAAGAATGAAGTTCCAAAACTTCTATCAAAAATCAACAATAATGCTGCAGATAAAAGAACCGGAAAAGAAACGATACCAATAATTGCCGTTACAAAGAATGCCCAAATTGTAAGAGGCAATCTAGTCATAGTCATACCTTTTGTTCTTAAATTAATTACTGTTACAACATAATTTAAAGAACCCATTAAAGAAGATGCAATAAAGATAGCCATTGAAACTAACCATAATGTCATCCCTAAACCTGAACCAGGGATAGCTTGTGGCAATGCACTCAAGGGTGGATAAATAGTCCATCCTGCAGATGCAGGTCCGGCTTCAACAAAAAGAGAACTAACCATGATTATACTAGACAAGAAAAACAACCAGTATGATATCATATTCATAAAACCAGATGCCATATCTCGTGCACCAATCTGAAGTGGTATTAACAAGTTACTAAAAGTTCCACTTAAAGCGGCCGTTAATACAAAGAATACCATTATAGTTCCATGTATGGTAACCAAAGCCAAATAAATATCATTTGTCATTACTCCGTTAGGAGCAAATTTATCACCAAGTAAAATATTAAAAATTTTAAATGATTCTTCTGGCCATGCTAATTGCATTCTAAATAGCATAGACATTCCTACTCCAATAATTCCCATGATAATACCCGTAATTAGGTATTGTTTGGCAATCATTTTATGATCAATACTAAAAATATATTTAGTAATAAAAGTGTCTTTATGGTGATGTTCGTGTTCGTGATCTATTGCGTGATCGTGACCTTCTGCTGACATATATGTTTACTTTAAATTTTTCTTATTAATTATTTCATGGCCGTTACGGCAACTGCTGCAGTATCTTTTGCTTTTGTAGAATCTGTACCAGATGTTCCATCAGTAGCAGCAGGTTCAGCCATAGCAGCTTTTACTTCACTAACAATTGTAGCTTTATCTTTCAACCATGCTTTATAGTCTTCAGGTGTATCTACAATAATTTTCATTTGCATGTTATAATGAGATGCTCCACAAATTTTATTACAAAGTAATAAGTAATCAAACGTGTAAGGATCTAAAGCAGTTTCGCCCTTAGCTACTAATTCAATACTTTTCTTAGATCTTAAAGCATTTATATTAGCCACTTTTTCTACCATAAATGGCAATTCTCTATATTCTGCTGTAGTGTATATCGGTTCAAAAGCAAATTGTGTAACCATACCGGGAACACAGTTCATTTGTGCTCTAAAGTGAGGCATATACGCTGAATGCAAAACATCTTGAGAACGCATTTTGAAAAGAATTTTTTTACCTTTAGGAATATGCAGTTCCGTTACAACAATATCATCTTGTGCATATGGATCAGCTAAATCAACACCTACAGCGTTTACTCCTTCAATAAATCTAACATTAGCTTTACCTAATACATTATCATTACCTGAATATCTAGCTTTCCAGTTAAACTGTTGTGCATACAATTCAATAACTATTGTATCCTCATCTTCATCAACAAACATAATATTTGTCCAAGCAAAAAGACCATAAAGAATCAATCCTGCCAAAACTACAGCCGGAATAACACTCCAAATAGCTTCTAACTTATTATTATCTGCAAAATAAAGTGCTTTTTGATCTTTTTTACCTCTGTACTTGAAAGCAAAATAATGCAACAAAACTTGAGTTATAGCCTGAACTATAAAGATAAGAACCCATGTAATATTCATCAAATTATCTACTTCACCACCATGTGCTGAAGCTGGTGTATGAAGAACAAGAGGTCCCCATTTAAACAATCCGTAAATTGAAAAAATATAAATGAAAGCTAAAAACCCAAACATCAAATAACCTTGAATGTTATTGTCGTTATCTGTAGCTATTTCTGAACTATCTGAATTAGATCCAACTTGCGTCAGGTCGAATATTTTAGTCAATTGCCATAAAGCAACAGCTAATAAAACTAAAACTATAATTACCAACAAACTTGTCATCTGTTTTTTTCTTTAAATATTAATAATGAAAATGTTTACTTTCTCCTATGAAAGGATTTCTTTTTGCTAACAAAGGAGCTTTAGTTAACGCTGTAAAAACAACATAAATAAATAACCCTAAGAAGAAAAGAACCGATGCTATTTCTGGTACACCAATAAACCATCTGTCTCCTACAGTTCCCGGCATAATCATATTAAAGAAATCAATATAATGACCTGCTAGTATAACAATTCCTGCCATAACTAGTACCCATGTAATTCTTTTGAAATCTGTATTAATTAATATTAATAAAGGGAATAAAAAATTCATTACAACAGCACCAAAGAATGGAAGATTATACAATTCAATTCTAGTAATAAAATACGTTACCTCTTCAGGAATATTTGCATACCATATCAACATGAATTGTGAGAACCATAAATACGTCCAGAAAACACTTAATCCGAACATGAATTTTGCTAAATCGTGTATATGACTTGTATTTACATGTTCTAAATATCCTCTAGATTTTAGGTACAAACTAATTAAAGCAATTGTAGTAACTCCACTAACAAAGAAGCTAGAAAATACGTACCAACCAAACAATGTACTAAACCAGTGAGGATCAATAGACATTATCCAATCCCAAGACATTATAGACTCAGACACGATGAAAAAAACTAAAAACATTGCTGAAATATTGAAGTTTTTCTTGTAAAATGAGTCATCATTTGCTTCGTCTTGCGCTAAACAGTTTTTTCTTGAAAAATACTGATATAAACTCCAACCAGTCAAAAATATAGCGGCTCTAATAATCCAAAAAGGAAAATTTAAATAACCAGTTTTATTAGCTATCAGTTTATCATTTGCAACAACTTCAGGATCTAACCATATAAAAATGTGATTAAAATGCAAACCACACAATATTAGAATAACAAAAAAGATAACAGAACCAACAGGTAAATAAGATGTTATACCCTGCATAACTCTAAATAATACTGGAGACCATCCAGCCTGAGCTACTTGTTGAATTGCATAAAATACTAAAACCCCAAGAGAAACAAACATAAAGAAAATACAAGCAACGTATAAAGCAGACCAAGGTTTGTTTTGTAGTTGGTGCAAAACATGATTCAAATGCTCCTTATGTTCCGCTTCTTCACTAACATCATGACCCTCTTTTTTAACAGCTGCTTCAGCGTGAACTGGTTCAGCATGCGTTGCATCAGCAACTTTAGTAGTGTCATCCGTTGGAGCTACAGCTTCATGAGATTCTTCTGTTTTTTTCTCTTCTGTAGCTTCGCTATGGGCAGCAACAGCTTCATGCGAAGGTTCAGCAGCAGCTGTCGCTTCATGTTTAGCTTCACCATGACCACCATGACTTTCGGCCGCAAGAAGCTTTTCAACTTCTTGAATATCTTTAGGTGCAGTTAAAAAACCATATCCAATTCCTAAAAGACCTACAGCCATTAAGATGAAAGAAAAAGTTTTTAATTTACTTGAAAATGTATACATATCTATTACGATCAGTTTGTTCAACAATTATAATTCGCTTTTTAGTTTTAGAACATAGTCAGTAACTAACCAACGTTCATGGGCACTCAATTGGTTAGCATGTGAACCCATTGAATTTAAACCATAAGTTATAACATGAAAAATACTTCCTTCAGTGATAACTCTATCTGCATAACTTGGTACACCCAGAAATTTTTCTCTTTCCACAAGCTTTCCTTTACCGTTTCCAGAAGCACCATGGCAACTGGTACAATAGATTTCAAAAAGTTCTTTTCCTTTATCAGAGTCTCTGCTTAAAGAATCCAAAGGAGATTTAAGATTTGCTTTTGCTAACTCATACCCAGCGGTAGAATTTTCATATTCAAAAGGCTCAAATCCTCTGTTAATAGTTCCTTCAGCTGGAAGTTGACCTTCTTTACCGTCTTTAAATGCATTTGATTCAGAATAAGTTTCATAGCCTACTGACTCATACATATTTGGAAAATACTGATAGTTTGGTTCCGCATTATTATGGCAAGATGAAACTAAAATAGTTATGCCAAATAAAAGTGTTATTTTATATACGCTTTTCATATCTATAATTAATGCTTTTCTATTACTTTAACTTCTACAGCTCCCGTGCTTTGGAAAAAAGAAATTAATTCTTCTTCATTATCATTTACAGCAACTTCCATTAAAAAATGGTCATCTGTAGTTCTTACATCTGGATTTTCTGCTTCTTTGAAAGGCCATAATTTACTTCTCATATAAAAAGTAATAACCATTAAGTGAGCTGCAAAAAATACAGTAAGTTCAAACATAATTGGAACAAAAGCCGGCATGTTTTCAATATAACTAAAACTTGGCTTTCCACCAATATCTTGTGGCCAATCTTGAATCATAATATAATTCATCATACCTGTTGCTACTGAGATTCCAACACAACCATAAAGAAAAGCACAAATAGCTAATCTTGTAGGTGCAATTCCCATAGCTTTATCCAAACCGTGAACCGGGAATGGAGTAAAGACTTCTTCAATATGATGATGAGCTGCTCTGGTTTTTTTAACCGCATCCATCAATATATCATCGTCATTATAAATGGCGTATATTACTTTATTACTCATGATGTGAATCTTTATTTGCTTCTCTTTCTCTTTTGTAATTATCTCCAGTTCCTTTCAAAATTGTTTTTACCTCTGCTTGTGCAATTACAGGGAATGTTCTTGAATACAATAAGAACAATACAAAGAAGAAACCTATTGTTCCAATGAAAATTCCAATATCAACAAATGTAGGTGAAAACATTGTCCAAGAAGATGGTAAATAATCTCTATGTAGCGAAGTTACTATAATTACAAATCTCTCAAACCACATTCCAATATTTACAACTATCGAAATTATAAACGAGAACATGATACTTGTTCTTAATTTTTTGAACCACATGAATTGTGGAGAAAAAACATTACAAGTCATCATTGACCAATATGCCCACCAGTAAGGTCCGGTAGCTCTGTTTAAGAATGCATATTGTTCGTACTCTACACCAGAATACCATGCAACAAATAATTCAGTTATATAGGCAACCCCCACTATAGAACCTGTAATCATGATAACGATATTCATCAACTCAATGTGCTGAACTGTTATGTAAGCTTCTAGATTAGATACTTTTCTCATAATGATAAGCAACGTATTTACCATTGCAAATCCTGAGAAAACCGCTCCAGCAACAAAGTACGGAGGGAAAATTGTAGTGTGCCATCCTGGTATAACGGATGTAGCAAAGTCCATCGATACAATAGTATGTACCGAAAGTACAAGTGGAGTAGCTAAACCTGCAAGTACCAAAGATACTTCTTCAAAACGTTGCCAGTCTTTTGCTCTACCGCTCCATCCAAAACTTAATATAGAATACACTCTTTTATTAAAAGGAGTAATAGCTCTATCACGTAACATCGCAAAATCAGGTAATAAACCAGTCCACCAGAATACTAATGAAACTGAAAGATACGTTGAAATCGCAAATACGTCCCAAAGTAATGGCGAGTTAAAGTTTACCCAAAGAGAACCAAATTGATTCGGAATTGGTAAAACCCAATATGCCAACCATGGACGTCCCATGTGAATGATCGGAAATAAACCTGCTTGAATAACCGAGAAAATTGTCATTGCTTCTGCAGAACGGTTAATTGCCATTCTCCAACGTTGACGGAAAAGTAATAATACCGCCGAAATAAGTGTTCCTGCGTGACCAATACCAACCCACCAAACAAAGTTCGTGATATCCCAAGCCCATCCTACAGTTTTATTTAATCCCCATGTTCCAATACCTGTAGATACGGTGTAAATTATACAGCACAATCCCCAAAGGAAGGCTATTAATGCGATTGAAAATACAATCCACCAATGTTTGTTTGCTTTACCTTCAACAGGCGCAGCTACATCTACAGTTACATCGTGATAAGATTTATCACCTATAACTAAGGGTTTTCTAATGGTTGCTTCGTAGTGAGACGACATAATCCTTTATATTGATTCTTAATTAATTATTTTTTGTACTAGGTATTTCTAACTTTAACGTGATAGATCACATTTGGTTTTGTTCCAACATGCTCCAATAAATGATACATTCTTTCGTCAGCAGCTAATTTAGTCACTTCGGCTTCTTTATCATTTACATCTCCAAAAATCATTGCTCCAGTAGAACATGCATTTGAACATGCAGTTTGGAATTCACCATCAACGATTGCTCTTCCTTCTCTTTTTGCTTTCAAAATTGTCGCTTGTGTCATTTGAATACACATCGAACATTTCTCCATAACTCCACGAGAACGAACATTAACATCTGGGTTCAATACCATACGCCCTAAATCGTCATTCATATGATAATCAAATTCACTGTTTTTGTTATACAAGAACCAGTTAAAACGACGCACTTTATACGGACAGTTGTTAGCGCAATAACGCGTTCCAACACATCTGTTATAAGCCATATGGTTTTGACCTTGACGAGAGTGTGAAGTTGCAGCAACTGGACAAACTGTTTCACAAGGTGCATGATTACAATGTTGACACATTACAGGTTGAAAAGATACTTGTGGGTTATCACCCGCTTTTTCCATTTCATTAAATGTAGACAATGAACTTGATAAACCTGCGATATTTTCTTTTCTTTCATTATCTCCTTCAAAAGTACTTTCAGAAGAATAATATCTGTCAATACGCAACCAGTGCATATCACGACTTCTTCTAACTTCTGATTTTCCAACAACAGGAACGTTGTTTTCAGCATGACAAGCAATTACACAAGCACCACAACCGGTACAAGCGTTCAAGTCAATAGAAAGATTAAAATGGTGACCTGTTGAACGATCAAAAGAATCCCATAAATCTACTTTAGTTGCTTCAACCAGTTTGTGATCCAATGAAACCATTGGTTGTTCGTTCCACTCTTTAGCATCTTTTGTATTAAATATCTCTAAAGAAGTTTCTTTTATAATATCGCCTCTCCCCATTAATGTTTTCTGACCTTGAACACAAGCAAACTCATGTTCTCCTCCAGCTTTCGCCAATGTTACAGACTGTACATTATTAAAACCTTTATATAAAGAGTAGGCATTTAAACCCACCATCATTTCTTCTTTCAAAGCCGCTTTACGACCGTACCCTAATGCTAAACCAATAGTTCCAACAGCTTGACCTGGCTGAACTATTACCGGAACATTTTCTAATTTAACACCATCAGCAGTAGTAATAGTTGCATAACTTCCGTTCAAACCACCATTTGCTACAATTTCATTAGAAAGTTCATATTTCTTAGCATCAGCATTCGAAACAGTAACATAATTATCCCATGATACTCTTGTAATAGGATCCGGAAACTCTTGCAACCAAGGGTTATTAGCTTGTTGCCCATCTCCCATACCTGTTTTAGTATATAAAACAAGTTCCAATCCTTGAGAAGCTTTTGATTTTGCCAAAGCATTTGCAGCGGCACTATAATCAGCAGAACCCGCAGATACAGCTGGAATAACTCCAACATAAACACCATCATGTAAAACTTTGTTCCAAGAAGAACCAGCTATTATTGTTGATGCATTAGCCTTAATATAATCGTAGAATGTACCTGTAAGTCCATTTAAAGACAACAAGACATCTTGAAATTGTTTTGTAGTAAAAAGAGGGCGAATTGCAGGCTGAGTAATTCCATAAGTACCTTTTGTAATACTTACATCATTCCATGATTCTAAATAATGAGGAACAGCAGCTGCAATAGTACTTACTAAAGCAGTTTCATCTTCTTTTAAAGAAAATGCCACTGATGTTTTTACTTTTTTAAGTCCTTCAACAAAAGAAGCACTATCCGCTAGAGTATAAACAGGATTAACACCACTCATCATCAAAGTATGAACGCTTCCAGCTTTCATATCATTGATTAATTGAGCAACTTTTGCATTAGATCCCTTTCTGATTTGTCTAACTCCAGAAGTACTGAAAGCTTCACTTGCCAACACTTGGTTGATAGCCAAAACTAACAACTGAGCATTTTTATCTTGAATACCGGATACCAATACTCCTTTTGAACCAGCAGCTTTCAATTGTTGAGCTGCTTTTGTAACTTCTGCTTTAAATTTATCTTCTAAACTTACAGCAACAGAAGAACCCGTTACAATATTATATATATGAACTAATGCTTGTTTTTGATTAGCCGTAGACATTGGTAAACGCTTATCAGCAGCAGCACCAGACAAAGTCATGTTTGCTTCTAATTGGAAATGACGAGACATCTTTCCTGCTTTAGGAATTCTCCCTTTAGCATAACCTGAATCAAATCCTCCACTTTGCCAATCTCCAAGGAAATCAGCTCCAACAGAAACTATAAGTGATGCTTTAGAGAAATCGTAATCAACCAAAGCTCTTTCTCCATAAACCGTCTCGAAAGCATCTAATGCTTCAGATTCAGATACAGCGTCATAAACAACATGTTTAGCATTTGGATTTTTACCGATAAATTCCGCAATCAATTTTTCAGTTGACGGGCTGGCCAATGTGTTTGTCAAAAGTACCACTTGACCACCTTTTGCAGCAGCATCAGCTATACTTGATTTAATTTTAGCATCAACAGCAGACCAAGTTGAATTTTTACCTTCAATTTTTGGTTCTTTCAAACGCATACTGTCATATAAAGACAGAATAGACGCATGAATTCTTGCATTAGCACTAAACTTAGCTCCCGCAATAGTATTATTATCTATTTTAATAGGACGCCCTTCACGAGTTTTTATCAAAAGATTAGCAAAATCAAATCCATCAAAAACAGAAGTTGCATAATAATCCGCTACTCCAGGAATGATTTGCTCCGGCTGAAGTACATAAGGTATTGACTTGTTCACAGGACCTTCGCAAGCTGCAAGCGTAGCCGCTGCAGTACTAAAACCAACGTACTTTAAAAAATCACGACGTGATGTTGACGAAGATGACAAAGCGTCATTATTTCCTAAAAATTCATCAGTAGGAATTTCTTCAACAAATTCGTTATTTTTAAGCGCCTCAACAATAGAACTATTTTTGTCTAGTTCTTCAACACTTTTCCAGTATTTTTTGTTTGATGACATATATAAATATTAAAATCTTAATAATTTGATTAATAATGGCATTTACCACATTCTAAACCTCCCATTTGCGCTGCAGTCAATTTGTCTACACCGTATTTCTTAGAAAGTTCTTCATGAATTTTAGTATAGTATTGATTGCCTTCCATTTTAACATCCGTTTTTCTATGGCAATCTATACACCAACCCATTGTTAATGGAGCAAATTGTTTTTGAATTTCATACTCTTGAACAGGACCGTGACACGTTTGACATTCAATTCCGGCAACAGTTACGTGTTGAGAGTGATTAAAATAAACGAAGTCAGGTAAATTATGAATACGAACCCATTTTACAGGCTGCGTTTTTCCGGTATAACTTTGAGTTGTTTTATCCCAACCAACCGCAGTATATAACTTTTGGATTTGCTCATCATAGAATGCTTTGCTGTATTCCGGAGTAGCAGTAGTTTCTGCAACTTCAGCAATATTCTTATGACAGTTCATACAAACATTCAAAGAAGGAATTCCAGCATTTTTACTAACTCTTGCAGCAGAGTGACAATATTTACAGTTAACTTCATTGTCTCCGGCATGAATTTTATGCGAGAAATGAATAGGCTGAATAGGCTGATAATTCTGATCTACGCCAACTTGCATTAAAAACCCATAAACAAAATAACCACTCGCTAAAAGCAAGAATATTGCCGTAACTAAAACCAAAAACTGGTTTCTGGCAAATGCTTTCCATATAGGAGTTGTTGGAGCTTTAGGAGCTACCACAATACCGTTTGCTTTTGCAACTTTAGATAAAACCTTGTTTACCAAAAACAACATCACAACCAGAATAATCATAACAAGCGCCAAAGCACCTAATATAATATTGTTTGAAATTCCGTTATCTACTGCTGGCCCACCAGGAACTTCAACACCTGTAGTTTTAGGCACTTCCGCCTTAGGCTCTGAAGTATACGCGATGATATTATCAATATCAGCATCTGTCAATTGAGGAAAAGCAGTCATTACTGATTTGTTGTTTTCTTCAAAAACCTTAACAGCCTGAGCATCGCCAGATTTAATTAGGTCTGAACTATTATGAACCCACTTATGAAGCCATGCAGCATCATATTTAGCAGCCACCCCTCTAAGGGCAGGACCTGTTGATTTGGCATCAAGTTTGTGACATGCCGCACAGTTTGAATTAAAAAGCTCTTTACCCTTTACCGGGTCTGCACTTTGCGAAGTAGCTGAAGCATCCGGAGCCGCAGCATCAGCCGCAGGAGTAGCTTCTTGAGCAAATGAAGTAAAGGAAAAAGATAGCATTAAAGCTATGCTAAAAAATAATTTCCTTGAGATCGAATTATGGTTACCCACCTTTTTCATATAGTATAATGATTATCTACTAAAAATTGGCACAGTTTTTTCTAATTGAAATATAAAAAACTGATCCTTTATTTAAAAACTGGGACAAAAATACGACTTAAGAACTATTCTCAAAACCTTAAAATAGTCTTAATTTCAATTTATATCAATTCTAAATAACATTTAATATTTGCCATCAGTCATTAAATAGTACTTTTGCACAAAAACAATCACATTATGAGAATTTTAGCCTCTGGAAAAGCATTTCTTATCTCACTTACCTTATTTATTTCCTATTGCAATGCACATGCTCAAGATGGAAATATCAGAGTAAATCAAGACTCTAAATTTGAACAATTATTGAATGAAAAGAGAAAAACAAATGTCACAAACACTGTAAATGACTATTATAAAATTCAAATTTTCAGTGGAGACAGCGAAAAAGCAAAAAAAACATTGAATGATTTCAAGCAAGAGTTCAGAGATATAGATGCCACTATTACATTCTTCACTCCGAATTACAAAGTTTGGGTAGGGAATTTCAAAACACGAATTGAAGCAGAACGAAATCTTATCGAAATTAAAAAAAGCTACAGCAATGTACATTTAATAAAGCCAAACAAATAAAATTTATCTTCATTTTAAATTGAAACATTCAAAAGAAATCACGAATAAATAACAAGTAAAAAAGCAACCCGGATAGAGTTGCTTTTTTTGTTTTTAAAACACCGTTGCGGGCGCAAAGTCTGAGACGTTTGCACAGCATTCCCGGCGAAAACTTAGGAGAACGGGACTATTTATTCATCTTGCAATTCTAATTCTTCAACTTCTTCTTCCGCTTCGGCATCTAATGAAACCACCATTTTCGAGACATTCAAAATAGTCATTAATTTTTCTTTGAGAAGTTCTTTTCTTTTATTAAAAAAGCTAACAAAGTGGATTAATTCCAAACTTTCATTTTCTGGAAAAAAATGCAGTAGTTTATAACTATTTTGCTTTTCCACAGTTGGATGCATTTGCTCTAACCATTCAATCAATGTTTTTGCACTTTTTTGTTGATTAGCAATAGCTTCAATCAATTGAAGGTTTGGTAATGAATTGTAATTATTCACAAACTCATCTCTAACTTCTCTAGACAATACACCCATTTTTTCCAATGTTTTATTATTAAAAAGAGATTTTGGATGAATATGATCTTGATGGAAAGTATAATCATGATTTAAAGGATATAGCAATCCGAGAACCATAAATGCAAATGAAGATCCATATTGAGTTGTCAAAAGATGCTCTATGTTCGATTCTTGAAACTCTAAAGATTTGTTTGATCCTTTATATTTTTCAATTAATTGTTCTAATGGGAAGATTCCTGAATTTGAAGAAATAATAGTCCTATATATTGGATACAAGCTATCAGGAGTACCACCAAATATTTTCTTCAATAAAGCTCTCATTAACCATTCTTTAATAAGGCTTCTATTTTTTTCCTGATTTGCATGATGCAAAATTTCCTCACCAATTTTATTTTTTTTAATAAAATATGCAATTGGAATAATTGCATTTGTAGCAGTTAAAGTTTGACTCGAAAATCCAAAATGATTAATCAATTTCACAGAAAGCAAAAGAGATTTTGAAATATCATCCCATTCATTTTCAATCTTCGTCATGTTTTCTGTAGTAAAATTATCTACACGAAAACGAATGTCTTTTAAATCTGTTAAAACCAAACAAGACTTAAGAACGAGATCTTTGTTAAAATTGAACTTTTTTCCTACAGCATTCATTTTATCAACAAATGAATGTATAATAACTCTTGCATCCTTTTTCTTCCATTGAGCCGTGGCTATTGACAACAATAAATCTGAATAGCTTAACTTGGTTCCACCGCTATTTATTCTAATAAAAATGTGAAGTACTTTATCTAATTGTTCACTTTTTTCAAGGTAAAAATTAATAGATTCTTGTTCATTAATTACCTGATATAATTTAGTTAACGTTTTAGAAGCAAAAACTGATTGTTCCGTAGTTCTAATAGAAGTATCAGTCAATCCGTTACTAATAAGATAATTCATAATATCCATCATATCATTAAAATCTAAAATAGCACCAACCTTGAACCAATGAAAATCCATTGAATGCTTTTCTTTATAAATTTCAATTTCACGATCTGTTAAAAAACGAAAGTCAAATTCTTTTTCAGTATCATCTGAATTCTTAAGCAAGTTTAAATATAATCTCTTTTCAGGAAAAGCATGATCACTTTTCCAGTTATATTTTGACAATTTTCTTGCATCACTTCCTTTTAAACCAATATATAATGAGGTCAATCTTTGTTGTCCATCAAGAATTGCCATTCTGTCTTTAGTTCCACTCAATTCTGCTGGGTCATTGTGCTTTTTGTCTCTTTCATGATAATTCGACATGAAACGATAAAATTTAAACTTGTTCAAATTTTCAGCTTTAACTTTCCAAAACAAAAAAGTACTGATCGGATAATCTCGCATTATAGAATCAAACAGCAATTCTATTTGATTTGGACCCCAAACAAATTCTCTCTGAATCGATGGAAGAATAAATTCTTGTTCCTGAATGGATTCAATTGCCTCCCTAATTTTTATAGGTTTTTCGTAAGCCATTATATAAATTGTTTTAATGTTAAAATATTCTATCTATAAATTTCAACTTCCGCTAACAAGAAAATATCAACGTAAAAATAGCACAAATTTATAGTCCGTTTTCAACAAAGACAATGTTTTTTTAACACAAAAATACTATATAAAAAAAGGATGTAAAACAAAAAAATCCCGACGAATCGGGATTTTTATAAATATTTGTTTGAAATTCTATTTCAATTTCTTTTTAACAGCAACCTCATGGTACGATTCAATAACATCTCTTTCTTCAATATCATTGTATCCTTTTACTTGAATACCACAATCGTATCCTTTAGCTACTTCTTTGACATCGTCTTTGAAACGTTTCAGTGCTAAAAGCTCTCCTGTAAAGACAACTACACCTTCTCTAATGATTCTCATTTTAGCGCTTCGGACAATTTTACCGTCCATTACCATACAACCTGCAATTGAACCTACTTTCGAAATTTTGAATATCTCTCTAATCTCAGCTGTACCCAGAATTTCTTCTTTCATTTCAGGAGCTAACATTCCTTCCATTGCATCTTTTAAGTCATCGATAGCGGCGTAAATAATAGAATAGTAACGGATATCAATTTCTTCTTTGTCCGCTAATTGTCTTGCATTTCCAGCAGGGCGAACATTAAATCCAATGATAATTGCATCTGAAGCAGAAGCTAACATTACGTCAGTCTCAGTAATTGCTCCAACACCTTTATGGATAATATTGATTTGAATTTCTTCAGTAGATAATTTAGAGAACGAATCAGACAATGCTTCAACAGAACCATCCACATCTCCTTTAAGGATAATGTTCAATTCTTTAAATTGACCCAATGCAATTCTACGTCCAATTTCATCCAATGTAATATGTCGTTGTGTACGTACGGATTGCTCACGCATCAATTGAGAACGTTTTGAAGCAATTTGTTTCGCTTCTTTTTCGTCTTCAAAAATATTGAACTTATCACCCGCAGTTGCTGCTCCATCAAGACCAAGAACTGAAACTGGAGTCGAAGGACCCGCAACAGTTACTATATTCCCTCTTTCATCATGCATGGCTTTAATTTTACCATGATGCTTACCGGCCAACATATAATCTCCAATTTTCAACGTTCCGTTTTGAACTAATATCGTAGAAACATATCCTTTTCCTTTGTCAAGGAAAGCTTCAACAACAGTTCCAGAAGCCGCTTTATTTGGATTTGCTTTCAAATCTAAAAGTTCCGCTTCTAACAATACTTTTTCTAATAATTCTTTAACACCTGTTCCTACTTTCGCAGAAATATCATGTGATTGAATTTTTCCACCCCAATCTTCTACCAGTAAATTCATACCTGCTAATCTTTCTTTTACTTTTTCAGGATTAGCATTTGGCTTATCAATTTTATTGATTGCAAATATGATAGGAACTCCAGCTGCTTGAGCATGGCTAATTGCTTCTTTAGTTTGCGGCATGATGTCATCATCAGCAGCAATTACAATAATGGCAATATCTGTAACTTGAGCACCACGCGCACGCATCGCAGTAAACGCTTCGTGACCCGGTGTATCTAAGAATGCGATTTTTTGTCCGTTATCCAAAGTTACTCCGTAGGCGCCAATATGTTGTGTTATTCCTCCAGATTCCCCTGCAATTACGTTTTCTTTACGAATGTAATCCAGCAACGATGTTTTACCGTGATCGACGTGACCCATTACCGTTACAATTGGCGCTCTGAAAACTAAATCTTCTTCTCTGTCTTCAACAACCTGAATTGCTTCTTCGATATCCACAGTGATAAATTCAACTTCATAACCAAATTCATCAGCAACGATAGTCAATGTTTCTGCATCAAGACGTTGATTCATGGTAACCATGATTCCAAGTGACATACACGTACCAATAACTTTAGTAATTGGCACATCCATCATGATGGCAATTTCTCCTACCGTAACAAACTCAGTAACCTTAATGGTTTTACTTCCTTCGTCAATAGCTCTTTGCTCATCATCAGATTTCTGACGGTGCGTATCTCTTTTATCTCTTCTATATTTAGCCGCTTTAGATTTACCACCTTTACCTTGTAGTTTCTCTAAAGTCTCTCTAATTTGATTTTTAACTTCTTCTTCAGTAGGCTCCACTTTTGCAACAATTGCAGGTCTGTTTCCTTTTACAAAACCAGGTCTTGCACTTCTGTTTGCATTGAATCCACCTCCACCTACATTAGGCGTAATCTTGTTAGGATTTGGCGCACCAGGAACTCCCGGTGTTGCAGGCGGTCTAGGAGCACCCGGTTTAGGAGCAATCCTTTTACGCTTATTTTTATTTGCATTGGCTGCAGCCGAACCTGGAGCACCCGGTTTATTCGGAGTGATTTTTGGTTCTTCTTTTTTCTTTTTCGGCTTGTTGAATTGAGATAAATCAATTATCTGTCCCGTCAAAGTAGTTCCCGATAGTTTTTGATATTGCGTTGTGATGGTTTCATCAACAGGCGCTTCATCCGCTTTAACTTCCTCGGTTTTTGCAACCACTTTTGGTTCAGCAGCGACTTCTTTAGCAGCCTCTGTTTTAACCTCTTTTATCCCAACAATAGGTTTTACCTCTTTTTTGTCTGAAACAGGTTTCTCAGTTGACGGTTTTTCAGTTAACGGTTTCTCAGGTGAAACTTCTTTTGAAACAGCTTTTACTTCAGATGCATTAGCTACTGGAGCCTCTGCTTTTTCAACAGCTTTTACAGGCGGAACGGTTGAAGGTTTTTTTGGATTAAGATCAATCTTACCCACTTGTACCGGACCTGCTATAACAGCTCTCGCTTTTATAACTTCTTGTTGTTTTACTCGCTCTTCCTCAATTTTACGTTTGTCTTCGATTTCTTTTTCTCGTTCTAAACGCAAAGCTTCTTTTTCTTTTCTTTTCTCTTCCCCTACTTCTTTTGAAGCCTCCTTATTCCCTTTGTCACCTGCAAACTGACCGCACAAGACATTGTATACATCATCAGAAATTTTTGTGTTTGGATTTGCTTCAATAGCAATCCCCTTATCTTTTAGATAATCCACAGCTCTTTCTAAAGAAATATTCAATTCCCTTAAAACTTTGTTTATTCTAATAATTCTCTCTTCAGACATAAAACCTTTTTATTATTACCTTTTTTGTTATTCCTCACTTTACTCCCAACTCGATACCTACCGAGCAAGAATTCATTGTAAAGTGGCATGTTTATCGTTGAAGATACATCTGACTAACTGTCAAATTCTTCTTTCAATATTCTCATTACATCCAGAATAGTTTCCTCTTCCAGGTCTGTTCTTCTTACTAAATCTTCCACATCTTGTTTTAAGATACTTTTTGCTGTATCCAAACCAATTTTTGCAAATTCTTCAATAACCCAGTCTTCAATTTCATCTGAAAACTCAGTTAATTCAACATCATCCTCATCAGCAGTTGCACCAGCAACATCACCTTCGCGAATAACGTCTAATTCATAGCCAGTTAATAAACCTGCTAATTTAATGTTGTGTCCACCACGACCAATTGCTTTTGAAACCTCTTCAAGCTTCAAGAAAACTTCAGCTCTTTTTGTCTCTTCATTTATCTTAATAGAAGAAACTTTTGCAGGACTTAATGCTCTTGTGATAAACAATTGAATGTTACTTGTATAATTGATAACGTCGATATTTTCGTTTCCTAATTCACGAACAATTCCATGAATACGAGATCCTTTCATACCCACACAAGCTCCTACAGGATCAATTCTATCGTCATAAGAATCTACGGCTACTTTTGCTTTTTCACCTGGTATTCTTACCACTTTTTTAACCATAATCAAACCGTCAAATACTTCAGGGATTTCTTGTTCAAATAATTTTTCCAAAAACTTCTCCGAAGTTCTGGACATAATAATTTGAGGTTTATTTCCTTTTAATTCAACGCTTTCTATTATTCCCCTAACATTATCTCCCTTGCGGAAAAAGTCAGAAGGTATTTGTTTTTCTTTTGGCAAAATAATTTCATTTCCTTCGTCGTCCACCAAAATCACTACTCTTGGACGCACATGATGCACCTCAGCAGTATAGATATCACCTATTAAATCTTTAAATTGTTTGTAAAGATTCGTGTTATCATGTTCATGAATTTTAGAAATTAAATTCTGACGTAAAGCTAAAATTGCTCTTCTTCCTAAATCAATTAATTTCACTTCTTCGGAAACCTCTTCACCAATTTCGAAATCAGGCTCTATTTTTCTAGCTTCAGTCAAAGTAATTTCAAGATGATCAAAATCTAAGTCTTCATCCGCAACGATCACTCTTCTCTGCCATATCTCCATATCTCCTTTATCAGGATTTATAATGATATCGAAATTATCATCTGAACCGTATTTTTTCTTCAATGCATTTCTAAATACATCTTCCAAAATTGCCATAAGCGTTACACGATCAATAAGTTTATCATCTTTAAACTCTGAGAATGAATCGATTAATGCTAAATTTTCCATGCGAATTCTTTAATTAAAATGTTACTGTAACAATTGCTTCTTTTATATCTACGTAAGGCAATTTAAGTTCTTTTTGAACTGTTTCTTTCCCTTTTCCTATCTTTTTTGGCTCTCTTGCTTTCCAAGACAAAATTACAAAATCATCATTAGCATCCACTAATTCTGCTTCAATAATTTCAGCCGAAGTCTTCACAATCAATGTTCGACCTATATTTTTCTTGTATTGTCTTATTAATTTCAACGGAGATCCAACTCCTACTGAAGCAACTTCTAAAGAGTAATCCTGTTCCTCTCTGTCCAAATTACTATCTATGAATCTACTTACATCTATACAATCCTGAAGAGCTACTCCATTATCTCCATCCAAAGTCACTATAACTTTGAAAGCATCAGTGATAACAAGGTCTATCAAAAAGATTGACGGCTTTTCTAATAAGCCTTCCGTCAGCAACGTATTTACTTTTTCTTTAAATGTCATATTTTTTATAAAAAGAGGGGACATTTAGTCCCCTCATTATCTAGATTTTAATAAATAACGGTGCAAATATAGTGTTTTTTTTTATAAACTAAAATAATCGATTGCTGTAAAATAATTTCTTATCTTTAATGTAGTATTAAAATAGCACTTTTCATCATAATTTAACGCTTTATAGTTATGAAACGAATTTTAGTCCCTACCGATTTTTCCGAACATGCAGAACACGCATTAAAAGTGGCCGCCATAATTGCAAAAAAAAATAATTGCGAAATCTTTTTGTTGCATTTATTAGAATTGCCTAACCAGATGAATGACGCAGTAACCGGCGGAAGCAGCATCCCCGAAGTGATGTTGTTTATAAAAAAAGCAAACGAAACACTCCAAAAAATCAAAGAACAACCCTATTTAAACGGAATTTCAGTAAATGCATCTGTACAATTCGAAAGAGCCTTTAGCGGCATTTTATCGTTTAACAGAAAAAATGAAATTGATTTAATTGTAATGGGCTCCCATGGAACTTCAGGCATCGAAGAAGTACTCATCGGATCCAATACCGAAAAAGTGGTACGACTCTCAGAAATTCCGGTACTGGTTATAAAAAAGAACATTCATGACTTTAAATTCAACAACTTTGTATTTGCCTCTGATTTTTCGAAAGAAACCAAAAAACCTTTCAAAAAAATGATAGAATTTGCCAAAATATTTAATGCAAATTTATACTTAGTCATGATATGCACTCCCAATAGTTTTAAAACTACCAAAATGTCCGAGGAAATAATGAAAAAATTTACCGCCTCTTTTGATATCGAAAACTACTCTACACACATTTACAATGACGTTAATATAGAAAATGGAATTATCAATTTCTCCAATAGCATTGATGCTGATTTAATAGGTCTTTGCACACACGGAAGAACTGGATTTGCTCATTTTTTCAATGGAAGCATTAGTGAAGACTTAGTAAACCACACGATCAAACCAGTAATAACTTTCAAGATTTAATTAAATCAAAACAGTCCAAACTCAACTCCCCCCAGCTTATCCACAGGCATTTCAGTAAATTAAACTCCAAAAACAATCTGCTGGATTTATTGCATAAAAAAACCTCTCAATAAATGAGAGGTTTTACGTTGGTCTACAAGGACTCGAACCTTGAACGACTGCACCAAAAACAGTTGTGTTACCATTACACCATAGACCAGCATTGCTGCTAAGCGAGTGCAAATTTAAAATAAATTTTAGTTTGTACAAATTTATTTCGTCTTTTTATGAAAAAAAAATTATTAAAAATTCAAAACAACATCAAAAAATCACAAAAAACCTTTACAATCAATGTGTTATTGAAATGTAATACTTTTCCAGAAAATATTGTTAATGCTATCAAGGTTAAACAAAAAAACATTTTCTTTGTAACTCAAAATTAAATTAAATTTTAGTACATGGATAAAGCAGCATTCAATTTCAATAAATGGAATACAATTATTGGTTGGTTTACATTTGGAATAGCATTATTAACATACACTTTAACTGTTGAACCCACCATGAGTTTTTGGGATTGTGGCGAGTACATTGCCACAGCAGCAAAACTTGAAGTAGGCCATCCTCCAGGAGCGCCTTTATACCAGATGATTGGTGCATTTTTCGCCATGTTTGCTTCAGATGACACAAAAATTGCTTTAATGGTGAATATGATGTCTGTATTCTCGAGTGCATTTACCATTTTATTTTTATTTTGGTCTTCATCTATAATTTTAAAGAAACTGATTTCAAGATTTTCTGACCCGAGCCAAAAAGGCGAACAGGCGGAGCAAACAAATAAAAACAATGATATTGTTATTCTTGGAAGTTCATTTGTTGGAGCTTTAGCCTACACTTTTTCGGATAGTTTTTGGTTTAATGCCGTAGAAGCCGAAGTGTACGCCATGGCATCTTTATTTATTGCCTTGTTATTTTGGCTGGGTTTACGCTGGGAACAAGACATGGACAAACCTAGAGGAAACAGATGGCTATTAATCATTTCTCTTGTTGTTGGACTTTCATTCGGAGTCCATTTCATGGCTTTATTAACAATTCCAGCGATAGGTTTCCTTTACTTTTTCAAAAACTATAAAGTAGTTACCCTCAAAAATTTCATCATTGCAAATGTTGTTGTTATCGCCATTCTATTATTTATATTCAAATTACTACTCCCTATGACTATGGGATTCTTTGGTAAAACCGAAATTTTCATGGTCAACAGTTTAGGATTACCGTTTGACTCGGGGACTATTTTTGTTGCATTAGTCTTAATTGCTTTCTTTTACTTTGGATTAAAATACACCAAACAAAAAGGCTTCGTACTCTACAATACTATAATCCTTTGTATATTATTTATTTTAATTGGTTTCTCTACATGGATGATGTTGCCCATCAGAGCAAATGCAAATACCGTAATCAACGAAAACAAGCCATCGGATGCAGCTGAAGTTCTTGCGTACTACAATAGAGAACAATACGGTATAAATCCTTTGTTTTATGGACCTCAATACACAGAAGCTTTCGCTGGTTTAGACAAAAACAATCCTTATCTGGACAAAGCTCCCAATTACGAAAGAGATTACAAAACTGGAAAATACAGTATTACGAATAATTTCAAAAATGCTGAGCAAAACACAGATAATAATCAAAAAACTATTTTGCCAAGAATGTGGAGCGGTGATCACATCGAAAACTACATGAATTTTACAAATCCACCTCAATTCAGATTAAATCCTGATTATCCATATGAGGATGATTTAGCCAAATACGGTATAGATCCGAGTCAATTGAGCGAGGAAGATTACAACAAAGCGATTGCTCAATTAAAAAACGAAACCGAAAAAATAGTTACTGAATTCAGACAAGCCTACGCTCAAAAACAAATTGACAACGAAGGTTATGTTACGTTCCTGAAAAGTTATGGTGATTATTTAATTGTTGAAAAACCTACAACTGCTGACAATTTAGGGTTCATGGTTGAATACCAGTTTGGTTACATGTACTGGAGATACTTGATGTGGAATTTTGTTGGCAGACAAAATGATATTCAGGGGAAATACGACTATCTGGATGGCAACTGGCTTAGCGGCATAACATTCATAGATGAATTACATTTAGGAAGTCAAGACAATCTACCTTCGGATGTATTGAATAACAAAGGTCGAAATGTGTATTTCTTTCTGCCATTTATTCTCGGCTTAATCGGTTTAATGTATCACGCTAATAAGGATTTAAAAAGCTTCTATGTATTACTCGCCTTATTCCTTTTTACGGGAATAGCGCTGAAAATCTACTTAAACGAAAGACCTTTCGAACCTAGAGAAAGGGATTACGCTCTAGTAGGTTCCTTCTATGTATTTGCCATTTGGATAGGCTTCGGTGTTTATGCATTGTACGAAAGTGTCACGAAATATTTAACTCCAAAACTGGCAGGCCCTATTATCATAGCAGCCAGTTTATTGGCAGCACCAGTTCTTATGGCTTCTCAAAACTGGGATGATCACGATCGTTCTGGTAAATCTACTGCAGTAGCAATGGCAAAAGCATATTTGGAATCCTGCGATCCAGACGCAATTTTATTCACTATTGGCGATAATGACACGTTCCCGCTTTGGTACGCACAAGAAATCGAAAAAGTGAGAACGGATATCAAAATTGTGAACACGAGCCTTTTCATGACGGATTGGTATATCGATCAGATGAAAACTAAAACATACGAATCAGATCCCTTGCCTATTTCATTTACACACGATCAATATGTGGGAGACAAACTGGATTATGTAGCTCACATTCCAAAAATTGAAAGTCGTTGGGATATAAAAGACTTCATCAATTTTATCAAAAACCCAAAATCAACTGTAGACATGCAAAATGGACAAACAATCCATTTTTACCCTACTAACAAGATTCGAATTCCTGTTGACAAAAATATAATTATAAAAAACAAAGTAGTTAATCCTAAACACAACGATTCTATTGTCCCTTACATTGATTTGGACATCAAAGGAAATGCATTGTACAAAAACAGATTGATGATGCTTGACATTGTTGCTAATAACAATTGGAAAAGACCAATCTATTTTAGCGGTGGCGCATTTGATAATGAAGATTATATCTGGATGAAAGAATACCTTCAATTAGAAGGAATGGTTTACAAACTGGTTCCAATAAGAACAGTTTTACCAAAAGACGCAAGTCCTCTTAATATGGGACAAATAGATTCTGATAAAATGTATGCAAAAGTAATGAAATGGGATTGGGGTAATGGCGAAAGCAGTACTATCTATCACGACCCAGAAACTCGTAGAAACAGCATAACCTATAGAGCAAACCTATCCAGATTAATGAATCAGTTAATTATTGAAGGCCAAAAAGACAAAGCAAAAAACATTATCGATTTGGCTATGACAAAAATGCCTTTGGAGTATTTCGACTATTATTCATTAGTAGAACCTTTTGCTGACGGATATTATAAAATCGACGAGAAATTAAAAGCACAACAATTGTTGGACAAATTAATCCTAAAGTATAGAGAGAACCTTAATTATTATGGCAATCTAAAATCTTCTGAGCAAACTAGTATTGCCATTCCTATCATCACTGATATTGAGCGATACAGAAGTCTTTTAACTGTAATGAAAGAAAATGGCGATTTAGATTTCTATAACAAAAATAGAATTGTATTCAATACTTACATTAAAATGTTTGACCGCTTTGGACGCGAAAAAGAATAACTTCAAACAAAAAAGATTCTGATTAGAAAAGGTAGCGATATTGAAAAATGTCGCTATTTTTTTTTAATTTTAAAACTAAAAAATGAAACTTTACTGGATAAAGACGAATTGGATTATAAAAAAAATATTCTCTAATTATACTTGGGATGTTTCCAATACCGGAAGCAGTAATTCAGTCTACCTCACATTTGACGATGGACCTATTCCAGGAATTACAGAATGGGTTTTGAATGAATTAAAAAAGCACAATGTAAAAGCTACTTTTTTTTGCATTGGAGATAATATTGATAAAAACCCCGAAATATTCAAAAAGGTAATTAGCGACGGTCATTCCATAGGAAATCACACTTTTAATCATTTGAACGGTTGGGAAACTTCAACTGAAGCCTATATTGAAAACACTAAACAATGCGAAGCAGCTATTCAAAAAAATAGTACTAACAATCTAAAATCTGAAATATTTCGTCCGCCATACGGCAAGTTAAAAGTATCTCAATCCAGAAAACTCCGAAAGCTGGGTTACAAAATAATTATGTGGGACGTCCTAAGTGCTGATTTTGACACAACAATATCAAAAGAACAATGTTTGGATAATGTGTTACCAAATGTAAAACCTGGCAGCATTATTGTTTTTCACGATAGTATAAAAGCCTTCAAAAACTTAGAATACGTATTGCCTAAAACATTAGCTTACTTAAAAGAAAATAATTTTAATTGTGAGGTGTTGTACTGAAATCCGTTACAATTGTTCTTGAACAATACTAATAATAGTGTTCGCATCTAATTCTCCGGACTGTCTCCATATCATTTGACCTTGTTTGTAAATCATCAACGTAGGCAAGCCTTTAATGCGTAAAGCATCAGCTAATTCTTGATTTTTATCCACATCAATCTTTATGACTTTTGCTTTATCACCAAGAGCGGCTGCTACATCTCTAATTACAGGATGCATTGAAACTGAAGGCTCATTCCATTCTGTGTAAAAGTCTATTAACACAGGCACTTGAGCATTTATAAGTTCTCCAAATTTTGACATAAAACCAAAAATTTAATTTTTTAAATTCACTAAAAAGAGATATTTATTTTACAAATGTAGCATTTTTAACGTATTATGCCACATTAACACCTTTTTTTAGTTCAATGACTGTTATTTCTGGCATGATTCCTACTCTGCCCGGATAGGCATGAAAACCAAAACCTCTATTGACATAAACGTATCTTCCTACGTTTTCATATAAACCAGCCCATTGTTTGTAAACATACTGTGCCAAACTCCATTTAAAATATCCTGGAATCTCGATTCCAAACTGCATTCCGTGTGTATGACCCGAAAGCGTGAGGTGATAATGCTTATCATCATGTTGCACTACATGCTCCCAATGCGAAGGATCATGACTCATCAAAATCTTAAAATCTTCCTTCTTTAACTGCCCTGAAGCTTTATTTAAATCTCCGGCCTGCTTGAAATTATGACCCCAGTTTTCGACACCAACCAATGCGATTTGAGCGCCTCCTTTTTCAATAAAAGTATGTTCGTTTAGCATTAATTTGAAACCAATTTGTCCATATAAATCTTTAATGGCTTTGAAATTATCTTCTTTCGCTGCCACTGATGGCCAAGTTATATATTCGCCATAATCGTGATTCCCTAAAACCGAATATTTTCCATATTCATGTTTTTTAATTCTATTAAAGGTTTCTATCCAAGGATGCATTTCTTTAGCATCCGTATTGACAATATCACCGGTAAACAAAATCATATCTGAATTTTGTTCGTTGACTAAATCAATTGCATAATTAATTTTCTCCGGATTATCAAAACTTCCGCTGTGAACATCTGATATTTGAGTGATCGTAAAACCATCAAAAGCATCGGGTAAATCAGGAAAAAAAATGCGTTGCTTAATTACTTTATAATTGTATTTTCCTATGGTCACACCATAAATTAAAGATAAAAAAGGAACTGCTGCTAGGCCCAATCCTATTTGACTGACAAACTTCCTTCTTGAATTCAAAAAATCTGCATTTTTATCATAATTGACAAAATGGTTAACAGCTCCAACACCTAATCTAAAGATGTCTTCTCCCATTAATATCAATGTCAGAATTAATTTTGGAACATAAACAATAAGCAGCAACCCCATGATAACCATCAGTTGCTTGGTTTGCCCTGAGTTTCGGTCAAACTGCATCAAAGAATAGACAATATAGACTAAAACTACCAGGCTTATAAGCTGAATTGAAAACAAAACTGGCCTTGATTTTATTAAAGTTTTTAATACCTGAAAGGTATAAAGCTCAATAATAAGAAGGATTAAGCACAAGAATACGATACGAAAGATCATTTTAAAAAAATTTTAAACAAAATAACAAAACAATTCATCAAAATGGCTTCTTATTAATTAAAAATTAACGGTTGATTAAATTTAAAAAAAGCACCTATTCTTTGAAATACAAAAAAAAAACCGCATTATTTAATATAAAAAATAATGCGGTTTTTAATAAATTATAAATTGATGTTTTTTATTTTATAGAAAGATTAAAAGAATAAGTATCTAATTTTGTTGTAGTTCCAGTTGATATCCTTTTTAAATGCAATTCTATGGACTCATCTTTATTTAAAAATACATTCCCTGAAATTGGAAACGATTGGGTGAAACCACTATTTGTATCGATAAAAGTTTCTGTTTCCGGCAAAGGAGTCACAGTTGTACCATTAGCACCAATTTTAGCAAAATAGAAAACATAATTTGTATTTGATCCTAAATTCGCTGGCGCTACTTGAAATGATACCGAAGTAATTACTTGAAAAGACCTTGGCTTTTTCCCTGTATACTTCAAACGTCCACTTACTGTAGATGCTGCTCTAAAAAGATTAGCATTATTTGTTACATTCGTTCCGACTTTATAGCCTGTATTTATTGTTGTAGCAGTTGTAGTCGTTGCGCTTAAATTGTTATTATCATAAATATTTCCAGCAGCTGAAGCATCAATTTCAGTTGGAATTCCAGGACAACGTACACTCCAATTATTATTAAAATTATATCCTGCATAACCACCAACTGTATATGCTTTTACATACACACCTGCACCCGAAAGCGCTCCTGTAAAAACGACGGATTCCATAACTGCATCTCCTGTAATAATAGGATTTAAAGACACGTCAAAACCAACACTGGTTCCCGTAACTTCACTAAAACCTCCTTGTTTAGTAACTAAAGAAAATGTACCAACTAACTTTTCATACGTTCCTGAATTAGCGAGAGGTGCACTTCCCCCAAACCAACCCGCATTACTAATCAATAACCTATTTACATCTTCATAAATAATTCCATTAGCATTACCAAAATATTGAACGATACTTACAAACACTAAATCAAAATTTTTGACAAGACCAACATTTGCAGAATTGGCTACAATGCAATCTCTAAAAACCAAACTTGATGTTCCGTTTCCCGTAAGATTAAAAACATTCCCTCCAGAAACTAAAGTTAATACCCTAATCGATCCACCAGTTGTACCTGTAAAAAGATCTCCACTAGCTTTAACTAATTTATCCTCCCCAGAATCTAAACCAGCGACATAAGCATTATTCAATTCAATAGGTAAGTCTACGACTACTTGACCGTTAATTTCGTATAAAGTTCCTGTGTCCAAAAGATACTTAGTATTACCTCCTGCGGCCTTCTCAGCAGCTAAAACTGTCGCTAGAACATCAGTAGATTTTATACGTTTAAACTTCAATCTACCATTAGCTTCGCTACTCAGTCTATTCCATAATGCTGTAGTTATATTGTAATGATAAAAAGATTTTAAATCCGTATCGTACACTATTAACCCATCGGTTGGAGAGACAATCGCAGTTCTTTGTACAGTTGTCATTCTGGGTGTCAACATTCCTTGGGTTGTTGATGAAACATCCAATACTGAACTTGCATGGGGTGTGATAGTTCCTATGCCTACTTGAGCAAACACATTTGTAGTTATTATCATGAAAAATAACAGACAGGCATGTAATACCTTTTTTGAAAAATAATTTTTTTTCATAATATAACGAATTAAAGATTAAATATAAAGAACCTCTCCCGGCTCAAAACTTCATATGTAAATTTACACAAAATATCGTTTAAATACTTAAATAATCGTTTAAAGGCGTTTTTTTAATTAAAATATATTTATATTCTTATAATTTAATATTTTACAATACTCTTTAATTAAAAGATTAATACCTATTTTCTTTCAAATCATTATTCGTGATTTTTCTCCAAATAAAGAATTGATTACTAAAATTTTTAAATGAATTTTTCAAAAAACCAAAAAAAAGAACACTTGTATGAATCATAAGAAATATTTCAATCCTTCACTCCTTTATCTGGCAAGTTTTGTACTTTTGAAAACTTTACAAAATCACAATCATGTCACAACAAAAACGCCTTTTCCTTCTTGATGCCTACGCCTTAATCTTTCGAGGCTATTATGCTTTCATAAAAAATCCAAGAATCAACTCTAAAGGGATGGACACATCGGCCATTATGGGATTTATGAATTCATTGATGGATGTAATTAAAAGAGAAAAACCAGACCATTTAGCCGTTGCCTTTGATAATGGCGGAAGTCAATTGAGAAATGATATATTTCCCGAATACAAAGCCCATCGCGATGCCACTCCCGAAGCTATTAAAATTGCGATTCCATACATTCAAGATTTACTGAAAGCCATGCATATTCCTATTATAGAAGTAAAAGGATATGAAGCTGATGATTTAATTGGAACTATTGCTAAACAAGCAGAAAAACAGAACTACAAAGTCTTTATGGTAACCCCAGATAAGGATTTTGCACAACTCGTTTCTGAGAATATATTCATGTACAAACCCGCCCGAATGGGAAATGGAATAGAAATTTGGGGAATTCCGGAAGTATTAGCAAAATTTGAAATCGAACGACCAGACCAAGTGATTGACTTTCTAGGAATGATGGGTGATGCTGCCGATAACATCCCAGGACTTCCTGGCGTAGGCGAAGTAACGGCTAAGAAACTTTTGAAAGAATTTGGAACCATGGAAAACCTTTTAGCGAATACTGACAAGCTAAAAGGAAAAATGAAAGAGAACATTGAAGCCAACAAGGAAAAAGGATTGTTATCAAAAACTTTGGCGACTATTTTACTGGATTGTCCGGTTATTTTTGACGAAACAGATTATGAATTATCAACTCCCGATGTAGAAAAAACAGATGCGCTATTCAATGAATTAGAATTTAGAAGAATGGCAGAACAATTTGATGCCATATTTAAAAAAGGGGGTACTGCAACTGCCAACAACAATCCCGTTGACGAAGCCAAATTATACAAAAAACCACAACCGAAAAACGAAGAACAGTTCGACCTTTTTGGAAGTACCATACCGGATGAATCGTCAGAAGAGACACCTCATCAATATTATAATTCACTAGAAAACACGGAACATTCTTATCAAATAATTCAAGGTGATTTAGGACTAAGATTGCTATTGCAAAATTTACAAAACCAAGCTTCTGTTTGTTTTGATACTGAAACAACAGGTTTGGACGCTTTGCATGCTGAATTGGTTGGAATCTCATTTTCGTATGAGAAAGGAAAAGGATTCTATGTTCCGTTTCCAGAAAATCAAGAAGAAGCACAAACTTTAGTTGAAAAATTCATTCCTTTTTTCGAAAATGAAAGCATTGAAAAAATTGGACAGAATTTAAAATACGATTTAAAGATTCTTTCTAATTACAATGTTACCGTGAAAGGAAAGTTATTCGATACCATGATTGCGCATTATCTGATCAATCCGGATATGCGTCATAACATGGATATTTTATCAGAAACGTATTTAAAATATGCGCCTCAATCCATTGAAACTTTAATTGGTAAAAAAGGGAAAAACCAGAAATCAATGCGTGATGTTGCATTGGAAGAAATAAAAGAATATGCTGTTGAGGATGCCGATGTCACTTTGCAACTCAAGGAAATATTCACATTGGAATTAGACAAAACTGGAACCAAGAAACTTTTTGAAGAAATCGAAATTCCATTGGTAAAAGTATTGGCCGACATGGAAAAAGAAGGAATCCGCGTAGATGTGGATTTCTTGAAATCACTGTCGAAAACATTGGATGACGATATTAAAATATTAGAAGCAAACATTTATGAAACTGCGGGCGAGAAATTTAATCTGGCTTCCCCGAAACAACTGGGTGATGTTTTATTTGACAAATTGAAAATTGGCGGAGCCAAACAAAAGAAGACCAAAACCGGACAATATGCAACCGGAGAGGAAATATTGAGTTATCTAGCTTCCGAAAATCCAATAGTGAAAGACATACTCGACTGGCGCCAATTGGTAAAACTACAAAATACGTATGTTGAAGCATTACCCAACCAAGTAGATAAAATTACAAACCGCATTCACACGGATTACATGCAAACCGTTGCCGCAACGGGTCGTTTGAGTTCGAATAATCCCAACTTACAAAACATCCCTATTCGTACCGAACGCGGCCGACAAATCAGAAAAGCATTTGTAGCCCGAGATGAAAACTATACTTTGGTTTCTGCCGATTATTCTCAAATAGAATTGCGTGTAATTGCAGCATTAAGTGGTGAAGAAAACATGATTAAGGCATTCCAAAATCACGAAGACATTCACAAATCTACGGCTTCAAAAGTATTTAATGTTCCGTTGGAAGAAGTGACTCGTGAACAACGAAGCCATGCCAAAACAGTAAATTTTGGGATTATTTACGGAGTTTCAGCTTTTGGACTGAGCAATCAAACCTCTTTATCCAGAAGCGAAAGTGCCGCTTTGATTGAAGCGTATTACAAAACATATCCAAGATTAAAATCCTATATTCAGGAACAAATTGATTTTGCAAGAGACAATGGTTATGTGCAAACAATCCTTGGGCGTCGTCGCTATTTGAAAGATATTAATTCTCAAAACGCCATTGTTCGTGGTGGTGCAGAACGAAATGCTGTAAACGCACCAATTCAAGGAAGCGCTGCCGATATCATCAAAATTGCAATGATTAACATTCATGAAAAACTAACGTCTGAAAACTGGAAAAGTAAAATGTTGTTACAGGTTCATGATGAGCTTGTGTTTGACGTGCACAATTCGGAACTCGAAAAAATTAAACCGATGATAAAACACGAAATGGAGCATGCTTTCAAGTTAGATGTTCCTTTGGATGTTGATTTAGGAGCAGGAAAAGATTGGCTGGAAGCGCATTAGAATTATCTTCCATTATACTCATAAAAAAATCTCTAATCATTTAAAACGGTTAGAGATTTTTTTTAGACTTATTATAGAAAACTACAATTTCCTTGTTGATTCTCTTTCTTTCAGTTTTGTTTTGATCACCACCGTCTCATAAGGAATGTGCTCTTCTTTGGATTCTAATCTTGCGATAAGCAATTTAGCAGCAACTTCGCCTATTTCTATTCCGTGCTGACTTACTGTAGTTAAACTTGGAGATAACCTTCTAGAAGCTAAAATTCCATCAGCAAAACCAATGATAGAGATTTCTTCTGGAACTTTATACCCTTTTTTAAGAGCAATACGCAATGCGGCCACCGAATCATTTTCCTCCAGAGCAAAAACTCCATCTATTGGATTGTTATCAAAAATACTTTCAATTTTATCCTTTAAATTTTTTTCAGAATCCGTTCTAAGAATTATATTAGTATTTACTGGAATATTATTATTTTCCAATGCCTTAAGATACCCTTCAGCTCTTAATTTACCAACACTTAAATTATCTACCGAAGAAAATAAAGCGATGTTCTTGCATCCTACATTTATTAAATGTTGCGTAGAATTTAAAGCCGAATCAAAATCATCGACTACAACTTTATCACACTCCACCCCATCGGCAATTCTATCAAACATTACTATAGGTGTACCATCATTAATAATTTCCTTAAAATGATTGTATTCATGATTTTTTTGTGCTTCTTCAGAAACGGAAACAATAAATCCATCAATAGTCCCATTACTTAGCATTTCAAGTGTATGTGCTTCTTTTTCTAATGATTCATTTGAGATACACATAATAACATTATATCCTTTTTCATCCGCTATTTTTTCTATACCGCTAAATACTTTAGCAAAAAAAGAATTCAAAATATTGGGAATAATTACACCAATGGTTTTTGTCTTTCTATTTTTAAGGTTCAGACCAATTACATTGGGTTTATAATTTTTAAGTTTAGCATATTCTTTAATTTTAACCTTTGTCTGATCGCTAATCTCCGGGCTATCGTTCAGCGCTTTCGAAACTGTAGAGACAGAAACATTCAGTTCTTTTGCGATTTGTTTTAATGTAGCTTTAGCTTTCATAAATTTAAAATATTAACGGGTAGACTATATGGCAATTATACAAACTATTTCAATAATTTTATAATAACATTCACTAAAATTAAAGTACCTTTAAAAGATAATTAATTAAAAATCAGCAATTAAAATTTTATTTTTATTATTATTTTTGTGATAAATTTTATCAATCGCAAATATACATATTAAATCATTAATCAGAAAACATACAACTATTAACCTTTTGAATGTTTAAATTATGAAAAATGCAGTTTCGATTCAAGAAGTCAAACCAAAAACCACTCCTTCCCTGCCCGAAAATTTCAGGAATTAAGTTTTTTTTACATAATTAACAAAAAAAATTAAAAATCTAAAACCGAACCCCTAAAAATCTCGTTTATACCTAGTATACTTATAATTAATAACCTTTAAAGAAATTAAATTATGAAAAATGTAGTTTCGATTCAAGAAGTAAATCCATCTTTCACAAATAGAAGGAACTTTCTGAAAATTAGTGGGCTCACACTTGTGGGCACAAGTTTGTTATTAGCAGGTTGTAATAATGACGATTACGAGAACAATCCAGCAAATCAGTTTCCCGGAGTAAGGAATGGGGTTTTTGATTTAGGTGGTGGCGATTTTGGTGTCTTAACCTATGCGTACGCACTAGAACAATTAGAAGCCGATTTTTACACTAAAGTGGTAAACTCTTCTGGATTCACAACGAATTTCACAGCGCAAGATCAGGCAGTCCTTACTGATTTGTATCGTCATGAAGTAATTCACAGAGAATTTTTCAAGACAGCCTTAACAGGTGCTTTACCAGACCCAAACACTCAATTGTTACCTACCTTAGCTTTTGACTATGGAACCTTAAATTTCAGCAACCGTACGCAAGTTTTAGCTACTGCAAAAGCGCTGGAAGACACAGGAGTAGCTGCTTATAACGGCGCCGGGAAATTAATAAAAAGTCCTGATTACCTACTACTAGCAGGAAAAATAGTTTCTGTTGAAGCGAGACATGCATCGGCTATCAGAAGCCTAATCAATCCAAATTCAAAAGATTTTGCCGGCGATGATGTGGTAAATGGTACAACAGGCTTAGATGTAGCAAGTAATCCATCCCAAATACTTCCTGTAGCTGGTGGATTTATCACAACAAATTTTACTGCTCAGTATTTACCATAAACTTTTAAATCTAGAAATTATGAACATATTAAAATTTATAGAGTCTCTTGCAGATGAAAGTGTAATGCAAAGTAAGGGCTCCAGAAGAGAAAGTTTAGGTCAATTCAGTCAATTGGGAAAAAATTTAGCTTTGGCAGCAATTCCATTCGGATTAGCATCAGTATCAACTTCTGCCTATGCAGCAGATATTCCACCAACACCAAGTACACCAATCGGTGCTTTACAGCTTGCCTTGACTCTGGAATATCTTGAAAAAGAATTTTATCAAATGGCTTTAGATTCCGGTGTAATTCCGCTACTTGAAAATGCAGGACGGGATAGAAAAGTTTTTGAACAGATTTCCAAACACGAAAACAGCCATGTTACTTTTCTAATCGCAGGATTAGGCGGAACAGCAAGCGCAAACTTCGTGCCTAAACCCACATTTGATTTTACCGTTGGCGGTGCCTTTAGTCCGTTTACAAATTACCCAACCTTTCTTGCCTTGGCGCAAGCCTTTGAAGACACCGGGGTACGAGCCTATAAAGGACAGGCCGGAAATTTAATTTCGACTCCTGATTTACTTACAGCTGCATTACAGATTCACTCTGTTGAAGCCCGACATGCCTCAGAAGTAAGAAGATTAAGAGGATTAAAAGGCTGGATTTCCGGAAACCAAAGAGGTGCAGGAATGCCAGCAGCAACACAAGCCGTATATGATGGCGAAGAAGTTACACTGCAAGCTGGCTATAATACTGCTACATTATTTGGAGCAGATGCAGGTTCAGAATCTTATGACGAACCTCTAACCACAGCTCAAGCAGTAGCAATAGCAAATATATTTATTGTATAAAATTGAATGCACTTAATAACAAAACCATTTGAATTCTAAAATTCAGATGGTTTTTTTGTGTACGACTTTATTTATCACCCTATTAATGAAAATTAATCCCCTGTTTCTATCCAAAAATCAATCTATAGATATTTCGTTAAAATTATCTTTTACAGGTATTTGTATTTAAAATAATTAATTGTACTTTTGCAACCCCTTTATTGGGGATGGAATGTTTAATTAAAAATATATTATGGACGCATTAAGCTACAAGACACAATCAGCAAGCAAAGCCACCGTTACAAAAGAGTGGATTGTTGTAGATGCTGATGGTCACAACTTAGGTCGTCTTGCTTCAAAAGTCGCTATGATTTTGAGAGGCAAGTACAAGCCAAGTTACACACCACACGTGGACTGCGGTGATAACGTAATCGTTATCAACTCAGAAAAAATTAACCTTACAGGTAACAAGATGAAAGAGAAAACTTACATCCGTCACACTGGTTACCCTGGAGGGCAAAGAACTTTAACTGCCGAAGTATTGCAATCAAAAAATCCTGCATTACTAGTAGAAAAAGCGATAAAAGGGATGTTGCCAAAAAACAAAATTGGCGCTGAACTTTTTAGAAATCTAAATGTTGTTGTAGGGTCAGAGCACAAACAAGGCGCTCAAAAACCTAGAACAGTTAACCTTAACGATCTTAAATAATGGGAGTTATTCACAAAATCGGTAGAAGAAAAACCGCTGTTGCACGTGTTTATGTTTCAGAAGGAACAGGAGTAATCACTGTAAACAAAAAAGCATTCGAAACGTACTTCCCAACTGCAACTTTACAGTACAAAGTATTACAACCTATGTCTATGACAGAGAATGTAAGCAACTTTGACGTAAAAGTTAACGTTTACGGTGGTGGTTCAACTGGTCAAGCAGAAGCTGTAAGAATGGCATTGGCACGCGTTATGTGTGAAGTAAATGCGGAAAACAGAGCTATCTTGAAACCAGAAGGTTTATTAACAAGAGATCCAAGAATGGTTGAACGTAAGAAATTCGGTCAGAAGAAAGCTCGTAAGAGATTCCAATTCTCTAAACGTTAATATTACCTGTCTTGTTCAAATGGGACAAGACATCGTTCATTTATTATTGAATTTAAAAAACAAAGTTGTTGTTGCTCTCCTACCGAGGTAGGAAATAGTTTAGCATCTAAATGTATAAAGCCGGGAAACCGCCATTTATTCATTGCTAATCAACAGAACGTAAACTAGAACAAAAATGGCAAACAAAGTAGAAGTAAAAGAATTACTAGAAGCAGGTGTTCACTTCGGACACATGACTAGAAAATGGGATCCAAATATGGCTCCTTACATTTATATGGAGCGTAATGGTATTCACATTATCAATCTATATAAAACTGCAGCAAAAATTGAAGAAGCTAATGAAGCTTTGAAAAAAATCGCTGCATCAGGTAGAAAAATATTATTTGTTGCTACCAAAAAACAAGCAAAAGACATCGTTGCTGAAAAAGCAAAAGCTGCAAACATGCCTTACATCACTGAAAGATGGCCTGGTGGAATGCTAACTAACTTCGTAACTATCCGTAAAGCTGTTAAAAAAATGGCTACTATTGATAAAATGAAGAAAGATGGTACATTCATGACTCTTTCTAAAAAGGAGCGTTTGCAAGTAGATCGTCTTCGTGCTAAATTAGAGAAAAATTTAGGTTCAATCGCTGACATGTCTAGACTACCAGCTGCATTGTTCGTAGTTGATATCAAAGCGGAACATATCGCAATAAAAGAAGCTCAAAAATTAAACATTCCAGTTTTTGCAATGGTTGATACAAATTCTGATCCTCGTGAAGTAGAATATGTAATTCCTGCAAATGATGATGCTTCTAAATCAATTGATAAAATTTTATCTTTAGTTACAGCTGCAATTGTTGAAGGACTTTCTGACAGAGGTTCTGACAAAGAAGGTGAAGCTACTGCTGAAGTTGTTGCTCCTGCTACCACTGAAGTTGTTGCTCCTGCTGCTGAAGCTGTAGAAGTAGCTCCTGCTGTAGAAGCTGCTGCTCCAACTGCAACTGAAGAATAAAACATAAACATTTAATAATTGAAAGATTAAAAGATTAAAAGATTCGTGAATTTACAATTTACGAAAGCTATTTTTTAATCCTTTAATCTTTCTATTTTTTAATCTTTAAATTAAAAAAACATGGCAACAATTACTGCTGCAGACGTAAATAAATTAAGAACAATCACTGGTGCAGGTATGATGGACTGCAAAAAAGCCTTGGTTGAAGCAGACGGAGATTTTGATTTAGCTATCGAAAACTTACGTAAAAAAGGACAAAAAGTAGCTGCTAACCGTTCAGATAGAGAATCTACTGAAGGCGCTGCAATTGCTGTTGTAAATGCTGACAAAACTGCTGGAGTTGTTATCACATTGAACTGTGAGACTGACTTCGTAGGGATGAATGAAAATTTTGTGAAAATGGCTACTGAAATGGCTAATTTAGCATTGAATTTCAATACTAAAGAAGATTTCTTAGCAGCTGATTTCAACGGAATTACTGTTGCTGATAAATTAATCGAGCAAACAGGAGTTATCGGTGAAAAATTAGAAATCAGAACTTTCGAAAAATTAGAAGGTGCTTTCATCGGATCTTACATCCACTCTGGAAACAAAATCGCTACTTTAGTTGCGCTATCTGCAAATGTTGAAGGTGCTGATGAAGTTTCAAGAAACGTATCTATGCAAGCTGCAGCTATGGCTCCAATTGCATTAAACGAAGAAGGTGTTGATGCAGAAACTATCGCTAAAGAAATCGAAATTGCTAAAGACATCCTACGTCAAGAAGGAAAAGCTGAAGCAATGTTAGACAATATCGCTAAAGGTAAATTAGCTCGTTTCTTTAAAGACAACACTTTAGTAAACCAAGATTACATCAAAGACAACAAATTAAGCGTTGCCAATTATGTAAAATCTTTAGATAAAGACCTTATCGTTACAGGTTTCAAAAGAGCTGCTTTAGGATAATCATTCTAAAATAATTTCTGAATTCTAAATTTATTTTAAATTCTGATTACAAATATAAAATCTCATTCACTCGAATGGGATTTTTTTTTAATCAACTACTGTCTGTTTTATAAAACATAAATTTCAAATTAAAATACTAAATTTGAGTACTAATTATCATTTATGTTTAAAACCAAAAAAGAGCTCGTATTTGTTATACTCGCAGGCATCTTCATTACCAATGCTGTAACTGCTGAATTAATTGGCGGGAAACTCATACAAATAGGTCCGTTTGTGATGAGTATCGGTATTTTGCCCTGGCCAATTGTTTTCCTGACAACCGATTTAATCAATGAATACTTTGGAGAAAAAGGAGTAAAAAAATTGTCTTTAATTACTGCCGGCTTAATAGCTTACGCTTTTATACTTTTATTCTTAGCCATAAGCATCCCCGCTGCAAAAGGAATAAGTCCGGTAAATGACGACCAATTCTTTGCAGTTTTTGGCCAAAGTATGTGGATTATTGTCGGAAGTATCATTGCCTTCTTAATCTCCCAATTGATTGATGTAACTATTTTTTGGTATTTCAAAAACCGAACAGGAAATAAAAAAATATGGCTCAGAACAACGGGTTCTACTATAATTTCTCAATTATTCGATTCCTTTATTGTACTTGGAATTGCTTTTTGGTTGCCCGGAAAAATTAACTTTGATACTTTTATAACTTCCGCTTTGACGGGTTATACATTCAAATTAGGAATAGCCATTTTATTGACCCCCCTGATTTACTTGGGACACTACATTATAAAAAAATATTTATCAGAAGAAACAGAATAAATCATGGAAGAAAAAACAAGATGTAAATGGTGTGTTGGTATTGATATTTACGAGAAATACCATGATGAAGAATGGGGAGTTCCGGTTTATGAGGATCAAAAATTATTTGAATTCTTAATCTTAGAAACTTTCCAAGCAGGACTAAGTTGGATTACAATCCTTAAAAAGAGAGAAAACTTCAAAGTAGCTTTTGATGATTTTGACTATAAAAAGGTGGCTCTTTATACCGAAGATAAAATTCAGGAATTACTTCAAGACGCTGGAATCATCCGCAATCAATTAAAGGTTCGCGCTGCCGTTTCGAATGCCGTAACCTTTATGAAAGTACAAGAGGAATTTGGTAGTTTTTCAAAATACATTTGGGGATTTACCGATGGAAAACCCATTCAAAACAACCGACAATCCTTAAAAGAAGTTCCTGCAACCACACCACTTTCTGATGCTATCAGTAAAGATTTGAAAAAACGCGGGTTTAAATTCGTAGGTTCTACAGTGGTTTATGCGCACATGCAAGCCACTGGAATGGTTGACGATCACGTAGCAGATTGCTGGAAAAAAACAGTGACTTTTTAAAAACCAATAACAAAACAAGTTCTTAAAGTTTTGTTTTTTTTTCAAAATTCAAGAATCCGTATTAAATAATATCCTATTTTTGTTCCACACTTTAGGGGTGTCTACAAAATTGTAGGCTGAGAATTACCCTCTGAACCTGATCTAGTTCATACTAGCGTAGGGAAAAGTAAGATGACTTCCTTGTACATTTATGTACTCCTGTAGCCATTCCTAAAGTAGAGACGCACTGCATGCCTCTCTACAAATTAATTAAATTTAAAAAGGAATGGAGCTCAAAATCAACAATCAAACCAAACAATTTGCCCCTGACAGCCTTACTGTTCAGGCACTTCTTGACTTGGAAATTCCCATCAAACAAAACGGAATTGCCATAGCCATCAATAATACCGTTATTCCAAAATCCAACTGGAATTCCTATCCTATACAAGAAACCGACGATATTCTCATCATCTCTGCAACCCAAGGAGGATAGTTTGGCTGCTCGGGCGGGCTATCCATTTCAAGTCCGCAGTTGCAATCCTATAAAACATAGTCTTAGTCAAAGCTTCCTTGCGGTCGCTTCACTAATCCTTGTTTTATTTGGCCTTCAACTTTACGGGCTTTCCATTACTATCCCTAGCAGAATACAACACTCCTAAAATCATAAAATTCAAACAAATGAATAACGAAGAAAAAATCTCAAGAACTCCTTTCCCAAATTCTACAAAAATTTACGTAGACGGAACCATTCATCCCATAAAAGTAGCGATGCGCGAAATTGCATTGGCAGACACTAAATTATCCAACGGACGAATAGAAAAAAATCCTCCTGTAACCGTTTACGATACTTCCGGTCCATTCACCGACCCAAATATCGAAATTGACATTCGAAAAGGATTGCCACGCATCCGTGAACAATGGATTCTGGACCGCAATGATGTCGAAGAATTGACTGAAATCTCTTCTGAATATGGGAAAAAACGTTTGAATGACGAAAAACTAAACAAATTGCGTTTTGAATATTTACACAAACCCATGCGTGCCAAAAAAGGAGCCAATGTATCCCAATTGTATTATGCAAAACAGGGAATTATCACTCCCGAAATGGAATACATTGCCATTCGTGAAAACCAACGCTTGGAGTTGATAAATGAACAAACCAAGGCGATGCAATGCCAACACGGCGGAAACAGTTTTGGAGCCAACACTCCAAAATCCAAGATCACACCTGAATTTGTCCGCAGCGAAGTAGCCAGAGGCCGCGCCATTATTCCAAATAATATTAACCATCCCGAAAGCGAACCGATGATTGTGGGGCGCAACTTCTTGGTAAAAATTAATGCCAATATCGGGAACAGCGCTGTAACCTCAACTATCGAAGAAGAAGTAGAAAAAGCTGTTTGGGCCTGCCGTTGGGGAGCTGATACAATTATGGATTTATCTACAGGTAAAAATATTCACGAAACCAGAGAATGGATTATTCGAAATTCTCCCGTGCCTATTGGGACTGTACCTATTTACCAAGCTTTGGAAAAAGTAAATGGTGTTGCCGAAGATTTAACTTGGGAAGTGTATCGGGATACGTTAATCGAACAAGCGGAACAAGGCGTTTCCTATTTCACCATTCATGCCGGTGTTTTATTGCGTTACATCCATTTAACTGCGGAACGTGTTACCGGAATTGTTTCCCGTGGTGGTTCCATCATGGCAAAATGGTGCTTGTTTCACCACAAAGAAAACTTCCTTTACACCCATTTTGAGGATATTTGCGAAATCATGAAGCAATATGATGTTGCTTTTTCTTTAGGAGATGGCTTACGCCCAGGTTCTATTGCCGATGCGAATGATGCCGCCCAGTTTGCCGAATTGGAAACACTTGGTGAACTGACAAAAGTAGCTTGGAAACACGATGTCCAAGTATTTATCGAAGGTCCCGGTCATGTACCGATGCACATGATTAAGGAAAACATGGAGAAACAATTGGAACATTGTGATGAAGCTCCTTTTTACACTTTAGGCCCATTGACTACCGATATAGCACCAGGTTATGACCACATCACCTCAGCCATTGGTGCGGCAATGATTGGTTGGTACGGATGCGCGATGTTGTGTTATGTTACGCCAAAAGAACACCTTGGTTTACCCAACAAAAAGGACGTTAAAGACGGAGTAATTACGTATAAGATTTCTGCACATGCAGCCGACTTAGCCAAAGGTCATCCAGGATCACAATATCGTGACAATGCGTTGAGCAAAGCGCGTTTTGAATTCCGTTGGGAAGACCAATTCAACTTGTCGTTAGATCCTGATACAGCCCGTGAATTCCACGATGAAACATTGCCTGCCGACGGAGCAAAAGTAGCTCATTTTTGTTCCATGTGTGGACCAAAATTTTGTTCTATGAAAATATCACAAGAAATTAGAGATGTTGCTGAAGCTGAAAAAGGCATGCAAGAGAAGTCGCAAGAGTTTATTGAACAAGGGAAAGAGATTTACAGTTAAAAAAGTTATGAGTTATGAGTTGCAAAACCGAAAATAAATGCTGTTTACCTAAACCATGATTATTATTTCAAATCCTATTTCCGTTCCAAACGAAATCAACGATATTCATTCGCTTTTTGCGGAAGGATTGATGTTGTTTCATGTTCGTAAACCTGATTTTTCGGAAGCGGAAATGAAAGCGTTTTTATCGGAAATAGGATTGGAATTTAGAAGTCGATTGGTTTTACATAGTCAGCATCATTTGGCGGAAGAATTTGGAATCAAGCGAATTCATTTTACTGAAAAAATGCGAAATGGAGTGATAAATACTCCTGCAAGGTTTTCAAAACCTAGTAGGTCTTCTGAAAATAAAATCTTTAATGAATTGAGAGAAAAGGGATTCCATCTATCAACTTCGGTTCATTCGATGGAAGACTTTAATACTTTGAATGATGTTTTTGAATATGCTTTTTTAAGTCCGGTTTTCGATAGTATTTCCAAACCTAATTATGCTTCAAAAACCAATCATTTCGAAGCGATAATACAAAGAACTAATTTCTCCACAAAACTAGTGGCGTTAGGCGGAATCTCCCCTGATAACATTCAGCAAACATTGAAATATGGTTTCGACAAAGCAGCCCTTTTAGGAACCATTTGGAACAGCAACAACCCAATAGAAAATTTCAAACTATGTCAACAAATCGCCCATTCGTTTTAACAATAGCCGGTTTCGATCCCTCGGGAGGTGCAGGAATTTTAGCGGATGTAAAAACATTTGAACAACATCGTGTGTATGGTTTTGCTGTGAATACTGGTAATACTATTCAAACCGAAAATGTGTTCTACGAAATGCAATGGACCGACTTAAATTTTATTTTGCGTTCCATACAAATGCTATTCAAGAACTATAGTATCAAAGCAGTAAAAATTGGCATTATTCCTTCTTTGGACTATTTAAAAGAAATTGTTTATACCGTAAAAAGGCTTTCGCCAAAAACAAAAATCATCTGGGATACCGTTTTGAAATCCACTACCGAATTCGATTTTATAAACATCAAAAATCAAGCTTTTTTGATTGAAATATTGAAGGAAATTGATTTGATAACACCCAATTACAATGAGATTTTACAACTGTCTTCGGAAGAAATTAATGCAGAAACAATTGCAGAAATCCTTTCGGAATATTGCGCCGTTTTACTAAAAGGTGGCCATAATCCAGACGAATTTGGTGTTGATTATCTATATACAGGAAATAAAATTTTCAGGCTTACGCCAAAAGAAGCTTTAACATTCGAAAAACACGGTTCCGGCTGTGTATTATCATCAGCCATTACAGCCAATTTAGCTTTGGAACAGCATCTGAAAACTGCCTGTATTAATGCCAAAAATTATATAGAAACCTACTTACAATCTAACCAAACCAAATTAGGATACCATTATGTATAACAAATTACAATACATCTCACAGGGAAACACAGTCGAAGAACAATTGTATAATATCCATCAAGCACTGGACAATGGTTGTGATTGGATTCAAATGCGATTCAAAAACCAAAACGCTCTTGAAGTTTTTGCTTTGGCGGAAGCCGTGAAGTTTTTATGCGAAGAATATTTAGCGGTTTTTGTCATCAACGACAATGTCCATCTGGCACAGCAATTGAATGCTGATGGAGTCCATTTAGGTTTGAGTGATATGAATGTTGCAGAAGCCCGAGTACTTTTAGGAAAAACAAAAATCATTGGAGGAACTGCAAATACTTTTGATGATGTGCTCCAAAAAACAGCCGAAAATTGTGATTATATTGGTCTGGGTCCATTTCAATTTACAACTACCAAACAAAATTTAAGTCCGATTTTAGGACTTGAAGGCTACCGCACGATTATCGAAAAAATGAAAATGAAAAAGATTCAAATTCCCATTTATGCCATTGGAGGCATCACACTGGAAAATGTCAAAAGCTTAATGGAAACCGGAATTTATGGCATTGCCGTTTCTGGTTTGATTACACAAAGCGAAAAACCATCCCAACTTATCACGCAAATTAACGACAATTTATATGTTACCATTTAAAATAGGAGACAAAACCTTTCAATCCCGCTTGTTTTTAGGCACAGGAAAATTCGGTTCCAATCAACAGATGGAAGAAGCCATTTTAGCTTCGGGAAGCGAGTTAGTGACTGTAGCGCTAAAACGTGTCGATTTAGAAACTGAAACGGATGCCATTTTAGCACATCTGAAACATCCACAAATTAATTTATTACCCAATACCTCCGGAGCACGAAATGCCAAAGAAGCCATTTTTGCAGCACAATTAGCCCGCGAAGCGTTGGAAACTAATTGGCTAAAACTGGAGATCCATCCTGATCCAAAATATTTAATGCCCGATGCAATCGAAACCTTAAAAGCTACGGAAGCATTAGCCAAATTAGGATTTATCGTTTTGCCCTACATACATGCGGATCCTGTTTTATGTAAACGACTGGAAGATGCAGGAACAGCCGCTGTCATGCCTTTGGGCTCCCCTATTGGAAGTAATAAAGGATTAAAAACCATCGATTTTTTAGAAATAATAATTGAACAGAGTAAAGTTCCCGTGATTATTGATGCTGGAATTGGCGCACCCTCTGACGCAGCCAAAGCGATGGAAATGGGCGCCGATGCGGTTTTGGTAAATACTGCCATTGCCGTTGCCGGAAACCCAAGACTGATGGCAGAGGCTTTTAGAGAAGCTGTTATTGCAGGCCGAAAAGCCTACGAAGCGCAACTGGCACAAAAAGTAAATCGTGCGGTAGCTTCGAGTCCATTGACGGCTTTTTTGTATGAATAGACCTCTACATTCCCAATCCCTTCAGGGTTTTAAACATTGAAGGGGTTCCTTAATTAATAATCTAATTAAATGAAAACATTTAAATCGGTTTTTGAAAACTATGATTGGGACACCATTCAGTCCAAAATATACCAAACCACAACTCAAGAGGTAGAACGGGCATTGGCCAAAAGCAAACGGAACCTGGATGATTTCCTTGCATTGATTTCTCCGGCTGCTCAAACGTATTTGGAACAAATGGCACAGATGAGTCACGAACTGACCAAAAAACGCTTTGGAAAAACCATTCAGATGTATGCGCCTTTGTATTTGAGTAACGAATGTCAAAATATTTGTACCTATTGTGGTTTTAGTTTAGACAATAAAATCAAACGAAAAACCCTCAACGAAAGCGAAATCACATTAGAGGTAGAGGCCTTGAAAAAAGCAGGATTTGATCATGTTTTATTGGTAACAGGCGAAGCCAATTACACGGTAAACATTCATTATTTCCTAAAATCGATTGCCCAAATAAAAAATGATTTTTCTACCATTTCAGTCGAAGTGCAACCGCTATCTACTGAAGAATACAAGCAATTGCATAAAGCGGGTGTCTTTTCGGTTTTGGTATATCAGGAAACCTATCATCAGGAGGTTTATAAAAAGTATCACACAAAAGGTAAAAAATCAAATTTCGATTTTCGTTTGGAAACTCCTGATCGAATAGGAACTGCGGGTATTCATAAAATTGGATTGGGTGTTTTATTGGGATTGGAAGATTGGCGCACCGATAGTTTTTTTAACGCTTTGCATTTAGATTATTTGCAAAAAACCTATTGGCAAACCAAATATTCCGTCTCTTTCCCGAGATTGCGTCCCGCAGAAGGAATCATCGAGCCTAACTTTATTATGGACGACAAAGATTTAACGCAACTTATTTGTGCCTACCGCCTTTGGAATGAAGATTTAGAGATTTCTATTTCCACCCGTGAAAATGAAATTTTTAGAAATAATATAATCCCAATTGGAGTTACCAGCATGAGTGCAGGTTCAAAAACCAATCCCGGTGGTTATGTTGTCGATCCGCAATCCTTGGAGCAATTTGAAATTAGTGATGAGCGCTCGGCACACGAAATTGCAGAAATCATTGCAAATAAAGGATACGAACCCGTTTGGAAGGATTGGGATAAAATATACAGTCAAATGTCATAAAGTCTTAATGTCGAAAGAACTCAACTTACTTTTTTTATCTTCTTTTGACTTTTAACTTTATGACTTTCAACTTTAAGACTAAAAAAATGAGCATTATTCAAGATTTTTTACGTTACAACCGCCAGATGATGTTACCGGAAATAGGTGATTCAGGACAAGAAAAACTCAAAAAAGCCAAAGTTTTGGTGATTGGTGCAGGTGGACTGGGTTGTCCTATTTTACAATATCTAACAACTGCAGGAGTGGGAACTATTGGAATTGTTGATTTTGATAAAATAGAATTACACAACCTGCACCGCCAAATTTTATATACGGAGAAACACGTTGGTCAATCAAAAGCAATTACGGCAAAATCGGTTTTAGAAACTTTAAATCCGTTGATTCAGATTATTGCTTTGGAAGAAAAATTAAGGGCAGAAAACGCAGAAAAAATTATACAAAATTTTGATGTGATTGTTGATGGTTGCGATAATTTTGAAACCCGTTATCTTGTAAATAACACTTGTGTAGCGTTAGGAAAATCATTGATTTATGGCAGCATCTTGAAATTTGAAGGACAAATGGCTGTTTTCAATCACAATGGAAGCAAAAATCTTCGTGACTTATTCCCAGAATCACCGAATCCAAAAGATGTCCCCAATTGCAATTTGAATGGAGTATTGGGTACGCTTCCAGGGATTATTGGCACAATGATGGCGCATGAAACTCTGAAACTGATTATGGATTTACCAACTTTAGAAAATGAATTGGTACTTTTTAATACTTCAGAGTGGCGTTTTACAAAATTGAAATTTTAGAACTATTTGCTTTTCAAAATTTCCATAAATTCTTCTCTATCAATTTCCATACAGCCTAAACTTTCAAGATGTGGATTATAAACTTGGCAATCCAACAGTTTATAATTAGCCTTTTTTAATTGGTTGACCAAAGCAATAAAAGCCACTTTGGAAGCATTAGAAACTTTGGAAAACATACTTTCACCACAAAACACATGACCCAAGTCGATTCCATATAAACCCCCAACCAAAACTTCATCTTGCCAAACCTCAACCGATTTTGCAATTCCTAATTCATGAAGTTTACAATAGGCTTCAATCATGTCATTAGTAATCCAAGTGCCGTTTTGACCATCGCGTTCTATGTTTTGGCAGTTTGAAATTACGTCCCTGAAATTCTGATTAAACGTAACCTTGAAAATATTTCTATTGAGAATGTTGCGCATACTTTTTGAAACAATCAATTCATCCAAAAACAAAACCATTCTGGGATTTGGTGACCACCACATAATTGGTTCTCCATCTTCAAACCACGGAAAAATGCCGCTTTTATAAGCAAGTTGCAATCGTTCCGGAGACAAGTCACCTCCAACGGCAAGAATACCATCAGCATTGGCTTGGACAACAGGAGGAAAAAATAAAGGAATTGACAAATAATACATTCTTATAAAATAAAAACCCGACAGTGTTTTGAATACCTGTCGGGTTTGTTTTTACTATATCAATAGAAATTCAAATGATTAAAAAGGCAAATCGTCTGCTTCTTCTTCGTTTAAGTTTGTTGCTGGTGCAAATGCTTCAGTAGCCGGCATTGGGGGCATTTGCGCAGCCGAAGCAGCTTCAGCTTGCAATTTTCCTATTCTCCATCCTTGGATAGTATTAAAATAAACCGTTTCCCCTTGAGGATTTGTCCATTCTCTACCTCTTAAATTAATATCAATTTTCACAGCTTCTCCTACTTGAAAACCGTTCAATAAGTCACATTTATCTTGAACAAACTGAACTAGAATATGTTGTGGATACTGCTCATCAGTTGTAACAACAACATCTCTTTTTTTGAAACCTCCAGATCCAACTTCTTTAGTTTGATCGATCATTTTAATTTTTCCTGTAACTTCCATCTTCTATGTTTTAATTGTTTTGCTCTATTTTTTTCTTTCCGCTAAAAGCACCTTCCATGCTGAAAACACGTCATTAGCATTTAAATATTTTTTAGCTTCCATATGCACTTTTTCGGCATCATCGGAACTTAAAACTCCTTTTACTGCGAAATTTTCTTTTACAAATATACTAACTTCTTCCATTGTAGGCAAGGCTTCAATATTACCCAACATTCCTAAATCATTCCCATCAAAAACAGGACTTTCTTTTATAAAATCTGGAATCACATCTACCCCAATTCCTAATGTGGATAATGGCTTTGGGACTTCAAAAAGACCTTGATTCGACCTGGAATACCAGTTGCCGCCTAATCTGGAAACTAAGTCAATTTTGTGTTGATCAATCGCTCCATTTTCGTCTAAAACAGATTCGTCAATATGAATACGCACTACTTCACAAAGTACTAAATTCCCGGCTCCTCCTTCCGTTCCCAATGGAATAATCTGAGTGACTTTACATTCAAATTGAACGGGGGATTCTTTTACCCTAAAAGGTTTTACCACCTCCGAAGCAATTGGAGTCAAGCCAGATTTTATAAACTCATCTACTCCATCAGCATATTCCGTACTGGCCAGAGAAGTTTGCTGAACTATATTATAATTTACTACATTAATCACTACTTCACGAGTCGCTTCGGCATTGATTAACGTATGTTTTATCGAATTATCACGAACGCGTCTTGCTGGCGAAAATATCAGAATCGGAGGATTAGCACTGAACACGTTAAAGAAACTAAAAGGAGATAAATTTGGATTTCCCTTAGCATCCATAGTACTGGCAAAGGCAATAGGTCTAGGCCCAACGGAACTTTGCAAATACCCTTGCAATTTTGCTGTTTCAATACTTTTAGGATCAATAGTAATCATACGTTTTTAATTTATTGCTGAAAGATACAAAAGTAGACAAATGAATTAAGTTTAAGAAGTAGTAACCCAAATTAGAATAAAATAAAGGCTTGATTTTTTCAAAAAAAATTCTTTCTCTAAAACTAAAATACAAAAGCATTTATTTCGTTATATTTATACCTCTAAATTATATTTATGCAGTTTTCTGAAAGAAGAAATACAACTCGTTGGGTTATTATTTTTGCCTCCTTTTTAATCATTTTATTAATTCTCTGGAACACTTATACGTTTTTTCAAATCTTCAAAAATGAAGAACGATTAAAAATGAACCTTTGGGCAAATGCACAAAAGACACTCAAAAATGCCGGAGAAAATACGGATGTGGAACTTCCTCTTCAGATTTTCAGTAACAACACCTCTATTCCTATTATACTTACAGAAAATGACAGCATCATAAACACCGTAAACATTGACGATGCTATTGTAAAGAATGACAGTAAAGCTAAAGATTTCTTATCCGATCTAAAAAGTGAAAATGACCCTATTATAATTGAATATGTACCTGGGAAATTTCAATATTTATATTACGGAAATTCTTCATTACTTAACAAGCTAAAATACTATCCTGTTGCCTTATTGTTAATCATTGTGCTTTTTGGAGCGCTCGTCTACAATTTTTACAGAAGCACCAAAATGGCGACTCAAAACAAGCTTTGGGCGGGAATGGCAAAAGAAACCGCACACCAGATAGGAACGCCGCTTTCTTCATTGATTGGCTGGGTCGAACTCTTGAAATCCGAAAATGTGGATGAAAGCACCACTTTCGAAATTGAAAAAGACATTGAGCGTTTACAAACCATAACCGATCGTTTTTCGAAAATAGGATCTGAACCAAAATTAGAAAACAAAGACATCGTAGCAGAAACCTTTCAATCCTATGACTATTTACAATCCCGATTTTCGAAACAAATTGAGTTTTCGTTTAAAGCGCCAAAATCTCCTATAATTGTTTCTTTGAATCCTACTTTACACAGTTGGACCATTGAAAATCTCGTAAAAAACGCCATTGATGCTATGAAAGGAAAAGGACAATTAGCGCTGGAAATAGAGCAAGAAGGTGATTCAGTAAAAATAAACGTTTCCGATTCCGGAGGTGGTATTCAAAAAAAACAATTCAAAACCATCTTTGAACCCGGATTTACTACTAAAAAACGCGGTTGGGGATTGGGTCTTTCGTTAACCAAAAGAATCGTGGAAGAATACCATAAAGGAACCATAAAAGTGTTAAATTCCGAAATTGGAAAAGGAACAACTATGCAAGTCAGTTTTAAAAAAAGTAATTTAGTTTAACGAACTCCAAACCGAGACACTTTAAAAAACATCGTTTTTCTGACTATTTTAGACTTACTCAAATAGTTTTGCACAAACAAAGCGTGTTCTTCGGCTTGCACCAAAGCTTTACTTATCGATTTTTTAATCGACGCTACATTAGATGCGTTTCCACTGCCAACTGAACCAACGCTGTAAATATCGCTCTGACATTTGGCCAGTTGTTCTCTTGGTGTTTCAATCATATTACTAATTTCATCATCTGATAAAGCAGGGTTAAACTTATTGTTTCTGTAATGAATAAAATCATTCAATAACACAACGGCCTCATTCATTTCATTCACAATAGCATTCAATTTTTCGATATTGGTATTTTGTCGCAAATAGGTCAACTGTTTCTTTTTTCCTTCGTAACGCTCCAGAATCATCGCGTTTTTTAATCCATTTTTTTCTATTCGTTCAGCTGAAGCAAACAATTGATCAACTTCTGACTCCTTATTGTGCTTGGAAATTTCTTTCTCAAAGTCGAAGTATTTCTTGGCTTTATTGATTTGAATTTTCCCTTCATAAAACTCACCATTGGTAATAGGGTAATTCGAAAATTGCCATAAATAATCAAATGGAATGTGGGAAGCAATTATTTTAGCAGGATCAACCTTAAAATAATAATTATTTATTTTTTTAGAAAATCTCCCATTATTGACATAACCTGAACCCCAAGTAGGGTCAAACAAATACCACTTTTTGTCAATTTTTGCAGCTGTCCAAGCGTGAGCTAAGTCACCTACTTTTCCGTTTTGCTTAGTATATCCTTCAATTATATAGGATTGGATTCCTATTTTTTGTGAAAGCTCATTGAAAACGACAGCATAATGAATACAAACACCTTTTTTAGTTTTTAATGTCTTTGCGATTTTTTCCTGTACTGTTTCATTGAAATTTACAGCATACATATTTGCAATATCATAGCTTATATTGGATGCGGTCCAGTAAAAAACAGCGCGAATTTTATCGGTATCTGTTTTAAAATTAGCATTTATATAATTGGCAATGGCCTCAGTAGAATTAGTGGAACTTGTGGAAATATTAGACATCTTCTTGTCGATCAAAGCATAGCCTGCATTAGCCTGGCCAAAACTTAGAAGTGAGAAAAAGAAAAAAAGTACTAAAAAAACATTTTTCATATTAGATAATGTTCAAAAAATCAAAAGGGAATGGGTTTTCACCTATTCCCTTTCTAAACTAAAACCATACCAATTTATTTTATTTATGCAACTATTATAAATTGGTTTTAATACTTTCTGCCAAAGCTTCAAATTCATCTTTGGACAATGATACTTTATTTTGAAAACGCATTTCATCCATTTCATTCAAGGGAATTAAATGAACGTGTGCATGGGGAACTTCAAGCCCTACAACTGCCATCCCGATTCTTTTGCACGGAACCGTTTTTTCAAGAGCAACCGCTATTTTTTTAGAAAACTGCATGAGTCTGATATACAAATCGTCTTCCATCTCAAAAATCTTATTTATTTCTTGTTTCGGAATACAAAGTGTGTGTCCTTTTGCATTTGGATTTACATCCAAAAAGGCCAGGAAATTTTCATCTTCTGCGATTTTGTAACACGGGATTTCTCCGTTTATGATTTTTGTAAATATGCTGCTCATTTTTTTTAATTATTAGGAATTAAGATTTCAGGTTTTCAAGACTCCGTCTGCAAACTGCGACTGAATACTGATTACTAACCTTAGTCACGAGATATTTCTAAAATTTCAAATTTTAACACACCATTAGGAACTGTGATTTCTGCAACTTCGCCCACTGATTTTCCTAGTAACCCTTTGCCAATTGGTGAGGTTACAGAGATTTTTCCAGTTTTCAAATCGGCTTCACTTTCAGCTACCAGCGTGTATTTCATCTCCATTCCATTAGCTTGATTCTTGATTTTCACATTCGACAAAACCAACACTTTAGAAAGATCTAAATGAGATTCATCAATTAACCTGGCGTTAGAATGTACTTCTTCCATTTTAGCAATACGCATTTCGAGCATTCCTTGTGCCTCTTTAGCCGCATCGTATTCGGCATTCTCAGAAAGGTCGCCTTTATCTCTCGCTTCGGCTATATCTGCAGATGCTTTTGGACGCATTACGCTTTTTAAATAATCTAATTCTTCTCTTAATTTCTTTAACCCTTCTGCGGTGTAATACGATACTGTACTCATAACTTCATCATTTATATAAATAGAAAAAATCCCATCAGGACGGGATTTCTTTCCACAAAGATACTATTATTTTTTTTTGTCTATAAATATATGTTAATCATATATAATTCAAAGTTAAATAAATTAAATTTGTTTCGCTAATACTTTGACACTATTTTAAAATGAAAAAATACCTGCTGCTTTCCGTTATAATTCCTTTCTTTTTTTCGTGTAGTGATTCAGGTTTTGATAACACAAATCCATTTGTCCCTAATTATACTTTCACGGTAGATATTAATATGAATTTGCCGGCGTATTCGAATCTTAAATATGCCAGCAATGCTATTTATTATCCCGGAGTAGGCGCACGTGGCATTATTGTTTTTAATACCGGCAGCGGTTACAATGCTTTTGACGCTGCTTGTCCCAATCAAGCTATAAGTTCCTGTTCTACCATGACCATAAATGGGATAAATGCCGTTTGTGGATGTGACAGTAAAGAATACAGTTTATTTACCGGACAGGGAACTTTACAATATCCAATGAAGCAATATAGAGTTCAAGTAAACGGAACGGTTCTTCGAGTTTATAATTAAACTTTTTAAACATAGATTCAATTTTGTTTACTTGTATTTTCTTTAATTTGTTTACATTATATTTTCTTTAAAAGCATTTAATTAATTCGAATTCTCATTCAAATTATGATACATTTTATGGAATATTTCATTTAGTGGTAAGCTCTCAGCCATTTTTTTTAAATTTCTTTCAAAACTTGTAAAAAAAAAAATCCGAAACATATTTAAACTTTTCGGATTTTTTGAAATGATGAAAAAGCTCTTATTTTAAGAGAGAAATGTTAAATTCCTGAGTTAAAATTTCGAACTATTTTTTTTGTCAAACGTATATCTAATACCAAAAAGGCTTCTAATAGCAACATCATCTTCAATCCTTAGTTCAGGTGCTAATTCAAAAATAATTGCTATTTTTTTAAAATCCTTTATTGGGAAAATTTCTAATACGGTTGGAATCACAAATGAATTCACTTGATCAGGACTACTAAAGGGACTCAGATTAATCCCTAATCCAATGGAGAATCTGTGGTATTCTTTGGTTTTAAAATTATAAAACACATTACCCTCTATTGGCATATCTTCTACATAATGATTAGTGAAAATTTTTAGTTCAAAACTTATTGCCCTGCTTTTACTTGTGTTTATTCCCAAAACATAATTAGAATATCCCGTTACAGCGATTTGTGAATAACTTTCAAGGCCTAGAGAAAACAAAATGATGATGAATATATGTTTGAAATTTTTCATTGTAATAGTGATTGATATTTTTTAATAGTTTAAAACCTAGTTAATAAAGATAATCTATAAGTGTTTTCTTTTAATGTTTATATGAGAAAGATTATAAACTTGAGAAATAGGCTCAGTAAATTGTACTATTGTTAGTCCTAAATCATCATCTCTATCTTTACTAGGCACAGTAACAGAAACTGACACACCTCCTGGAACAGCAGGTGGAATAGTATAAATAAAGGCATTAGAATTACCACCGTCCACTTCCATCCATTTTTCAGTCATCCAATTTCCGAATGTTGAAGTATTCCAATCAGCAACAAAAAATCCATAATCGTACCATTTATTATTCCTAAAATGACTCCTTTTGCGTTTATCAAATTCTTTATCTTTTACTTTAACCCCCTTTGAATCAAATATAATTATTCTAAACTCTAATTTCCCAGCTATCCATGGCTCTATTTCATTCAAATCAGTAACTTGAATAATTCCTCCATATTCTGGCTGTCCGTCAAACCTAGACGGAGGTGAACTAACAAAAGTTTGAGCTGTTAATAAATCATCTCCTGCCGAAGACATATTTACACCCATTTCATCTAGTCCAATCACCCATACATCATTTTCCCATGCATATTCTTCTGTAATATTATCAAAAAAAGCAAGGTCACCATTACTATCGAGAACATAACCCGGAGCGCTGTAAGTTTCCGGATTATAAACATCGCCATCTACACTTATGATTTGCGCCAATTGTTCTGCAACTTTAGAAAGTTTCTGATTAGACTTCTCTTCAATTGTTTCAGCTCTTGGATAAAAAATTAATGGCTCTAAACCTCCATTTACCATTTTAACTTTCTCAACATAGTTCTTTAGTTCATTTACAAAATCTTTATATGCCGATTTATCTTCATATTCTTCAATAATTTTAGACAAATAAACATTATAATCACCATGCTCTTGCTTAAGACACTCCTTTAAAACAAACTCTTTGAAGCTTTTATTCTTTGACATTTTTAGAATTGAAATCGTAGTTTTTTTCTTTAATTCTACTATTTCTTTTTCCAAATTATGATTAGAATTTACAGAAGATGATTCAGTTTGATTATCACATCCATAAAAGACAAACACAACAATAAAAAATATTAAATAATTTTTCATAATTAAATGGTTTAAATTTATAATTAGTTTTTGGTTAACCATTGTAAATATCAAAAAAAAAAAATACAATTTAAAGAATTATCTTATTTAATTAATAAAAATTTAACAAGTTCTATTTTACAATTAAGTATGTAACTATTTTGTATTTTAACATTTAAATTCAATGGATTTAATTTCATCATTACAGTTAATGCTAATCCCATCAAAATGAATTTTATTTTTTCATCAAACAAAATAGACTGTTTTTCTTATAAAAAATAAGAAACATAGAAGTGATTTTTAAATAAATTTGCATCAAAATTCTTAGCAAACAATCGCTATAACCAAAAAATCCTGATAGTTAAACCATCAGGATTTTTTACATTATAACTAAAGTAATATTCTAAAACTTCAATGTCAATCCGACAAGAAAATTAATTCCCGCTTGCGGATAATAATACGGATAAACATCATACATGTATCCATTAGAAACATATTTTTTATCTAAAAAGTTATTTACTAAACCCGTCAAAACAATCGATTTAAAAACCGATTTTGGTTTAAACTCATACGCAACGTTCAAATCATTCACAAAGTAATCGGCAAGTTTTGCTGCTGGCAGTTCAATATTATTCATGTATTGCTCCCCGACAAACTTTTGCAACCATGAAATATGAAGATTCTCCACTGGTGTATAGACCAGAATATTTCCTGCAATAATTGATGGTGAATATGCGATATCCGTAGTCCCATAATCCTGACCCTCTACCGCTAAATCGGTATTTTTATTAGCGCTCAAAGTAAAATTAGGACGGATAATCAATTGACTTGTCAACGCTATTGTAGCATCTACTTCTAGTCCTAAACGGTAACTTTTCTCGCTATTGGAACGTATCGGGGCGCCTACATCATCCAGATTTCCAGTCAAAATCAATTGATCTTTATAGGCCATATAATACACATTCGAATTGAATTGTACTTTCTCCGCAACATATCTCCAACCCAATTCAAAGTCATTCAACTTTTCTGGCTTTACATTTCCGCCTTCATAATCGGTTCTGTTTGGTTCTCTGTTAGCTCTGGCGTAGGAAAAATACAAAGCATTATGAGCATTGATGTCATAGGTCAATCCTGTCTTTGGATTAAAGAAATTAAACGTATCATCCACTGCTGTTGGCTGAACGCCATTGGCTTTATAATTAACCGTACGGTATTGTAAATCTCCAAATAAACTTAATTGCTTTGTGATTTGGTAATTGGCTTTGGCAAAAACAGTTCCATCGGTTTTAACGGCATAATCATCATAATAACGATCTCCTAATTCACTCTGTGAAGCAAATCGTGCCCAAATAACTTTCCCGAAGTGGCTCCCTTCATACTTATTCCATCCTCCACCAAAAATTACATCCAGTTTGTCTTTCTTGTAATTTGCAGAAAATGTAGTTCCGTAAAAATCATTATCCAACCATTTTTGACGAATCAAGTCCGTTGTTGTTATTACACCAACGGGTTGTAATCCATAATCAGCTAAATCAGCGTCTTCTTTATAATTTTCATAGAATCCTTTCCCTTTCGTGTAATGCAAAGCTAAATTAGCACTCCAGTTTTCTGATATTTTTTCGTTCCAATGCAGCTGAGAGTGATCTTGCTGGTAATTATCGGTTTCATTGTCATAAAAACGAGCATTTCCTTGTTCGTCCGTAAAAGCTCCTGCTGAATTAAACGTTCGGTCATTGTTCAGCGTTTCACCGTCAATTCCGTTCCAAGACTGATATGTTTTCTCTTTCCCTCCAAAAACCAAGGCTTTGATTAATGTTGTTTTCCCTACATATGTTCCTTGAAGAAAATAGGATTTCAAATCAGATGCACCTCGATCCACATATCCATCCGAATTTAAAGCAGACAATCGTCCCGCAATTTCGAAATGATCGTTCATTAAACCTGTACTGAATTTTACCGTGTGTTTTCGAGTATTGAAACTTCCAAAAGAGTTCGAGATTTCTCCCGTGCTTTCTTTGGCAAAATTATCAGTAAGCATATTTAAACTGGCACCGAAAGCGCCTGCTCCATTAGTCGAAGTTCCTACACCGCGTTGCAATTGTAAACTCTCCAGCGATGAGGCAAAATCAGGCATGTTTACCCAATACGTTCCGTGACTCTCCGAATCATTGTACGGAATTCCGTTGATAGTAACATTCACTCTTGTTGCATCGCTACCACGAACACGAATTCCAGTATATCCTACTCCATTTCCGGCATCAGAAGTAGTAACAACTGATGGTAAATAATTCATCAAAACAGGAATGTCTTGTCCTAAATTTCGGAATTTGATTTCCTTTTTGTCCAAGTTGCTAAAACTGACCGGTGTTTTTGTAGTGACACGAACTGCCGAAACCAAGACTTCATCGAGTTGGTTTACTTTAGTGGTGTCTTTGACCTGAGAAAAAGAGACCAAAGATGAGAGAAGAAAGACCGAAGACATATAATATGTCAGATTCTTGAACTTTGGGACTTTGAGACTTTGAGACTTTGGGACTAAAATAGTATTCATCCGTAAAAAAATTACGAATAAAAGGGGGAATTATTCTGTTGTTAAATTAAAAAATGATAGTTTCCTATGACGAATTAAAGTAGCTTACTCGCTATTTTTTGTCATTTTTTCCCTTGACAACATTACTTGTCCAGGTTCTTTGGGTATAATCTCAGCTCGTTATTTAGAGCACCCCTTTGAGACGGGACAAAACTAATTATAAATTGTGAATTATGAATTATGAATTGCAATAAATTAATAATCGGGTTTTCTACGGGATTGTTTTATCTCAGATAAATTTTTCTTATCCTTGATTCTTTTTTTGATAACTGATTTTGGAATTTTTGTGGCTTTTCGAATTTTAGGAACAATTAATGCATTTTTGATGAGTTCCAAAAATCGTTTGGTTACTAGTTCTTTGTTTCTAAACTGACTTCGATCTTCATCACAATTCAATATTAAAACAGAATCAGTGGTCAGTCTGGAAGACAATTTGGTTTCGACCAAAAGCTTTTCTTCTTCGGTTAAAGCCTGAGAATTTTTCAAATCAAAAGTCAATACCACTTTTGAAGAAACTTTATTTACATTTTGACCACCGGCTCCACTACTGCGGACGGCTTTAAAACTTAACTCAGATATGATTTTTTCGTTTTCCAAATTATTACGGCTGATGCGCTGGTTTTAATAAATCATTTACTGTTTTTACCGGATTAAAAGTAATCAAAGGCACTTGAACAAATACGGTAATCCAGTTTGCCATAGCACCATTCCATAACCCCGGTAATTCATATGCTTTTATATCTCTTCCAGAAGTAGTTTTCTCTACTATAAAACCACTATTATGATCTACAAACTGAGTCAGGTCAAACTTCTCTTTTTTATAATTTTTGATTCCGCAAACTAAATCCACGGGATTGAAATGAGTCGATGCATTCAGTATTTCCCTTTGATTGTCATCCAACAAATCTACTTGGGAGCTTTCAACAATTTGTAACGAAATTGAACCTTTTTTATCTTTTATCCAAAAAGGACCACCTCCGGCTTCACCCTCGTTTTTTACCATTCCGCAAACTCTGATAGGTTTATTTAAAATAGCTTTGATTTCGGTTATTTTATTTTCAAAACTAAGTTTGTAAAAACTGTCCTGAATTTTAATGTTTAATTTTTCCTCCAAAAAAAGTAAAATTTCCTCACTTTCCTCTTGTTGAATTTCTTCAGCATCAATTGCATGTAAATACTTAAACACTTGCTGTTGTGATTCTATTAAAATTCCTGCCAATGCTTTTTTATACAAAGCGATTTTTTGAATATTATTTTGAATAACATTGTCGATATTTTTTATAAAAATAATATCGGCATCGAGATTATTCAAATTTTCTATCAAAGCTCCATGGCCTCCAGGTCTAAAAAACAACTCTCCATTTTCATCTCTAAAGGGGTTGTTTTCCACATCTACTGTAATCGTGTCTGTACTCTTATTTTGATACGAATAATCAACATATATTGAAGTGCCGGATTTCTTTTCTATTTTATTTTTAATGCTATCAATAACACTTTCAAATTGCTTTTGATGAGATTCAGAAACCGTAAAATGCATATTTGAATTTGCATAATGAACACATTCATTCAAATGCTCTTCAACTGGAGTCGCAATGTGTGTTTTGTATTTATGAAAAGGTAGAATTGCTTTTGGTTTATTGGAAAAATCAAAATAATCAGAAGCCAGAAGCAATTTTATAAAGTAATAATTTTTATAACTGCTGTCTAAAGAATCAAAATCAGCAAACTCCTCTTTAAGTTGCTTATCAATTGCTTCAAAAAAAGGAAATTTCTCCATGCCAACTATAAAAATAGATAATTCTGTATCTTTTTTTCTGTTTATGTAGGCGTTGATGCTTTCGTTTTCAATATCAAAATCCTTCAAAAAAGCAATTAAAAACTTGAACATTCTACTTGCCGCTCCAGATGCAGGAACAAATTTCTCTAGTTTAAAACTGGATTTATTTTCATCAAAATAATCTGCTTTTTGACGAAAATCATTTTCTGATAATTTTAAAATACCATTAAATAAAGTTGCCGGACCAACCAGATTACTCCTTGTTATTCCGTTTCTAAAAAAGCTAAGCTGTTCCTGAATGTTTTTTAACGGAACACCTTTTTCATAAATCTGAACAAAATCAAGAGAAGAAAGTCCCATTTCTTTAGCTTTTGACAAATCATTGATAATAGCAACTGCTTTCTTGAGTCGTAATTTTTTATCTCCTGAAAGAATTACAAATGGTTTTTTATTATCAATTAAGGATTGCTTGAAAATTGCAAATACCGATTCTCTTTCTTCTGGACGATCTCTTAAATCATCTTTTTCCCATGGAACGTCAATATCCGTAAGAAAAAACAAATCGTATTCATGTTTGCGAGCCGCTTGATCTAATAATGGATCACAATAATCATAATACATTTCCGAAAAAACTTTGGTTACCAATAAATTAGTATCACAAAAAAGATATTTATTGGCAATTAAAGCGCTTTCATTTTCTAATTTGGTTTGCCCTAAAGCAATAGGAAGCATGTCGTCAACATCGCAAATTTGCTGGCTTGCATCCCATTTTTCTTGCAGATAATCGCGTGCATATTCAGGAACCCATTCGGTTTTATAATATTCCGCAAGTTGTTTTGCTAATGTGGTTTTTCCGGTACTTTCGGGACCAAATAAAGCTATTTTAATTATTTTTGTAGCTCCGTTTGAGAGCTGTCTGAGATTTTCTTCCATTCTAAATAGCCAAAAATGGCAACTATTGTAAATACTACGTATTGAAAACTTGTAAAAGTAAATCCTTTTGAAAAATATAATGGAATTGAAATTACATCTCCTATAATCCAAAGTATCCAATTTTCTACTTTCCTTTTGGCCATGAGCCACATTCCTACAAAGAAAATTCCTGTGATAAATGTATCAACATAAGCATACCATGTGGTGAATTTTCCGAAATAATGATACACCGAAACCACAAAAGCGACCGTAAATATAAAAAGAATTATCGCAATTCGTTTTTCTGAACTTGAAATTTTTGAAATTGGAAACTCAACCGTGTCATCTTTTTTTCTGGTCCAATGGTACCAACCATAAATACTCATCACAAAATAATACCCATTAATCATCATATCGCCCCATAAAGTCCACTTCCAAAGCAAATAAACAAATATTAAAGTACTTACAATCCCTGTGGGAAACACTAAAATGTTATCTTTTTTAGCATACCAAACACTTGCCAATCCAAAAACGACCGCCACAATTTCCAGAACGATATCTAATGTTGGGTAATCTGCATATTGAGAAAAAAAGTATTCTATCATTAGAAAAAATTAAATTATTTGTCAAAAAAATCATTATCGTTTTCAAAAGCAGTTCCTATAATTACTAAATCGGCTCCGGCATGGTAAGCGTTTTGAATTCCTTGCAAATCTATAATTCCGCCGCCAACAAGTAATGGAATTTCAATATTCTGAGAAACTAATTCAATCATTTCTAACGGAACAGCTTGTTTTGCGCCACTTCCCGCTTCGAGATAAATCAACTTATTGCCTAACATTTCGCCGGCTTGAGCTGTTGCCAATGCCAAATCCAGATTATTCCTATCCAAAGGCTTGGTTTTGCTAATGCGTTCTACCGCAGTTTCATTGCTACTTTCTATCAAAATATATCCAGTGGAGATAATTTCGAGTTGGGTTTTCTTTAAAATGGGTGCCGCTTTTACTTGGTGTTCGATTAAATAATCGGGATTTCTTCCTGAGATTAAAGATAGAAACAAAATCGCATCGGCTTTGTTTGATATTTGGGATGGATTTCCCGGGAATAAAACGATAGATAATGTGCTGTTTTTTTTTATTTCTATAATTAATCTGTCTAAGATGTTATTTTCTACCAAGCTTCCGCCAATGAAAATATGAGTTGCCGGCGATTGATTGATTTTCGAGATTAAATCCCCAAGATTTTCCCAGACGATTTTGTCGGGATCGAGGAGAATTGCCAGTAATTTTTGGTTATTGGTTTTGGCTTTTAAAATGTTGTTATAAATGTTTGTCATTTTTGGCACGCGGATGGCACGGATTTTACAGATTTACACGAATTATTTAACTGATTATTGTAGCTGAACACTAAAAACTGAGCACTGACCACTATTTTTCAAGGGCATAAACTAAAGTAAATTCTTCTATCTCTTCAAAATAAATATCAAAATCTTTTACCAGATTATCAAAATGCAGTTCAGCAATAGTTTGTTTACTTTCTAATTCGAAAGTATCGACTTTAATATGATCTTTGAAACTGATTCCTTTTTCGTTTCTAATTTTAAAAATCGCTTCTTTGGCGCCCCAAATTACGGTCAATTTTCGAATGTATTCTTGTGTTTTTTCAGTCGCGAAGCTTGGTGATAAAAATTGAAACTCCGAGTCACAGAATTTATCTGCGATTCGGATGATTTTATCTCTTTGCAATTCGATATCGATTCCTACGGTTTCGTCACTAATGATAATTGCCGAAAAATTATGAGAATGGGTTATAGAAATATGCCTCTCTCCGTTGAGATGCGGTTTCCCGACTTCATCATAATATAAATCCAAATCCGTGTGACCAGTTTCCTGTAATAATTTGCGAACACTCAGGAAGGCGCGTTGGTGCATTTCGGATTTCATTCCGTCAAGTCGGATACGATTGGTATCGTTTAAAACCACTTGTTCTAATAATTCTTGAAAAGATTCGGTTACTTTCCAAACGAGGATTTGGGTAGTGGAATTGACATGTATCGTTTTGTAAAGTGGCATCGTGTTATCTTGATTTTTAGCCCCGGTAGCAGCGGCATCCTTTTTTCACGCTTTTTTGCGTGTAAAAAGATATAGCGAATAACGGGAAATAGCTCCTGAAAAAAATTATTTAGTTAATGTTCAAAAGATTAGCGAATTAAACAATTCATAAATCTTTTAGAAAATAGTAAAATTCTAAAGTTATTACGTAAATTTGCAAAAAATTTTACACTTACAAATATACTATAAATGAGTACTACAACTATGCCTTTTGTGGCTTTCAAAGTAAAAGACATTTCTCTAGCGGCTTGGGGAAGAAAAGAAATTGAACTAGCAGAAGCTGAAATGCCAGGTTTAATGGCGCTTCGTGCTGAATACAAAAACGAACAACCACTTGCTGGTTCTCGTATTGCAGGATGTTTGCACATGACAATCCAGACTGCGGTTTTGATTGAAACGTTGATCGCTCTTGGTGCTGAAGTGACTTGGAGTTCTTGTAACATTTTCTCTACTCAAGATCAAGCTGCTGCTGCAATTGCTGCTGCAGGAATTCAAGTTTATGCTTGGAAAGGTTTGAACGAAGTAGATTTTGACTGGTGTATTGAGCAAACATTATTCTTTGGTGAAGACAGAAAACCATTGAACATGATTCTTGATGACGGTGGAGATTTGACTAATATGGTTATTGATCGTTACCCGGAATTGGTTGCTGGAATCAAAGGATTATCTGAAGAAACTACAACTGGAGTTCACAGATTATACGAAAGAGTAAAAGCTGGAACATTACCAATGCCTGCAATAAACGTTAATGACTCGGTTACTAAATCGAAATTTGACAACAAATACGGTTGTAAAGAAAGTGCTGTTGATGCTGTTCGTCGTGCAACTGACTTGATGCTAGCCGGAAAAAGAGTAATCGTTTGTGGATACGGTGACGTAGGAAAAGGAACTGCTGCTTCTTTTAGAGGTGCTGGTTCTATTGTTACCGTTACTGAAATTGACCCAATTTGTGCTTTACAAGCTGCAATGGACGGTTTTGAAGTAAAGAAATTAGATACTGTTGTTGGTAATGCTGATATTATCATCACGACAACTGGAAATAAAGATATTGTTTTGGGTTCTCATTTCGAAAAAATGAAAGACAAAACTGTTGTTTGTAACATCGGGCATTTTGATAACGAAATTGATATGGCTTGGTTGAACACGAACCACGGTGCATCAAAAGTGGAGATCAAACCACAAGTTGATAAATATACTATTGCTGGAAAAGACATTCTTATCTTGGCTGAAGGTCGTTTGGTAAACCTTGGTTGTGCTACAGGTCACCCAAGTTTTGTAATGAGTAACTCATTTACAAACCAAACTTTGGCTCAAATCGAATTGTGGAAAAACAGCGCGGCATACAACAATGACGTGTACATGTTACCAAAACATTTGGATGAGAAAGTGGCTATGTTACACTTGGCTAAATTAGGTGTTGAATTGGAGACTTTACGTGTTGATCAGGCTGATTACATCGGTGTTCCTGTTGAAGGCCCATTCAAACCAGAGTATTACAGATATTAGTCTTTTTTAATTACGAATTAAAAATTACGAATTACGATAGAAACCCTTGCAGAGATGCGAGGGTTTTTTTATTACTCAAAAAGAAAGAAAACATTGTCAATAATCTAATCAAACTTATCTTAATGATTTACAGTATTTTTTATATATTTGAATTAATCAATTACGATATCCTACCGGCTGGGAAAACATTTTTTCATTAAAAGACTATCTAATGCAAGACGACGATAATAATTCTTCCAGTCAAAACTCCGAACAGACATCGCCAGGAAGCTCAAGACCATCTACTCCACAAAGAGACACTTCTACAATTCAAGAAAGATCAGAAAATCAGGGCGAAATTCTTAGGAAATAGTATAAACTCCAAAACAGATTATCACAATTAAACCAATTAAAAAACTCCATATAGAAGTTTTAAAAAAAAAGATTCGTTTTTCTTGGTTTGATTGATTTTTTAAAATTGCATTGTCTAAAGAAATAATTTTGTTACTTAAAAAATTCTCTGTTTCGTATTTAGAACCATCAAAAATATCGGATTGCAATATATTTCTAGGAATACTACCTTTTAGTCTAGTCTTAGTGGGATAAATTATCTTTAATAACAATCCTATTGAAATACATAAAGACATACCAAATATTAAACAGGCCTGAATTATAAAAGAATAAAAGTCTATATAAGTCAATTGACTTGTTAAAAATCCTATAACGGAAACTAACATTACAATCAAAATTTGAAACAATGAAAAGGCTTTATTTGTTGTAATACTTTCTGTTAAGTTCATTTCCTCCAAAACAAATTCAGCTTCGGACTTTAGCCTTTCTAAAAATGCAACCTCAAGCCTATTTAGAATATCAATATTTTTATTTTCCATTTTATAAAATTAAAAATTAAAATACAATAACCAAATCTAAAAAGCATAAAGACTCTCTTGCTTCCGCTAGATAAACCGTTTTACGAGTAATTACAAACAAAACATAACCCAAAGAAAACAATTTTTAAAACCTATCAAAAAACAAAAAAACCCGTTTCTTTCGAAACGGGTTTTTAAATAATTGAGAAAATCAATTATGCTTCAACTTCAAATGGAAGGATAGAAACGTATGATTTGTTATCTCTTTTCTTTTGGAAGAAAACAACTCCATTACTCCCGCTCTTCGAAGTCTCCTGACTTCTTAAGCAATATATGATATCAATTTCATCACAGCTTATTGTTTCAAATTAGTTAAAGCATAATCTAAATTATATTAAACAATAATTATATAACTTTATGTCTAAATAACGATGCCAGATTACCAAAACTCTTTCGTAACTTCGTAAGTATTTAAAAATTAAATAATTATGAAAAATTATCTATTTATATTTTTACTCATATTGCCATTTTTTTGTATCGCACAAAGCACGATTAAAACCGATTCACTTGGTGCTCCTACCAAATCATACGGCAATTTTTCTAAAGTAATTGGATGGAAAGACGGTGAAACACCGATAGCACCTCCGGGATTTACGGTAACAAAATATGCGGATGGTTTTAAAAACCCGCGTTGGATGTATGTAACCCCAAACGGGGATGTGCTGGTTGCTCAAAGTAATTCCAATTACAGCCTACTCAAACAAATTGGAGCCACACTGAAAGGCGTATGGAGATCTAATAATTTAAAACACAGCGCTAATATTATTACCTTACTTCGAGACAGCAATAAAGATGGCATTCCCGATTTGAGGGAAACTTTTCTTACCGAGGGACTCAATCAACCTTTCGGTATGTTAGTGATAGACAATTGGTTTTATGTAGCTAATACCAATGCAATATTGCGCTATCCGTATAAGGCAGGGCAAACAAGATTAACGGGCAAGGGAGAAAAGATAGTCGACCTTCCAGCAGGAAAGCACAACGGACACTGGTCCAGAAATATTATTGCCAATAGTGACAACTCAAAAATTTATATTGCGGTGGGTTCCGGGTCAAACATAGCCGAAAAAGGAATGGCAAACGAGTTACTTCGCGCCAATATATTAGAAGTAAATCCCGACGGTTCTGAATTGCGAGTCTTTGCAGCAGGACTCCGTAATCCAGTAGGAATGGGTTGGGCGCCAGGAACCAAAACACTTTGGACAGTAGTAAACGAACGCGATGGATTGGGAGACAACCTCGTTCCCGACTACCTGACTTCCGTTAAAGAAAATGGCTTTTATGGCTGGCCTTACGCCTATTTTGGACAACATGTAGATGTAAGAGTAAAAGAAATGAAACCCGAATTAGTAAAAAGAACTTTGGTCCCCGATTTTCCTTTAGGTGCACATACAGCATCCCTTGGACTGGCTTTTTATACTGGAACTTCTTTTCCTGAAAAGTACCGAAATGGTGCCTTTATAGCACAGCATGGCTCTTGGAATCGAAAAATAATATCAGGTTATCAAATGATTTTCGTCCCTTTTAAAGACGGGAAACCATCGGGCAAATCAGAAGACTTCCTTACTGGCTTCATTGTAGATCCGGAAAAGGATATCGTTCGCGGGAGACCAGTTGGTGTAATTGTCATACCCAATGGTGATTTACTACTTACGGACGACAAAACCAACACCATTTGGCGGGTAACCACCACAAAATAAAAGAATTTAAAAACCACTTTTTCATTATAAATCTCTCCAGTTGTGCAAAGCCTCCGACTTTGACCCGACTGCCCAGCTATGTCTCCAGTTCGATAGTGCAAATTTGCAATCTTTACCCATAAAACAAAAACGACTACAATAGTTGCAGTTTTTTTTTACTTTTGAAAAAAAATTAAAAATGCCAAAGAAACTTCTTGCCCTATGTTTAGTATTTATTTTTACTATAACACTACACAGCCAAAACAACCAACAAAAAACAGACAGCCAATGGCTGATAAAAAACACGAACGTTGTTGATGTCCTTTCCGGTAAAATATTAAAAAACAGAAACATTTTAATAGAGAACAACAAAATAATTGCCATAAGTAAAAAAAATAAAAATTATGACAACGTACCCGCTTCTAATCAAATAGACGCTGGTAATAAATACGTAATTCCCGGTCTATGGGACAATCATGTCCACATTGAAGGCGAAAATCTTGTGGAAGATAACCTGGCTTTATTTCCGGTATATTTAGCGTATGGCATTACCACTGTTCGAGATTGCGCAAGTGATTTGGGAGAACAGGTATTGTCTTGGCGAGATCAAATAAACAATGGCAGTTTACTTGGCCCAACCATTTTTACAGCCGGAAGAAAACTAGAAGGAATAAACTCAATATGGAAAGGTGATTTAGAAATCAGCAATGAAGCTGAACTCCATTCAATGCTTGATAAATTAGACAGCTACAAGGTAGATTTTGTTAAAATTACCGAAAGCACACTTGAAGCTCCTTTGTTTACAAAAAGCGTACTTGCCGCCCACAATAGAGGCTACCTCGTTTCCGGTCATATTCCGATAAATGTCAGTATTGAAACCTTAATTGACAATGGCTTTTCCAGCATCGAACATGCGAGCTACGTTTTACGATTAGGAAGTGATGAAAAGGAAATAATTTCAAAACTCAATTCCAAAGAAATCACAAGAGGTCAGGCTGAACAACTGTACAATAAAAATTTCAATCAAGAGAAAGCCATTTCGAATTATAAAAAACTGGCTAAAAAAGGAATGACAGTAACCCCTACATTAATAGGAGGCAAACAATTGGCTTATTTAGACGAAAACAATCATCAAAACGATGCATATCTTCAATATTTAACCAAGCGTTTTACGGGTAATTATCAATGGCGAATTGGTCGAATGGCAGGTGAAACGGCTGAGCAAAAGCAACAGAAAAAAGACAAATACAAACGTATCGCACAACAAGTTCCATTGATGCAAAGAGCAGGTGTCACTATATTGGCAGGAAGTGATTCTGCGGCATTAAACACATTTGTTTATCCGGCAGCAGCGTTAACAGAAGAACTTGAATTGTTTCAAAATGCCGGTATGCAACCCAAAGACATTTTGAAAACCGCCACCATTAACGGAGCAAAATTCTTAAAGAAGTCAGATACAATGGGTTCTGTAAACAAAGGAAAAATAGCCGATTTGGTAATTCTGGATGAAAATCCTTTGATTGACATTAGAGCTGTAAACCGAATTTATAGTGTTTTTACAAAAGGCCAATACTTTAACAGAGAAAACTTAAACACTATGTTAGAAACAGCGAAAAACAAAAAAATAGAATTGGATAAAAAAAGGAAATAATCATTCCGAGCTTACGAAATATCCCCAGTTTGGCAGAGATTTTACGTTTTTTCGGGTAGAGACGCACTGCAGTGCGTCTCTACGATGTGTCCTACGGTGACGAACAATCAATAATTGACTCTCAAACGAACTACCATACGGTTTTAAAAATCATTCAACCAATTCATTTCCCTTTTCGCCTGGAGAGTCCCGAAGCTTCGGGCTGGGGTGAGGAAAAACAAAAAACCCGCTTCTTTCGAAACGGGTTTTGAATAATTGAGAAAATCAATTATGCTTCAACTTCAAATGGAAGGATAGAAACGTATGATTTATTATCTCTTTTCTTTTGGAAGAAAACAACTCCATCTACTCTTGCGTGTAGTGTATGATCTTTACTGATGTAAACGTTTGCACCTGGATTATGTTTTGAACCTCTTTGTCTTACGATGATGTTCCCAGCAATAGCAGCTTGACCACCAAAAATCTTAACACCTAAACGTTTTGATTCTGATTCTCTACCATTCTTAGAACTACCGACACCTTTCTTGTGAGCCATGACGTATTAGTTTTATATTTTGTTATTATTCTTGTGTATCTTCTTTTTTAGCTTTAGCTACCTTTTTCTTAGGAGCTTCTACTTCTTCTGTAGTTGCTTCAACTGCTGCTTTTTTAGGAGCCGCTTTTTTAGCACCAACACCAGTAATACCTTCAATTACAATTTGAGTAAGATATTGTCTGTGACCATTTCTCTTTTTGTATCCTTTTCTTCTTTTCTTTTTGAAAACGATAACTTTATCTCCTTTTAAGTGTTGTAACACTTTAGCTTCTACTGAAGCACCTTCTATAGCTGGGGCGCCTAAAGTGATAGTTCCGTTATCATCTAATAAAAGAACTTTGTCAAAAGAAACTTTTGAACCTTCTTCATTAGTCAAACGGTGAACATAAACCTTTAAGTCTTTGCTTACTTTGAACTGTTGCCCTGCTATCTCTACGATTGCATACATACTGAATTGTTTTAATAATTTTTAAGGTTGCAAATATACAATTAAATATTTAACCTGCAATTAGTAAAACAAAAAATATTCCCCAACACTAACTCCCTGATTTATCATACTTTTGAAGCCAATTGAGAAAAAACACAAATGAACAGTTGTTAAAGTTTCATTCTGTAGTATTTTTGATGTAACAATACCCTCTTTTTCGTTACTTATAGAAAATAAAAAATTATTAATCCATATGAAAAAATCAATAATGGCCTTAAGTACAGCGCTCATGCTTGGTGGAGTAGCTTCGGCTCAAAAAGTAGTTTTCGAAGAATACAATTTAGATAATGGCATGCATGTCATTTTGCACAACGATCCTTCTGCGCCTGTAGTTGTTACTTCTGTGATGTATCATGTGGGTTCCAAAGATGAGAAACCGGATCGAACTGGTTTTGCCCATTTCTTTGAACATTTATTATTTGAAGGAACTGAAAACATCAAACGTGGTGAATGGATGAAAATTGTAAGTTCAAACGGAGGAACAAACAATGCTAACACTTCAGATGACAGAACGTACTATTACGAAGTATTTCCTTCTAATAATTTAGAATTAGCCCTTTGGATGGAATCCGAAAGATTAATGCATCCTGTAATCAATCAAATTGGTGTTGATACTCAAAATGAAGTAGTAAAAGAAGAGAAAAGAACTAGTTTTGACAATCGTCCTTATGGAAACATTCTTACGGTTGTAAAAGAAAACATGTTCAAAAATCATCCGTATCGCTGGACTACCATTGGTTCAATGAAGGATTTGGATGCCGCAACCTTAGAAGAATTTCAAGCATTCAATAAAAAATTCTACATTCCAAACAACGCTGTTTTAGTCGTTGCCGGTGATTTTGAAAAAAATCAAGCCAAAGAATGGATTCAGAAATATTTTGGACCAATAAAAAAAGGAACTGCTGTAACGAAACAAATTTTTGTTGAAGAACCAATCACTCAAACTTTAAAAGCTACGTATCAGGATGCTAACATCCAGATTCCAATGTTAGTTGCTTCGTACAGAACACCCTCAATGAAAACAAGAGATGCCAGAGTTTTGGATTTCATCTCTTCTTATTTAAGTGATGGTAAAAGTTCTAAATTGTACAAAAAAATAGTTGATGAGAAAAAAATGGCTTTACAAATAGGTGCTGTTGGTTTTAGTCAGGAAGATTATGGAATGTATATTTTGTATGGCTTACCAATGGGAACAAATACCGCTGCTGATGTCCTGAAAGAAATTGACGAAGAAATTGTAAAAATTCAAACCGAATTAATTTCTGAAAAAGACTTTCAAAAATTACAAAATAAGTTTGACAATAATTTTGTGAATGCCAATTCAAATGTAGAGGGAATTGCCGAAAATTTAGCAACCTATTATATGCTTTACGGTGATATCAATTTAATTAACACCGAGATAGAACTTTTACACTCTATCACTCGTGAAGAAATTAGAGACGTTGCAAAAAAATATTTGAATCCAAACCAAAGATTACTTTTGGATTACATTCCTTCCACAGAACAGGCTAAAAACTAAGACATTCTAAATCATGAAAAAAACAAATATATTAGTATTCATTTTGTTGGTAACAGGAATTATGCAGGCACAAGATCGTACACAACCTAAACCTGGAGCTTCACCAGTAGTAAACATCAAAAAACCACAAACTTTTGTTATGTCAAATGGTTTGAAGGTAATGATTGTTGAAAATCATAAACTCCCTAAAGTCAGCTTCAGTCTTTCGCTGGACAACGCTCCTTATGCTGAAGGCAATAAAAAAGGAGTTGATGAATTGACGAGCAGCATGATAGGAAACGGGAGTAAAAAATTAGCAAAAGATGCTTTCAACGAAGAGATTGATTTTCTAGGGGCTGATCTTAATTTTAATTCACAAGGAGCTTATGCAAGCGCACTTTCTAAATATTCTAAACGAATATTGGAATTGATGTCTTACGGAGCTTTACACCCAAACTTTACTCAGGAAGAATTCGAGAAAGAGAAAGCGAAATTACTGGAAGGACTTAAATCTCAGGAAAAAAGTGTTCCTGCAATTGCAAACAGAGTTGTCGATGCACTTGCTTTTGGAAAAAACCACCCTTCAGGAGAATACATGACCGAAGAAACGATTAAAAACGTAACTCTTGCGGATATTCAAGCCAATTATGCTAATTATTTTGTTCCCGAAAACGCTTATCTGGTGATCATTGGAGACATCAAATACAAAGAAGCAAAACCAATTGTAGAGCAACTATTTGGATCTTGGCAAAAAAGAAGCACACCAAAACTGACCTACGCAAGACCGGAAAATGTCCCGTTTACTCAAATCAATTTTGTTGATGTTCCTAATGCAGTACAATCGGAGATTTCATTAGTGAATACATTGAATTTAAAGATGAGTGATCCTGATTTCTTCCCTGCTGTAATCGCAACGTACATTCTTGGCGGTGACTTCAATAGTTACCTTAATATGAATTTAAGAGAAAAACACGCATGGACTTACGGTGCCAGTTCCATAATAGGAAGCGGAAAATACGTGACTAAATTAAGATCGACTTCGGCGGTAAGAAACGTAGTTACAGATAGCGCAGTAGTTGAATTCATCAAAGAAATTAAAAAAATACGTACTGAGAAAGTAAGCGAGGAATTGCTGAGCAACACTAAAGCCGGTTACATCGGACGATTTGTTATGCAGGTAGAAAAACCGCAATCAATTGCCCGATATGCCCTGAATATAGAGACAGAAGATCTTCCAAAAGATTTTTATGAAAATTATATCAAAACTATCAATGCAGTGACTGCAGATGATGTACTTCGTGCAGCCAACAAATATTTCCTTTTAGACAACAAACGAATCATTATTGCCGGAAAAGGGTCGGAAGTGATTCCTGCTTTGGAAAAACTAAAAATTCCAATGTTTTATTTTGACAAATACGGTAATCCATTGGAAAAACCCGTTTTCAAAAAAGACATTCCTGCAGGCGTAACTGCCAAAAGCGTTATTGACAATTACATCAAAGCTATTGGTGGAGAAAAAGCAGCTTCTGCCGTTAAAACGATTGTAATGAATGGAACTACAACTATTCCTCAAGCACCTTCTCCTTTAAGTTTTACTTCTAAGATAGATGCTAAAGGAAAATTAATGGTTGAATTAGCGATGGGAACCATGAGTTTGATGAAACAAGTTATCAATGAAAAAGGAGCTTACATCATGCAACAAGGGCAACGTAAAAACATTGAAGGGAATGATCTTACTGAAATGAAAGCAAGCGCAACAACTTTCGAAGAGCTATTGCTTTCTAAAAAAGAAGGATTGGTATTGAGCGGTATCGAAACAATCAGTGGAAAAGATGCGTATGCTGTAAAAAATGGAAAAACAACATTCTATTACGATGTAACTTCCGGACTGAAAGTATCCGAATCAAAAACAATGGTACAAGGTGGTCAAACCATCACTCAAACTACCAATTACGGGGATTACAAAGAAGTAAAAGGGGTTAAAATTCCTTTTAACATCATCCAAAATGTAGGATTTGAATTGGATATAAAAATGTCTGATGTAAAAATCAACGAAGGTGTTTCAGATGCTGATTTTCAATAATCAAAACTTGAATTAACAAACAAAGGCTGTCTTTTTAGGCAGCCTTTGTTGTTTTATGCTATTTAAACTTTCTTTTTACTGGAATAAAACAGTGTCTGTTAGTCATTTCGACGAAGGAGAAATCACAACAACAGAATCCAGTAAATTCTATGTTTACATGGTATTATAAAGTTTTTGAATAAATTTGTTGCTCTACTGAAATCTATCCTTTTCAAACTGATCACTGATCACTGAATACTGATCACTGAACACTACTTCTTAGCCGACAAATACACGCCGATTAAAACAATAAATGCACCAAAAAACTGAACCGGTGTAAGCATTTCATTGTCTAATAATCCCCAGCAAAAAGCAACAACAGGAATCAAATACGTTACCGAGGTAGCGAAAACTGGTGAGGACATTTGGATGAGTTTAAAGAACAGGATATTCGCAATTCCCGTTCCTACAACCCCAAGAACCACTATAAACAAAACCGATTCCTGCACATTCACATCGTGTACCACTTCGAAGAAACCGGAGAAAAACAAGATGATGAAGGCCGGAAAAAACAACACCATAAAGTTACCGGTAGTAATACTCAACGGACTCAAATCATGCAGGTGTTTTTTGATTAAATTCACATTGACTGCATAACATATTGAAGCTATTAAAACTAAAATAGCATAATAATAGTTTTGTTCCGGATGATGGATAGCCCCGTTCAAAATCAACAAGGCGCTTCCTATTAGACCAATTAGAATTCCAAAAATTTGATTTCTTTTGAATTGCAATCCAAAAACCAAAGCGCCTAAAATCAATGTATTCAAAGGAGTAAGAGAATTCAAAATAGAACTCACAGAACTATCAATTTCGGTCTGGGCTATCGCAAACAGGTAAGCTGGCATAAATGTCCCAAAAAGAGAAGTTAAGGCAATGAACTTCCATTTGTGCACTGGAATTTTGGATAAACTTTTAAATCCTATCAGCAATAAAAAAACAGCTGCAAAAATGATTCGCAACGATCCCAATTGTAAAGCTGTCAAACCAATTAGTCCTTTTTTTATTAATATAAATGAACTTCCCCAAACCAAGGCAAGAACCATCAAGTACACCCATCTTAACTGCTTCGATTCCATAAAAATAATTTTACCCCAAAATTGTAATTATTTTATGAATTAGTCCTCCTTTTTTTAATTAATTTTGCAGTTCAGAAACACGCTTTTAATCTTTAAAATTTACATCATAATGAATTTCAAAAAATCAATCGTAACGCTAGTACTTACAAGTGTTTTATTTTTAGGCTGTAAAGAAAAATCAGTAGATATCGTTTCAAAAGAAACTGCAGCAACAGAAGCTCCAAAAGTTAAAAAAGAAATTGTAGCTGCCAATCTTCAAACAGCGAGTTTCTCCGTAGAAGGAATGACATGCGCAGTAGGATGTGCCAAAACGATTCAAGAAGATTTGACCGGATTGGATGGCGTTCAAAAAGCAACGGTAGATTTTGACACAAAATTAGCCACCGTAACTTTTGACAAAACAGTTCAAACTCCAGAAAAATTGACTAAAGTTGTCGAAGCCGCTGCTGACGGTAAAACATACAAAGTTTCAAATATGAAGTCGTAATTCAGACTTTTACATTTTATAAAAAAAGCATTCGTTACTGGCGAATGCTTTTTTTATAAAAATATTATTTCCACTTCAAGGTTTCCATCAGTCGCTGCATGTCATTTTTGATATAACTTGCCGCTGGCATAATGGAGTCATAATTGGGTTTTGCATAGAAATAAACAGAGCCTGTTACAAAATGTTTGGTGCTGTCTGTAGCATAAAACTGTGAATTCGTTGCCGCATTTCCTTCTACCTGATAAAACATCCCATAGACTTTTTTGTCTGAATTCAAATACGGTTGCTCCAGAATATCATCCGCTTTTATCACGTGTTCATAAGTCAATTTTTGCGCATCACGCAACAGTACATTAATATTTTTCGTCACTGGTTTATAGGTGAGATAAATGGTTGCTTTCATTTTTGGATACGTAATCGTGAATCCACAATCAGTCTCTTTTTTGATAATGGCATCCGAATTCATTTCGAAAGCAAAAGGACATTCATTTTCGAAATTTACATATTTGGCTTCCGGATAATCCAATCGCAGATAGCTTGATGGTTTTGGCAGGACATCATCTTTGCAACTAAAACTCAAAAATGAGATTGTGATTATTGCCGAAAAAGTGATTATTTTTTTAAACATTTTTACTTATTCAATCGTTACTTTTATTTGTTTAACCCGTTTTATATCTACTGCTTCTACTGTAAACAGACAGTTTTCGAATGAAATTTTCTGATCTTTTTTTGGAAAATTTCCTAAAATTTCAAGAATAAACCCGGCCAGCGTTTCGGCTTCTCCTTTTTTGATTTCAAATAATTCTTCGTCAACATCAATTATCCTATAAAAATCCTTGAGGTTTATTTTTCCTTCAAAAAGGTAATTTCTATCGTCAATTTGGGAAAAATTAATATTCTCGTCGTCAAATTCATCGCTGATATCTCCTACAATTTCTTCAATAACATCTTCCAAAGAAACCAGTCCGGAAGTTCCTCCATATTCATCGACTACAATCGCCAAATGGCTTTTCATACTCTGAAAATCTTTAAGTAAATTGTCCAATTTTTTATTTTCAGGAACAAAGAAAGGCTCTCGCAACAATGATTTCCAATCAAATTCGTTTGTATTAATATGCGGAAGCAAATCTTTGACATACAAAACGCCTTCTATCTGGTCTATATTGTCTCGGTAAACCGGAATTCTGGAATATCCTTTTTCTATTATTTTGGGACAAATAACGGAAAAGGATTCGTCTATTTCTAAAGCAAAAATATCGATTCGAGGACTCATAACTTGTCTCGTATCGGTATTTCCAAAGCTTACAATTCCTTCTAAAATTTTTTGCTCTTCTGTAGAAGTTTCATCCGAAGCGGTTAGTTCTAAGGCTTGTGACAATTGATCGACAGAGAAATTTGTTTTTTGTTTACCTAATTTGTTATGCAAATAAATAGTGGCAGCGCGCATGGGTAAACTTATTGGCGAAAGCAATTTATCCAGAAAAGCAATTGGATAAACAATCAGCTTCGCAAATTTTGTGTTGTTTCTACTGGCATATACTTTAGGCAAGACCTGACCGAATAATAAAATTAAAAAAGTCGCCGTCAGTACTTCCAGAATAAATTTTAAAAGTGGTGCTGTTACTGCCGAAAAAATAGTTTCCCCAACAAACGAAAATAATAATACTATGGAAATATTGATGAAATTATTAGCAACAAGAAGTGTCGCTACCAGTTTTTTCGGTTTTTCTAAAAGTTCAGCAATAATTTTCCCTTTGGAGTTATTTTCTTGTACCGTTTCGTCAATGTCTTTTTGTGACAACGAAAACAAGGCTACTTCAGCACCTGAAATTAAAGCGGAACAAAACAACAAAATGACTATTCCTGTAAAGCCAAATACTACATTAGCATCATTAGCGTAAGCAAAAGATAAACTGGGCTCTGGGTCCAAATTAGTTAAGATTAATTAAACAATCAAAATGGCAAGTCATTAATAGGCAAGACATTATTTTCTGGGTCAAAATTAGTGTTTTTCGCAACATCAGCTGCAGGAATTTGTTTGTTGTTTTCACTGTCTTTTTTTGTTGTAAGAAAAGTAAATTCGGTTACCTGAATTTCGGTGGTGTGTTTTGTACTGCCATCCTCTGACTGCCATTGACGGGACTTAATGCGTCCTTCCACATATATTTTATCTCCTTTAGAAAGGTATTTTTCACAAAGTTCAGCCGCTTTATTGCGTACTACCAGATTATGCCACTCTGTAGAAGTGATTTTTTCATTAGTGGTTTTATTGATATACACTTCGTTTGTTGCCAACTGAAATCTTCCGATACAATTGCCTCCGTCGAAATAATGCATTTTGATATCATCGCCAAGAAAACCGATAAGCATAACTTTATTTAATGTTCCGTTCATTGTTAGGATTTGGTATTTATATCAAAGATACATTTTTTTAGAAACTCTATAAATCCTTTTCTATAAAATTATGAATCACAATTGGGAAAGGATAAGTTCTCAAAGTTTCAGTATCAATTCCATTCTCAATTGTTCCTTTTACAGATACTTTCCAAAACTTGATATGCAAATGCTGGTGTGACAATTTATGAATGATACTTTTCTCGTTGTATTCTAACATACTCAAAATTTCATATCGGTCGCTAAAATCCTTTTGTATAAGAGCATCAACAGTATCAAAATCTTCTTCTTTTTCTGTTTCTATCAAAGGGAATTCATATAAGTTGTGCCAAATTCCTTTATCTGTTCTCTTTTGGATAATTGTATTCCCAGTTTCATCTTCAAGAACCAAATAATTAAAGTATCGGCTCCTGACTTTTAGTTTTTTGGACTTTACGGGTAATTGATCGACTTTGTTTTTTTGTAAAGCAGCACAACTTTCGTTGAAAACACAAATGCCGCAATTCGGGCTTTTAGGAACGCATTGCAACGCGCCAAACTCCATAATGGCTTGATTGAAAGTTGCCGGATTGTCTTTTGGCATGAGTTCGAAAGCCAAAGCAGCGAATTCTTTTTTGGCGGAAGCCTGAGCAATATCCGTATCCATATCAAAATAACGCGATAAAACCCGGAACACATTTCCATCAACAACGGGAACGGCTTCATTATAAGAGAAAGAAGCAATTGCCGCTGCGGTATATTCTCCCACTCCTTTTAATTTCAATAAGTCATTATAATTCCCCGGAAAGATTCCTGATAAATCAAAAGCGATATGCTGCGCTGTTTTATGTAAGTTTCGAGCTCTGGAATAATATCCTAATCCCTGCCAAAGTTTCAAAACTTGTTCTTCATTGGCTTTCGCCAAATCAAAAACAGTAGGAAAAGCGGTTGTAAAAGATAAAAAATAAGGCATTCCTTGTGCAACACGCGTCTGTTGTAACATGATTTCAGAGAGCCAAATAGGGTATGGATTAGTAGTATTTCGCCAAGGCAAATCGCGTTTATTTTGTAAATACCATTGTATTAGCGAGTTAGAAAAAATCATGTTTTAATTATTTGTTAGCAAAAGTAAAAGTTTATGTGATTAAAATTTAATCAATTAGCTTGAATAATTGTTTTTTAAATTCCTATATTTGCAAACTCAAAAAAATAGTACAACATTATAAATAGGAAAGAAAATGACGAAAGCAGATATCGTAGCAAAAATTTCAGAAAAATTAGGTCTTGAAAAAGGAGATGTACAGGCAACTGTAGAGACTTTTATGAATGAAGTAAAAAATTCATTAGAAACTGGAGACAATGTTTATTTAAGAGGTTTTGGAAGTTTTATAGTGAAAACTAGAGCGGAGAAAACAGGAAGAAATATTTCCAAGAATACAACAATAAAAATTCCTGCACACAACATTCCTGCATTCAAACCTGCAAAAGTTTTTGTAGAAGGAGTGAAAACAAATAACGAAGCAAAATAACAATATTAATTAATCATAAAATCTACAAGATATGCCAAGTGGTAAAAAAAGAAAGAGACATAAGGTAGCAACGCACAAACGCAAGAAAAGAGCGAGAGCTAACCGTCACAAAAAGAAAAAGTAGTTTTAAACTACTTTTTTCTTTTTAAACGTTCATTGAAATTGAGATTTAAGATTGTCGAATGCCGATTTAAGATTGCAGATTTTAAAAATCTAAAATCAAGAATCAAAACTCAGAAATCTAAAATCTCCCCGGGTTCAATACCTGTTAAAATATTGTTTAATCCATTTGTTCGCCTTGGCGAATAGATAAAAAATTTACAGTGTGAATAAAGAATTAATCATTAGATCTAGTTCTGAAGCCGTAGATTTTGCCTTATTAAAAGATGGAAAACTAATTGAATTACACAAAGAAGAAGAAAAAAGCAACTTCCAGGTAGGTGATATTTTTATTGCCAAAATCAGGAAACCAGTTGCCGGATTGAATGCTGCTTTTGTAAATGTGGGCTTCGAAAAAGATGCTTTTTTACATTATCACGATTTAGGTCCTAATTTATCTTCCCAACTGAAATTCATAAAACTTGTAAGCGCAGGTAAATTAAAAGATTTCTCCCTAAAAACCTTTCAGTTTGAAAAAGAAATAGATAAAGATGGTACTATTACTGATGTATTAAGTGCCAATCAATCTGTTTTAGTACAAGTCGTCAAAGAACCTATATCTACAAAAGGACCAAGAATCAGCGCTGAGCTTTCTCTTGCCGGAAGATTTATAGTTTTGGTTCCGTTTTCTGATCGCGTTTCTATTTCACAAAAAATAGAAGACAAAAAAGAAAAGGAACGCTTGAAACGATTAGTACAATCCGTCAAACCAAAAGGATTTGGTGTTATTGTTCGCACAGTAGCCGAAGGCAAAAATACAGCCGAATTAGAAAAAGATTTGCAGAACCTGCTCAGCAGATGGACTGCAATGTGTAAAAAATTACCAACTGCTCATCATCCGTCCAAAGTATTAGGAGAACTCAACAGAGCCTCTTCGATATTAAGAGATGTATTTAATGATACCTTCAGCGGTATTCAAATTGATGATGAAGAGTTGTACAACCAAACAAAGGATTATTTGCAAGAAATTGCACCATCCAAACAATCAATTGTTAAGTTTTATCAATCAAAAGACACACCTATTTTTGAGAAATACAACATAGAGAGACAAATCAAAACTTCTTTTGGAAAAACAGTATCCATGAGTAAAGGGGCTTATCTTATTATCGAACACACTGAAGCCTTGCACGTTATAGACGTAAACAGCGGAAACCGTTCTAATAAGGCCACCAACCAGGAAGATACCGCCATGGAAGTGAATATGATTGCAGCTGCCGAAATCGCAAGACAATTACGTCTTCGTGATATGGGCGGAATCATCGTAGTTGATTTTATCGATATGTCAAATCCTGAAAATCGTAAAGTTTTGTTCGATTTCTTGAAAGAAGAAATGAGCGACGATAAAGCGAAACATAAGATCTTACCTCCGAGCAAATTTGGATTAGTTCAAATTACAAGACAAAGAGTAAGACCAGAAGTAAATATTAAAACTAGAGAGGAAGATCCAAACAATGAAAATGCGGAGATTGAAGCTCCTATACTAATCATTGATAAAATTGCTTCCGATTTAGAAAGAATTTTAAAAACCCACAAAGACGTTGTGCTTAATGTACATCCGTTTGTGGCTGCATACCTCAGTAAAGGTTTTCCATCATTACGTTCAAAATGGTTTCTTGAACATAAAAAGTGGGTGAAAATCATACCTCGTGACGCTTACACGTATTTAGAATATCATTTCTATGATAAAAAAGAAAATGTTATTATAGAATAAATTAAAACCGCCTTTCGTAAGATTGGCGGTTTTTTTATGCCTTTTTCTCAGGAGCTATTTCCAGCTCTCCACTATATCTTTTCCTGACTAAAGAAGCCAGAAAAAGGATGTCGTTGCTATCCGGGCTAGGGCATTCGAGAATTATACTACTTCCTTCTTTCGATAAAAAACCGCTTCATCAACTCCGAAGCTTCATTAGCCAAAACTCCTTTCACAACAGTTGTTTTAGGATGCAATTGTGTTCCCATTTTCACAAATCCACGATTTTCATCGCTGGCACCATACACAATTTTAGAAATCTGACTCCAGTACAAAGCACCGGCACACATCTGGCAAGGTTCCAGTGTGACATAAAGCGTGCAACCAATTAAATATTTTCCGCCAAGAAAATTTGCGGCGGCAGTAATAGCCTGCATTTCGGCATGAGCAGTCACATCAACGAGCATTTCAGTAAGATTATGACCTCGGGCAATCACTTTATTATCGATGACAATTAGTGCGCCAACAGGAATTTCGCCTTTTTCGAAAGCCATTTCGGCTTCATGCAAAGCCTTTTTCATAAAATATTCGTCGGTGAAAGGATTTATCATAGTTACAAAAATAAGAATTCAATTCGTACATTTGCTTCATGTCAGATAATTTACTTTCAAACATAAATAACCCAACCGATTTACGCCTGCTTGACGAAGCGCAACTTACTCAAGTCGCCCAAGAGTTACGTGATTTTATTATCGATATTGTAGCTGTAAAAGAAGGGCATCTCGGCGCCAGTTTGGGCGTTGTAGAACTCACAATAGCTTTGCATTATGTATTCAATACTCCTGAAGACCTATTGATTTGGGACGTAGGCCATCAAGCCTACGGACATAAAATACTGACAGGCCGAAGAGAAAATTTTCATACCAATCGTCAAATTGGCGGTATTTCCGGTTTTCCAAAAAGAAGTGAGAGTATTTACGATGCTTTTGGCGTAGGCCACTCCTCTACTTCCATTTCAGCCGCTTTAGGAATGGCAATTGCTTCTAATTTGAAAGGCGATTTCAACAAACAACACATTGCGGTGATTGGAGACGCTTCCATCGCTTCGGGAATGGCTTTTGAAGGATTAAATCACGCCGGAGTTACGAATGCTAATTTATTGGTAATTCTCAACGATAACGCCATCGGGATTGATCCAAGTGTAGGCGCTTTAAAACAATACCTCACTGCCGTAAAAGAAGGAAAAAATCCGAAACAAAATAACATGATCAAATCCTTGAATTTTAATTATTCAGGTCCAATAGATGGTCATGATATTTTTGCCGTTATCAAAGAACTGAAACGTTTGCAAAAAATCAAAGGACCTAAATTCCTTCATATCATTACCACCAAAGGCAAAGGATTACAACAAGCCGAAGACGATCAGGTAAAATACCATGCTCCCGGAAAATTTGACGCCACAACAGGAGAAATCCACATCAAATCCGAAGAAAATTTACCTCCAAAATACCAGGATGTTTTTGGCTTGACCGTATTGGATTTAGCCAGAAAGAATGAAAAAATTATTGGAATTACACCTGCAATGCCATCTGGAAGCTCCTTGAAATTCATGATGGAGGCTTTCCCAAAACGTGCTTTTGATGTAGGAATCGCCGAACAACATGCGGTGACTTTAGCGGCAGGAATGGCAACTCAAGGAATGGTGGTTTTTTGTAACATTTACTCTACTTTTTTACAAAGAGGGTACGATCAGGTAATTCATGATGTCGCTTTACAAAACTTACCTGTGATTTTTTGTTTAGACAGAGCCGGTTTAGTGGGAGAAGACGGCGCAACTCATCACGGTGTTTTTGATTTGGCATATCTGCGTTGCATTCCCAACATGATCGTATATGCTCCAATGAATGAAATCGCATTGCAAAACATTTTATACACAGCACAATTGGGATTAAATCATCCTATCGCCATTCGTTATCCGAGAGGTCGCGGTGTTATTGCAGATTGGCAAACGCAACATCTTGGAAACTATCAAAAAATTGAAATTGGAAAAAGTATTTGTATTAAAGAAGGTTCGAAAGTAGCCGTTTTATCCAATGGAACTATTGGCAATAATGTCACTTTGGCTATAGCCAAAATAAACGCACCAGAAACTATTGCGCATTACGATTTTTCTTTTGTTAAACCATTAGATAAAAATTCGTTACAAACCATTTTTACTAAATTTACAACTATAATTACCATAGAAGACAGCACTGTAAAAGGCGGTTTTGGAAGTGCAATTCTCGAGTTTGCTTCTGAGAACAATTATACTTCAAAAATAACGACTCTAGGCATTCCGGATGAGTTTATTGAACATGGAACTGTAGCCGAATTACAACAATATTGCAAAATTGACGTTAAAAGTCTTGAAATACTTTTTTCGAGTTATTAAAAGAATTATTTTGCAACCTTAAATACAACTAGTCAAAAATGAAATTATTAACCTACACATTCCTTTTACTTACATTTACAATATCTTTCAATTGTTTTTCTCAAGAAGTAAGAATCACACCGCTATCTGATACAATTAAACCTGTAACAACGCTATCAATAACAAATAAACCGGTGGCAGTAGCATTAAAAATACAAACTAAAACGCACTACCTTCCATTATCCTATTGGAGTAAAAAAAACAGTTTAGGCTTTGACATCTCTGAAGTTGCCTTTGTTAACTGGAGTGCAGGAGGAACAAGTTCGATTTCAGGATTATTTAAAGGAAAATTTCATAGAAATTATACCGGAAGTAATTACAACTGGTCAAATGAGTTGATCGTTAAATACGGTTTAAACAAACAAGATGGCATTGATATACGAAAAACAGAAGATGCCATACAATTTAACTCTACATTTGGCTATAGAATAAACCCTCTTTCTAACTGGTTTCATTCCGCTAAATTTAATTTTAATACGCAATTTGCTAATGGTTATGCGTATCCAAATACTGAAAAAGCAATTTCCAAACCTTTTGCTCCCGCTTATATTTTTATGGGTGTAGGCGCTGAAAATATCGATAAAGAAAAGAAACGAACACTTTACATTTCTCCATTTACATTAAAAACAACTCTGGTTTTAGACCAAAGGCTGGCGAATCAAGGTGCTTTTGGTGTTGCTAAAGCTACCTACGACTTGGATGGAAATCTACTCACCGAAGGAGAAAAATCAAAAATGGAGCTTGGCTTTTTAATAACCAATAAATACAAAAAAGAAATTTTCAAAAATGTCAATTTAGAAAATCGTCTAAGTTTATATTCTGATTATATAAATCGTTTTGGGAATGTAGATGTAGATTGCGACTTCCAAGTGGAGCTTGTGGTGAATCAATACGTTAAAGCTAATATTGGAGCACATGTTATTTATGATGACGACATCAAATCAAAAAGAGAAATTGCCGGAATACAAGTAACTGAAGGCCCAAAAACACAAATAAGACAAGCAATTGGTGTTGGACTCGAATATGTTTTCTAAAAAAAATCCTGAAATAATTTTTCAGGATTTTTTTAGGATATACTTTATTAATTGATAATAATTTTTTCTTTATAACTCAGTTCTTCTCCTTCAATTTCTAGAATATAAATCCCCGGAGTAAGTTGATTTAAATTAAAAGTCTTTTCATTATTAAACTCCTGTTTAAAAGCTTTATAAACGAGTCTTCCATTACTATCCACCACTTTAACATCTACATTTCCTATAAAGTTATTAATTCGCACCGTAATATCTCCCATAGATGGATTTGGAAAAACTCTCATTACATTGGCATTATCAAAATCAGTAACAGCTAAAGAACAATTAGCCCCAAAAGCCGGCCTAGTATAATCTTCAACTTGATCATTTCCTTTATTTCGATCTCCCGCTGATGCATTGACACCTAAACCTCTGGAAGCAAACACTTCCCAAATCATGCAATAATCCTTGCCGCCGGTAATTGCCTGATCCGCTGCTATAATCGCATCTCTTGCATCTATAAAAGAAGGACTGCAAGGTTGTAACTTAATCCCATCCAATACAATTTGCATTAATTTATTATTCCCTCCCACCCCGGAGTATTTATTGTTATCAAATCCATACTTATTGATGTAAGCCCATGATAAATCCCATAACATTGTTGCCCAAACCGATCCTACACCATGGACAGAAGTTTGTTCAACATTTTCGCTATCTAAAAATTGATAGTTATTAGTAAATTGATAAGTCATAGGATTAACAGCTCTATCGGTTGAATACGGATAATCTCTGATCCCTTTTCCATCTGTAAGTTCCGATGACACAAAGGTTCCAATTCCTCTCCTGGCTCCACTGAAATCACCTGGTTTTATTTGCATCATTAATGCAAACCAATCAGACCATCCTTCTCCCATCTGATCTGTATTATTCAAACAACTAGAATTATTAGGTCCCCCAGCTAAACGAATTGAAATTCCATGGCCATACTCATGCGCAATAATACCGTTGTCAAAATCCCCGTCGGCATTTATAAATGGGGAAGATTCTGTTTGTATTTTTACATTTACAACCTGAGTCTTCATTTGATTCAAAATATTCTCTCCAATTGAACTGCTGATACTGATCGCAGGTATTACAATTGTTGCATCTGCACCGGACATAGATAGGTCTCCATCTACGTTATTGACAACAATAACAGCTATTGCTCCAGCATTTTGAGCTGCTTTTACTTTGATTGCAAAACTACAGTTCCCTCTTCTTAAAATTACTATTTTTCCATTCATAGCGGCTCCATTAGAAGGAGTTACACATGCCTCTGATGTATTGCCGGAACTATCAAGATACAATACCAAATCTGATTGTAAAAAATCAGGGGTTATCGGTAAAGCAACACGTCCAGGATTAAAAGAATTTTGCCTAGCCACATAGCTTCCTGCAAGACTTGTGGGTGACGTAATAAGTAATGGCTTAATTACAGGTCCTCTATTCCATAGAAACATTTGCATTTTTCCTCTATTACCATCTACTGGAGTAGAAAAATTGGCATTATTCAAACTCATTGGTACGGCTAATGCTCCATCTTGTGCTTCAGCATTCACATAATCCCCTGCTTTACCGCCTCGTTCATAATTGTTGTCTTGAAAATTACCGTTTGCTTCATTAAAACCGTACTGATACCAGACATCATGCATTATATTATTCATATAAAATAAATTGGTATTTGCCGCATCAATATAGGTTGTTGCATCAACATTTGTACCTTTATAAGGAAAGTCAAATAGTAGTGATTGTCCACCATCAGGACTGGATCCATTATTTAAGTTATCCCCAGCAAAATCATCTTTAGCCCACACATTGTTACCCCTAGTTATGGTATATTCTGCACCATCTGCACCGTTAATATCATGCCATCCAAAAGGAGACGCTTTACTATCTGAAGGGTTAGAAACAAGTTGAAAAGGGCTATGATTTGGGCTTTCAAAATTAGATGGAATTACACGATAAGAACCTCCAGCTGCTTTAGAGGAAGATCCTGAATAAATTTGTTTATAGGTGTTTCTTAAATATTCAGTTGATGAATCATCAGTTATGGTAGTGTAAGCCTTATTTCTATCAAAACTACAAGAAATTACAAAATCATTTTTCTCTAACATTTTTCCACTAAGCGCATCTATTCTTACACTCCAAATATGCTCATGTGTGCGGGTATGAATTGTAAAATCCCATGCCAAAATCAATTTACTATCTTTTGCTTGATGGTATACTAAATTTGCAGCAACAGGATCTTCTGTTCCTAAACCATTACTCAGTCTAAATTTATTTTCTTCTAAATTTTCTAAAATAGTAAATGGGTTACTTGCCTTAATTCCTAAATGAAAATACGCTTTAGCTAAAGCATCTGAAACTGATAGAGACGGTTTTTTTGTATTTACTTTATTTGAAACATCTTCAACTATCCTTTTCTTAACATCAATTACTTTACTACTCTTTACAGAAAAGTTTGAAACAGCTCTGAATATTTCAATTCCCTGATAGCGTTGTATCACGTAACAGTTTTCTATTCCAGAACTGGTGGATCCACCCTCGCTTTGAATAATCCAATCGTTGAAATTACGATTTGAGATACTGCTCTTAGCCTGGGGCGTGCTTAAATAATTTTGAATTATTTCTTTATTTGATTGAGAAAAACTCAATAATGGTAGTGCAACAATTATAGAAAGTAATATTTTTTTCATAAAAACTGATCAATTAGTAAAATACCTAGTTAAAAGGATAAATTTAATTCTTTTTATTTAATATCACAATTTAATTCAATCATGCTTAGTTTCTAACTTTTTGCCGCAGTGATTGTTTTATAATACAGCAAGGCATTTCCATCCGTCAGTAAAGAAATAAAATGACAAATATGGAGTAATCTCCCATATAGATTCTCTTTTTCCAAATGATGCTTTTCCGGCAACATTTTAAGAATTAACGCATCGTAATTAGAAGCATTTCCATTGAATTTATTATTGAAAGCGGTTATGAATTTATCCAGCAAAGTTTGAATAATTTGATAGCCAACGATTTCTTTCTCGATGACTTCTCGGCTTTGATAAATGTTATTGACACTAATCTTTATTATATCATCCATTTGAGCTTTATACTTACTTTTATCCATGATGGCAAAAGGAAATTTGCCTTCCAGAATTAATGCTTCATTTTCGACAAAAACTTTTACAGCATCATTAATTAAGCTACCAATTGCCAAAGCGCGCAAATAACTAATTCTATCTTCTTTGGTTTCTAAAGTCTTATATTTAGACGTATCAATGCTGTCTTTTACCAATTTTATCAAATATTCCAACGCAAAATCTTCGGAAACTAAACCTAAGTTTATTCCATCTTCAAAATCAATAATGGTGTAACAAATATCATCAGCAGCTTCAACTAAATAAGCCAAAGGGTGCCTTTCAAAACCAATATCGTTTCCTGATTTATTTGGAATCAAACCCATATCAGAAGCCACATCTTGAAAAAAGGCTTTATCGGTTTGAAAGAAGCCGTATTTTTTATCGGCAATATCTTTGGTTGGTTTTTTTGGCAAACTTTCTTTTGGGTATTTCATAAAAGCACCAAGAGTCGCATACGAAATTCGGAGTCCGCCTTCAATTCCGGGACGACTTGCCGTCAGTACTGAAAATCCATTTGCATTTCCTTCAAAATCAATTAAATCCTGCCACTCTTTTTTCGAAAGTTGATCTTTATATTGCTGTCCTTTTCCAATCGAAAAATATTCTCCAATCGCTTTTTCACCGGAATGTCCAAAAGGTGGATTCCCAATATCATGCGCCAAAGACGCCGCGGCAACTATAGCTCCAAAATCATTCATATGATACCCATGAATTTCTTTCAGATGCGGATATTTTTCTATTATTTTTTTACCAACCAATCGTCCTAAAGAACGCCCAACAACCGAAACTTCTAAACTATGTGTCAATCTGGTGTGCACAAAATCAGTTTTTGACAATGGAATAACTTGTGTCTTATCCTGCAAACTTCTAAAAGCGGCCGAGAAGATAATACGGTCGTAATCAACCTCAAAACCCAAACGGGTATCGTCTTGTTCTACACGCAATCTTTTGCCTTTGTCGCCTTGTCGTCTTAGTGATAAAAGTTGTTCCCAGTTCATGATTTCTTTTTAAAATTTCTTTCCAAAGATAGAAGAAATAGACACATTATCAAGAGAAATAAAGTCAGGTATTACTTAATTTATATGAAAAACTTAAAGTTTCAGCTCCTATTAATACAATATCCTAAAAATAACAAATTTATAAACCTATAGAAAAAACTTTAAATGATTAGTGCTACTTTTGTACCGAATTTAAGTTCTTAATTTATTTCTTCATCAACCGATAAGGGTTTTACTTAACTGTAAATTAATAGGGAATCGTGTGTAAATCACGAACTGTCGCGCAACTGTAAGTAACACAAAAAGTTTTTATCTGAAATAAGATCCACTGTTAGTCTATGACGAATGGGAAGGATGATAAAAATGTTACAAGTCAGGAGACCTGCCTTTTATCGAATTGACAATGCTTTCGCGATTTGAAGCAATAGTCAGGTATGGTGCGTTCTGAACACAATAAGCGTAACTATTTATGCCTTGTTGTGCGGCTCTCTTTCGTAACGCATTTCCCCTTTCTACTATTTATTTCTAACGAGCATTTGAAATGCATCAAGAGCTTTTAACTGATTTATTCATCATTTAAAAAGCAAAAAAAATGCTAACAAACAATCTTGGCTACCCGCGAATTGGTAGCAACAGAGAATTAAAAAAAGCCTGTGAATCGTACTGGGCAGGAAAAATTTCCGCAGACGAACTTTTAACTGTAGGTGCCTCTATCCGCAAGCAAAACTGGCAGTTACAAGCCGAAACCGGAATCGATTTAATCCCTTCCAATGACTTTTCGTTTTACGACCAAGTCCTGGATTTATCACTTACATTAGGAGTTATTCCAAAACGTTATCAAGAATTAGCTAAAACAAACTCTACCATCGATTTATATTTTGCTATGGCCAGAGGCTCGCAAAAAGAAGGACAAGATGTAGTTGCTATGGAAATGACAAAATGGTTTGACACCAACTACCATTACATCGTACCGGAATTTACCAAAGACCAAGAATTCAAATTATTCTCTGAAAAAATAATCGATGAGTTCAAAGAAGCCAATGCTTTAGGAATCGCTACAAAGCCTGTACTTATAGGACCTGTTTCCTACTTGCTTCTTGGAAAAGAAAAAGAAGCAGGTTTCCATAGAATAGACCTTATCGATAAATTGCTTCCGGTATATTTTGAAATCCTTCAAAAACTGGATAATGAAAATGTAGAATGGATTCAATTTGACGAACCATTTTTGGCTTTGAATCTAACGGATAGAGAAAGAAGCGCCATCACTTATACATATACCGAAATCAACAAACGCTTCCCTAAAATCAAACTAATTCTTGCCAACTATTTTGATTGTTCTGGAGAAAATCTTGACACCGTTCTTGCTTTGCCCGTCCATACTTTGCATTTAGATTTGGTTCGTTGTCATTCCCAATTGGATGACATACTGGAATCCGGACAATTATCAAGTAATGTAAATCTTTCACTTGGTGTTGTGGATGGCAGAAATATTTGGAAAAATGACTTCAAAAATTCCTTGGCTATTATCAAGAAAGCGACTGATGCGCTTGGCGAAAACAGAATCCTAATTGCGCCATCGTGCTCTCTTATCCACTCGCCGTGTGATTTGGAATTAGAAACGAATAACGCAACGCTAACTCCTGAAGTCAAGCAATGGTTGGCTTTCGCCAAACAAAAAACAGAAGAAATAGTACTGCTTAAATATTTTGCTTCGAATGAAATAGACACCACTAATTCGATTCGTTTTCAAGAAAATACTGTTGCCAATGAAAACAGAAAAACATCCACTTTAATCCATAATGATGCGGTAAAAAATCGTGTTGCCAGCATTACAACTGGTGATGACCAAAGAGAAAATCCATTTGCCATTAGAAGAAAAAAGCAAATAGATGTATTAAATCTTCCATTATTCCCGACTACAACTATTGGTTCTTTCCCGCAAACAACGGAAGTACGAAGCTGGAGAGCCAAATTTAAAAAAGGAGAATTAAGCCAACAACAATACGATGATTTACTTCAAAAAGAAACCGAAGAAACCATCCGCTTTCAAGAAGAAACCGGCATTGACGTTTTGGTTCACGGAGAATTTGAACGCAATGACATGGTGGAATATTTTGGTGAACAATTAGATGGATTTACGTTTACCAAAAACGGTTGGGTACAAAGTTACGGTAGCCGTTGTGTGAAACCTCCCGTTATTTATGGTGATGTTTCCCGCCCGAATCCGATGACGGTAAAATGGTCTGCTTTTGCACAAGCATTAACACCAAAATGGGTAAAAGGAATGTTAACCGGTCCCGTAACTATTTTACAATGGTCGTTTGTTCGTAACGATCAGCCACGCTCAGAAACCTGCACCCAAATTGCATTGGCGATCAGAGACGAAGTAGTCGATTTAGAAAATGCAGGAATTAAAATCATTCAAATTGACGAACCCGCCATTCGAGAAGGATTGCCTCTGCGAAAAGAAGAATGGGCAACCTATTTGGATTGGGCGGTAAAAGCCTTCAGAATTTCGGCAAGTGGCGTAAAAGATGACACCCAGATTCATACCCACATGTGCTACAGTGAATTCAACGATATCATCCAGAATATTGCTGATATGGATGCCGACGTAATCACCATAGAATGTTCGCGTTCGCAAATGGAATTACTGGATGCTTTCGCCGATTTCAATTATCCAAACGAAATAGGCCCAGGAGTCTATGATATTCACTCACCTCGTGTGCCTTCCAGTACCGAAATGGTGAAATTATTAGAAAAAGCTTCGGCAGTTATTCCTGTAGGCCAACTTTGGGTAAATCCGGATTGTGGTTTAAAAACCCGCCATTGGGACGAAACTAAAAAGGCTTTAATCGAAATGGTAGCCGCTGCTCAAGAGATGAGAATTGCTGTGGAAAATATTGTAACCGTTTAATAGTTAAAATAAAAAACCTAGTAGATTTTTAAATCTACTAGGTTTCTTTTTTAAGTGAAACTAGTATTAAACTACAATTTCATCGGATGGGTCAAGCAATTTCTTTTTTGCTATAAACTCATGCTTTTTCACCACATACGTAACGGATAATGTATCATGCCATCCGCGTGCACCAGTTAAAAAAGAAAAAGGCTCCAAAGGAATCAATCTCGATACTGTTCGTATAATAATGCTTTTCATATTGGGTTTTGAACCGTCATGTTTGACAACTAGTGTTTTTGTAAAATATTTAGCAAAGGTTCTGGAGAAATACATTTCAGTAAGTCCGTAGTAAAAAAACAGGACAATGAGTCCGAAAAATAAATTTTCAATGTGGCTCAATGCTTTAACCCAATTCGAAGCGGCATAACTATTAGTCAAGTCTCCAATTATAGTTATGGTAGTGCCGATAGTGATTCCGATGATATAAACTATCAATACGTCGATAAGGAAATTCAGGAAACGCTGGCTTTTGGAAGCTAATAAATCATCTGTAACAGTAAATTTTTTATTTTCCATTTTTAATATTTTTGATTATTATAAAATGCTTTAAGGCTAATAACAATCTCAAATATAGTGAATTGTTTACAAATTTGAATATTAAATCTTGGTGTTTTAGCCGCGATTACTTCACTTAACTTTAATTTTAATTGGAGTTCAGTGAACTTCGTTTGAAGTGGAAATCCTTTTTATTTTTCTTTAAAAATAAAAAGATTGTAACAAAAATCGGGACACGAGCGAAGCGAACTGACGAAGTAAATAGCTCAAAAAAAAAGCAGCTATCATTACAATAACTGCTTGAAATTTCTCCTTCGCCAAAATAGCAAAAGGTTTATTTATACTGATTTTCGATCAAAAATCAAAAATCATTAATCATCATTCTGAAATCCTTAGGATCCACACATTTCACATTCGTCCGGTCCTGCATTTTTAGACAATTCAATCATTGCTCTGTATTCTTCGGCAGTCATCTCTACTTGTTCTGCTACTACAGGAACAGCGATTGGCTGTTCTTTCACTTCAATTGGTTCTGCTTTTTTATCATTGTTCAATGTAAATTTAATCGCATCCACCGCAGCTTTTGTTCTTAAATAATACATTCCTGTCTTCAATCCGGATTGCCAAGCGTAGAAATGCATCGATGTCAATTTAGAATAATTGGCATTTTGCATGAATAAGTTCAATGATTGTGATTGATCGACAAAATAACCACGCTGACGAGACATATCGATAATGTCTTTCATGGACATTTCCCAAACTGTTTTGTACAATTCTTTCAAGTCTTGCGGAATATTCAGGTCTTGAACCGAACCGTTATTTCGCATTAATTCTTGTTTCAATGTTTCGTTCCACAAACCACGTTCCACTAAATCGTGCAACAAGTGTTTGTTCACCACAATAAATTCTCCCGAAAGTACTCTTCTCGTGTAAATATTAGAAGTATAGGGTTCGAATGCTTCGTTGTTACCCAAAATTTGAGAAGTCGAAGCAGTTGGCATTGGTGCAACTAACAATGAGTTTCTAACCCCGTGTTCCATTACTTCTTTTCGCAAGGAAGCCCAGTCCCAACGACCCGATAATTCCTCATCTTTCATTCCCCACAAATTGTACTGGAATTCTCCTTGAGATATTGGTGAACCTTCAAAACTAGAATAAGGACCTTCTTCTTTGGCCATTTCCATCGATGCGGTTACGGCTGCAAAATATAAAGTCTCAAAAATTTCTTGGTTTAGTTTTTTAGCTTCGTCGCTCGTAAAAGGCAAACGCAACATAATGAAAGCATCAGCCAATCCTTGTACTCCAAGACCAATTGGTCTGTGGCGTTTATTAGAATTTTCTCCTTCTTTTACAGGATAATAATTTCTGTCAATAACTTTATTCAAGTTTCTCGTCACCCGTTTGGTAACGGTGTATAACAAGTCATGATTGAATTTCTTGTTTTCCACAAACATTGGTAACGAAAGAGAAGCCAGGTTACAAACCGCAATTTCATCTTTAGAAGTAAATTCCATAATCTCCGTACACAAATTCGAAGAACGAATGGTACCTAGATTTTTCTGGTTTGATTTTCTGTTGGCTGCGTCTTTATACAACATGTAAGGCGTTCCGGTCTCGATTTGCGATTCCAGAATTTTCTCCCACAATTCATGTGCTTTGATGGTTTTTCTACCTTTTCCGCGTTTCTCGTAATCAATGTACATCGCTTCAAATTCTTCGCCATACACATCATACAATCCTGGACATTCGTTAGGACACATCAACGTCCAATAACTGTCTTCCTGTACTCTTTTCATAAACAAATCCGAAGTCCACATGGCAAAAAATAAATCTCTTGCACGCATTTCTTCTTTTCCGGTATTCTTTTTCAAATCCAGAAAATCAAAGATATCCGCATGCCAAGTTTCGATATAAATAGCAAAGCTTCCTTTACGTTTTCCTCCACCTTGATCTACATAACGTGCAGTATCATTAAATACTCTCAACATTGGAACAATCCCGTTTGACGTTCCGTTTGTACCACGAATATAAGAACCCGTCGCTCTTACATTGTGAATAGAAAGTCCAATTCCACCTGCTGATTGCGAGATTTTAGCCGTTTGTTTCAACGTATCATAAATCCCGTCAATGCTGTCGTCTTGCATGGCCAAAAGGAAACAAGAAGACATTTGAGGTTTTGGCGTTCCGGCGTTGAACAATGTTGGAGTTGCATGCGTAAAGAATTTTTTCGACATTAAGTCGTAAGTTTCTATTACCGATTTCAAATCGTCTAAGTGAATTCCAACAGACACACGCATCAACATGTGTTGCGGACGCTCCACGATTTTACCGTTTATTTTTAGCAAATACGATCTTTCCAAGGTTTTAAAACCAAAATAATCGTAGTTGAAATCTCTATTGTATATAATATGCGAGTCTAAAAACTCCGCATTATCCATAATTACTTTATGTACTTCCTCAGAAAGTAACGGAGCATATTGACCGTTTCTTGGGTTTACATAATTGAACATATCACTCATCGTTTCCGAGAATGATTTTTTTGTATTCGAATGTAAATTTGAGATTGCAATACGGGCGGCTAGCTGGGCATAATCCGGATGCGCAATAGTCATTGACGCGGCAGTTTCGGCAGCAAGATTATCCAATTCCGATGTGGATACACCATCATAAAGTCCTTCAATTACGCGCATGGCCACTTTCACAGCATCAACCAAATCATTCAAACCATAACATAGTTTTTTAATTCTATCTGTGATTTTGTCGAACATTACCGGCTCTTTGTGCCCATCTCTTTTAACTACATACATACGCTTAATTGTTTTAAAAAACAGAAAATCCCTTTCCCGTTTTTGAGTATTTGTTTCATTTTTTTGGGAAGCTAATCCCGCTGTCATTCCAATCTTTTTGTTTTTTTAAAGAAAAAAAACAAAAAGGATATTCCCTTCCATCGGGGCTAAAACACCCGCTGATGCGATAACTACTTTCTAAAAATCTGCGTCAAAAGATATTTTTTGAGCATCTTCATCCGTGTTCATAACACCTGCTTTTTGATATTCGGCAACTTTCTTTTCAAAGAAGTTTGTTTTCCCCTGAAGCGAAATCATATCCATGAAATCAAACGGATTTGAGGTATTGTATTCTCTGTCGCAACCCAATTCTACTAATAATCTGTCGGCAACAAATTCTAAATACTGTGTCATTAATACCGCATTCATCCCTATCAAACTCACAGGAAGTGACTCCGTGATAAATTCTCTCTCTATATTTAAAGCATCAACAATAATACCTCTGATTCTTTCTTTTGGAACTTTATTCACCAAGTGGTGGTTGTGTAAATGCACCGCAAAATCACAGTGCACCCCTTCGTCGCGAGAAATCAATTCGTTAGAAAATGTCAATCCCGGCATCAATCCGCGTTTTTTCAACCAATAAATAGAACAAAACGCTCCCGAAAAGAAGATTCCTTCCACAGCTGCAAAAGCAATCAAACGTTCCGCAAACGAATCGGATTCGATCCATTTCAAAGCCCAGTCCGCTTTTTTCTTAATCGCAGGAAAAACTTCTAAAGCGTTGAACAATTCATCTTTCTCCACTTCATCTTTCACATAGGTATCAATCAACAACGAATATGTTTCGCTGTGAATGTTTTCCATCATGATTTGAAAACCGTAAAAGAATTTTGCTTCAGCATACTGCACTTCGTTCACAAAATTTTCAGCAAGATTTTCATTTACGATTCCGTCAGAAGCAGCAAAAAAAGCAAGAATGTGTTTTACAAAATACCGTTCCTCATCAGAAAGTTTATTATTCCAGTCGTTTAAATCTTGTGACAAATCGATTTCTTCAGCAGTCCAGAAACTGGCTTCCATACTTTTATAAAATTCCCAAATATCATGGTGTTTGATAGGGAAAATTACGAAACGATTTTTATTTTCTTGTAAAATTGGTTCAACTTGCGCCATTATAATTGTTTATTTTTTGAGATTTTAACGAAATTTTATGCTTTCTGTGGATTACAAAGATTGTGAAATATTGCCGAAATTAAAAGTCAAACTTATTCACAATCGGCCCTAGTTTTTAACAAACGGAAAAAATCGATACATTTTTAATATAGATTTTAGATATCTATAAATCAGCATTTTAAAATTTAAAAAAAGAGATGAAGTACCGTAAAATATAGGATTTTAAAAACAGTAAACAAGGAAATTTGAATTTATTTTAGATTTATTTTTTGAGTTCTTGCGCGACTATTTCTAGCTCCGCATACCAATCCTCTCCAAACTTTCTAACTAAAGCTTCTTTGACAAATTTATACACTGGCACTTCTAGTTCCTGACCTAAAGAACAGGCCGGATCACAAATGTCCCATTTATCATAATTAACGGCAGCAAACTCGGTGAAATCTTTAACACGAATAGGATACAAATGACAAGAAACAGGTTTTTTCCAGTCAATTATCCCTTGATTATACGCTTGCTCGATCCCGCACAAAGCCGTTTTACCATCAAAAATTACATAAGCACAATCTTTATTGTCAATCAGTGGTGTTTCAAGATCACCATCAGTTCCTTTTGTCCAAGTTCCTTGCGCTTCGATAGCGGCAATTCCTTGTTTGCGTAAAAATGGTTTTACTTTAGGATAAATTTCCTCTAATATCTTAGTTTCCTCAACGCTCAATGGAGCTCCCGCGTCGCCATCAACACAACATGCTCCTTTACAGGCTGACAAATTGCAAACAAAATCTTTTTCGAGTATGTCTTCTGAGACGATCGTTTTTCCTAATTGAAACATTATTTTGGGGTACTGAGATTATAAAGCGCAAAGGTAGTTAAAGTAAATTGTAATTTTTTAGATAAAAACTAACTTTAACTTTTTTAAAAACCAATGGAATAATTGACTTTTAAAACCAACTAACAAACTAACAGTAAGAAACATACAATCATAACAAACAACAAATCAATTGAAAATCAGTCTATAAAAAATGAATCAGAATTGTTGTAATAAAATTTAATTTTAATCAAAAATCTACCGAAAAGTTTAACTTTGCAAACAAAAAAAATATGTTTGAAATCGATTTTAGAGAAATAATTACGGTTGGAATGGTACTTTTTGCTGTAATTGATATCGTGGGAACCATTCCTATTATTGTTGATTTAAGATCAAAACATGGGCACATAGAATCCGAAAAAGCTTCAATGGTAGCCGGTATAATTATGATTGTTTTCCTTTTCGTGGGAGAAGAATTATTGAATTTAATAGGGATTGATGTCAATTCTTTTGCCGTTGCTGGTTCATTCGTATTATTCTTTCTGGCATTAGAGATGATTTTAGGCATTCGCATTTATCGAGATGAAGAAGCGAGTTCTGCATCTATTGTACCTTTGGCGTTTCCCTTGATAGCCGGAGCCGGAACAATGACTACTTTACTCTCTTTACGCTCGCAGTTTTCTACTATAAATATTGTTATCGCAATACTATTGAATATTATTTTGGTATATATCGTTTTGAAATCATCCTCTAAAATCGAAAAAATACTAGGAGAAAATGGGCTTGGCGTCATTAGAAAGACTTTTGGCGTAGTACTTCTTGCCATTGCTGTTAAATTATTCGCTGCGAATGTTAAAGGTTTGTTTGTCTAAAATAAATTTTCATAAATTTACCCCCTAAGATAATTTAAAAAGATAATCTGATTTTTGAACTGACATGTGTTTCTAAAATAAAAAATCTGTTTCTTTTATATCAAAAACAAAAACGTATTATGAAAATTTTTACTAACATATTGGTGTTTTTAGCAATAGCGCTAATCATATTTAATGTTACTTTGTTGGATTTTAGAAATCCATTTCAAGGAGATAGCGTAGTTGCTTTTATTGGAATTGCTGCTTCTTTTTGTGCCGTTTTAATTCTTTTGATTTTTAAAATGGCTAAAAAGATTGAAGAAAAATCAAATGAGTAACCATAACAATGTTTGATATTCTTGTAGTTGGCGGTGGGGTTTCTGGAATGTCATGCGCACTCGTTTTGGGTTCTGCAAAAAACAAACCCTTTGCTACTGACAAAAAAATCGGCATTTTCACCCATCAAAAAACATCATCTCTTCAAGAAGCGCTGTTTAATAATGCATACGGAATTCCTCCGGGAAAATTAGGCTCCGAACTATTGGAGGAAAGCACGGAACATCTTTCGAAAGCTTATCCTCATATTACTCAAATTCCAGAGGAAAAAGTACTAAAAATTGAAGGACAATTTCCGAAATTTACAGTCCTTACAAACAAGAATTCCTACCAAACAAAAATAATCGTCATAGGCATTGGATCCGCAAATACTTTTGCAATAGATGGATTGATGCATTATGTAGAACCCCATCAAAAGTCCCTTCCTGAAAAACAACGAATCCAGTTAAAAAACAGCGACCATAAAGTTGCCGAAGGAATTTATGTTATAGGAACTTTAGCAGGCTGGAGAAGTCAACTGGCTATTGCTGCCGGAAGCGGTGCCGCAGTTGCAACAGATATTCTTACGGCATGGAATGACGGCGTGCAGACTCATGCACATGACAGTATTAGATAAATAGAATTTCATTCTGAAAAATCACTGGAAAAATAGTGGTAGGTTTGCATTTTTCAATACACTGTTTTATGTTATCACTATTATTGGGCCTGATTAGGCTCATCGTTTTTATACTATTCGTTTCCTTTTTCTCGATTATTTTCTATTTCATGAGTTTCTTTTGTAGCGAAGAAAATAATTCCAAAAGAGCACTTTTATTACGTGATTTTTTAATAGGAGGACTTAATATCATTTTAGGCATTCGTACCATAATTTACGGAGAAAAACCTACCATACAAGGACTGATTGTGGCCAACCATCGTTCTTATTTTGACCCAATCGTTATTGTAAATCTAATCCATGCTTTTCCTGTAGGAAAGAAAGAGGTGGCATCATGGCCGCTTATTGGCTATATCTGTAAAATATCCGGTGTTGTATTTGTAGATAGAAAGTGCCAAAAAAGCAGACAAGAAACTGCCGAAAATATTCGAGAAGTTCTAGCCAAAGGATATTCTATCATTAATTTCCCGGAGGGCACAACAGATGTTTTGCCAACGACTCTGGATTTTAATTACGGTTCTTTTGTGATGGCCACTAAGATTAAATCTGCCGTTATTCCTATTGCTATTGATTATAAAGAAAAAACAGATGCTTTTGTCGGAGACGACACTTTCATTCCGCATTTTTTAAAATGTTTTGGAAAATGGACTACTGAAATTAAAATCACTTTTTTTCCACCTATTTACTCTGAAGATGCAACCTATTTATTAAACACGTCTAAAAACATGATAGATGAAGAACTCATTCGGTATAGAAAAGATTGGGATAATGAAAATTAATAGTTTTTAAAACAAGTATTTTCCTTTACAATTACTTCTTAGAAATTGCCTTAATCATCGCATCTTCTTTCAAAATGATTCCATAATAATAGCTTTCCCCATACAATTGTCGGGTGAATTCTGCAGTTAAGTATCTTTTTACTAATGGCTTGCTTTTTCCAAACTTCAAATCCAATCCGTTTCCGAAAATAAATTTTTGAAACAAATTAAAATACAAATCCGTTTGATCCATTTTAATTTTGAATTGTTCGAAAGTAAGTCCTTTAAAAGCGCTTCTGTTTTTATCTAATTGTTCGAAAACAAAATTACCAACGATTCCGGATTGCAATAAATAAGCCGTACTTTCATTTCCATGCTCCACTTCAAGCGGCACAAAAACATCAGGAACAATTCCGCCTCCGCCGTAAACAATTTTACCTTTTTTAGTTTTGAATTTCAAAGTATCAGAAACTTTTATACTGTCTTTTTCATACAACTCTCCATTTCCAAAACGAGCTTCCGATTCTTTAAAATACGCTTCATTTCCTTTTGAATATGGTTTTTGAATGGAGCGACCCGTTGGTGTGTAATACCTGGCAATAGTCAATCGAACCGCTGAACCATCCGCAAAATCCATTTCTCTCTGCACCAATCCTTTCCCAAAAGAGCGACGCCCCACAATAGTTCCTCTATCATTATCCTGAATGGCGCCCGCTAGAATTTCACTGGCTGAAGCACTGTTTTCATTGATTAAAACAAATACGTTTCCGTTTTCAAAACTGCCTTTCTTGGTTGCAAATGTCTTGTCTATATTCCCGTTTTTATTTTTGGTAAAAACAATCAGCTGCTTATCTGTCAACAATTCATCGGCAATAGCAATCGCTTCTTCCATATAACCACCTCCATTATCGCGAACATCAATAACGAGTGATTTTGCACCTTGTTGTTTCAGCTTAGTTAAACCCGCCATAAACTCTCTATAAGTAGTTTCGGCAAATCTGTTTATTTTTATATAGCCCGTTTTATTACTCAAAAGCAACGCCGCATCGACACTTTTTAGAGGAATAACATCCCGTTTTATTTTTACTTTTAGTTTTTTGCCTTCCGATTTTCTGTAGATAGTAAGCTCTATATCAGAACCTACCGTTCCTTTCAATTTAGAATACAAACTATCACTTGGCAATTTGCGTCCAAATAATTTCGTTTTATCGGCATACAAAATTCGGTCTCCTGCCTTTATTCCTGCTTTTGCCGAAGGCCCATTTTCAACTGGTTTTATAACTGCAACTGAATCGTTGTACATATAAAAGTTCACGCCTATTCCCACAAAATTTCCTTTCATGCTTTCTACCACTTCCAGCTGATCGCTTGGCGGAATATATACTGAATGCGGGTCGAGTTGCGCCAGAATATTATCTACGGTAAGATTTACAATAGAATCCGTATTAATATCATCGACGTATTCATTGTCAATAAAATCAATCAATTTATTGAGTTTGCTTCTGGAATTGTTTCTGGCTGAAAAGTCAGCCGCATTAGGAAAATTCAACATTCCGCCCAGCACAACACCCAAGGCGAGTGTTGAGAAAATAATAATGGGCAAATATTTTACGTTATATTTCATATGAAGACAACATTTATTCTTCTAATACTGGAATATGTTCCACCTCAACTCCTGCTTTTATCAGGAACTGAATTCCTGAATCATCACGGTATCCATTCTGATACACCACTCTTTTTATTCCGGATTGATGAATCAATTTGCTGCATTCTTTACAAGGCGAAAGCGTAATATACAAAGTAGCTCCTTCACAGGATTGTGTAGATCGTGCCACTTTCAGAATCGCATTTGCCTCAGCATGTAAAACATCCCAACGTGTCAATCCTTCGTCATCTTCACAGCAATTTTCAAAACCAGATGGCGTTCCGTTATATCCGTCAGAGATTATCATTCTATCTCGCACAATAATCGCACCAACTTGTTTGCGTTTACAATACGATAAAAGACCCCATTCTTTTGCAATTCTAAGATACGCTTTATCGTATTTATTTAATTTTTTTTCGTTCATTTTTATCTAATCCAGATTTCACTTTCAACAATCATTGGTATTACTACTCCTATTATAAATGCCGACATTACTAAGGTCCAATCGCGTTTCGAGAATCTGAAAACGGTTTGAACAATATACGACAAAATCAAAACTACAAAAACCACTACAATCTGGGCCGCTTCTATTCCTAATGCAAATTCTAACAATGGCAATACTTTAGCCGTAGCATCGCCTCCGAGAATTGATTTGAAATAATTTGAAAAACCCAATCCATGAATTATCCCAAAGAAAAGCGTGATAAAAAAAACCAAATTTATACTTTCTTGCTTGCTTGATTTTCCCGCCGTAAAAAGATTAAACAACGCCGTTATCAGTATCGTTATTGGAATTAATAATTCGACAACATTCACTTTAATTGCAATTATACCAAAAACAGAAAGCAACAAAGCCATCGTATGTCCAATGGTAAAAAGCGTCACCAGAAGCACAATTCTCTTCCAATCCTTAAAAGAGAAAGGAATCGCTAAGGCTATTAAAAATAAAACATGGTCATACGCATGAATATCTAAAACGTGTTTTAATCCTATTTGAAAGTAAATCCAAAATTCTGACATAGGTAATTTATTAGGTTGATAAAGGGGTTGTAAACTTACGATTAATTTTGAAAATGATTGATTTGATTATTTAAATAAATGCAATTCAAAAGAGATCAAATTCAAAGAAAAAATATAAAAAAATTAAAATCATTAATTTAAAAATAGATTTATCTTTGTAAGATAAAAAAACAATAATTATGTCATTTTCAGATTTATTTGATAGCGAATTCAAACAAAGAAATAAAGGTCATTTTTCAGCTATTGTTCGCGTAGCACTGGCTGACGATAAGTTTGCTCCAGAAGAAAAATTATTTTTAGACAAACTGGCTGTTCGATTAGAAATTTCTCAAGCAGAATATGAAGAAATTTTAGAAAACCCATTAAAATATCCCATAAACGCTCCTTATTTGCATGAGCAAAGACTGGAACGTTTGTTTGATTTAGCGAGAATGGTACATGTGGATCATCAGTTAGGCGACACACAAGAATTATTATTGAGAAAAATTGGAGTAGCACTAGGCTTTAATGCTGAAAATGTAGATTACATTGTACATAAAGCACTAAAACTAGTAGATAGAAAAGTCGATATAGACACTTTCCTTTTCGAAATGCAAAACATGAACAAGTAATTGTAAAGTATAAAAAAAGCTCCCAGAAATCTGGGAGCTTTTTTATTAAACCTGCATTTTTAGTATTTGCTTAATTTAGCTTTATGCATAAATTCTTCCGCTTTTTCCACCATGTTGTAGCTTCCGCAAAAGAACGGCACCCTTTGATGTAATTCCGTCGGTTCAATTTCCATGATTCTATTAAAACCGTCTGAGGCTTTTCCTCCCGCTTGCTCAGCAATAAAAGCTAACGGATTGCATTCATACAATAAACGTAATTTACCTTTTGGTGCTTTAGAACTTGTAGGATATAAATAAATTCCGCCTTTAATCATATTTCTATGAATATCCGAGACTAAACTCCCAATATATCTTGAAGTATAAGGTCTGTCTCCTTCTTCTAACTGACAATATTTTATATAATCTTTTACTCCTTGCGGAAAATGAACATAGTTCCCTTCGTTAATGGAATAAATATGACCATCGGTTGGGAATTGCATTTTTGGATGCGATAAATAAAAGGTTCCAATGGCCGGATTCAACGTAAATCCGTTCACTCCGTGTCCTGTTGTATAAACCAACATCGTCGAGGTTCCGTAAATAACATATCCCGCTGCAACCTGATTGATTCCCGGCTGTAAAAAATCTTCAATTGTAACTGGAGTTCCTATTGGAGTAACTCTTCTATAAACCGAAAATATAGTTCCAACAGAAACATTTACATCAATATTTGATGAACCGTCAAGCGGATCCATTAAAACCACATATTTGTTATTATGACTGTTGTCACTTCCTTCTACAGTGATAAAATCATCATTCTCTTCGGAAGCAATACCACATACAATTTCACGATTGATTAAAGTTTGAATAAAAACTTCATTCGCATAAACATCGAGTTTTTGCTGATCTTCTCCTTGTATGTTTTGTTCTCCGGCAGCACCCACAATATCAACTAATCCAGCTTTGTTTACTTTATAATTGACCACTTTGGCAGCCAATCGGATCGAGTTAATGATTCGGGATAATTCGCCTGACGAATATTGAAAAGCATTTTGATTTTCAATGATAAATTCTCCTAGTGTTTTGTTGCGTTCTTCCATTACGAAATCGATGTAGTTATTTTGAAGTCACAAATATCGTTTTTTTTGTGAAAACAATTTGAATACTATTTATTTAGTTTGTCAGTATTGTATATTTGCTGAATAAAACACAAAATTAATACGTAAAAATGCAGTTTTATTGCATTTTTAAATCATTAAAATAAAAATTTATGAATATTAGAAGAGGAAACCCTCAAGATATGCCAGCTGTTTTAGGTCTTATCCAAGAATTAGCCGACTTTGAAAAGGAGCCAGATGCTGTTCTTGTAACTGTTGACGATTTAATTCGGGATGGTTTTGACCCTGTTCCTTTATTTCATGTTTTTGTTGCCGAAGCCGATAACGAAATCGTGGGTATCGCATTGTATTATTACCGCTATTCGACCTGGAAAGGAAAAACAATTCATTTAGAAGATTTAGTAGTAAAAGACAAAATGCGTGGAACCGGACTTGGATATGCTTTGTATTCTGAAATTATAAAACAGGGTAAAAAAGATCAGGTTCGAAGAGTGGAATGGAATGTACTGGACTGGAATACCCCGGCAATAGAATTTTACGAAAAATCAGGTGCAAAAGTGCTACGGGATTGGGATGTTGTACAAATGGATGAAGCAGGAATCAACCATTTTGTAGAGAATAAATTGAAATAAAGTAAAAGAACAATTTTTGTTTAAAAGATTATGAGAGTATTCAAATTTGGAGGAGCTTCTGTGAAAGATGCCGCAGGAATTAAAAACGTATATGACGTTTTACAAAAAGTGGGTTACGAAGATGTGTTGTTGGTAGTTTCTGCAATGGGAAAAACAACTAATGCATTGGAAATTGTCATAAAAAACTATTTCGACAAATCAGCTGAGTTAAATTCATCAGTCCAAGAAGTAAAAAAATACCACAATCAAATTTTGATGGATTTATTTGAAGATGACAAAAACGAAGTTTTTGCCGCTGTAAATACTCAATTTGCTGATTTAGAATATTTCTTGACACATAATAAATCTCCCAATTATAATTTTGTTTACGACCAGATTGTAAGTTATGGTGAATTAATTTCGACAACTATTCTAAGCCATTTCATGAATTTCATGGAAATAAAAACACAATGGCTGGATGTGCGTAATTTCATAAAAACAGACGCAAATTATAGAGATGCCGAAGTAGATTGGGAATTGACACAGAAAAACATTTCTAAAAACGTAAAACGAAAAATACTAAACATCACACAAGGTTTCTTGGGTTCAGACGAGAATAATTTCACCACCACTTTAGGTCGTGAGGGCTCCGATTATACTGCTGCAATTTTTGCGTATTGCTTAAATGCCGAAAGCGTAACCATCTGGAAAGATGTTCCTGGAGTAATGAATGCCGACCCGAGATATTTTGAAAACGCAAATTTATTAAATCAAATTTCATATCGCGAGGCCATTGAATTAGCTTTTTACGGCGCAACGGTTATTCACCCAAAAACACTGCAACCTTTACAAAAAAAGGAAATTCCTTTGTATGTAAAATCATTTATAAACCCATTATTAAAAGGGACAAGTGTTTCTAAAGGTGTCGATTTAGAGCCGTATTTACCTTGTTTTATTGTCAAAAGAAACCAGCTTCTGATTTCGCTTTCCTCTATAGATTTCTCTTTCATCATGGAAGAAAACATCAGCGAGATTTTTGCTCTGTTTCACCAATTCAAGATAAAGGTAAACTTAATCCAGAATTCTGCGATTAGTTTCTCTGTATGCGTGGAAGATAAATTCGATAATTTTAAAGCACTGAATGCTATTTTATCTAAAAAATTTAAAGTGGATTACGACGAAAATGTAACCTTATATACTATCCGACATTTCAACGACAAAGCAGCTCAAACTGTTGAAAAAAACAAAGTAGTTTTATTGAAACAAGTCAGTCGTGAAACCATGCAAGTGATCACTAAAGAAGTTTAAACACTGTCCAACATTATTAAAAATGGGAATCGAAATTTAATTTTGATTCCCATTTTTTTTGCTGTTCCAAAGCCTAAAATCAAGAACTCTAAACCTGAATATATCGATTTGTCTATTTCCTTATTTTCTGATTGACGCATTTTCTAATTATCGGATTATAAGTACTACTTTTGATACTGTCGAGTTATAGTATTTATGTTGAAAAAATTACTTTTTTGGATTGTAATAGGCTGTTTTTCTGGGCTCCATGCACAGGAAATTAATTCGCTGTACAAAACCAAAAAAATTCTTCCTTCCCGCGACACTATTTACATTGAAAAAGAAAGTATTAATTCCAGTTTTTTCAAACTGCTTGACGCCAATGGCAAACCCATCGACAGTACTTTATTTAAGATAGATTTTAAAAAAGGGGCTTTAATTTTAAAGGAAAATAGCTCTTTTAACTCCGATTCGCTTACGATACACTATCTTAAATTTCCTGAAATACTAACCAAAGAATACCGCATTTACGACCCCAGCAGAGTCGTCAGTAATGAAGCAGGGACTGGAAATCTATATAAAATTGAAGATAAAAACCTAAAGAAAAATGTTCCTTTTGACGGTTTGAATACTTCAGGAAGTATTACACGTGGCATTACCATAGGAAACAATCAAAATGCGGTTTTGAACTCTAATTTAGATTTACAAATCACAGGAAAAATTTCCGAAAAAGTAAGCTTGAGAGCCTCCATCCAAGACAGTAATATCCCGTTACAGGATGGCGGCTATTCTCAAAAACTAGATCAGTTTGACAATGTTTTCATGGAGTTATTCAGTGACCAATGGAACATTCGGGCAGGAGATATTTTTCTCGAGAACAAGAAAACCCAATTCCTTAATTTCAATAAAAAAGTACAGGGACTGGCGACTACTTTCAACTTTGGAACCGAAGAAAATAAAACAAATGTATTTGCATCAGCAGCATTAGTTCGGGGACAATATGTCAAAAGTAATTTTGTGGGACAAGAAGGCAATCAAGGTCCTTACAAATTAAAAGGGCAAAATGGAGAATTGTATGTCCTAGTGGTTTCGGGTTCAGAGCGGGTTTATGTAAATGGTATTTTACTGAAACGAGGCGAAAACAATGATTATACAATAGATTACAATGCGGGTGAAATTGTATTTACGCCCCTTTTTACCATAACTTCCGAAATGCGGATTGCCATAGAATATCAATATTCCGACAGGAATTACACCCGTTTTGTAACCTATGCCGGTGCCACGCATGAAAATGAAAAATGGAGTTTTGGAGGGTATTTATATTCGGAAAACGACTTGAAAAACCAGCCGCTACAACAAAATTTATCACAAGAACAAGCCCAGATTTTAGTCAATTCAGGAGACAATCCTGATTTAATGACTGCGCCTTCCGCCTATGCTGATTCCTACTCCGAAAACAAAGTGTTGTATCGTAAAACGATATTTAATGCAGTTGAAATTTTCGAATACTCAAATGACGCTCAACAGGAATTATTCAATGTTCGATTCACTTTAGTAGGAACCAATAATGGGAATTATATCGTGACAAATTCGGCTACAATTACCCGTGTTTACGAATACATCCAACCAATAAATGGTATTCCTCAAGGAAATTATGAACCAATAATTCAGCTCATTTCACCAACAAAAATTCAAGTTGCCACCTTTTTGGGAAAATACAAACCAAATGAAAAAACGGCTGTCGATTTTGAAATTGGCCTTAGCAACAATGATAAAAATTTATTTTCATCCATTGACGACTCCAACAATCAAGGCTTGGCAGGGAAAATCAACGCAAAGCAACGGCTTTTTTCAAAAAAATGGCAGGTTGATGCTTTTGCCAATTATCAATTTATACAAAAAGATTTCAGATCCGTGGAACGACTGTACAATATAGAATTCGACAGAGACTGGAATTTAGGAACCGCTGCTGTTGGAAATCAAAGTTTATTAGTTTCAGGTCTGCAATTGGACTTAAATCCAGAACCAAAATCTATTACTAATGGACTACTGTTGTATCAATTTGAAAAACTGGATTTCTCCGGAAATTTTTCTGGCAGCAGACATATTTTAAATGGTTTGTTTCGAATAAAAAAATGGACCTTTCAAAACCAAGGCAGTTTCCTAAAAAGCGATGGCAGTGTGTCATCGTCGAAATTTTTAAGAAACCAATCTCAAATGCGTTTTCATTTCGATAAAAATTGGGTTGGTTCCAGCTTGCGTTTAGAGGATAATCAAGAAAAAGATAAAGCAACAAATCAATTTTCGATGTTAAGCCAGAAATTTACGGAATATGGTTTTTTTACCGGTCGTGGTGACAGCACTAAAGTTTTTGTAGAATTGGGCTATTTAAGAAGAACTAATGACAGCCTTCAAAATGGCTTGATTCAGCGCGTAAATTCTTCCCAGACTTTTATGCTGAAATCTAAATTAATTCAAACCAATAAAAGTGATTTATCCCTTTATGCCAATTACAGAATCTTGGATTTTGTGGATGCTGCAAGAAAAAGAGAACCTTCATTAAATTCCAGAATAGTGTACACAGATCGTTTTTTTAATCAATTGATCCAAAGCACAACGGTTTATGAAACGAATTCAGGAACCATTCCACAACAGGAATTTACCTATCTGGAAGTTCCCGCAGGTCAGGGCGTTTATGCGTGGAATGATTACAACGGCAATGGAATTCAGGAATTACAGGAGTTTGAAGTTGCTCCGTTTATCGATCAGGCAAAATTTATCAGAGTATTTTTACCCAATCGGATTTATATAAAAACACATCAAAATAAGTTCTCACAATCCGTGACATTAAACCCAAATCAATGGCAAAATGAAAAAGGAATAAAAAAATTACTTTCCTATTTCTATAATCAAACCGCATTTATAATTGACAGAAAAACGAGAAGTGACGGAGATAATTTTGAATTAAACCCGTTTAGCGGTTCCAATGAAAATGTACTGGGATTAAATTCCAGTTTGAGGAACAGCTTGTTTTACAATCGAGGAAAGCAAAACCATTCGATTACCTATTCTTATCTTCAAAATAAAACGAAAAACTTGTTGTCAATCGGTTCGCAAGAAGCTACAAACAGTTCGCATCAATTGCAGTATGGACATTTGTACCAAAAAAGTTGGCTGTTCGGTTTCTTTGCCAAAACAATCCAAACAACTATTCAATCAGAGAATTTCCCAGAAAAAAATTATGCTATAAACGGGTACCAATTGGCACCAAAAATCAGTTATTTATTCTCTAAAAATACCAGTTGGGATATTTTTTATGAATTACAAAGCAAAGAAAACCAGATTGGAGTCTTCGAAACATTACTACAAAACCGTTTTGGAACTGCCTTTTCCTATGCCAGTGATAAAAAAATAACGCTGAATGGAGAAGTTTCTTTTTATCAAAATAAATTTGAAGGAAATGAATTTTCTTCGGTTGGATTTCAAATGCTCGAAGGTTTACAAACCGGTCAGAACTTGACTTGGAGATTGCTTTTGCAAAAAAACATCACACAATTTTTAGACATTAATTTCAATTATCAAGGACGGAAAAGTGAAACAAGCCAAGCCATTCATACCGGAAATGTTCAATTGAGAGCCTATTTTTAATATTTAAATTTGAAACAATTTCATCGGATGACTTTCCAAATATGATTATTTTTTATTATTTTTATTATATAAAACTTAAAATCAAACTATTATGAAAAAATTACTGTTGTTATGTTTCATGATTATCCTTTCGGCAAACTTGCATGCACAAGAAACTGCAGCCGAAAAGAAAGCGGCAAAAGCTAAAACTGAAAAATTGGCTAAAGCCAAAAAGGAAAAAGCTGAAGCAGCAAAAGATAAGGCGGCGATAGCCAAAGAAAAAGCAGAGACAGCAAAAAAAACCGCTAAAAAGAAAGCCGAAATTGCAAAAGAAAAAGTGAAAACTGCAAAAGATAAAGCAACTAAAAAAATAGCTAAAGACAAAGCTGAAATGGCTAAAGACAAAGCAACTACAACTAAAGAAAAAGCAGCTGCCGCTAAAAAAACCGCTAAAGAGAAATCCGAAACTGCAAAAGAAAAAGCAACTACAGCTAAAGAAAAAGTGGAAACTGCAAAAGATAAAGTAGCAAAAAAAACAGTTAAAGAAAAAGCTGAAACTGTAAAAGATAAAGCAGCAGAAACTAAAGAAAAAGCAACCGCGTCTAAAAAAACAGCAAAAGATAAAGTGGCGACAGCTAAAGCAACCGTAAAAGAAAAAGCTACAAATACAAAATCAGTAAAAAAAATTAAAGAAACCAATGAAAAAGCGCCTAAAGTAGCCGATAAAATAACTGGAGAATACAATGGCAAAAAAGTATATACCGGTCCTCGAGGAGGAAAATATTATATTAACTCAAACGGAAATAAAACCTATATCCAAGAATAATTTTTTATAGAAAGTATCTTGAAAAGGCTGTCCCTAAAAAAGATAGCCTTTCTTTATTTTAGTCCATCAGAAAGAAAAATATAGTCTGAAACAGTATTTAATAACTGGATAACTTAATAGTTTAGTAATATTTTGCAAATACAAAAAAGGGCCTAACTTATGTATCTTTCACCTATAAAAAACATTTGACACAATTAGAAATGGATATAAAAATCGCCCCTAAAACTATTTTGATTGCACCTTTAAACTGGGGTTTAGGACATGCCACCCGTTGTATTCCAATCATTAGAGCTTTACAAGATAACAACTACATCCCAATAATTGCCTCTGATGGTATTGCTCTTGAATTACTGCGAAAAGAGTTTCCAAACCTCCAAACATTGGAACTGCCATCCTATCAAATTGAATATGCTAAAAATGGCGCCAATTTTAAGTGGAAATTAATAAAAAATGGCCCCAAAATGGTAAAAGCTATTCTGGAAGAAAAAAAAATAATTCAAAATTGGATTGAAAAATATGCAATAGACGGAATTATTTCGGATAACAGATTGGGGGTTTTCAGTAAGAATGTACCCTCCGTATTTATCACCCATCAATTGAATGTGATGACAGGAAATACAACTTGGATAACCAGTAAAGTACATCAATATATTATAAAAAAATACACGGAATGTTGGGTTCCCGATCTTGCTGGAACTTTAAATCTAACCGGCAAACTAGGTCATGTTGACAATCCAAATCTTAAAACAAAATATATTGGTCCTTTGAGCAGACTACAAAAGAAATTGTTGCCAAAAAAACATGATTTAATGGTAATTCTCTCTGGCCCCGAACCTCAACGCGGCATGTTAGAAAAACATTTGAAAAAAGAGATTGTTAAATACAATGGTAATGTAATTTTCATTGAAGGAAATATCGAAAAGGAACAAAAAACAACAGCAATTGGAAATGTCACGTATTACAACTTCATGAATTCAACCGAACTGGAACAGGCTTTTAACGAAAGTGAAATGGTTCTTTGCCGTTCGGGTTACACTACAATCATGGATCTAGCCCAACTGAGAAAAAAAGCTTTTTTCATTCCAACACCCGGTCAATATGAACAAGAATATTTAGCAAAAAAACTAAAGAAAGAAGGTCTGGTTCCTTATGCAACACAAGATGATTTTAGAATGGAAAACATTCAAGAAATTGAGGAATATAAAGGATTGCCTCGATTAGACACTACATTAGACTGGAAAATATTATTCCAAGTTTTTGAAAAGAATTAATCGTTATTACAACTGTAATTTATAAAACACTTCAAATACACAAGCCCTAATTTAGGTTCCTTCCATAATCAAAAAGCACACTAATTACCATACTTTCAAAGTATATAATTAGTGTGTTTTTATAATAAATCTGAAAAATTAATCCAGATTATCGGAGTCAAATTTTTTGTCATCAAACTTTTCGTGTTTGATAATTTTGGCATTAATCATAAAATAAACATACTCTGCAATATTTGTACAATGCTCCGAAATACGTTCCAAATGTTTTAAAACAATCACAAGATTAGTTCCTGAAACTACCGTTTTAGAATTGATCTTCATTTCATTTATAATATTGTGAATGGCTTCATCACTTTCATTTTTTATGGTATTATTCAATATGAAAATCTCACCTATCGTACTTTCATTACGAGTTAAAAAACATTCATTTGTTTTTATTGTAATAGTCTCCACTTGTCTGGCAATATCAACAATACTAAACTTAACAATTAAGTCATGTTTATCTTTAATATTTTTAGATTTCTTTATGATGCTTATGGCCAAATCACCTATTCTTTCTATTTCATTGCTAATCTGCATGGCTGACATAATAAAACGTAAATCAGAAGCGACTGGCTGATGCAAGGCAAAAATACTTTGACAAACCTCATCAATCTTAACATCCAGTCTATCAATCTTGTTTTCTGTTTTTTTTACTTCTTTACCTTCCGTGACAGGTTCTGAAAGTAATGCTTTGACAGCCTCAGTCACCTGACTTTCGGCTAAATTTCCTATTTTTATTATTATGCCCTTAAGCTTTTCCAGTTCTGTTTCTATGTGTGACCCCATTTTTTAAAGATTTAAAAGATTTAAAATTAAACGATTCTGAATACAAATCAAAAACAATCTTATCCAAATCTTCCTGTTATATAATCTTCCGTTTGTTTTTGTGACGGTTTTGTAAATATAGTTTTTGTTTTATCATATTCAATCAATTCGCCCATATAGAAAAAAGCGGTAGTATCACTCACACGTCCTGCTTGCTGCATATTATGTGTCACGATAACGATTGTATACTTATTTTTTAATTCGTAAATAAGTTCTTCAATTTTGGAGGTCGAAATTGGATCCAAAGCCGAAGTAGGCTCATCCATTAACAATATAGAAGGCTGAATCGCTAATGCACGTGCAATGCATAAACGTTGTTGTTGTCCTCCTGAAAGCTCAAAAGCCGACTTCTTCAGTTTGTCTTTCACTTCTCCCCAAAGCGCCACTTGTTCAATAGAGGTAATCACGCGCTCTTCAATTATTTTTTTATCGGTAATTCCGTTTACTTTTAAACCATACGCCACATTTTCAAAAATGGATTTGGGAAACGGATTTGGTTTTTGAAATACCATCCCGACATTTTTACGCAAATCATCTACATTGGTGTTTTTTGCATAAATATCTTGCCCATCTATCAAAATCGTACCCGTTAGATTCGTATTATCAATCAAATCATTCATTCGATTCAGTAAACGCAAATACGTCGATTTCCCACAACCAGAAGGTCCGATTAATGCAGTAACTGTATTTTCTTTCATGGATAGCGAAACGTCATGCAAAGCTTGAGTTTCTCCGTAATAAAAATTGATGTTTTTTGATTCTATTTTGTGCATACTAATTCATTTTTACTTTTTTTCCAAAATATTTACGAAGCGCATTCGCTAATAAATTAGAAATTAATACGATTATAATTAAAATAAGTGCCGTCCCATAAGCCATTGCCCGAGATGCTTCTATATTTGTTCCACTGGTTGAAATAACGTATAAATGATACGGCAACGCCATGGCCTGGTCGAAAATTGAAGTGGGTAATTTTGGCAAAAAATAAGCCGCAACGGTAAATAAAATTGGTGCCGTTTCCCCGGAAACCCTACCTATGGAAAGAATTAACCCGGTAATAATATTTGGAAACGCAATAGGAAAAACCACTTCACTGGTCGTTTGCCATTTACTGGCCCCCAAACCTAAACTGGCTTGTCTAAAAGTATCATCCACCGACTTTAATGATTCTTCGGTAGTCCTGATTACCACCGGTAAAACCAATAATCCTAAGGTCAAAGACCCCGCTAAAAGGGAATCTCCAAATTCCAGTTTATTAACAAACAACGCCATCCCGAAAAGTCCAAAAACTATCGATGGAACTCCGGCCAGGTTATTGGTCATTTGTTTGATAATCTTTTTTATCCAGCCATCTTTCACATATTCATTCATATATATAGCGGCCAAAACACCTACAGGAAAGGCAAAAATCATACTTCCAAAAACCAAACAAAGTGTTCCTACTATCGCCGGGAAAATCCCTCCCTGAGTCATCCCTTCTTTAGGCATTTCTGTAATAAACTCCCAACTTATAACGCCAATTCCTTTTATTACTATGAAAGCCAATATTACAAATAAAAGACCCACAACGGCATAGCTGGTGAATTGAAATAGTCCAAAAGCAATTTTTTGGTTTCTTCTTTTTTGTTTTGCTAAACGAATTTCTTTAGTCATCTTTTAATGTTTTTTATGGGATCCTCTATTGGTAACCAACTCCACCAACATATTTATGCAGAATGTAATCAGGAATAAAATACATCCCAAGGCAAACAGCGATTGATAATGCAATCCTCCATTTGCAGCTTCACCCAATTCGGCCGCAATGGTAGCCGGAATGGTTCTTAACGGAGCTAAAAGTGTATGCGGAATTATGGCCGCATTACCTGTTACCATTAAAACTGCCATGGTTTCACCAATAGCACGTCCAATTCCTAAAATGGCTCCAGCTGTTATTCCAGATGCCGAATAAGGTATTGTTACTTTATAAATAGTTTGCCAATGGCTCGCACCTAAAGCCAAACTGGCTTCTTTCATAGCGCGCGGAGTGGTACGCATTGCATCTTCCGAAATGGTGATAATCGTTGGTAATGCCATAATAGCCAAAACAATACTTCCCGCCAATCCTGTTTCTCCAACGGGTAATCCGAAAACACTCTGAATTAAAGGGACAATGACCACTAATCCAAAAAAGCCATAGACCACTGATGGAATCCCTGCTAATAATTCGATAAGCGGTTTTAAAATATTACGGGTTCTTTTTCGGGCTATTTCACTCAAATAAATGGCTGCGGCCAAACCAATGGGCAATGCCAATAGTATTGCTCCAAAACTGACCCATAGCGTACCATAAATCAATGCCTTAACTCCCATTTGTGCAATGGGTTGCGCGGTTGGAAACCATTCTTCTCCGGAAAGAAATTCAAAAATTTTAATTTTGTTGATTTCTAATTCTTTTCCATGAAAATTTTTCGCTTTGTATTTATCCGAAAAAAAGGCAATTACGCCAGGCGTTTTTGAAACATACTCATCTATTTTCGCAGGAAAATGTTCGAAGTTTTCGCCCAATTCGGCTTCAGAATAAAATTCCGTAATATCTTCGGTTCTAAACAAAACGATGGGTTCGTTTTTTCCGCCTAACTGTTTCCAATTAGTGATTTTTTGATCGAAAATATCTTTTACCTGCGAAGGCTCTAATTTTTGTATTGGATTAGTCGAATGTACTGCCAACAAAAAACCTTCTTCAATAGGTTTTTTGGTAAAAACTCCCGCGCCTTCAATAAATAGAAAAAAAACAATCAAAACAACAGTAATACTAGTAGCAGCACTACTTAGCATTAATATAGTCACTATTATTTTCTCTTTTATTTTTTTAAAATTTGTTTTCAAATCTATAGTTTATTTTAACGGCAAAAATACATGAGCCTTATATTCCGAATGTGTTTTACATATTAACCTTGTGTTAATTTAAAGTTAAGCATAAAAGTACGCAAATCGTTTCCGCTTTCCATAAAAAAAATCCTGAAAATGAAGCAACAAAAAAGGCTGCCCAAAACGGACAGCCTTTTATAACTTAAAAACAAACCTTATTAATTTAGCGGTACATAACCTACTTCAGAAACAATTTTTTGTCCCTCTGGTGACAAAGCAAAATCCACTACCGCTTTTACTTTTGCGGCATTTACTTTATCAAAAATATAGAATAATGGTCTTGAAATTGGGTAGCTTTTGTCTTTTGCAGAAGCTACACTTGGAGCAACAAAGGTCTTCCCTTGGTCATAAGAAACAGAAAGTTGTTTTACTTCTTTAGTCTCATACGCTAATCCAACATACCCGATAGCTCCTTTTGTTTGGCTTACTGCTTGAACAATCGCTCCTGTTGCAGGCATACTCAAGATATCAGAAGCGTAATTTTTTTTATCCATTACTTCTTCTTTAAAGAATTCATACGTCCCTGAAGAAGATTCTCTTGAATACGCTACAATTTTTGCGTCTTCACCACCTACTTCTTTCCAGTTTTTAGTTTCTCCTGTATAGATTTTTTCCAATTGCTCACGTGTTAACTGACCTACTTTATTAGCCGGATTAACAATAATCGCTAAAGCATCAAAGGCAACAGTCACTTTTTCGATTTCTTTTTTGGCTTCAGAAAATTTTAATTTTTCTTCTGTCTTTAAATCTCTGGAAGCCATTGCGATATCCGTTGTTCCGTCTAAAAGAGCGGTAACACCAACTCCAGTTCCTCCTCCTACTATGGTAACACTAACTTCAGGATTTGTTTTCATCATTTCCTCAGCCTCTTTCTGTGCCAATGGCAAAACGGTATCACTTCCTTTGATTGTAACTGATGTCGCAGCCGTTGCTTTATCTTCAGTCCCTTTATCTTCATTTTTTGCTTTACCGCAACTTAACATTCCTATTAAAGGTAACATTAAGAATAATTTCGTTTTGATAGTCATCTTATGGTTATTTATAAATTTGTACAAAAGTATATGCGCTACATTAACAATATGTTAAGCCAGTATTATACTATCTTTATTATTTAGCTTATTTTAATAATTATTTAATCCATCCAAAACAAATGACAACAATTTGTTAAAAGTTGAACTGAGCCTGTAATCGCAATAAATTACCTTTTTGTCTGTTATTTGGAAGCGCACTGTCTTCAAACGTTCTATCAGCAATCACCCATTCTGCTACCAATTCAAATGCTTTAATAGGCTGCCATTCAATTCCAAGTTCATAATCTCTTACAACATAACTTCTGGCGTCTTTCTCAAATTTCTTTCCGCCATCATAATATTGGAATTTGGCAAAAGGATAAATATATTGCTGTTTAGGCAAATTCCATTTGTAATTTAAGGTTACATAACCGCCTTCTAAATCAGAAGCTTCTACAGTATTAGTCACTTTATCATAACGTGGTCCTTTCCCAATATTATATTCTGCCTGTAACCCGAATGGTTTTGGGTAAAGAATAAAAGAAGCCGCAACCCTTTGATCTATTGTGTTTTGCCTGTTTGGTGTAGTCACTCCTGTAGAAAGCTCATTATTAGAAAAAGCCCATTTCCCAGTATAAGCTTGTATGCCCGGCTCTATAATTTGACTCCCAATTTCAAAAGGATAACTTACCCTTGTCACTACATGCAAGTTTCTATTTCCTTCCGACCTGTTAGCTGTTTGTCCGTTATAGGCACCAAACGCGAATACTCCATAATCTCCGGAACCTTTATATCCATCTTTTACCAGCATCGCAAAACGATCTCTGATTTTACTTGGAGCCCAATAAAAAAACACCCCTAGATCTCTTTCGTTTGCCACTGCACTATTCAAAGCATCATTACGATCTAAAGTCAATCGGTTTTGGCTTGACTGCAAATTTTCAAATCCAAAAGGCACTTTACTTTGTCCTATTCTGACTCTGTACTCTCTCTTGGCGTCAAATGATAAATCAAAATACGCATCTCTTAGTTGGACAAAATTATTATTATTCACACTAGAGGAAGGCGAACTTGCAAAGTCCGGTTGAATATAAAAATATACATTAGGATGAATTTGCCCTGAAAATACGATACGAGCTCTTCTTATAAAAAGACCGTTATTCGATTTTGCATCAATGGCTGTTGATGTTGTTCCCCAAGATCTATCACATTGATCACAGGAAACTTTGTCATTGGTAGAAAACAATCCGTTGTACCTTACCTGTACATAACCACGTATTGAAATTTTATCATACCATTGTTCTTTTTTCTCCTTGCTTTTTTCTTGGGCATCCTTTACTTTATTGATGGAGTCCAAAACATGAACTATGGATTTAGTAAACTCTTCTTTATTTAAAGGAACCGTTTGTTGAGGAATTTCCGTTTTTTTAGAACTTTCCACAACAGGAGTAACTTGTGCAGCTGCTAGATTTACTACAAATATATTTGCAATAATTAATACTATTTTTTTCACGATTAAATGTTGTTTGTTTAGTACCCCAAAGGTGATTGCGTAATGTTAATTAAACATTACGCAATTGTTAATTTAATTAAAAACTAATGTTAATAAATTGTTACGAATAAATATTAATCTATTGTTTATTAACCAGTTACAAATATACCTTTTTTGTACCAAACAAAAACCTTCATGTTATATTAAAAATTACCTAACTTTAAAATGACATTTGACTCTACTATTATTTACCGCGTTTATTTGATTTTTCAAGTGTAAAAGAAAATTCAGATCCAATTCCAAATTTACTGTTTACATAAATTTTCTCATTGTGCGCTTCGATAATATGCTTTACAATGGATAATCCCAAACCGGAACCACCTTCGGTTCTTGCGCCACTTTTGTCTACTCTATAAAAACGTTCGAAAATTCTCGAGATATTTTTTTTATCAATTCCTTCGCCATTATCGGTTATTCGAACGATGACTTTTTCATCAGTCAAATCCTCGATGCTTACTTCTGTTGACCCCTTTAATTTTCCGTATTTGATTGAATTTACAATAAGATTCATGACTACTTGTTGGATTTTCTCCTGATCTCCAACAACCATAACGGGCTTATTATATTTCATATCAAACATCAACAGAATATCTTTCTTGGAAGCTTTCATTTCGAGCAAATCAAAGACATTTTGAACTAATTTAACAATGTCAAATTCGGCAATTTCCAAGTTCAAATCCCCAATTTCGAGTTTAGAAATCATGTCTAAATCTTGTACGATATAAATCAGTCTTTCCACTCCTTTTTCAGCACGCTCTAAATATTTTTTTCGGATTGTTTTATCGCTCATGGCTCCGTCTAGCAGGGTTGACAAATACCCCTGAACCATAAAAAGTGGTGTTTTGAGCTCGTGGGAAACATTCCCAAGAAACTCTCTTCTATATTCTTCACGAACTTTTAAAGTCTCGATTTCTAGCTTTTTATCGGTGGCAAACTTTTTTACTTCACGTGTTAGTGTTGCCATATCAGTTGTAATTGGCTGATTCCTGAAACTGCTTGATTCTAACAAAGAGACATCATCGTATATTTTTTTTACCTTTTTATAGATAAAGCGCTCCACTCGATATTGTATTACAACAAATGAAAAAGTAGCAATCGCAATTGCAAAAATCAAACAAAAACGATACGAAAAGGTGAAAAATAAATAGGTCAGAAAACCAACTAATCCGGTAGAAAAAAGAGTAATATAAAGCGCTGACTTTACGGCAAAACGATATGTTTTTTTAAAATTTATTGTCATTTATACTTCAAACTTATAGCCAACTCCTTTTATTGTTTTAAACAATTCTTCTCCAATTTTTTCTCGTAATTTTCTGATGTGAACATCAATCGTTCTTCCACCAACAACTACTTCATTACCCCAAACTTTGTCCAGGATCTCATCACGTTTGAATACTTTCCCCGGTTTTGAAGCAAGCAGATAGAATAATTCAAATTCTTTTCTGGGCAATGCGATTTCAATATTATCTTTAACGATTTTGTATTCTTCGCGATTTATTTCGATTCCGCCTACGTTAAGTGTTTCGCTGTTCTGTTCCTGTTCTTTTAATCGGCGCAATAATGCTTTTACTTTACTGACTAATAATTTAGGTTTAATTGGCTTTGTGATGTAATCATCCGCACCCGCGTCAAAGCCTGCCACTTGGGAATAATCTTCACTTCTGGCTGTCAAAAAAGTGATGATTACATTACTGAGTTCCGGAATCTTTCTAATAGCTTCACAAGCTTCCATTCCATCCATTTCCGGCATCATTACATCCATTATAATAAGGTCTGGCATTTCTTTTTTAGCTTTCGCTATTGCCTCTCTCCCATTTGCTGCTGTAACGATTTGATATCCCTCTTGAGAAAGGTTATACCCTACAATTTCTAAGATATCCGGCTCATCATCTACTAATAGAATCTTCGTGTTTTTTTTCTTCATAAAGCGCAAAAAATTGTTTTTGAATTGTAAATGTAACAATAAATGGGATATTCAAATGGTGTTAACCATAATTTAATATTGGGGTGATATTGAGACCCAAAACAAAACATAACCATAACAAGTCAGTAACTTACATTTTACATTTCAGGCGTTACTTTGCAAAAAAATTAAAACCAAATGAAATTCAAGTTACTATTTTTCACGTTATTAATAACAGCTATTTCTTTTTCACAGAATAAAGGAACAATTTCTGGAATCTTAACAGACAAAGATGCTAATAATCAGTCATTACCTTTTGCCAACGTTCTTATTAAAGGAACAAATATAGGAACAAATACTGATATTGATGGTAAATACACCATAACAATACTATCTGGAAGCTATACCTTACAACTTAGTTTTGTGGGTTATGAATCTGTAGAAATTCCTGTAACAGTAGTTGCTAATGAAACTGTAACCATAAACAAAGCGTTAGGTTCCGGAAGCTACAAACTAGAAGATGTTGTTATAAAAAATACAGCCAGCAGAGAAAAGGAAACGGCTCTTTTATTAGACCAAAAACAAGCCGTCGTAATTAAACAAAGTATCGGTGCCCAAGAAATGGCCCGTAAAGGAGTTAGCGATGTTGAGGAAGGCTTAACAAAAATTACCGGAATCACTAAAGTTGACGGAAGAGGTTTATTCATAAGAGGACTAGAAGACCGTTACAATAACTTATTGATAAACGACTTACAATCACCATCAAACAGTCCTTTCAAAAAAATTATTCCGTTGGATTTATTCCCTACTGATGTTGTGGGTGTATTAAATATCTACAAAACTTTCAATCCTAATATTTCTGGGGATTTTGCTGGAGCAACTGTTAATATTGAAACACCTCAACCAAAAAATATCACTAAATTGAATATTGGTTTTGGATATACGACTAACAATAACCTTCAAGACTTCTTACTTTCTGATGATGCAAATTCTACTAAAGGATCTTTAGGAATGATTGGTAATGACAGAGCGCTTCCTGGTATTTTTGGGTCAGTTCCAAGCGGACAAAAGCTTTCTCCTGCTGAATACGAAAACGGATTTGGTAAAAAATCATGGGATGTTAACAACACAAAAAGTCCTTTGAATTCTAGCATTGGATTTTTACATGCTCAAAAATTCAATCTTGAAAAAGAAAGAAATATTAGTTATATCATGTCATTCAATTTTGATAATAAATACTCATACAGAGAAGGTGTTGACAGAACTTTCAATCTTGGACAAGGAAACTACGACAATAATTTATACAATACACAATACAGCTACCAAACTACTTTTTCTGGTTTAGCAGGTTTGAAATACAAGACAAACCGTTTTAATTTAAGTTTCAATACGTTCTTGATTAAAGCGACTGAAAGCAAAATTCAAGATCAGTTAGGATACACAAACAGCTTAGCAAATCAGACAAATAATCTTATCAGATTGAACCAATACGAAGAATCTAACTATTGGAACACGCAATTGTACGGAGATTATAAATTAACCGAAGATGGAAAACATAGCTTAAAAGCAGGTGGTTCTTATGTAAAAACTTCTTTTCAACAACCTGACAGAAAATTTATCACTGGTGTAAAAGTAAATGATAGCCAAATAAACATGTCTTATGGTGGTAATAACTTGAACCGTCAATTCCTTGATGTAAAAGGAAACTTCTATTACTCTTCACTTTTAGAATATAATTTAAAATTTGGAGACACCGAAGATTCTAATAAATTATCCATTGGATACAACAGTTCGCTGAACGACATGGAATCTTCTTACCGTTTCTTCTCTGGAAGAAGAAATCTGGAGAAAAATTATACTGCCGATTTAAGCACTATTAGCCAAAACATCAACCAAGACATCAACAACGGAATTGTTTATGTTCAGGAAGAGTCTAACGGAGATTATAAAGTAAAATTGAATCAGTTTGTTAATGCGGGATACTTCAATTTATTTATGAATCTTGGAGAAAAATGGGATTTAAATGCCGGAATTAGAGGTGAAAGTTCTACTCGTGAAATAAAATACAGACAGCAAGGTGATCCTTTTGGAAGTGCTTACCGCAAAAAAACAGATGACAAGCTTGATATCCTGCCGTCTATAAATGCGAAACGTATTTTGAACGAAAACAGTAATTTGAGAGTATCATTGGCAAAAACAATAACTCGTCCAGTTGCTATGGAGTTGTTACCAATAAATTACATCAATGCCGATGGAACTTCAGAAAGCGGGAACCCAGATTTAAAAGATAGCGAGAACTATAATGTAGATTTCAAATATGAATTATTCCCTAACAATAAAGAATTATTTGCTGTAGGAGTATTTGGAAAAATGATTAACGATCCAATAGAAAGAGTTTTCAAACCAACTGCAAATAGCGGTGGTCAAATCACAACTTTCAAAAATTCAGAGCAAGCCGTTATTTATGGTGCCGAAATAGAAATGCTTTTCCAATTGAGCAGAATAAACGAATCTCTTTCTAATTTCTCTTTAGGTTTCAATACATCATTAATGAGTACTGATGTCAAAATTGACACTAAGAAACAAGGTAATGAATTAGAAAACAGCACAAATCGTAAACTGCAAGGAGCTTCAAGCTGGTTAATTAATTCTGATTTAAAGTATGATTTCATCCTTAATAAAGATTGGAAAAACTCTATGACCTTAGTATATAACGTTTATGGAGATCGTATTTTCGCTGTAGGTTCTTCAGGAATTGATCATATCTACGAAAAATCTTTTAGTAAATTAGATTTCATTTGGACTAACTCTATTTCAAAAAGCATTGAACTTAAATTTGGTGTAGATAACATATTAAATCCAAGCTATAAAAAAGAGCTGGGAAGCAAAAGCACTTTAAACATTACAGAAGACTCGCTAATTTTAAGAGAATTCAAAAAAGGTGTCGGATTCTCCTTTAACATAGGATATACGTTTTAAAAACAACAACAAAAAAGAGCTGTCATGGCTCTTTTTTTTGTTTACATAAGTAACATAAACTTTACATCAAATTCATTGTTATATAATACTTTGATAACAATTACATAACTAAATTTCAGAAGCCCTAGAGTACTTTTGAAATAAATAATTAACAAAAAAACTTATAATTTTAAAATCATTAAAAATGAAAAAATTAGTATTCAGTCTTGCATTAATGAGCTTGGTTTTTACAAGTTGTACTTCAAGTGATGACGATGTAGCAACTACTCCACCTACTGCAACGGGTGAAATCACAGGAGATATCACAGGAGCAAAAACGTATACAAAAGGGGTTTATACTATTAAAGGTACTGTTAGAGTAAAAAATGATGCTACTTTAACTTTTGAGGCTGGTTCAGTTATCACTGCTGATGTAGCTGACGGTACAGATGCTTTATTAGTAGAAAAAGGCGGAAAATTAAATATTTCAGGAACTGCAGCAGAACCAGTTGTATTTACTGAAAAATCTAAAACTGCAGGTTCTTGGGGTGGAATAATCATGTTTGGTGATGCTCCTATCGTTTCTGGAAAAGCAGCTGACGGAAGTCCTATTACAACTGCAACTTCTGAAGACGGAACAAATATTGTTTACGGTGGTACAAATGCTGCTCATAATGGTGGTTCTTTGAAATATGCACGAGTAGAATATGCAGGTAAAAAAATCCTTGACGGAAATTCTGAAATGAATGGTTTCTCATTTTACTCAGTAGGTTCTGGTACCGTATTAGAAAACCTGGTTTCATACAAAGGAGCTGATGATGGTTTTGAATTTTACGGAGGAACTGTAAGCGCTAAAAACCTTATTTCTTACGGAAACACTGATGATTCTTTTGACTGGCAAGATGGATGGCAAGGTCAAGCAAATACTAACTGGTATGCTTATCAAACTGGAGCTGGAAATTTTGGAATGGAAATCGAAGCAAAAAGTGTGAACAATACTTTTTTTCCAAAAGTATCTAACATTACTTTAAGAAGAGCTGCCGGTACGGCAACTGAAGCTGGTAACCCACTTGAAATAGATGCAATCCAATTCAAAAAAGAAGGAAACGGAGAATATACTAATGTAGTAATTTCAGGATACACAAATACTGCAACTTCAGGAACTACAACAATAAATGCAGTTGCCGTTAGAATACAAGATGCTAACACAAATACAAATCAAGTTGCAACTGGAAAAATAAAAATGTTGAATGTAAAAATTGCAGATACTAATACTGCTCAATGGGGCGCTGGTACAGCTTTCACAGTTTCATTTTTACCTGCAAACTTCACCACTAGTACAACAGCATCTGGAGCAGTATTGACTCCTGGAGCATGGGCTATTGTTGATGGCGTTAATTTATTAGGGAATTTATAAAAAACACCCGCATTTATTTATATCAAACATCCTGAGAAATCAGGATGTTTTTTTTGGTACGCTTTTTGAATTATTTTTTGTATATTTACTATTCAAACTAATCCAATGGCAAAAAACTACTTTTATATCACCATCTTATTGGTTTTTTTATTCTCTATGAGCGCTGGTGCTCAAGAAACTAAACAACAACCAAAAACACAAGAAACCGCCGTAATTGAAGGTTTAAGCTTGTACCCGAACCCTGTGAGTAATGGCAAAGTCTACATTACTTCAAAAAATGACTTGGATAAAGAAATCATTATCTTTGATGTTTTAGGAAAAAAAGTGCTTCAAACAATGCTTAGTTCTAGAGAACTTAATGTCTCTAATCTTACTTCAGGTGTCTACATTATAAAGATTAATGAAAAAGAGGCATCTGCGACCAGAAAATTAATTATACGATAATACGTCAAGATTTAAATATAAAAGCTTCAATTCACATTGGAGCTTTTTTTATACAGAATTCTAATATAATGAATTCCAAAAACAGACTATTGCTATTTTGTTAATGAGCTTCCCTTAGAATTTTTGATTACTTTTGCAAAAAAAATTCTTGATTACATCCTCCGATATATTTGCTATTTCCAGTCAAAAACAGTTTGAGAAAATCGCCTTGAAAGTGTTTCGTTTCCAATACGAAAACAACTTGGTCTATCAGGAGTTTTGTAATTTTTTGAAAACAGATCCTCATAAAGTAAAGTCTTTACAACAAATTCCATTTTTACCGATTCAGTTCTTTAAGAGTCATGAAGTGGTTTCTAACACCAATCCAATCCAAGAAACCTTTACCAGCAGCGGAACAACCGGAATGATTACCAGCAAACATTTGGTTACTGATGTTACCTTGTATGAAGAAAGTTACCGCAAAGGATTTTCCGAATTTTATGGCAACATTGAAGATTATGTTGTTTTAGCCTTGCTTCCATCCTATCTGGAAAGAGAAGGCTCTTCCTTAATTTACATGGTCAAGGATTTAATTGCATTATCCAATCATCCTGAAAGTGGTTTTTACCTGCACAATCATGACGAACTGATTGCCAAACTCATAGCTTTAGACCAAGCCGGTCAAAATGTCATTCTGATTGGCGTCACTTTCGCTTTATTGGACTTAATTGAAAACCACCAGTTCCAACTGCAGCATACTATTATCATGGAAACCGGCGGCATGAAAGGCAAACGTAAAGAAATGATTCGGGAAGAATTACACGAACAATTGTGTAAAGGATTTGGCGTTTCTGCCATACATTCTGAATATGGAATGACCGAATTGCTTTCACAAGCCTATTCTTTAGGAAACGGTGTATTTGAATGCCCTTCTTGGATACAAATCCTCGTTCGTGACACCGAAGATGCTTTGACCTATATTCAAGACGGAAAAACGGGCGGAATCAACATCATTGATTTGGCTAACATTAATTCTTGTTCGTTTATTGCTACGCAGGATTTGGGCAAAAAAAATCCCAACAACTCTTTTGAAGTATTGGGACGTTTTGATAATTCTGATATTCGAGGTTGTAATTTGATGGTTCTTTAAAGTTTATTCGGTAATTTGTTTATTTGGTTAAACAAATCAAACAATTAAACAATTCTCACTACAAAATAATTTTTCTTTCCGCTTTGCAATAACACAAACTGGTTGTTGATTAAATCTTTGGTCGAAAGCACAAAATCTTCGGCAACTTTCTCTTTATTTACAGAAATAGAGTTAGCTGTCAAAGCACGTCTTGCTTCACCATTCGATTTCATAAAACCTGTTTTTTCATTCAAAACAGCAACAATATCAAGTCCGGCTTCGATTTCGGTTTTGCTAATTTCCGCTTGAGGAACACCATCAAAAACATCTAAGAAAGTCGCTTCATCCAATTGTTTCAAATCATCCGAAGTAGAATTCCCGAACAAAATATTCGATGCTTTTATCGCATTTTCTAAATCTTCTGCTGAATGTACCATCACCGTAATTTCTTCGGCTAAACGTTTTTGTAACAAACGCAAGTGTGGTGCTTCTCTATGTTTTTCGGTTAAAACTTCGATTTCTTCTTTTGATAAAAAAGTAAAAATCTTAATGTATTTTTCCGCATCAACATCGGAAGTATTCAACCAATATTGGTAAAATTTATACGGCGATGTTCTGGCTGCATCCAACCAAATATTTCCACCTTCTGATTTTCCAAATTTGGTTCCATCCGCTTTTGTAATCAACGGACAAGTCAACGCATATGCTTTTCCACTGGCTATTCTGCGCACTAATTCGGTCCCTGTGGTGATATTTCCCCACTGGTCGCTTCCTCCCATTTGCAGCGTACAATTTTTTTCTCTGTACAAATGCAAAAAGTCATATCCTTGAACCAATTGGTACGTGAACTCCGTAAATGACATTCCTTCGGCAGCTTCAGAAGACAAACGTTTCTTTACTGAATCTTTTGACATCATATAATTTACTGTGATGTGCTTTCCAATATCACGAATAAAATCCAGAAAAGAAAAGTTCTTCATCCATTCGTAATTATTCACTAACTCTGCCGCATTTGGCGCATCGGAAGTAAAATCTAGAAAACGGGACAATTGTCCTTTTATAGCTTCTTGATTGTGACGCAATGTTGCTTCGTCCAATAAATTTCTTTCATTCGATTTTCCTGACGGATCACCAATCATTCCTGTTGCTCCACCCACTAACGCTAATGGCTTGTGTCCAGATAGTTGAAAATGTTTCAATAACATCACGCCAACTAAATGCCCTATATGCAATGAATCGGCAGTTGGATCAATTCCCACATACGCCACACGCATTTGTTCCATCAAATGTTCTTCTGTGCCGGGCATAACATCGTGGAGCATTCCTCTCCAAGTCACTTCTTCAATAAAATTCTTCATCTTTTTAATCAATTTGCACAAAGATAAAATTTATTGTGGATTCGGTTATTTGTTTATTAGGTTATTCGAAAAAAATTATTCGTATTTTCGTAGCATGATTTTAGTCACAGGAGGAACGGGTTTAGTAGGCGCACATCTATTGCTTCATTTAATTGATAATGGAGAAAAAGTACGCGCTATTTATAGAAGTGTCGCTTCAATTGAAAAGACCAAATCCCTATTCGCTACCTATAAAAAGGAATCCCTGTTTGAGCAAATCGAATGGATCCCCGCAGATATTACCGAAGTTCCTTCGTTAGAAATTGCCTTTCAAAATATTGACACCGTTTACCATTGCGCCGCTTTGATTTCTTTTGACCCAAAAGACGAAGATGCATTGCGAAAAACAAACATTGAAGGCACGGCAAATATTGTGAATTTCTGCATTGCTTATGGTATAAAAAAACTGTGTTTTGTAAGCTCTATTGCCACTTTGGGTGATTTACTGCCTCATGAAAAATTCATCACGGAAGAATCCGAATGGAATCCGGAGAAGCCACATAATGATTATGCCATTTCTAAATATGGTGCCGAAATGGAAATCTGGCGCGGACAACAAGAAGGTTTAAATGTAATAATTGTAAATCCTGGCGTTATTCTCGGACCCGGTTTTAGAGAACAAGGAAGTGGACAACTTTTTACGAAAGTAAAAAACGGATTGAAATTTTATACATTAGGCTCAACAGGATTTGTTGCCGTTACTGATGTTGTTCGAATCGCACATCAATTAATGCAAAGTGAAGTTCACAACGAACGCTTTACCTTGATTGCAGAAAATAGTGTTTTCCGTGACATTCTGAATACTATGGCCGATTCCTTGGGTGTAAAAAGACCTGAAATTCACGCAAAACCCTTTTTTATGGAAATGCTTTGGAGATTGGATTGGTTTGTTTCGAATATTTTTCTACAGAATAGAAAACTGACTCAAACAACTGCAAAGTCATCCTATTCGACAACTATATATTCCAACCAAAAGATTAAAGATACCTTGAAAACTGATTTTATAAATGTTCATCAGTACATCAAAGAAATCTCTAATCTCTAAGTTCTTTACTTATTCTATTTTTGTAGTATCCCTGCCAATTTTAGCTTGCTTTGCTCTTTTTTTAATAATGGCATTCTTTTTCTTTTTTTGCAATTTGACTAGAGAATCTACGCTCTTTTTATTAGTTTCCAATCGCTTGCTGATTTGTTCAAACATGATTTTATATTCATTATAATCAGATGCATAATAAACATTGCTTTTAGCAAATTGGGCACTGTCAATTTTATATTTTTTAAAAATATAATCTCTCGAATTTATTTTAAAAGTATCCAAAGAAGCCGGATTTTGATATTTTATGGCGTCCAAAACAGATAAATCATACATAATATCTATCATAACGTCTTTTTCTATAAGACGTTCCGGCTTATTCACCACTTCTTCTTTACAGCTTACAAGTAGTGTTATAATCGTTAAAAATGTTATGATTTTTCTCATTTATTAAATTTTATCTTTCGAATAACAAACGTTTTCCTGCACGAATATCTTTTACTTTAAAAGCGGTATAAACCAATTGCCCGTTTACAAAAGTATGGGTAATTCTTGATTTAAAAGTAAAACCTTCAAATGGAGACCAACCACATTTAGCCAAAATATTTTCTTTTTTTACGCTCCAAGGCAAACCTGAATTTACAATTACCAAATCCGCATAATAGCCTTCTTTGATAAAACCACGTTTTTCTATTTTGAAAATTTTAGCCGGGTTATGGCACATTTTTTCCACGATTTTTTCAATGCTTATTTTTCCTTGGTGGTGCGCTTCAAACATAGCCACAACAGCATGTTGCACTAATGGTCCGCCAGAAGGAGCATTCAAATACGATTGTTTTTTTTCTTCTAATGTATGTGGCGCATGATCCGTTGCAATCACATCAATTCTGTCATCCAGCAATGCTTCCCAAAGCACTTTTCTGTCATTAGCCGTTTTTACAGCTGGATTCCACTTTATGAGATTGCCTTTAGTAGCATAATCATCATTGGTAAACCATAAATGATGCACACAAACTTCGGCAGTGATTTTCTTGTCTTCCAAAGGGATTTTGTTTGTAAACAAATCCATTTCTTTAGCAGTCGAAAGATGAAAAATATGCAGGCGAGCCCCTGTTTTCTTAGCCAGTGCAACCGCTTTGGAAGACGAAATATAACACGCTTCCTCGCTTCGGATAAGGTGATGAACCGTAACAGGAACATCCTCTCCAAACTCAGCTTTGTATTTCTCTAAATTATTTTTGATAGTCGCTTCATCTTCACAATGCACCGCAATAAGCATCGGTGTACTGGAAAATATTTTCTCTAGAGTCGCTTCATTATCCACCAACATATTTCCTGTTGAGGAACCTAAAAATATTTTTATTCCGGCAACATTCTTTGGATTTGTTTTCAAAACTTCTTCCAAGTTATCATTGGTTGCGCCCATCATAAAAGAATAATTCGCATACGATTTTTGGGCGGCCAACTCGTATTTTTGCTCTAATATTTCTTGGGTAACCGCATTCGGAATTGTGTTGGGCTGTTCGATATAGGAAGTAATTCCACCGGCAACCGCCGCTCTGGATTCTGATTCTATGTCTCCTTTGTGTGTCAGCCCTGGTTCTCTAAAATGCACTTGATCATCAATTGCACCCGGAATCAAATAATTTCCTTCGGCATCAATGATTTTACATTGAGAGGATTTGGCACTGATACTTTCTGAAATCTCAACAATTAAGTCATTTTCAATTAATACATCGCCCTCAAAAATCACTCCTTCATTTACAATTTTGGCATTCTTAATTAAAACCCTGTTCATCCTGTCTTTTTCTTATAATGTGTTGACTAATCTTTTTAATCTAAGTGCAATAACTCCAAAAACAGCTTCAATAATTATTGAATTACTCATTTTGGATTGCCCTTTTGTTCTATCGGTAAAAATGATGGGAACCTCCGTAATTTGAAATTTTTTACAATACGTTCTGTATTTCATTTCAATTTGAAAAGCGTATCCAACAAATTTTATCTTATCTAAGTTGATCTCTTCGAGCACTTGTCTTTTGTAACAAACAAAACCCGCTGTGGCATCATGAATCTTCATTCCGGTAATCATTCGTACATAAACCGATGCAAAATAGGACATCAATACTCGGCTCAACGGCCAGTTTACCACATTTACTCCGGTAACGTAGCGTGAACCAATCGCTAAATCGGCATCTCCAAAATGACATGCATTGTATAATTTCTCTAAATCATTTGGATTATGGGAAAAATCAGCGTCCATTTCAAAAATGAAATCATATTTATGCTCCAATGCCCATCTAAATCCATGAACATAAGCCGTTCCCAGACCCGATTTCTTTTCTCTTTTTTCCAAAAACAATCTACCTCCAAATTCAGATTGAAGTAAAACCACCTTATCAGCAGTATGATCCGGCGAATTATCATCAATAATAAGAACATGAAAAGATTTATGCTGCGAAAACACCGATCGAATAATGCTTTCTATATTTTCAATTTCGTTATAGGTAGGAATTATAACAATACAATCATTCATATTTTGACTAATTTCACCGCAAAAGTAAACTTTTTATGCCATTTCATCCTTAATAAAATTATAATAAAAAGAATGATATAAAAATTAGTAATTTTGCAGCGTTATGATCGAAAATATACTTCATCCAAGAATAACTGACAGCAAAGACTGGGCAACCGTGCTTTTTGTTCTGTCATTTGCTATTATTGCTGTTACAAAATCCGTTTTCGAAAACAGATTCGGTGATTTTGCCAATTTAATTTTTTCCAACAAATACAACAAAGTATACAGAGACAGCAGCCACCTAAAAAGCGGTTTCACCATCTCTTTATTTTTTGTCCAAGTCATTTCGCTTGCTTTCTTCATTCAAATTGCGCTGAGTTATTTTGGTTACGCCTCAAAAACAGATTGGATTCTTTATATTCAAATATTTACTTTCCTAGCGTTCTTTATTTTATCAAAATATTTGATAGAGAAAATAATAGCTACTTCATTCAATATTGAAGAATTTATGGAACAGTTTAACCTCCAAAAGGTGACTTACAGAACCTATATTGGACTATTCATACTCCCGTTCAATATTATTTTGTTTTATTACGACTCCTTTTCAAGAAATATTCTACTGCTAATTATAGCCATAGTACTGATAATCAATATTATGACTTATTTGATTTCAATAAAAAATTATCAAAATATAATATTCGGTAAGTTGTTTTATTTTATTTTATATCTTTGCGCTCTTGAAATAGCCCCCTATTATTTTATGTATTATTGGTTTACAAAAGGGAGTGCTTAGAAACCGTTAAATATGAAAGTGAAAACAATTTTGGTGTCACAGCCTGAGCCTAAAGTGGAGAATTCCCCTTACTTTGAACTTCAACAAAAGCATAAAGTAAAAATTGATTTCAGACCTTTTATTCATGTAGAAGGAGTTAATGCAAAAGAGATTAGACTTCAAAAAATTGATCTTAATCATTACACCGCTATTATTTTAACGAGTAAAAATGCTGTAGATCACTTTTTCAGAGTGGCTGACGAAATGCGTTATAAAGTTCCGGAAGGATTAAAATATTTCTGCCAATCAGAAGCTATTGCTTTTTACCTGCAAAAATACGTAGTGTATAGAAAACGTAAAATCTACGTTGGACCAAAAGATTTTGCTGATTTATCTCCGCTTATAAAAAAATACAAAGACGAAAAATTCTTATTGCCTGCTTCAGACCAATTAAATGCCGATGCGCCAATAACGTTAAATGCTTTAAAAGTAGACTGGACACCAGCTGTTTTTTACAAAACTGTAATGAGTGATTTATCCGATTTAGCCGATGTATATTATGATGTTTTGGCTTTCTTTAGCCCAACCGGAATAAAATCATTGTTTATGAACTTCCCAGATTTCGAGCAAAATAATACTCGAATTGCAGTTTTTGGCAGTACTACTCAAAAAGAAGCATTGGATCATGGTTTAAGAGTGGATATCCTCGCTCCAACACCAGCAACTCCTTCAATGACAATGGCTTTGGAAAAATACATTGCTGAAGCAAATAAAGGAAAATAAAAAATTACTTTTCAGATACAATTACAAAAGCCATTCGCAATCCGAATGGCTTTTTTTATGACATAAATTACAAAAACAGCTCAATATTCTTTTTAGTAATCGTTTTTTACTTAATTTTGATTTTCAATTAAAACTAAATCTCACATTTTAGTTTAAAATAGCAACTCATGAAAATTAATTCCCTAATAGTAGAAATTGACGGTATCGACAAAGAAATTTTACGCGACCTGATGGAAGATGCCCGAAAACCAATTCTTCAAATCGCCAATAAAATAGGGATTTCAGGTGCCGCAATTCATCAACGTTTGAGAAAACTGGAGCAATCCGGCGTTATTTCGGGATCAAAATTCACGGTAAACAATAAAATCCTGGGTTATAATACGATGGCTTTTGTTGGAATTTATTTGGACAAAGCAGCCAGAAATCCAGAAGCAGTAAGAGATTTAAAAAAAATTCCTGAAGTATTGGAATGCCATTACACCACAGGAAACTGGTCGATTCTGATAAAAATTATTTGTCGCGATAACGAACATTTAATGCAATTGCTCAATACAAAAATCCAAGCGATAGAAGGTGTTTCCAGAACAGAAACCTTTATTTCCTTAGACCAACAAATCGACAGACAGATTCAATTATAGTTTTTTGGTTAATCGTTGATTGGTTATTTGATAAAAAAACCGCCTTGTTTTCACAAGACGGTTTTTTCTATAATCCTCTAAAGATCTAATAATCTAATTCCTTCTTCCTCCCATATAAATCGAAACGTAATACAACAGCGTTGCAATAGATCCCAAAGCAGCCACGACATATGTTCTGGCAGCCCATTTCAAGGAATCTTTGGCTCCTGCTTGTTCTTGCTGCGTCAGCATTCTTTTATTTTCTAACCAAGCTAATGCACGATTACTTGCATCATATTCGACTGGCAAAGTAACAATCGAAAACAAAGTGGTTGCCGCAAAAATGATAATTCCTACCAATAGTAATTGTGGAAAAGTCTTCATCATCAAGATTCCCGCAAGCAAAATCCACTGCATATACGTTGAGGCCACATTCACCACCGGCACTAATTTAGAACGCATCGTCAACCATAGATATCCCACAGCATGTTGCACGGCGTGACCACATTCATGCGCCGCAACAGCAGCCGCAGCCGCATTTCGTTGGTTGTAAACCGCCTCACTTAGATTTACAGTTTTATCTACTGGATTGTAATGATCCGTCAAACGTCCCGGTGTAGAGATCACTCTCACGTCCCGAATTCCGTTATCGGCGAGCATTTTTTCGGCGATTTCAGCGCCTGACATTCCGTTTTGTAATTGTAATTTAGAATAATGTTCAAATTTGCTTTTTAGTCTTGAACTAACTAACCAGCTGAAAAGCATAATTGCTCCGGCAAGAATCAAATAACCCATTCCCATATTTTTGTTTTTTAATTTATTGTTTAAAGTTATAAAAGAAACATCAAAATCTGAACCAATTTTTTACAATGTCAATTTGGCATTCATAAAATGGAACGCAGATGAAACGGATTTTTGCGGATTTTTATGAATTAAAATAAAAAATCCAAATTCTAATAATTAGAATTTGGATTATATATCTGTTGTTGTAGAGACGCACTGCAGTGCGTCTCTACGGTGCGTCTCTACAGGAATGGATACCTATCCCACCAAATTGATGATTTTTCCCGGAACAATAATCACCTTGTTTGGCGTTCTTCCTTCTAATTGTTTGATGGTTCTTTCGTCTTTCATTACGATTTCCTCGATTTGTTCCTTGGTTAAATCCAAAGGCAAAACCATAGTGAAACGCATTTTTCCGTTGAAAGAAACCGGATATTCTTTGCTGCTTTCTACCAAATGTGCTGGTTCGAATATTGGAAAATCAACCGTTGCAATAGAACCTGTATTTCCTAACAATGACCATAGTTCTTCGGCGATGTGTGGCGCATAAGGCGAAATCACAATTGCTAATGGCTCCAAAACTGCACGAGAATGACAGTTTTGCGCAGACAATTCATTCACGCAAATCATAAACTGAGAAACCGATGTATTGAAAGAGAAACCTTCAATATCTTCTGCTACTTTTTTGATGGTTTTGTGTAATGATTTTAAGTTGTCTTTTGTTGGTTCGTCATTGGTAACAATCAAACCATTATCGTCAAAATACAAACGACACAGTTTTTTCAAGAATCCAAAAACTCCCGAAATTCCTGCCGTGTTCCAAGGCTTGGCTTGTTCCAATGGCCCTAAGAACATTTCATACAAACGCAACGTATCAGCTCCATATTCGTTACAAATATCATCTGGCGTTACCACATTGTATTTGGATTTCGACATTTTTTCGATTTCACGACCAACTATGTATTTATCTTTATCCAAAATGAATTCAAAATCTTTAAAATCAGACCTCCAATTTTTAAATGCCTCAACATCTAATTCATCCGAAGAATTTACTAGAGAAACATCAACATGAATTGGAGTAAAGGCAGTCAATTCTAAATCCCACTCAACATTTCCATTCCCAATAACTTTATATTTCTCTAATTCTTTATCTACAATATTCGTAATAACATCATCATATTCTCCTTTAATAGCACTCAAATATGATGTTCTAGAAATAACATATCTCTTTGGTTTAATAATCCCTAAATCAGGATTAACATTTTTCACACCAACTCCAAAACCATACACAAAAGCACTCATTCCCAAAATCATCCCTTGATTGATCAATTTCTTGAATGGTTCTTCGGTTGGCGCAAAACCTTTGTCTTTTAGGAATTTATTCCAAAAACGAGAATACAATAAATGTCCGGTGGCGTGCTCGCTTCCGCCAATGTATAAATCCACACTTTCCCAATACGCAAGTGCGTCTTTGCTCGCAAACTCCTTTTCATTGTGTGCATCCATATAACGCATCCAGTACCAAGAACTTCCCGCCCAACCCGGCATCGTGTTCAATTCTAAAGGAAATATGGTCGCGTTATCTACTAACTGAGTACTAACAACTGAACACTGAACACTGTCCCAAGCCCATACCAAAGCATTTCCTAAAGGCGGCAAACCTTCTTCGGTTGGCAAGTATTTCTCTACTTCCGGAAGGATTATTGGCAAATGTTTCGCATCAATCATTTGCGGCAAGCCATTCACATAATATACTGGAAACGGTTCTCCCCAATACCGCTGGCGAGAGAAAACAGCATCACGCAAACGGTAATTCGTTTTTCCTTTTCCTTGGTTTAATTTTTCTAATTCCTCGATTACTTTTTGAGTCCCTTTTTTATAATCTAATCCATTTAGAAAATCAGAATCTACCAATTGAAAACCTTCTTTGGCTCCAAAAGCAGCTTCAGATATATCTTTATCAAAAATATTTTTGACTTCCTGCATTCCGTTTTGATCTTTAAAGAAATTCGCAAAGGCATAATCTCTTTCGTCACCACAAGGAACCGCCATAACCGCGCCTGTTCCGTAACCTGCCAAAACATAATCCCCAATCCAAACTGGAATTGGTTCTTTGGTAAAAGGATGTTCAGCATACGCTCCAGTGAATACTCCCGAAATGGTTTTTACATCAGCCATACGTTCCCTTTCGGAACGTTTTGAAGTTTTTTCTATGTAGGTTTCCACTTCCGCTTTTTGTTCCGGAGTGGTTATTTGTGAAACCAATTCGTGTTCTGGTGCCAATGTCATAAACGTCACTCCGAAAATGGTATCAGGTCTTGTAGTAAACACATCGATATATTGCTGCTCACTTTCGACATTTGACTTTTGACTTTCGACTTTAAAAGAAACCGTTGCTCCAACGGATTTTCCAATCCAGTTTCTTTGGCTTTCCTTGATGCTTTCGCTCCAATCAATAGCATTCAAACCTTGTAACAAACGTTCTGCATAAGCAGAAATTCGCATGCTCCATTGGGTCATTTTTTTACGAACAACCGTAAAACCGCCACGTTCTGAAACACCATTTACGATTTCGTCATTTGCCAAAACGGTTCCTAATCCCGGACACCAGTTCACCTCAGTCTCGGCTAAATAAGTCAATCTGTATTGCAGCAAAATTTTCTCCTGCTGTTCTTTTTCGAAAGCGTTCCATTCATTTGCTGAAAAAGCTTCAATATTTTCATCGCAAACTGCATTTACATTCGTATTTCCTTCCGTTGAAAAAATGCAAACCAAAGTCGAAATATCTTCTGCTTTATCGCTATTTTTATTGTACCAAGAATTGAATAATTGGATAAAAATCCATTGCGTATGTTTGTAATAATCGGGATTTGAAGTGCGAACTTCTCTACTCCAATCGAAGGAGAATCCAATTTTATCCAATTGCTTTCTGTACCCGGCAATTTTATTCCCTTCTTTATCCGTTCCTCCGTCAATATTTACCGAAGTAGTATCTTCAGGCCGTTGCCCCGTTTGAATCGCATATTGTTCCGCAGGCAATCCAAAACTGTCATAGCCCATTGGGTGCAAAACGTTAAAACCTTGGTGTCTTTTGTATCTTGAATACACATCAGAGGCGATGTATCCCAGCGGATGTCCTACGTGCAATCCCGCTCCAGATGGGTAAGGAAACATGTCAAGTACGTAATATTTAGGTTTTTCTGAGTTGTTTTCGGCTTTAAACGTTTCGTTTTCTAACCAATATTTCTGCCATTTGGCCTCTATTTCGTTCGGATTGTATTTCATTTTTATAAAAGTTGCAAAGTTGCAAAGGGACAAAGCCTTGAAGGCTTTCTCACGATGACTATTTTTAGGTCGCAAATTTACGTTTATTGTACGAAAGTTAAAACTTTGAGCGTTATTAACTTTAAATAAAGAAATTCTTTATTATTTTTACCCAATAATTTCAATAAACTATGAGTTCTAACTTTGATAAATTTCAAAAACGCAGATTAATTTCCTCTTATTTTTCAGTAGTGCTAAGTGTATTCTTGGTTTTATTTCTATTGGGTGTGTTGGGTCTTTTTATTATAAATTCTAAAAAATTAGCGGACGATTTCAAAGAAAATATTGCCATGACCGTTTTTTTCAAGAACGAAGCTAACGACAGTATTTTGAAGGCTTTTGGAACTGAATTAAAATCGAGCCGTTTTGCAAAATCATACGATTATGTAACTAAAGAAGCTGCCGCAAAACAACATACGGATATTATTGGAGAAGATTTTATGGAATTTCTTGGTGAAAATCCACTTCAAAACTCTTACGATATTCACCTAAAAGCCGATTATGTAATCAAGGACAGTATTGCAAAAATAGAAACCCGCTTGCGCAAAAACGTTATGGTTTCGGATATTGTGTATGACAAGCAATTAGTGAATCTAGTAAATGACAACATCAAGAAAGTAAGTATGTGGATTCTAGTAATCAGCGGATTCTTAGCCATGATTGCCGTATTACTGATTAATAGTTCGTTGCGTTTATCAATACACTCCAACCGATTTATCATTAAAACCATGCAAATGGTAGGTGCAACCAAGGCTTTTATCAGAAAGCCATTTGTAGTTAGAAGTATAAAACTGGGAATGATTGGTGCAGGACTTGCCATTATTGCATTAATTGGTGTTTTGATTTACGTGGAAACAAACTTTCCAAATCTTGGCATACTTGACGATAAAGCTTTAATTGGATTGGTATTATTAGCCGTTTTAGGAATTGGAATATTGATTACTTGGTTAAGCACTTATTTTGCAACACAACGTTTCTTGAATTTAAGAACGGACGACCTTTATTAATTTAAATAATGAGGATAAGATTGCTTCGTTCCTCGCAATGACTTTATGAAAAACAACGAACAGAAATCAGAATTTCTTTTTGACAAAATAAATTATAAAATTTTATTAATTGGGATTGGAGTAATTGCCTTAGGATTTATTCTAATGGCTGGCGGAGGAAGTGATGACCCAAATGTTTTCAATGAAGATATCTTTAATTTCAGAAGAATTCGATTGGCACCAACTACCGTTTTAATCGGGTTTGGAATTACTATTTATGCCATTCTTAAGAATCCCAAAAAAGCATAAATGAATACATTACAAGCATTTTTAATTGCTGTTATCGAAGGATTAACAGAATATCTTCCTGTTTCTTCAACAGCTCACATGGTTTTTCTAAGTTCTTATTTCGGAATTCAAGAGGATGATTTTGTGAAACTATTTCAAGTTTCTATTCAATTTGGAGCCATTCTGGCTGTTGTCGCTTTGTATTGGAAGAAATTTTTCGATTTCTCTTCAAAAAGTGTCGCAATCAACTTTTATATTAAACTTATTTGCGCCGTAATTCCGGCTTTGGTTTTAGGGAAATTATTCGATGACAAGATTGAAGCAGTTCTTGGAGATCCTATTCCTATTGCGATTGTATTAATTTTAGGCGGAATCATTTTATTATTTATTGACAGTCGTTTTCAAAGTCCAACGATTATTCAAGAAGAAGACATCACCATTAAAAAAGCAGTAACCATTGGTTTTTGGCAATGTTTAGCGATGATGCCGGGAACAAGCCGTTCTGCCGCTTCCATAATTGGCGGTATGCAACAAGGATTAACGCGTCACGCTGCAGCAGAATTCTCTTTCTTTTTAGCGGTCCCAACGATGATGGCAGTAACGTGTTACTCTGTATTTTTGAAAACCTACGAAACGTCACAAATGAAAGGTTACGAATTGATTTTAAAATCAAATGAAAACATACAATTATTCTTAATAGGAAATGTTGTTGCTTTTATCGTTGCCATTATCGCTATTAAATTTTTCATTGAAATAATCAAAAAATACGGTTTCAAACCTTGGGGATGGTACCGAATAATAGTAGGCGTGTTTTTATTGATCTACTTTTCATTCTTAAAATAATTCCCATTGAAAACAGCCGAAGATTATCAAAACGGACAAATTTTACTCATTGACAAACCCTTGAATTGGACTTCTTTTCAAGCGGTGAATAAAATGAAATGGGCTTTAATCAGCAAAATTAATCTTCCAAAAAAATTTAAGATTGGTCACGCCGGAACTTTAGATCCTTTGGCAACTGGATTACTGTTAGTTTGTACCGGAAAATTTACCAAAAGAATTACTGAACTTCAAGGTCAAGCCAAAGAATATACCGGAACTTTCTATATTGGAGCCACAACGCCTTCGTATGATTTAGAGACAGAAATAGATCAAACTTTCCCGACGGAACATATTGACGAAGCTTTAATTCAGGAAACAGTCAAGCAGTTTTTAGGGGAAATAGACCAGAAACCACCCATTTTTTCGGCCATAAAAAAAGATGGTGTTCGCTTATACGAACATGCACGTGCTGGAGAAACAATCGAAATTGCGAGTAGAAAAACAACCATTTACGAATTTGAAATTACTCGAATCGCACTTCCAGAAATAGATTTCAGAGTCGTTTGCAGCAAAGGAACTTACATTCGTTCCCTGGCTTTTGATTTTGGGAAAGCGATGAATTCCGGTTCCCATTTAACCGTTTTACGCAGAACAAAAATTGGAGATTATGATGTGACTGATGCAATGGACGTTACTTTATTCGAGGATAGCCTAGAATCAAATAATTAGTATTATGGGTCATTTAAGAACCTTATCCGTTTTCTTATTTTTTACTTTTTCTGTTTTTTCTCAAAATAAAAAATTCACTTATACACAATTTGACGTAGCTTTTTCTATCAAAGGAAATCCGGATCGAGGCGAAACTGATCTAAATGGAAACACTGACAATTTATGGTTTCTACCCGATGGATTGAGCAGTAAAATAGGATATGGAATACATCATAACAAATGGGTTGGTTTAGGAATTCACTCTGGTATAGACTGGAAGTGGACCGACAAACTGGTTGTCGTTCCTGTTTTTGCAAATTTAAAGTTAAGTCCCAAAATTGGTGACGATACTAGAATTACGCTACAACTCGGTTTAGGAAAAGCAATTGCTTTGGGTCGAGGTGATTTGATGGGGGATTATAAAAAAATCAGTTTGGGTTTACAAACGGCTGATGATCTTATTTTATTTGTTGAAGTAAGTCATTATGAGATTCCCATTAATAATCAAAGAGATAGTTACAACATCAATTTAGGACTTTCCTTAGTCTCTTTTTGAAGGAAAACATTTTAGGCTGTTGAAAAACTAGCCTTTTAATACTTCCTACACCCTCATTTGTAATCAAAAAGCAAAAACACATGACAAATCCAAAATTGAATTTGCGATGTGTTTTTTTTAAAGTTAAAGTAGTTTTAATCCATACTCTATTTGCTTACTAGGCTTGCGCCGATGGTTTAATAATTAGTTGCTTTTTTACCTCCAAATAGTAAATGTGACAAATAATCATAAAACTTTTCAAATCGTTTTTTCATCATGCTGTTTTTTAAATTGTGAAACAATATTTAAACACCGATAAAAAAAGTAAATCAAATAATAGACCTGGTTGGCAGTCACCAATTTACAATTTTTTTTCGATTTACAAAAAAAAATAACGAAAAAAAAGTCTAATTATTTTACATCAATAAACATAGAATTTCAGGTGCTTTTTACATTAAAAATTTTACATTAAAACAATAATTTCTTGTTCTATATTAAAGCTTTTTTGACAATTATGAGGCAACAGAAGTTATGAGTATCATTGATTTTGAAAATTTTATTGTTCCAAATCAAGCATCAAGTTAATCAATTCATTTTGGGTGCTTATTCCTTTGTCATGTAAATACCACAATTGCAAGTTGTTTTTTGCTGTTTCGTCAATACTTCCAAACTCTTTTTTATAATCCGTAATCAAATCGGTTGCGCCTTTGGGTCTTGGTCCCCATTTTCCAAGAACACTTCCTGTTTCTTTATCTACGACTATCACTATTGGAATTGATTTGTTTTTATTAGTCAAAAACAACTTCATCAGTTCGTCATTTTCATCACGCAGAACAATTTTCAATTCTATACTACCAGAATCAACTGCCATTCTGTTCATAATTGGCAAGAGTTGAGCTGCATCGCCACACCAACCTTCGGAAATCACTAACCAAATGTATTCACGCTTCAAGTTCTTTAATTTCAGACTATTCCCCTCGGTAATTATCATCGTTTTATCCAAACGATTCATTCTGGTTTCATTTAACTCACTGTAATGTTTTAAATCTTCCGATTGTTCATTACCGGTTGACTTTCCTTCCAGTAATAAATCTGAAACTAGCTTTCTATACTCTGAATAGGAATGACTATTAAACAATGCTTTAGCTACTGGAGTTTTCATAATGAATTATTTGTTTTCACAAAGTTACCATAAAATTGGAGCATAAATATGATATATGTCACTTTCAATTCCACAAAAAGAGTAATTTTATCCCAAATAAAAAAGATGGATTTAAAAACAAAATCGATAGGGTTGGTACTTTCCGGCGGAGGTTCTAAAGGTATAGCTCATGCTGGTGTTGTTAAATTTTTAGAAGAAAAAAACATCCGTCCGTCTCAAATAGCAGGGACAAGCGCAGGTTCAATTGTTGGTGCAATGTATGCGTGGGGAAAAACGCCCGAAGAAATTTTGGAATTTTTCAAATCGATATACCTTTTTCACTGGAAGCATTTAACGTTCAAAAAAGCCGGTTTAATTGATTCTGAATCCTTCAAATCTTATTTTCACACTATTTTTAAAGATGCCACTCTAGGTGATTTAAAAATCCCGATTCAAATTACAGCAACCGATATGGTTCGCGGAAAATTAAAAATATTTGATCAGGAAACAAAAATCATCGATGCTATTTTAGCTTCCTCAGCATTTCCCGGAATCTTGTCTCCGTATGAAATTAAAGGAAAAATATACAGTGACGGCGGGATATTGAATCATTTCCCCACTGATATCTTACAAGGACAATGTGATACATTAATAGGTGTTTATGTGAGCCCGATTCAAAAAATAGAAGCCAAAGATTTAAGTTCTATTAAAGCGGTGACCACTCGGGCATTTGATATTCTTTCGGCAAATTCTAACCTGCATAAATTCAATATTTGTGACTGGGTTATTGAACCAAAGGATTTGTGTTTGTACAGCACCTTTGAAACCAACAAAGTGAAGATGGATGCTGTTTTCAACATTGGCTATGAAGCCGCAAAAAAATCGTACGAAAAACTTAATTTATAAAATTTCAGCAACATTATTTTAAAAAAAAAGAATATTCTATATTTGCACCAATCAACTCAACACACACATGAAATACAAAAGAATTCTTCTAAAACTAAGTGGAGAAGCTTTAATGGGCGACTTGCAATACGGAATTGACCCAAAAAGATTAGCTGAATATGCTGATGAGATCAAGCAAATTCATGAAAAAGGAGTAGAAATAGCCATTGTAATAGGTGGTGGAAATATTTTTAGAGGAGTTGCCGGAGCAAGCGCAGGAATGGACAGAGTGCAAGGCGATTATATGGGAATGCTGGCTACAATTATCAACGGAATGGCTTTACAAGGCGCGCTGGAAGATAAAGGAATGCTTACCCGTTTACAAACTGCCTTGAAAATTGAAGCGATTGCTGAGCCATATATTAAGAGAAGAGCGGTACGACACCTTGAAAAAGGAAGAATTGTAATTTTTGGTGCTGGAACCGGAAACCCATATTTCACAACTGATACAGCTGCCGTTTTACGTGGTGTGGAAATCAATGCCGATGTAATCCTAAAAGGAACCCGTGTTGATGGTATCTATGATTGTGATCCGGAGAAAAATGCTTCTGCCGTGAAATTTGACCATATCTCTTTTGAAGACGTCCTTAAAAAAGGATTGAATGTAATGGACACCACTGCATTTACATTAAGCCAAGAAAATAAATTACCTATCGTAGTTTTCGACATGAACAAAGTAGGAAACTTATTGAAAATCTGCGATGGAGAAAATATAGGAACCGTAGTAAATATATAATAGACTACTTAGATTGTTAGATTTTTAGACTAGATCATTAATAAGTCTAAAAATCCAAGAATCTAAAAATCTAAAAATCTAAATTATGACTGAAGAAATTGAATTTATATTAGATAGCACCAAAGAATCTATGACAGGTTCTATTGCGCATTTAGAAAAAGAATTTTTGAATATTCGTGCAGGGAAAGCATCTCCGGCCATGTTGGGAAGCGTTTTTGTAGATTATTACGGATCTGCGACACCCCTTTCTCAAGTGTCAAAAATTAGTGTACCTGATGCCAGAACAATTACGTTGCAACCTTTTGAAAAAAATATGCTGCACGTAATTGAAAAAGCAATTATGGTTGCCAACATTGGTTTTAATCCAATGAATAACGGTGATGTAATTATCATAAGTGTTCCAGCATTGACTGAGGAAAGAAGACGTGATCTTGCCAAACAAGCCAAAGTAGAAGCCGAAGATGCAAAAGTGGGTATTCGAAATGCTCGAAAAGATGCCAATACTGATATTAAAAAATTAGAAAAAGAAGGAACATCAGAAGACATTTGCAAAAGTGCCGAAGAAGAAGTTCAAAACCTAACGAATACTTTCATCAGGAAAATAGATGAACTTTTAGTGGTGAAAGAAGCTGAAATTATGAAGGTGTAAATCCCTTTCAAACTATATTAAAAATCCGTTCGCTTAGGGGAACGGATTTTTTTATTGTTATTTTTGCGATACCAAAATGAGATTATACCCGTTTTGCAGTAAACCCTATTTATGAAGCAATTGTGTTTGTTATTCTTTTTTTTAACGCTTTCGCTACAGGCGCAATTTCAGGTCAATGGAATTGTGAAAGAATCCACAACCAACAAATCCTTGCCGTTTGCCACGATTACCACAAATAATGGTCTAAATTCCATCTCTGATGTCGATGGGAAGTTTAGTATTGTAACTGTAATTCCCTTTACAGCTTTTGATATTTCGTATATTGGTTTCACCAAAGCTAGGATTGCCATCGAAAAAAATAAAAATTATTATGTTGTCGTTCTTTCCCAAAAAACGGATAATTTGAATGAAGTGAGGATTTCAAGCGAAAACCCGGCTTTGGCAATTATCAAGAAGACAATCGAAAATAAAGACAACAATAATCCCCAAAAAAAGCTCCGTAGTTTTGAGTTTAAATCCTATAACAAACTTATTGTAACCGCAAATCCTGACTCTATTGACGGAAGAATTGATTCTGTTTTTGTCCAAAAATCTATTGGAAAACAATTCTCAAAAATTGACTCCTCCGATTATAAATTTAAAGAAGTCATCAGTAAACAGCATCTTTTTCAAACCGAAAAAGTGTCACAATATCAATTTGCGAATGCCAGATTAAAAGAAACGATATTAGGTACCAAAATGGCCGGTTTCAAGCAACCAGTTTATGAAGTCATTGCTTTTAATTTGCAGTCATTCTCTATTTACGACTCCAGTTATGAGCTTTTTGAAACCAAATACAACAGCCCCATTGCAAATGATGCGCTAAAAGATTACAATTACAAACTCCTGGATTCACTTATCATTGACGGTCGAAATACGTACATGATTTACTTTAAAAACAAGAAAAAAAGAAAAGCATCAGGACTGGAAGGCGTGCTTTATATTGACCAAAATAATTTTGCTGTCGCCAAAGCGGTAATGCGCATAAAAGGCGTTCTTGACATTAGCGGGATTCATGATTTTAAGTACATCCCCAATGAAAAATTATGGTTTCCAACGGACAAAACTTTTAAAATTGTAAAAGGCAAAAATGATGACGATATAAAAATCCTTGGCGGAACCATTCAATTTGATGGCGATGTAGAACGAGATTTTAAAGAAAGAAAAAAAGTCGCCTCAGATTTCACTTATTTGCTTTCGCACACGAATAATTTTGAAATTCAGTATAACATTCCGATACAAATTAAAAAATCGGCTATTTATATCGAAATCAAAGACGATGCGATTAACAAACCGGAACGTTTTTGGAACACCTACAGAAAAGACAGTTTAGACAGCCGAAGCCAAAAAACGTATTTGGCATTGGACAGCATTTCAGTTAAAAAACGAATTGAAAGTCGCATCCGCTTTGGACGGAAAATCATCAACGGATATTTACCCATCGGAAAATTCGACTTAGACTTACGCAAATTGTTCAGCTATAATAATTACGAAGGATTTAGATTGGGAATTGGCGGAATCACCAATGAACAATTTTCAAAAAAATTCAGAATCGAAGGTTACACCGCTTATGGAACAAAGGATGGGAATTTCAAATATAATTTAGGAATGGCGGCTCGGGTTGGCAAATTTTCGAATTCCTGGATTGGAGTTTCCTATACTGATGACATTCGAGAAATTGCAAGTACTGTATTTACAATTGATAAAAGAGCATTCAAAATCTATAATCCAAGACCAATAAACATCAGTACATTTTACAATTATGTGAGTTGGAAAACATTTATAGAAACAAAAATTATCCCCAAAACAGAAAGCTTATGGGAACTTTCCCGTGCTGCAATAGAACCTAAATTCAATTATATATACAACCTAAACGAGAAATTATATACGAGTTACATCATGACAACTGCTATGGTTTCTTTGCGTTGGAATCCGTTTAGCGATTACATGCAAACGCCTACGGGACGAATTGAAGTAGAAAAACGTTTCCCGAAATTCACTTTTCAATACACACAATCCTTACCTAATGTTTTGCAAAATGATTTTGAATTCAGCAAAATAGATTTCAAAACAGAGTATGAAAAAATATATTTAAACGGTCAAAAAACAAGTTTACTTTTCGAAGCCGGTTATGCTCTTGGTGATGTACCGCTGACACATTTGTACAATACCTCTCCTAATAATATCACCAAGGAAACTATCTTGCAGCGGATGACTTTTGCAGGAAAAAACAGTTTTGAAACCATGTTTTTCAATGAATTTTTCTCCAGTGAATACGCCTATTTTCAATTCAAACATGGCTTTAGCCGCGTAACACTGTTCAAAAAAGTAAAACCTTCCTTAGTTCTCGTTTCAAGAATGGCTTGGGGGAATTTACAAAAACCGGAACAACACATCGGGTTGGATTATAAAACCCTCAACAAAGGTTATTTCGAATCTGGAATAGAACTCAACCAAATTTACAATGGCTTGGGATTAGGCGGATTTTACCGCTATGGCCCGAATCAGCTGAGCAAATTTCAAGATAATATAGCTGTCAAAATAAGTTTCGTTCTTGATCTGGGACTTTAATGACTCGAAACGAATTTTAGTCCAATAATAGAACTGATTAAAGTGGTAATGAAGAAAATTCGCCAGAAATCAGCCGGTTCTTTAAACACAAAAATTCCAACCAAAACCGTTCCTACCGCACCAATTCCTGTCCAAACCGCATAAGCTGTTCCGATGGGCAAAGTTTGTGTGGCTTTGTAAAGCAATACCATGCTTATTGCCAAGCAAATCAAGAATCCGCCCAACCATAATGTTGCTGTCATTCCGGAACTTTCTTTGGCTTTGCCCAAACAAGTTGCAAAACCTACTTCAAAAATCCCACCTATAATTAATAAAATCCAGTTCATGTTATTGTTTTAAAATTAATACCGAAGGAACGCCACTCAACCAATCACTTCTAGAGTCCACTAATTCTTTCCAACTTTCAAGACTAATTAACATTAAATCCTGTTGGTCTAAAAATTCTTTTTTAATTATTTTATCCGTTATCAAACCAATATTCTTCGGATATTTTTGTTCCAAAGAATCAATAGCGCTCTTGATTACAAAATTAGTATTGACATGCCCATTGACATCCAAAATAACAATTTTAGAATTGTTGTTGTAAATTAATTTTTGGATATAATCAATCACAAATGAATCTTCGGGGCTAAAAATTGGAATAAAAACATGATTTACGTGCTGTAAATCTTTATCGATCAAAATCCCTATTGGCATCTTGGTTTTAGAAATAATCTGTCTGGTTCTTTCGTCAAAAGGGGAGTTTTCGAACAATCCTTCTTTCCCGATAAACTTATCGATTAAACGGTCTGGGTTTATTATTCTTGTTGTAAAACCGATTACTTTTCCAAGAATAGTCCCTTCAAATATTGATTTTCCCAAACCTACCAACAACAAATCATAATCCCCTTGATTGGCAACATCAGCGATTTCGGTTTCAATATCCATGGTTGCTTTAAAAATAGTGGTAATGTCCTGATTTAACAGTTGGGATTCTTCAACAATAGGATAAAAACTACTTTTCTCTTTGTCATCCATATTAAAAGTATGCATCTCATCACTTAAGGACAAATGCATCACCGTAATACTGGCAGAATCTTTTTGTTTTTTTATCAAGCTATTCGCCAATCGCAACAAGGATTTGCCTTTTTCATTGTTACCAAATGAAATTAAAATGCGGTATTTATTATGGTGTGTTTGTTCAACAATTTCAACACCATCTTTAGTTTTAAAGATATAATTGATTAAATCCAAGGCTGGTCCAGTCATAAAAGTGGTCACTAATGCCATGATTACCATCATCGTAAATACCTCGGGAGTCAAAACTTTAAGTTCTAACCCAATGTTTAAAACAATTAACTCCATTAACCCTCTGGTATTCATCAACGCTCCAATGGTCAAACTGTCTCGCCAACTCTGACCTACAAATTTCGCTGCCAAAGCACTTCCTAAAAATTTTCCCACTACGGCTACCAAAATAATAAAACCGGTCACTTTCCATAAATATGGATCATTGATAAGGCCAATTTCGGTTTTCAAACCCGTGAATACAAAAAACAACGGCAGTAAAAGTATCAAAGCAACATCCTCTACTTTTTCAATGAATATGGTTCTGAATTTTGGAACATCCGGCATAATAGCTCCCGCCATAAACGCTCCAAATAATGCATGAATCCCAATCACTTCGGTAGCATAGGACGAAAGAATCAATACCAGAAAAAAGATAGCCACGACCGGTTTGATTATAGTGTCTTTCGAACCATACAAATCCCCTATTCTTTTCAAAAATGGTTTTACAATAAAAATCATGGCAACAACATAAAGTACTGCCAACATAATAATGTATAATGAACTGACGAAAGTTCCCGCTTTTACAATTGCAATTACCACAGCCAGAATACACCAAGCGGTAATATCATCGGCAGCAGCACACGTAATGACAATTGCCCCTAATTTCGTTTTGTGAATTCCCCTTTCCTGAACGATTCTTGCCAGAACCGGAAAAGCGGTAATGCTCAGGGCTATCCCCATAAACAAACTGAAAGCTAAAAATTTCACACCTTCGGGAGCAAATCGATTGTAAACAAAATAAGCCAGCCCAATTCCGAGTGCAAAAGGAATTACAATACTGGCGTGACTAATCACCACCGCTTCATTGGCTTTGTTTTTCAGCACTTTCAAATCGAGTTCCATCCCTATCACGAACATAAAAAGTATCAATCCTATCTGGCTTAAAAATTTTAAATTCCCTAAGGATTCAGCAGGAAACAAAGCACTTGAAAATTCCGGAAAATACAATCCCAATAAGGACGGTCCAAGGACAATACCCGCAATAATCTCCCCTATTACTGATGGTTGTCCAATTTTCTTGAAAATCCAACCAAAAACGCGAGCCACAAGGATTATCGTGATGATTTGTGCCAAAAGGATGGCTAAAGGATCCTGAAAATTATGTTGCATGGAAGCTATAAAATCATTCCAAGAACCGTTTCCGCTTTCAGGTGTTACGATAACCTCACTAACTTCTAATTTTTTTCCTTTATTTATAATCCAATACATTAAGGCAATGAAACCGCCTGTTACACTTAAATAAAACAATGTATTTTTATAATTCTTCATATCAATTTTTATGTATTCGCACTCAACTATAAAAAAACAAAGATGAGAAATTCAAATGTATAATTTATATCCCACAAAATTATTTTATTGTAAAATAAAAAACGGGGATAATTAGTCATAAAATTTTAGTTAAAATAAATGATTTATAGCGGTTTTAACTACCTTTGCCACCGTTAAATATGACTTATGATGAAGTGGTTTAGTTTAGGATTTTGGGAATTAATAGCCCGAATTGTCCTTAGAAATAGAATTTTGATGTTATCCATTATTGTAGCGATAACAGCTCTTTTAGCAATGCAATGGAAGAATATCCACTTCACTTTTACCGAAGCCAATTTATTACCGGATGACAATATTGTAAATATACAGTACAATGCCTTTTTGAATAAATTTGGTGAAGAAGGAAATCTTGTCATTATCGGCGTAAAAGACAACGCCATTTTTACCCCAAAAGCTTATGCTTCCTGGAGTAAACTGATAAACACTCTTAAAGAAGACAAAGCGGTAGATTTAGTAATTTCATTAAATAACTTAAAAAAATTACAAAAAAATGATTCGCTGGAAACCTTCGAATTGGTTCCTTTTGTTGACCAAAGCAAAACCGTTGACAAAGCCTATCTTCAAAAAATAAAAAAGGAACTTTTCAATGATTTGCCTTTTTATGAAGGATTGCTTTTCAACAAAAGATCAGGTAGCATTCGCTCTGCCGTTTACATGGATAAAAAAATTGTAAACACGGCGGCTCGAAAAGATTTTATCCTAGAAAAACTCGTTCCTGCAGTCGAAACATTCGAAAAAGAAACCGGAGTCGACCTGCGCGTTTCGGGAATGCCTTATATCCGAACGCTGAATGCAAAAACGATTGTTGACGAAATAAGCATCTTCATTGGAGCCTCATTATTAGTCACCTCATTGCTTTTTTTCTTCTTTTTCAGAAGTTTTAGAGCCACCTTAATATCAATGATTATTGTTATTATTGGTGTAATGTGGTCTTTTGGGTTTTTAGGATTACTGAATTACGAAATCACGGTTTTAACGGCTTTAGTTCCTTCTTTAATCATCGTAATCGGGATTCCGAATTGTATTTTCCTGACCAATAAATACCATCAGGAATACAAAGTCCATCGTAATAAAGCCAAAGCATTACAGCGTGTCACCACCAAAGTGGGAATGGCAACACTAATGACCAATCTTACCACAGCCATTGGTTTTGCTACATTTGTCGCTTCAAACAATCAATTATTATTGGAATTTGGGGTGGTAACTTCTATTAATATCATGGCGCTTTTCTTTTTGTGTATCATTGTAATCCCTATTTTTCACAGTTACATTCCACCACCAAAAGACCGTCATATCGAGCATTTAGACCGTAATTATGTCAAGGTTTTTATGGATTGGATTCTGAGAAACGTAAAGTACAATCGCTTCTCTATTTACGTCGTTGCCATTCTTCTTTTGGTGATTAGTATCGTAGGTATTTACAAAATGCGTATTTCGGGCAGTTTAATCGAAGACATGCCTAAAAAAGAAGCCTTTTTTGAAGACATTGTTTTCTTCGAAAAAGAGTTTGATGGTGTTATGCCGCTGGAAATCATGATTGATACCAAACGTAAAAAAGGAGTCATGAGATTGTCTACGCTGAGGCGGATGGAAGAACTCGAGCAAACTATTGACGAAATTCCGGAACTGTCAAAACCCATTTCTATTGTCAATTTGGTTAAATACTCCAAGCAAGCGTATTACAACGGAAACCCTGAATATTACGAATTGCCTACGTCACAGGAACAATCGTTTATTTTGTCGTATGCTAAAAATGCCACGAAAAATTCCAAAGACAATCTGATGAAAAGCTACGTGGATTCGACAGGACAATTTGCCCGAATCACAACTTTTATGCGCGATGAAAACGGTGATAATATTGCCAAAATTGAAGCCGAAATTCGCAAAAAAGCCGATAAACTTTTCCCGCCAAGTCAGTATAACGTTAGCATTACCGGAAAAGCATTGGTTTTCCAAAAAGGAACCGGTTACCTGCTGGACAATTTGCTTTCGTCTTTGGTTTTTGCCTTTTTCCTGACCTCACTTTTGGTGGCGTTTATGTTCCGTTCGTTCAAAATGGTACTGGTTTCCATTATCCCGAATTTATTGCCTTTGTTGTTAACAGCAGGAATTATGGGCTATTTGGATATTCCGTTGAAACCATCGACGATTTTGGTTTTTGGAATCGCGTTTGGACTTTCGGTTGATGATACGATTCGATTTTTGGCACAATACCGCGAGGAATTAAAGAAAAACAACTGGAAAATCCGCAAGTCGGTTTACGCCACATTTACAGATGCCGGTTTGAGCATGTTTTATACTTCTATCGTGCTATTCTTCGGGTTTTCGGTGTTTATGTTGTCCAGTTTTGGAGGAACAATCGCTCTTGGCGGATTGATTTCGTTGACATTATTATTCGGAATGCTGTCGAATTTGATGTTATTGCCAGCTTTGGTATTGACGTTGAATAAAACATTGGCCAACGAACAGGAATTCATCGAACCAAAAATTGACATCATCGAACACACCGATGAAGAGATTGACAATTTCGAAAAAAATAAATAGTCGTTGCGAGAAACGAAGCAATCTGGAGCTGTTTACTTCGTCAGTTCGCTACGCTCGTGTCCCGCTATTCGTTACAATCTTTTTCAATCCTGTCAGGGTTTTGAACCCTGACAGGATTTGGAATTGTGGAAACTACAAGTGATTTCACTAATCCATTTTATCTGAAAGGTTACAAAACGGCACAGGAAATTTATCCGAATATTTCTGTAAGATTTCAAATAACTCCATTCTTTTAGCCTCGATAGCAGCGGCATCCTTTTACTTTTTTCTTTAAAAAGTAAAAGATATAGCGAATAGCGGGAAATAGCTCCAGATTACCCTATTTCTCACCATGACAATTACAAACAAATCATTTATATTTGCAGTTCAGTCACAAGACAATTTTTAATATCAATTATACACATAAAATGAGACATACAAAAGTTAAAGACTTGCTAAACAGTACTACGACGCTTCATGAAGTAAATGCAAAAGGATGGGTGAGAACTTTTAGAAACAATCAATTTATTGCCTTAAACGATGGTTCGACCATTGATAATATACAATGTGTTGTCGATTTTGAGAACACGCCAGACGAAACGTTGAAGCGAATTACGACTGGAGCAGCAATATCTGTGACAGGAACTTTGGTGGAAAGTAAAGGTGCCGGACAGAAATTTGAAATTCAGGTGGCTAAACTGGAAATCCTTGGAGATTCAGATGCGGAAAAATTCCCGATACAACCTAAAAACAAACCAAGCTTGGATTTCTTGCGTGAAAATGCGCATTTAAGAGTTCGTACCAATATGTTTGGAGCCATAATGAGAGTGCGTTCGGTATTGTCGTATGCGGTTCACAGTTATTTTCAAGAGAAAGGTTTTGTGTATGTGAATACGCCAATCATCACGGGTTCGGATGCGGAAGGTGCCGGTGAAATGTTTAAAGTTACCGCTTTGCCATTTGACGGAACGCCAAGAACCGAAGACGGAAAAGTGAATTATAAAGAAGATTTCTTCGGAAAAGAAACGAATCTTACGGTTTCGGGACAACTGGAAGGAGAAACTTTTGCGATGGCTTTAGGTCAGATTTATACTTTTGGACCAACCTTTAGAGCTGAAAACTCGAATACTTCGCGTCACCTTGCGGAATTTTGGATGATTGAGCCGGAAGTGGCGTTCAATGATTTGAATGATAATATGGATTTGGCCGAAGATTTTATTCAATACGTAATCAAATATACCATGGACAAATGTCCGGAGGATTTGAAATTCCTTGAAGGACGTTTATTGGATGAAGAGAAATCAAAACCGGTTGCAGAGAGAAGCGAAATGGCTTTACTTGACAAATTAAACTTTGTTTTGGAAAACAATTTCAAACGTGTTTCCTACACCGAAGCAATTGATATTTTAAGAGATTGTACGCCAAATAAAAAGAAAAAATTCAACTATATCATCAACGAATGGGGTGCTGATTTACAGTCAGAACACGAGCGTTATCTGGTGGAAAAACACTTTAAATGTCCGGTAATCTTGTTTGACTACCCGGCAAATATCAAAGCATTTTACATGCGTTTGAACGAAGACGGAAAAACAGTTCGTGCGATGGATATCCTTTTCCCTGGAATTGGAGAAATCGTGGGAGGTTCTCAAAGAGAAGAACGTTTTGATGTTTTGGTTGAAAAAATGAAAGCCTTAGGAATTGATGAAGAAGAATTATGGTGGTATCTTGATACCCGAAGATTTGGTTCAGCGGTTCACTCTGGTTTTGGACTTGGATTCGAAAGATTGGTATTATTTGTAACAGGAATGACAAACATTCGTGACGTAATTCCTTTCCCTAGAACGCCAATGAATGCGGAATTTTAATAAAAAGTTGATTTGTGGATTTGGTTATTTGTGGATTCGATTCCAAATAACCAAATAAACGAATACCCAAATAAACTAACATGCTAAAGCAATTCTTAAATTTAAAATTATCACAGAAATTATCTCCTCAACAAATCCAGTTGATGAAGTTAATTCAATTGCCTACGCAAGCTTTCGAACAACGTTTACTGGAAGAAATGAACGAGAATCCAGCTTTGGAAGCCGGAAAAGAAGAAGATGAGTATGAAAAGGACGAGTTCGAAAACGAAGATTATGACGATTATGATGATTCAGAATCGGATAGAATTGAAGCCGAAGACATCAATATTGACGAATATTTAAGCAACGACGAAACTCCGGATTATAAAACACAGGCCAACAATTACAGCGACGACGATGAAGATCGCGAAACGCCTTTTGCCGCACCGGTGAGTTTTCATCAAGATTTAATCAATCAGTTGAATACGTTCATCTTGAATGATGAAGAGCGTGAAATTGCTGAATTTCTAGTAGGAAGTATCGACGACATGGGTTATATCCGCAGAAGCGTTCCTGATATGGTGGACGATATGGCGTTTACCCAAGGGATTTACACCGATGAAAAAATGGTAGAAAAAATGCTGCAGGTGATTCATGAACTGGAACCATCCGGTGTAGGTGCGCGTGATTTGCAGGAATGTTTGTTGTTGCAGTTGAAACACAAAACACCAACGGAATACGTGGAATTAGCCACTGATATTATCGAAAATCAGTTTGATGCGTTTACCAAAAAACATTACGATAAATTAATTCAAAAATACAATGTTTCGAATGAGCAACTTAAAAAAGCCATTCACGAAATAGAGAAACTGAATCCAAAACCAGGCGGTTCCTTTACCGGAAACAACAAAGTAACGGAAAATGTAGTTCCTGATTTTGCTATCAGAATTGTGGACGGCGAACTGGAACTGACCCTAAACGGACGAAATGCTCCTTCCCTGCACGTTTCCAAAGATTATCAGGAAATGATGCAAACCTACAAGGATTCCCGTGATAAATCGGCTCAGCAAAAAGATGCGGTGCAATTTATCAAGCAAAAACTGGATTCGGCTAAATGGTTTATTGATGCGATTCGCCAACGCCAGGAAACGCTTTTTGTAACCATGAATGCGATTATGCATTATCAGGGCGACTATTTCCTGGATGGTGATGAAACCAAGTTGAAACCGATGATCCTGAAAGACATTGCCGATATGGTGGGTCTTGATATTTCGACGATTTCGCGTGTGGCGAACAGCAAATATGTAGAAACGCCTTATGGTACGAAACTGATTAAAGAATTCTTCTCGGAAGCAATGAAAAATGACCAAGGTGAAGATGTTTCTACACTGGAAATCAAGAAAATTCTTCAGAATACAATTGAGGAAGAAGACAAGAAAAAACCACTTCCTGACGATCAACTAGCAGAAATCCTAAAAGAAAAAGGCTATCCAATCGCGAGAAGAACAATTGCAAAATACAGAGAGCAACTCGATATTCCAGTAGCGAGAATGAGAAAGAAGATGTAAACTGAAATTTAAAAATACTAAAAAGGGGAAATTTGTTTAAAACAAGCTTCCCCTTTTTTTACGTAGCAAATTTACTGATTTACAAGATGTTAAATATCACTAAAAGTGGGTATTGTGCAGTGAGTTGAAAAGATTGACATTGCAGATTGGAAGTTTTAAAAAATACACATTATTTAAAAAAATATAAATTCATAAATTTAACGGAATTAACCAAAAACTAAAAAATATGCCATCAACAGTAACCAAATATAAAATATTTTTAGCTTCACCAAGTGATTTAAAAGATGATAGATCATCCATTGATGAAGTAATCAAAGAACTAAATATCTCTTACGGAAGACAAAATGATATATTTCTTGAACTTCTAAAATGGGAAACTCATTCTGCCCCTGGAATTTCTACGATTCATCCTCAAAACATTATAAATTCTGATTTAGGAACTGATTATGATTTATTCATAGGAATAATATGGGGAAAATTTGGAACTCCAACAGATACTGCTGAATCTGGAACTGAAGAAGAATTCTTAAATGCTTATAACCGATTTCAACAAAATCCAAATTCTTTACAAATTTTATTTTATTTCAAAAACGCTCCTATTTCAATGAATGAAATAAAGCCCGATCAAGTAAAAAAAATTCAAGAATTCAAATCCGAAATTGGTAATCACAAAAAGACTTTGTATTTTGAATATAATGACACATCAGAATTAAATCAATTCCTAAGAATTCATATTCCAATTAGAATAAATGATTTAAAAAATAGTCAACCAAATTTAAAGGAAACAATTGAAACAAAACCAATTTTTACAGAAGTAATAGAAGAAGAATATGGTTTAATTGATTTTCAAATAATGATGCAAGAATATGTTCTTGAATCTAATCAATCATTAAATAGAATTTCAGAAGCTACAACATGGATTGGCGAACAATTTAACAAAAAAACAACTGAAATAGGAACTATAGTAGCTAGTGGAAATCAAACTAATTTAAAGATTATCAAGGATTTTTTCATTAGAACTGCGAAAGTAATGGATAATTATGCAAATAGAATTGAACCAGAAATTCCTATTTTCTTTGACAATTTCGAAAAGACAATAGACTCAATGTCAAATCTTTATAATATTACCCGAAATGACTTAACAATATCTGATGAAGAAATTGAATCAACTAATAATTCTATAAATATTTTGTCTAGTGGAATTATAAGTGCTATCAACGGAATGACTTCATTTTTAAGTTCAATAGAAGGATTTCCGAGAATGTCGAAAGAGTTTAATAAAGCAAAAACAAACGTCGTAGAAAAACTAGAGGATTTATTAGCAAAATTGAAAACAAGCTATTCAATTGCAATTGAATTACAAAAAAGCATTCAATTAAGATAACCAGAACTAACGACAATAGTTTTTATAAAATCTAAAAACAACCAAAATTAAAATAAAAAATTGCTTTTATGTAACTTTTAAATTACCTTTGAAATGAATATACGAGAAGTAATAGCGTATAAAAATTACTTTGAAGATTTTCTTCTTGAACAACCAAAAAAAGTTCAGGATGAAATCTTTAAAATTATTGAAGCTATAGAAACTCTTGAAAGAGTTCCAGCCAATTATTTAAAATCAATGGAAGGAGCAAATGGACTTTATGAAGCTAGAATACAATTGGCTTCAAACATTTGGAGGGTTTTCTGTTTTTTTGACCATGGAAGACTTGTTATTTTGCTAAACGGCTTTCAAAAGAAAACGCAAAAAACGCCTAAAAATGAGATTGATAAAGCCCTGCATTTAATGAAACAATATTATCAAGAAAAATTAAATGAAAATGGAAACTAAAAGCTGGAAAGAAATTAAAGATAGTGTTTACGGAGAAAAAGGAACAGAGAGACGTGATGAACTAGAAAGAGACTTTGAAGGATTTAAAATTGGGCTACAATTAAAAAAAGCACGTTTAGAAAAAAACTTAACGCAAAATGAACTTGCAGAACTTGTTGATAAAAAAAGAGAATACATTTCAAAAATCGAAAATAACGGAAGTAACCTTACCCTAAAAACCTTGTATGATATTGTTGAAAAAGGTTTAGGTGGAAAAGTAAAAATTCAGATTGAATTATAGTCCTATCACAAGAAAATTAAAAACCCTTTCGGAGTTCTAAACTCTGAAAGGGCTTGTCTTTTTCATAACTTTATATTTCAATCCAGTTTCGGCTCCCTCTCCTTCGGAGAGGGTTGGGGAGAGGATTTCTATTTTTTCTCCTGATCTTTCCGCATCGCATGATAATATGCAGCACGGCTTAACGGTTCGTATTCTTCGGTTTCACCAAGCATAACAAGTTTGTCATTGTCAGTTTTACGGAAACTGTAATTCGCCAGATTTCCGGTGCGGGTACACACGGCGTGCACTTTGGTAACATATTCGGCAGTGGCCATTAGTGCGGGCATCGGGCCAAAAGGATTTCCCTTGAAATCCATATCGAGTCCGGCAACAATGACACGGATTCCCTGATTGGCCAAATCGTTACAAATTTTGACAATTTCGTCATCAAAAAATTGTGCTTCGTCAATTCCTACCACATCACAACCTTGCGCCAAAATAGCAATATTTGCGGCAGCGGGAACGGGCGTGGAACGAATTTCGTTAGCGTCATGCGAAACTACCATATCGTCATGATAGCGTGTATCTATTTCAGGTTTGAAAATTTCTACTTTTTGCTTGGCAAACTGCGCTCTTTTCAAACGACGGATCAATTCCTCGGTTTTACCCGAAAACATGGAGCCACAAATGACTTCGATCCAACCAAATTGTTCTTTATGATTTACTGTATTTTCGAGAAACATTTTGTATTTTTCTGACTTAAAAAATGAATAGTTTTTATTACTTTGTAATGGATAAAACCGACTTAAAAATTTTATACTTTTACGTCGTTTCAAAAGTATAACATTTTTATTCAATCGGAGATTCGCGAGCTCTTATTTAAAAAATAAAATCATGCGAGCAAAGGTTCCTTCTTCCTTATGCTAAATAAAAACCAGGAAGATATTTATTAAAAAGACCCGCCTAACACACTATAATTTCAAAGTTATGAAAAAAAAATTGGAAGCCGATTTAATCAGCATTGCACACAGAGTATTACAACTAAAAAATAAATCTGATATCAATCAATTATATCTGGAAACACAGAAATTATATGAAAAACTTTCTGTCTTACGATTTGTAGACGAACACTTTAGTGAGGTAAAACCAACTATTGGCGCTGCCGAAGTAGAGCAAAAAATTGAATCTATTTTTGACAAAACGGATTCGATTCAACCGGAAATCAAAGCTGTAGTTGAAGAAACTATTGCCCAAGAAATTGTTGAAACGCCTTTGGAAGAAACAATAGAAACTGCTGATGCATCTGAAACGAGTATTGTGAAAGAAGAATCTGTCGAAACTCCTTTGGAAGAAACAATTTCTAATGAAGAAATAACCGCGGAAGAAGAAAAAGAAGAAGAGCTTGTTGAAGAGCCTGTTATTGAGGAAGAAGTAGTTGCTGAGGAAAAAGAAACTTCAGAACCTGAAACAGCTGCATTCACACCGGCTTTTGAATTATCTCAAGAAGAGGAAGTAGAAACGGAACTGGAAGTGCCAAAGAAAATGGAACCAGTTCAAATTTCTTTCGAAGATTTATTGGGCGGAAATTACCATGATACCCAGTTTGTAAAAGTGCAACAGATTGAAAACATTCCTACTGCAGTAGTAATCGAAACTCCAAAAGAAATCGTTGCTGAGGAAGAAAAAACAGCACCTATCAAAGAAGAAGCTGAAGCGGTTGAACAAAAAACAGTTTCACTGAACGAAAAATTAGCCAAAGGAATCAATATTGATTTGAATGATCGTATTGCTTTTATAAAACACCTTTTTGGAAACAGCAGCGAAGATTACAACCGCGTTTTAAACCAATTAATCACGTTTGATACGTTCTACGAAACCAGAGATTTTATTCAGGAAATGGTAAAACCGGACTACAATAACTGGGAAGGAAAACAAGAGTATGAGGAACGTTTTATGGATGTCATAGAGAAAAAATTCTTGTAAATTTCCTTGAATTTTTCTGAATATACATTTGAACAAATACAGATTTTCTATAAAATTTGTATTTAATTATTTTATCTATGTCAAAATTATACATCGTTCCTACGCCTATTGGCAATCTCGAAGACATGACTTTTCGAGCGATTCGGATTCTTAAGGAAGTCGATTTGATTCTCGCCGAAGACACCCGTACGAGTGGAAAATTGTTAAAGCATTTCGAAATTGGCACGCACATGTACAGCCATCACATGCACAACGAGCACAAAACCATCGAGAATTTAATTTCGAGGTTGAAAGCCGGAGAAAACATCGCTTTGATATCAGATGCGGGAACGCCAGCCATTTCGGATCCCGGTTTTCTATTGACCCGCGCTTGTGTTGAAAACGGAATTGACGTCGAATGTTTACCCGGCGCAACGGCTTTCGTTCCCGCATTAGTCAACAGCGGTTTGCCCAATGACAAGTTTGTTTTCGAAGGTTTTTTGCCTGACAAAAAAGGGCGTCAAACCCGATATTTAGCCTTGGCGGAAGAAACAAGAACGATGATTTTATATGTTTCTCCCCATAAATTAGTGAAGACTTTAGCGGAATTCATTACCTATTTTGGCGAAGACCGTCAAATATCGGTTTCCAGAGAATTATCCAAACTGCACGAAGAAAATGTTCGCGGAACGGTGAAAGAAGTGGTCGCCCATTTTGATAAAATAGCACCAAGAGGAGAGATTGTCGTCGTAGTCAGTGGAAAAACAATCACTAAAGAGCCTAAAAAAAGTAAATTTTCGGAAGAAGAATAACCTACAAAAACACCATGAATTTAGAATCCTTTTTAGAAAAATTAAAGCAGACACCCGAATCTATCATTTTTGCAGAAACCATTGCAACAATTGAAGAAAACTACGACTTTACTCCAACGGCATTTGAGAACGGATTGCAACACAATACCGCAGGAGAAAATTCAGGATCTTGCAAGTTATTTGCTTTCGCCGAAATTCATAACTTATCAGAAGCAGCTACATTAGCCTGTTTTGGAGCATATTATTATGAAGATGTTTTAAAAAATCCAAACGGAACTGATCATCAAAACATTCGTAATTTCATGAAAACCAGTTGGGATGGAATTGCATTTTACGGAAGTGCTTTAGTATTGAAATAAAATAGTTAAACTGCTAATTCGAAAATTAAATCGACAGACACAATTAGCGAATTAGCGGTTATTCTTTTTTTAGAGTTCCTAAAATCCTAATTTCAAAATCTAAAATCCCAAATCACTATGCGTTGGACCCTCAAATCAAAACCTTCCGAAGATACCGTAAGAAATTTGGCGAAAGCTTTGAATGTAGAAGATTTTGTGGCCACTTTATTAGTGCAACGCGGTATCGAAACTTTTGAAGATGCCAAACTCTTTTTTCGTCCGAGTTTAGAAGATTTACATGATCCGTATTTGATGAAAGATATGGAAAAAGCAGTCGCTCGAATTGAAAAAGCAATTGAAAATGAGGAAAATATCCTTGTTTTTGGCGATTATGATGTCGATGGAACCACTGCAGTTTCTCTCGTTTCTTCCTATTTAAAAACGTATTATCCAAACGTGGCGACCTATATTCCGGATCGTTATGACGAAGGTTATGGAATTTCATTTAAGGGAATCGACTTTGCTGATGACAATGGATTTTCACTCATCATTGCTTTGGATTGCGGTATAAAATCCATCGATCATGTGGCTTACGCCAAAGTACGAAACATCGATTTTATCATTTGCGACCACCACAGACCCGGTGAATTCTTACCGGAAGCCGTTGCCGTTCTCGACCCAAAACGAGACGATTGCAACTATCCTTATGATGAATTGTGTGGTTGTGGAATAGGTTTCAAATTGATTCAGGCTTTAGGTCTCAACCGAAACCAAACAATAGATGATTTGATTCCGTATCTGGATTTAGTTTCGGCGGCGATTGCTGCTGATATCGTCCCGATGACCGGAGAAAATCGGGTGCTGGCTTATTTTGGTTTGCAAGTCATCAACACTGACCCAAGACCGGGAATCAAAGCCATCATTCACCAAATAAAAAAACAAACCTTAGATATTACCGATGTTGTTTTCATCATCGCACCCAGAATAAACGCTGCCGGACGCATTAAACACGGCAATCATGCGGTGGAATTATTAACCGAATTTGATTTTGAGCAAGCCCAACAATTTGCTTCAGAAATTGAAGCGTATAATTCGGAGCGAAAGGATTTAGATAAATTAATCACCAAAGAAGCGCTCAAACAAATTGAGGAAAACAATGAAAAAGAACGTTTTACTTCGGTAGTTTTTCAAGAGGATTGGCACAAAGGCGTGATTGGAATTGTCGCTTCCCGATTGATCGAAACCTATTATCGTCCGACACTTGTTTTTACCAAAAGTGGTGATAAATATGCGGCTTCGGCACGTTCCGTAAAGGGATTTGATGTGTATAATGCACTCGAAGCCTGTACCGAACATTTGGAACAATTTGGCGGTCACATGTATGCTGCGGGGATGACTTTAGCGGCAGAAAATTATCAAATCTTCAAAGATGCTTTCGAAAAAGAAGTCGAAAGAACCATTCATCCGGATATGCTGACGCCCGAAATTGCAGTTGATGCCGAGATTGATTTTGCGGATATTACGCCAAAATTAATCCGGATTCTGAAGCAATTTGAACCGTACGGACCGCAAAATATGACGCCAATTTTCCTGACCAAAAACATCAAAGACACCGGTTATGGAAAACCTCTTGGACAAGAAGACGAACATTTAAAACTTTTTGTAAAACAAAATAACTCCGAAGGCATCGCTGCAATTGGTTTTAATTTGGGAAACAAAATCGAACTGACTACCCATCAAAAACCTTTTCAAGCCGTGTATTGCATCGATGAAAACGAATGGAAAGGTAAATTAAGTTTGCAATTGCGATTGCGAGATATTAAAGAATGATTCTTTTGTTATGAAAAAAAAAGACCCTTATTCGGCGTTGCGTTATAAAGAATTCAATATTTTTTTGTTGTTGCGGTTTGCCATGGTTTTTGGCTGGTCCATGCAATTTATCGTCATTGAATGGGAAGTTTACAGTTTGACCAAAAACCCACTATCGCTAGGTATCATTGGATTAATGGAAGTTATTCCGGCTATTTCGATGGCTTTATTTGCCGGGCACATTGTCGATCAGAAAGAGAAAAAAGGATTGCTTTTTAAATGTATTTTAGGGTTTTCAATTATTAGTTTGGGCTTGTTTCTATTTACGTGGCCACCGTTTATAAAAGACTTTTCTACTCAAACCATTTTATATTCTATTTACTTTTTCGTGTTTTTAGGAGGATTGGTCCGTGCTTTTCTTGGCCCGACCATATTTTCTCTTTTGGCATTGATTGTTCCTAAAAAAATATATCCCAATGCTGCCACATGGAGCAGTTCCGTTTGGCAAATAAGTTCAGTTTTAGGTCCTGCGGTAGCCGGTTTTTCGATCAATTGGATTGGTGTTCATTGGTCGATGTCAATCGTTTTGGGATGTTCACTTTTTGCTTTAATCGCTTTAACCCAGATTGCAACGAAGCCTATTTTGAATCCAAAAATTGGCGAACCCATTATGGAAAGTTTGAAAGAAGGTGTGAAATTTGTTTTCAACAATAAGACGATTTTAGGCGCTTTATCATTGGACATGATTGCCGTTCTTTTTGGAGGAGCCGTTGCGTTGTTACCCATTTTTGCACAAGATATTTTAAAAGTAGGGCCACAAGGATTTGGCGTTTTGAGAGCCGCTCCCGCAGTTGGTGCTTTTTTGATGTTGATAATCTCCGCTTATATTCCTTTTACCAAAAATGCAGGTATGAAACTGCTGTCGGCAATTTTTGCGTTTGGGATTTGTATTATCATTTTTGGGCTTTCGTCGATTTTTTGGTTGTCTGTTGCGGCTTTATTTTTAAGCGGTGTTTTTGACGGGATTTCGGTGGTGATACGCCAAACTATTTTGCAATTGAAGACTCCTGATCATATGCGAGGCCGAGTTGCAGCCGTGAATTCTATTTTTGTGGGTTCATCTAATGAATTGGGTGCTTTTGAAAGCGGATTAACTGCAAAACTGATGGGAACTGTTAGCGCAGTAGTCTTTGGCGGAAGCATGACATTGATCACCGTATTTCTTACCGGAGCCGTATCACCTACTTTTAGAAAACTGGACTTGCAAAAAGATATTGAGGAACATGAAAAGAGCGAATAATAAATCGATTTAAAAAATACTTTCTAAAACCCGTCGGTAAAATAATCTTAAGATTCCTTACCGACTTTTTTTATGCCTTTTTTATGCTTTATTATTTAGAACAAATATAAATAATGTGTATTTTTGTTTCAAACTGATGACACATGCAAGAAATAAAACAAATATATCATAACAATTTAGGCACGGCTTTTTACTGGAGAAAAGACAATGCTATTGTGCTGGACAAAGTTCAACTGGTTTTTAGAGAAATGGGATTTTATTTTACTCCGCAAGAACTGCAATTATTTAAGCGCTGTATTGAGGACAGCTATATCCAAAATAAATGTTGCGACGATTGTGAACTGAAAAACAAATGCCACAAATTTTTACTAAAAACGCCTTGTTCCCAAATTGATTTGGCCGTTTCCATGGAAGAATTAGATGCCGTAAAAGATTTGGTGGAAGGCACTTTGTTTAAAATAAATTTGGATGATTATTTGTATGGAGAGGGAATGAATTAGGGTTATTATTTTTTAACTATCTATCTAATAATTGCACTTATTCTTTTTAACAACTTTTATAATGCAAGAATAAGCGCAAAGCCAAAGGCGCTTTCACAGCACATACGATGATGAAGACTTCCTGTAGCTATGTAAATCCCTCTAAAAATTAACGATAACTCCATAGTGTAACGGACGTGTAATCAATACTGTTCAACACAGTTTTCATTGTTTTGTGATACGCACGCAACGAAAACTTAGCTGTTTTAGCGGTTCGTTGTTCTTTAATTGTCATTAATGTATTCTAAAATGTCACCTGGTTGACAGTCTAAGGCTTTACAAATTGCGTCTAAGGTGGTAAAACGGATTGCTTTTGCCTTTCCTGTCTTTAAGATTGAAAGGTTAGATAATGTTAAATCAACTCTTTCAGAAAGTTCATTCAGAGAAATTTTCCGTTTTGCCATCATCACATCTAAGTTTACTATTATTGGCATAGCTTAAACAGTTAAATCGTTTTCGTTTTGAATATCTATTCCCTTTTTGAAGATAGTCGCAATAACGTAGATTACAGCCGCCATCAAAATAAATGCTTGACTATCTGCCCAAAACTGGTTTAAGTTGTCGGTAACAAAACCACGATGCACTAAATTCTTAGCTGACTGTCGAGCTATGTAACTTAATAGTCCAATTGAAAGAGTGTAGTAACTAATTTGTGAAATTTGTCTCGAAACAAAGCTGTTGAATGGTTTTGACAAATCAATCTTGCCCACTAATCTGATGACTACATAAAATAGGACAGATTTCAAAATCGCTATGACAAGTATAAAACTATACATACTGAAAAAAGCCCATTTACTACGTTCATACATTTCACTTAAGTCCACCTTTTGATAAAGATTTTGGATAAATTCAGGTTTATAGAGACTGAAAATGAAATTGACTATCAAACCTCCAACCTCAATGCACAAGCCAACGAAGATGACCCAAGCCACAATATGCAAGCTTTTAAATACAATGTTGTTTGTTTTTGACATAATTCTTAAAAGTTAAAATTACATCACAAATATAATAAATAATTATTGATAAACAATAAATATATATCTATATTCAAATAATTTTGTCGGATACTAAAATATTGCAAAGTCGTACCATTAGTTTCAGTTGTGTCTTCTTGTACAATGACCGCTAACTCGTTTATAGGTCTGACAAAATCATCACAATGCACCCAAATTTATAGAGATTGATCTTGTAATCATCGAACATTACCTAAATCAAATAAATACAGAAAAAAAACACCAACGAAGAACCACTAGCATATTTATAAGTTTTTTTGCACAATAAAAAACAGGAAATCAAGAATAAATTCTCAAGAATTTATTAAAATTTTTTAATCTCAAAATTCTCACCATCAAAAACGCCATAGGTAAAATAAGTAATCCAGTCACCCAGATTCACATATTCGGCATTTTCTCCTACGGTTACTTTCATAGGCAAATGGCGGTGGCCAAAAATAAGGTAATTGTAGTGTTTGGTTTCCAGTTTTCTTTTGGAATAGAGAATCAGCCATTCATTGTCTTCGCCAAGAAAGGTCACATCTTCATCGCCAGAAATCAGTTTGTTTTTTACGGAAAGATATTGCGCCAGTTTCACGCCAATATCCGGATGAAGCCATCTAAAAAGCCATTTAAAAAACGGATTTGTAAACACTTTTTTCATGCGTTTGTATCCTAAATCACCAGGGCCTTTTCCGTCACCGTGGCCAATAAGGAATGTTTTATCTCCAAAAGTGTATTCTTGATTGTCATGAAACACGGGAATATTCAGTTCTTTCTGGAAATAGTCTTCCATCCATAAATCGTGGTTTCCCACGAAGAAATAAATAGGGATTCCGCTGTCTCGTATTTCGGCGAGTTTGCCTAAAATACGAATAAAGCCTTTTGGGACTACAGTTTTGTATTCAAACCAAAAATCAAATAAATCGCCCAATAGAAAAATAGCTTCGGCATCGCCTTTTACTTCGTCGAGCCAAGCCACAAATTTTTGTTCTCTCGGAAAACTCAATTCGGGTGTTGGTGCGCCAAAATGCTGATCGGAGGCGAAATATATTTTTTTGTTGTTGGGTAATTGCATGAAGTTACAGTATGGATTTCACATTATCACCGGCAAACCATTCTGCAAAAGAAGATTCGGTTTCTTGTAATTTTAAGGAGAAAAGAGTGATTCCTTCCGGTAATCGGCTGATGATTCTTTGCGAGAAATCAACGACCATATTTTCGCTTGTTGGTTGGTAATCTACCAAAATAACGTGGTGTCCGCGGCTCATTAATTCGTTTGCCAATTCGATATGCGGCGTTGTTCCGTTAAAAACAGTCGCATGGTCAAACTGATCTACAATTTCTTCTTTTACAATTTTCTTTAAATCCGTGAAGTCAATCACCATTCCGAATTTCACATTGGAACGATCTGTAATTGGAGTTCCAATTACCGTTACTGACAATTTATAACTATGTCCGTGGACATTTTTACATTTCCCGTCATAGCCATATAAGGCATGTCCGGTTTCGAAACTAAATTGTTTTGTAATTCTGATATTGCTCATCGGAGTTTAATTTTGATGCAAATTTAGCAAATTGATATGAGAAATGAGATGTAAATCTTGGTATTTGGATTCCACTGAGACCTAGCCCTGATAGGAGTGAAAATCCTTTTATTACCCTGTCAGGGTTTCGAACCCTGACAGGGTAATAAAAGATTGTAACGGATAGCAGGAAATAGCTCCTGAAAAAATTACTTTTTGAATTGGGACAACGCTTTTCTGGTAAAGTCAGACAACACCAATTTACCTGAAATCGCGGCGCGTTCCAACAACAATGTATCCCAATGTTGCGTTCCGTCCCACAAAACCTTTTTCATTTCGTGTAAAGCTTCGGGATTATAACTGGATAATTTAGCGCTGAAATCGGCTATTGCGGCATCCAGTTCTGCAATGGTTTCAAAAGTATTGGCGTACAATCCTTTGGCTGCGGCCCAATCAGCGGTTTTCCATTCGTGGGCTGCGAGCGTCATTTCGGTCATTGCCGTCTTACCTATTTTCTTGGAAACTACGGGTTCTATTACAAAGGGACCAATGCCAATTGCCAATTCCGATAGTTTTATTGATGCGTTTTTTGTCGCCAATGTATAATCACAAGCGGACGCAATTCCTACGCCGCCGCCAACTGCTTTTCCGTGAACGCGGCCAACAATAAGCTTGGAACACGAACGCATTGCATTGATTAAATGCGCAAATCCAGAGAAAAACTGGGTTCCTGCGGCTTCATCAGAAACCGCCAAAAGTTCATCAAAAGAAGCACCTGCACAAAAAGCTCCCGAGCCTTCGCTTTGAATAACAATCACCGAAACGGTTGGATTCGTGCTCAAAATGTTGAACTCATTCGTTAAACGATCCAACAATTCTCTTGGAAAAGAATTGCTCGAAGGATGACCAAATGCAACGGTTGCGATTTTATTTTCGATTGTTGTGAAGAGCGAACCTGTTGGGTTTTCTGATACCATAATGGGAATTTTGATGTAAAGTTAAAAAAAGTAAAGGAGGATTTGACTTTTTTTCAAATAGAATGGATTTGTATTTTGAAATTTGCTTTTTGGAAAATTTATATGTTATATTTGCGCTCTAGTTTGGGGGATTAGCTCATTTGGCTAGAGCGCTTGCCTGGCAGGCAAGAGGTGATCGGTTCGAATCCGATATTCTCCACAGAATTACTTCTAAAATAAACCAAAAACCTCAAAATCGTATGATTTTGAGGTTTTTTCATTGGAATACTACCCAAGTCCTTCATTATTTTGAATTTACTTCACTATTATAAATTCACTTCTTCTGTTAGCTTGATGCTCGCTTTCGGTGCATTCAACTCCATCGGTACATTTATTTATCAGTTGCGTTTCTCCATAGCCCTTTGCCGTTAAACGAGATTTATTAATTCCATTATTAGCTAACCATTCCATCGTTGATTTAGCTCTTCTTTCGGATAGTTTTTTGTTATAAGCATGAGTCTGTCTGCTATCAGTATGGGAACGGATATCTATTTTTATATTTGAATTTTGTTCCATTACGTCCAAAATTTTGGATAAATCTATAGCCGCATCAGGTCGGATATTGAATTTATTTAAATCAAAATAAATAACTTTAATATCAAATGCTTTTGCCAAATCATCGCCAATGGCAAGCTTTTTAATCGTTTTTTCTAACACCAATGGCACAAAAGTTTTACCAGATTCTTTAGCACTAACCACAGGAGTTTCTATCGTATTATATTCTGATTTCTCTGATTTAATGTAATATTTCGAGTCACACTCCACTTGATCAAAATCGAACTTACCGTCTTTATCTGTTAAAATTTCTTTTAGTAATTTATAGCTGCTGTCAAACAACGTTAGTTTTGCTCCAATCAGTGCCAATCCCGTTTCTTTATCCGTAACCAGACCGGTTAAAAATTGCTCACAAGGATATTCTATACTTTTTATTTCTTTAAACCTGTAAATATCATCATCGCCTTGTCCCCCTTCTCGGTTTGATGTTACATAACCCAACTGTATTTTGGGATCTATCAGCAACGAAAAATCATCCTTTGAACTATTTAAGGGTTCCCCAACGTTTAAAACGTTTTTAAAACTTCCTTCCTGTTTTGCTTTAGAAACAAATACGTCTAATCCGCCTAGTCCGGGATGTCCATCTGAGGCAAAATAAAGTTCATTTTCTGATGTAATGAACGGAAAGGTTTCTCTTCCTTCCGTATTAATGTTATTCCCTAAATTTTGTGGAGTCCCAAAACTGCCATCTTCATTAATGGACACATTAAATATATCGGATTGCCCAAATGTCCCCGGCATATCGGATGCGAAATACAGGATTTTCTCGTCTGAACTTAAAGCGGGATGTGCCACACTATAATTGTCACTATTGAATGGCAATTCGATTATATTAGTCCAGGTGTCATCTTCTAATGTTGCTTTGTAAATTTTTAACAGCATCGTTTTATTGGCATCTTTTCCTTTTTTACCATTCAGGAAATTATTTCTTGTAAAGTAAACCGTTTTCCCATCTTTAGTAAAGACGGGTGTTGACTCGTGAAATTTAGAATTCAGTTTTCGGGAAAGATGTTCAACCGATGAAAGTGTCCCATCAGATTTTCGAGTAGCCTCATAAAGATTTGTAAACCCTTCACCTGTCCAGGAATCTATTATTTTTACAAAATTTCCAATGTCTCTTGCAGAAGTAAAAACTATTTTATCCCCAAAGAAAGAACTTCCATAATCCGAATATTCAGAATTGACTCCTGCATTTTCTATAGCATATCTTCCTGAATTTTTCTTGATTACAGCCAAATAATCTTTTTGTTCTGAAGCTAATTTTGCCCTAAGATCGTTTCCATTCTCATGATTGAATTTAACCATCATGGCATCGGCTTTATCATATTCCTTAATTGCTTTTAAAGACTGTGCATAGCGATAGTAATATTCCGGAGCAACATCTTTTGTCAAGACAAATAACTCCGTATACCATTTGGCCGCTTTTGCTAAATCGCCATTAAAATAATAGGCGTTACCTAATTTCTGAAACATATCTACTGATTTGTATCCTTTTTCGGACATACGTTCATAGGTTTTTATTGCATCTATGTAGGCGTATCGATCATACTCTTTATCAGCTTTAACAACTTTAAGATTCTGAGCAGACATTTGTATCGAAGCGATACTTGATACAAGCAATAGTATAATTCTGTTTTTCATGTTAAGGCTTTTTTAGAAAAATCTTGGTGAAACTGTTTTATTTTGGATTTTGAAGAGCTCAAATCGCAAAAATATTTCATGTGAGCCCGAGTTGTAATGAGCTAATTTGGTTGTTTCTAAATCGTATCCATAACCAATAAACAACCCATCTGTAACTTGGAATCCTGCCATAGCACTAATCGCTGAACTCCATCTCCAGGCTAATCCCAATGTAAACTTCTCGTTAAATAAAAAATTTCCTGATACGTCCAATTGTAATGGGGAGCCCTCTACTGCCTTAGCTAAAAATGCTGGCTTAAATTTTAAAGTAGGATTTAAATCAAAAACATAACCTCCGATTAAATAGTAGTGCATACGTTCTTTTACTGCAGACGAGCTATTGTCATTAAAATGTTCGGTTTCTAAAAAATTAGGAACTGACAATCCTAAATATAATTTATCCGAATGATAATAAACTCCAGCTCCTATATTTGGACTAAATTTATTATCTATATTATTCTGAAATTGAGGGTCAGCCATGTCATAGCGGTCTAATTTCGTATAATCTACATTTAATAAATTAGCAGTTGCTTTTAATCCAAACGATAATTTATAATTCTCTGAGGTCTGAATAATATAAGATACATCAGCAGAAATTGTATTTTCATCAGATGCCCCAATTCTGTCATTTACAAAAGACAGTCCCACCCCTAAAGCTGAATTTTCTATTGGAGCATTAACAGAAACTGCATTAGTTACCGGAGCACCATCTAATCCTACCCACTGGGTCCTATGCAATCCAAAAACACTAATTACTCCACGACTTCCTGCATAGGCAGGATTGATGTTGGTAGTATTATACATGTAATGTGTATATTGGGCGTCTTGTTGTGCAAAACCCGACATCGTTACGAACAGTAAAATGATTATTACAATCTTTGTTTTCATAATATTTTATTTATTTATTCCGAAGAATAATTATCTGATTCTTCGGAAGTTTTTAAACTAATCTCTATTTAAATGCAGATAACCTGATTTATCAATCCCCTTACCATCTAAATCGCTATATTTAATAATATAAAAATACGTGCCGGTTGGCAATCCTTCAGATTGATTTATTGTACCCCTTCCTTCAGACATACCTCTAAACACTATATTATTATTATCATATCCTTGCGCATCATATACTTTAACCCCCCAACGATTGTAAATTTCAACGGTGTTATTCGGATAACATTCTAAACCTCTTATGTAAAAAATATCATTTGAACCGTCTCCGTTTGGTGATAGAGCATTAAATACTTTTAGAGCACAACTTTGAACACCAAGCACTGTAGAATCATCCTCTAACGGGCTATCATTATCCGATAAATCTGTAACAATTATTCCTAACGGACTCGTTCCATATACCGTTGCTTGGTTAACTACAGAACCCGCAATAACATCTTGTTGTGTTAAGGTATAAACCCCAACGAACGCAGTACTATTGGATTCCCCTGCTGACAAGCTTATTGGCCCACCCGTTAGCACAATTCCAGGTAAAAGATCCGTTATTCTTACATTATTAAGTGTCACATTCCCCATGTTTATCACCGTGAAAGCATAATTCATAATTTCTCCAACTTGCGCAAAACCATCACCGTTATTATCCTCAAACACGGCTGTTTTTATTAACGCGATAGCTGGGTTTTGTGTTAACGGAGTCGTGGTACATGTTGGACACGCCGGATTTACAGGACAAGTTACACATGGCGTTGGATCAGTTGAAGTTGCTGTTACGTTCGGTCCAGTTGGTGGCGTTCCGCTAACTGTAGCAAAATTGTAAACAATACCCGCATCGATATCTGTTTGTGAGACAATGTGTACTGCCGTGAAAGTAGTACTATCTGCAGCGCCTACAGCCAAAGTAGCTAAAGGTCCGCCAGTCACCGTTGCATTATTGTCAGTTAGCGTTACGTTAGTAAGTGGTCTATTTCCTCTATTGGCTACCACAAAAGTATAAGTAATTACATCCCCGATGTTGGTTATTCCATCACCATTCTTATCTACATATGTTCCGTCTTTAGTCAACGTAATCAATGGGGTAGAAGAAACCGGTATTGGACTAACTGTCGAGCTGTTGTTCCCTGGAGTCGGATCGGTTTGCCCTCCTGAAATCGTTGCCGTATTGGCATAAGGTCCCGTCGCGTTTACCGTGGCAATAATATCCAAAGTTGCACTGGCGCCGTTGGAAAGAGCTCCGATAGTCCAGTTTGGTGCAGTCCAAGTTCCTGCCGATGGGCTCGCACTTACAAAAGTATAGCCTGACGGCAAGGCATCCGATACAGAAACTCCTGTGGCGTCACTCGGCCCATTGTTGGTCGTCGTTATCGTGAAGGTAACATTCGAACCTACATTAGGAGTCATATTACTTACCGTTTTGATTACTGTTAAATCCGTTTGGGCAACAGGTGTTGGAGTAACCGTTGAATTGTTGTTTCCTAGGGTTGGATCGGTTTGCCCTCCAGAGATCGTTGCCGTATTGGCATAAGGTCCCGTCGCGTTTACCGTGGCAATAATATCCAAAGTTGCACTGGCGCCGTTGGCAAGAGTTCCGATTGTCCAGTTGGGTGCTGACCAAGTTCCTGTCGATGGGCTCACACTTACAAAAGTATAGCCCAACGGCAAGGCATCCGACACAGAAACTCCCGTGGCGTCACTCGGCCCATTGTTGGTCGTCGTTATCGTGAAGGTAACATTCGAACCTACATTAGGAGTCATATTACTTACCGTTTTGATTACTGTTAAATCCGTTTGAGCAACAGGCGTTGGACTAACCGTTGAGCTGTTGTTCCCTGGAGTCGGATCGGTTTGCCCTCCTGAAATCGTCGCCGTATTGGCATAAGGTCCCGTCGCATTTACCTTGGCAACAATATCCAAAGTTGCACTGGCGCCGTTGGCTAGAGCCCCGATTGTCCAGTTGGGTGCTGTCCAGATTCCTGTCGATGGACTCGCACTTACAAAAGTATAGCCTGAGGGCAAGGCATCCAATACAGAAACTCCTGTGGCGTCACTCGGCCCATTGTTGGTCGTCGTTATCGTGAAGGTGACATTCGAGCCTACATTTGGCGTAGCATTATTTACCGTTTTGATTACTATTAAATCCGCTTGAATAACCGCTGGGGTAACCGTTGAACTGTTATTCCCTGAGTTTGGATCGGTTTGTCCTCCCGAAATGGTTGCCGTATTGGCATAAACTCCTGTCGTATTTACCCTAGCCACGATTTCCAAAGTTGCACTGGCGCCGTTGGAAAGAGCTCCGATTATCCAGTTGGGTGCTGTCCAAGTTCCTGTCGATGGACTCGCACTTACAAAAGTATAGCCTGAGGGCAAGGCATCCAATACAGAAACTCCTGTAGCATCACTCTGCCCATTGTTGGTGGCCGTTATCGTGAAGCTAATATTCGAACCTACGTTTGGCGTGGGATTGTTTATCGTTTTAATTACCGTTAAATCCGTTTGGGGTATTGGTGTTGGGGTAACTGTTGAGCTGTTGTTCCCTGGGTTTGGATCGGTTTGTCCTCCCGATATGGTTGCCGTATTGGCATAAACTCCAGTCGCATTTACCGTAGCCACTATATTCAAAGTAGCACTGGTGCCGTTGGCAAGAGTTCCTATAGTCCAGTTTGGTGCTGACCAAGTTCCTGTCGATGGAGTCGCACTTACAAAAGTATAGCCTGACGCCAAGACATCCGCAACGGAAACTCCAGTGGCCGCACTCGGCCCATTGTTGCTCGCCATTATCGTGAAGGTGACATTCGAACCTACATTTGGCGTAGCATTACTTACTGTTTTGGTTACTGTTAAATCCGCTTGAATAACCGCTGGGGTAACCGTTGAGCTGTTGTTCCCCGGGCTTGGATCGGTTTGTCCTCCCGAAATGGTTGCTGTATTGGCATAAACTCCTGTCCCATTTACCGTAGCCACGATTTCCAAAGTTGCACTGGCGCCGTTAACAAGAGCTCCGATTGTCCAGTCTGGTGCTATCCAGGTTCCTGTCGATGGAGTCGCACTTACAAAAGTATAGCCTGACGGCAAGGCATCAACAACGGAAACTCCTGTGGCATCACTCGGCCCGTTATTGGTCGTCGTTATTGTGAAGCTAATATTCGAACCCACATTTGGCGTGGGATTGTTTACCGTTTTGGTCACCGTTAAATCCGTTTGGGGTGTTGGTGTTGGGGTCACCGTTGAACTGTTGTTTCCTGGGTTTGGATCGGTTTGTCCTCCCGATATGGTTGCCGTATTGACATAAGACCCCGTGGCGTTTACCGTAACAACAATATCCAAAGTTGCAGTAGCACCATTGGCAAGAGCTCCGATTGTCCAGTTGGGTGCTGTCCAAGTGGTTCCCGCCGATGGGCTCGCACTTACAAAAGTATAGCCCGACGGCAAGACATCCGCAACGGAAACTCCTGTGGCATCACTCGGCCCATTGTTAATCGCCGTTATCGTAAAGCTAATATTCGAACCTACATTTGGCGTTGTATTACTTACCGTTTTAGTTACTATTAAATCCGTTTGAGGGATTGGCGTTGGGCTAACCGTTGAACTGTTGTTCCCCGGGTTTGGATCGGTTTGTCCTCCTGAAATGGTTGCCGTATTGACATAAACTCCAGTCGCATTTACCGTGGCAATAACATCCAAAGTTGCATTGGCGCCATTGGCAAGAACTCCGATTGTCCAGTTGGGTGCTGACCAAGCGGTTCCCGCCGATGGAATCGCACTTACAAAAGTATAGCCTGACGGCAAGGCATCCAATACAGAAACCCCTGTGGCATCACCCGGCCCATTGTTGGTCGCCGTTATCGTGAAGGTAACATTAGAACCTACATTAGGACTTATATTACTTACCGTTTTGGTCACCGTTAAATCTGTTTGCGGTACCGGAACTGGGGCAACCGTTGAACTATTATCCCCTGAGTTTGGATCGGTTTGTTCTCCCGAAATGGTTGCCGTGTTGGCATAAACTCCAGTCGCATTTACCGTAGCCACGATATCCAAAGTTACACTGCTGCCGTTGGCAAGAATTCCGATTGTCCAGTTTGGCGCTGACCAAGCTCCTGCCGATGGAGTCGCACTTACAAAAGTATAGCCTGAGGGCAACACATCCGCAACGGAAACTCCTGTGGCATCACCCGGCCCATTGTTGGTCACCGTTATCGTGAAAGTAACATTAGAACCTACATTTGGCGTGAGATTATTTACCGTTTTGGTTACCGCTAAATCTGTTTGGGCAGCAGGCGTTATAGTAGCTGTTGAACTGTTGTTTCCTGAGGTTGGATCGGCTTGTCCTCCTGAAATGGTTGCCGTATTGGCATAAGGTCCCGTCGCATTTACCGTGGCAATAATATCCAAAGTTACACTGGCGCCGTTGGCAAGAGTTCCGATTGTCCAGTTTGGTGCTGTCCAAGTTCCTGTCGATGGAGTCGCACTTACAAAAGTATAGCCTGAGGGCAACACATCCGCAACGGAAACTCCTGTGGCATCACTCGGCCCATTGTTGGTCGCCATTATCGTGAAAGTAACATTCGAACCTACATTCGGCGTAGCATTACTTACCGTTTTAGTTACGGCTAAATCCGTTTGGGCAACTGGTGTTAGGGTAGCCGTTGCGCTGTTGTTCCCTGGGGTCGGATCGGTTTGTCCTCCCAAAATAATTGCCGTATTGGCATAAGGTCCCGTCGCATTTACCGTGGCAACAATATCCAAAGTTGTAATGGCGCCAATGGCAAGAGCTCCGATTGTCCAGTTTGGTGCTGTCCAAGTTCCTGTTGATGGAGTCGCACTTACAAAAGTATAGCCTGACGGCAAGACATCCACAACGGAAACTCCTGTGGCGGCATTTGGCCCAATATTGGTCGCCGTTATTGTGAAAGTAACATTCGAACCTACATTTGGCGCGGCACTATTTACCGTTTTAGTTACTGCTAAATCCGCTTGAATACCCGTTGGGGGAACCGGTACTGGGGTAACCGTTGAACTGTTGTTCCCTGGAGTCGGATCGGTTTGTCCTCCCGATATGGTTGCCGTATTGGCATAAGGTCCCGTCGCATTTACCGTAGCCACGATATTCAAAGTCGCACTGGCGCCGTTGGCAAGAGTTCCGATTGTCCAGTTTGGTGCTGTCCAAGTTCCTGCTGATGGGCTCGCACTTACAAAAGTATAGCCTGACGGCAAGGCATCCGCAACGGAAACTCCTGTGGCGGCACTCGGCCCATTGTTGGTCGCCGTTATCGTGAAGCTAACATTCGAACCTTCATCTGGTGTGGCATTGTTTACCGTTTTGGTTACTGTTAAATCCGTTTGAGCAACCGGTGTTGGACTAACTGTTGAGCTGTTGTTTCCTGGGGTCGGATCGGTTTGTCCTCCCGAAATGGTTGCCGTATTGGTATAAGACCCCGTAGCCTTAACCGTGGCTACAATATCCAAAGTTGCACTGGCGCCGTTGGAAAGAGCTCCGATTGTCCAGTTTGGTTCTGTCCAAGTTCCTGTCGACGGATTCGCACTTACAAAAGTATAGCCCGACGGCAAAGCATCTGCAACGGAAACCCCTGTGGCGGCACTCGGCCCATTGTTAGTCGCCGTTATCGTGAAAGTAACATTCGAACCTACATTAGGAGTCATATTACTTACCGTTTTGGTTACCGCTAAATCTGTTTGGGCAACAGGTGTTGGGGTAACCATAGAACTGTTGTTTCCTGAAGACGGATCGGTTTGCCCCCCTGATATGGTTGCCGTATTGGCATAAGGTCCAGTCGCGTTTACCGTAGCAACAATATCCAAAGTAGCACTGGCGCCGTTGGAAAGAGCTCCGATTGTCCAGTTGGGTGCTGTCCAGGTTCCTGTCGATGGGCTTGCACTTACAAAAGTATAGCCTGATGGCAAAGCATCCGCAACGGAAACCCCTGTGGCGGCACTCGGCCCATTGTTAGTCGCCGTTATCGTGAAAGTAACATTCGAACCTACATTAGGAGTCATATTACTTACCGTTTTGATTACCGCTAAATCTGTTTGTGCAACAGGTGTTGGGGTAACCGTAGAACTGTTGTTTCCTGGAGACGGATCGGTTTGCCCTCCTGAAATCGTTGCCGTATTGGCATAAGGTCCAGTCGCGTTTAACGTAGCAACAATATCCAAAGTTGCACTGGCGCCGTTGGCAAGAGCTCCGATTGTCCAGTTGGGTGCTGTCCAGGTTCCTGTCGATGGAGTCGCACTTACAAAAGTATAGCCTGATGGTAAGACATCCACAACGGAAACCCCTGTGGCGGCACTCGGCCCATTGTTGGTCGCCGTTATCGTGAAAGTAACATTCGAACCTACATTAGGAGTCATATTACTTACCGTTTTGATTACCGCTAAATCTGTTTGTGCAACAGGTGTTGGGGTAACCGTAAAACTGTTGTTTCCTGGAGACGGATCGGTTTGCCCCCCCGATATGGTTGCCGTATTGGCATAAACTCCAGTCGCATTTACCGTAGCAACAATATCCAAAGTTGCACTGGCGCCGTTGGCAAGAGCTCCGATTATCCAGTTGGGTGCTGTCCAGGTTCCTGTCGATGGGCTTGCACTTACAAAAGTATAGCCTGATGGCAAAGCATCCGCAACGGAAACTCCTGTGGCGGCACTCGGTCCATTGTTGGTCGCCGTTATCGTGAAAGTAACATTCGAACCTACATTAGGAGTCATATTACTTACCGTTTTGATTACTGCTAAATCCGTTCTAGGGATTGGCGTTGGGGTAACAGTCGAACTGTTGTTCCCTGGATTTGGATCGGTTTGTCCTCCTGAAATCGTTGCCGTATTGGCATAAGCTCCAGTCGCATTTACCGTAGCCACAATATTCAAAGTAGCACTGGAGCCATTGGCCAGAGTCCCTACAGTCCAGTTTGGCGCTGACCAGGTAGTTCCCGCCGATGGGGTTGCACTCACAAAAGTATAGCCTGAGGGCAAGGCATCAGATACCGAAACTCCAGTGGCGGCACTCGGCCCATTGTTGGTCGCCGTTATCGTGAAGCTAACATTCGAACCTACGTTAGGCGTGAGATTGTTTATCGTTTTAATTACCGTTAAATCCGTTTGAGGGGTTGGTGTTGGGGTAACTGTTGAGCTGTTGTTCCCTGGGTCTGGATCGGTTTGTCCTCCCGATATCGTTGCCGTATTGGCATAAACTCCAGTCGCATTTACCGTAGCCACGATATTCAAAGTAGCACTGGTGCCGTTGGCAAGAGTTCCTATAGTCCAGTTTGGTGCTGACCAGGTGGTTCCCGCCGATGGGCTCGCACTTACAAAAGTATAGCCTGACGGCAAGACATCCGCAACGGAAACTCCTGTGGCATCACTCGGCCCATTGTTGCTCGCCATTATCGTGAAAGTAACATTCGAACCTACATTAGGCGTAGCATTACTTACCGTTTTGGTTACTGTTAAATCCGCTTGAGTAACCGTTGGGGTAACCGTTGAGCTGTTGTTCCCCGAGTTAGGATCCGTTTCTCCTCCCGAAATGGTTGCCGTATTGGCATAAACTCCAGTCGCATTTACCGTAGCCACGATATTCAAAGTCGCACTGGCGCCGTTGGCAAGAGCTCCTATTGTCCAGTTTGGTGCTGACCAGGTGGTTCCCGCCGATGGAGTCGCATTTACAAAAGTATAGCCTGACGGCAAGACATCCACAACAGAAACTCCTGTGGCAGCCCTCGGTCCATTGTTGGTCGCCGTTATCGTGAAGGTAACATTCGAACCCACATTTGGCGCAGAATTGTTTACCGTTTTAATTACGGCTAGATCACTAACGCAAACTAATGAGTCTCCACTACTATTTTTGGTATCAACAAAAGCTCCATATACTCTAATAGAATTGATAACTCCAACAAGAGAACCCACAGTAAACTTAATCTCGTCGAAAGGCAAACTTACGTTAAACCCTACATTATAGTACCCAGGGCCAGACCCCAAAATAGGAGCACTTAATAATGTCAAATCAATTAACTGCCCTCCGGATTTTGATTCTTGAAGGACTCCATTATTATAGGTAGTGACCGTTAAGGATTGAAATAAATTTAATTGTAGTAAAGTGTTTAAATCTTTAATAACAAATCCAGCGAAAGTACCTGCCGGATATGTATATAACTGATCTATTACTGCAATTGAACCTGATCCAATAACACCTGCTATAACATCAATTTTAGCAAAATCTGTAATGTCGGAAGTCAGCACATTATTGGTATTGTTGACAGCACAAGCAACACAAGCCACACCATCAACTCCAGTCTTATCACCATCAATGACTACTGGGAAATCAGGATTTGTCCATGCATAAGACTCATTACACGCTACTGTAGCCTCGCAATATTTTTGAAAAACTACTGCATAAACCTTGGTAATACCTAAATTTACCGATACAAGATTTGTTAAAGTAATTCTAACCTCATCAAAAGCTAATGTGGATACAAACCCAATAGTCTGCCTGCTTGTCCCTACTAATAAGTTTGTTCCTATAGAAATCAAGGCCGCATTACCCGATTTAGTTTCTTGCTCCGTACCGTTTAAATAGGTTGTTATACTGATGGCATCAAAAACATTTACATTTAATAAAGATGGATTTTCAATATCATAACCTGCAAATGTTCCTGCCGGATAATCTGTTATTTCGTCTTTTATGGAAAGACTCCCTTTAGTACCAACACTTGTCGTTAAATTGATTTCGGCATAATTTGTAGTATTTACATCAATTAGGTTATCCTGACCAGTAACGCTACAAAGAGCACAAACTACACCATCTATTCCAGTCTTAGCTCCATTTACATAAACAGGATAGGCAGGAGCAATAAGCGCCGTCTGCGTATTACAAGGCAGACTTGGCCCTGCACAAAATTTCTCGAACACCGCACTGTACACTTTGGTAGAACCAAGATTAATTCCAACCGCCTGGTTAACGGTTATTCGCACTTCATCAAAGGAAGAATTAGATACAAAACCTAATTTATAACGACCTGTTGCACTCAATAGAACTCCATTTACCAATAAACTATTACCGGCGAATTCCTCTCTAAGTATTCCATTTGAATAAGTCCTTATTTGTAAACTCCCAAGAGCAGATACACTTACTAAATTAGAATTCTCTATTTCAAAACCCGCAAAAGTCCCGGCTGGATAATCCGTAACCTGATCTTTAACCGCAATACTTCCAGAAGCTAACAAACCAACTGTCAGATTAATAGTGGCAAAATCTGTGGTGTTTGAGCTAGTAACATTTTCAGCACCTGAAATGCTTCCGACACTTACACCAGATAACCCCGTATGAGTATTTTCAATAGACACTGGAAATGTTGGCAAGTTCATTGCCGTGGCAACGTTACAATCCAATGCAGGACCTGCGCAGTAATTTCGGATTACCGGATAATATACTTTGACAGAATTCAACAAACCTACCAAACTGCCAACACTAATCTCAATCGCATCAAAGGGATTCGTTGAATTAAAACCCACTATATAATTTCCAGGACTAGAAAGCAAACTTAGACTTAATAAAGAATTCCCCGTAAATGTTTCTTGTGGAGTACTATTACCATTTAGGTAGGTTTTAATCGTAATTTTATTCAACAATTCTAATGACAAAATACCTCCAGAAGGTGCAATTCTGTATCCCACAAAAGTACCCGAAGCATAATCTGTATCACTATCCGTTACTTTGAAATGAACAGAACCAGCGATTCCTAAAGGAACTGATGCAGTAGCAAAATTAGTCAAATCCGCATCTATCAATCTCTCTTCGTTTGAAGCTGAGCAAAGCAAACATGCTAACCCGCCAGAAGTGGTTCCTTCTGCCGTCAGACTCCCAAAAGTACTGTCTATAAAAGGTATTGGATCTTCGGTATTACATTGACCATAAAGATTGGATTTAAATAGTGCAAAGAAGACGAATAGAAAAAAAACTATTCTAGAGGAATATTTATCTTTAAACATGACTATGTTGATTAAATTAAACTTAAAAAAATGCAAACTGATTTAATAAGAAATTTTAACAAAAAAGAAACTTGGACAAAACAATATTTGTACAATTAGGGGGAACTTGACACTATTTGTCTAGCCTAATAAAGGAAATTACACACTACTAGTGCGCAGTTGTGCTATTGATAAGAAATTAGCGTGGATTGAAGTGATATAATTATACCTGAGAGAAAAACAAACATATAAAACAGAAGTATTGTCCGATTAAAAAAGTATTTTTTTTTCATAAAATTTTATTTATGTTAAATCCATTTAATACACACATTATAGATTTAAATTATTCACTTTATCGAACAAACGATTCACTTTATCAAATAAAGCAACAGGAGCTATACGTTATCATTTTTTTTATTTTAACAATCTTTTACCTTACAAAGTTATTCTTTCTTAATCTCTAAAGCCTAAATTATATGTAGTAATAAACTTACTTTAATGTAGAATTATTACTACACGTAATAAATTAAAAAAAGTAAGTACGTTTAAAAAAATTATATCAATACCTATAAAAAGATGATACCGTTACAACCCGTTTATTACTATTGTTTTTTATTACTGCTCGTATGCGTCAATAAAGGAATTAGCTAGGAAACTATTCTTTTCGCTGGTATGCTTCTGATAATAATGAATTGTCTCAAAGCAATGTAAAAAGCATTGTACAAGATAAATATGGTTTTATATGGCTTAGTACGAAAAACGGGATTGTGAGGTATAACGGAAATCAATTTTCAGCTTTTAATTCTACTACAACAAATTTAAACAGCAACCGCATTACGGAGATCTTAGGTGCTTTAGAAAATGATAGTTTGTTCTGCTATAATGAAGGGTTTAAAGAACTACAGCTTATTAACAAGAGAAGCATTCAAATATCTAACTTGAATTTAGGAACAAAACCGAAAGGAATAAATGATTGTCATTTAGGAAAGAACAGATGTCAATAAGCGAATTTCGTATACCGTCTTATTGCACTAGGGAAAGATGCTTTACCGGTAAGAAAACTGTCTGATTTTTATTTAAACTAACAAGTTAAATCAATAAAGGAACAATTATAGCAATAAATGTTGATTATATTTAATAAATATGGGTTTTAAAAACACCAATAAGTTCTACTAAATTGTTAATTTTAAGTTTTTCATAAACCCTAATTTTATAAGTACTCACAGTAGACATTTGAATATTTAATTTATTGGCAATTTCCAGATTACCATTACCGTTTACTAATAAACTAGTAATCTCAAATTCTCTTTTAGACAGTAAATCTAATGGGTTTATGGTTTTTTTATTAAGCGTCGCTTCTACTATTTTATTCGCGATTTCTGACGAAATATATTTTCCGTTTTCTAAAATGATTGTAACGGCTTCAATAATCTTTTTTTCGCTACACGATTTATTCAAATAGCCGTTCGCACCGGAAAGAATATAACGACAAGCATATTGGTCTTCTTCAAAGACAGAAAATATTAATATTTTTACATCAGGCTGAATGGCTCTTAAGTCCTCGATCATTCCGAGATTTTTGCCTCCCCGAATATTAATCCCAAAAAAAATCAAATTAAAATAACTCGTCTTTAGAATTTCGATAGCTTGAATAAAATTCTCCGCATTTGAGATGTTTAAGTTTTTGATATGCTGTTTTAAAATGATAGCAACCCCAGCTCTTACAACTAGACAATCATTTATTATTAAAATTTTATTTTCCATATTTTGTTTAACTTTCGACAGAAAAATCTGCCAATTACAATCATCCAATAAATAAAAGATTTAATTAAAACACTGTGAAAAAATATTTTATAATTTATTATCACTTAAATACTACGTAAATATAGCAAAAAAAGCATTAATAGGATAATAATTACATTAAATCAATCTGTACATCAATTAAAAAACACAAACGGTTCATTAACAATTAGAATACTCTTCCTTGATGTCAATTTTTTATAAAAGATAACAAACTATTATATAATCCGTTTTATACTTACAATTTGGTTAAACCAAACAAAAAGAGAAGAAAGCATTTTAAAAAATACGATTTATTATTCCTAACTAATCTTAGGAGAACATTTCGGGCTTGGCAAATTACCTCTTCACTCACACAAAAAACCGTAATTACTCTTAGCATGTCCAACTTTTTTAGATCTAATGATAATATATTGATACAGAAAATATTTTCATGAAATGCATTGGGAAAAATAAATCAAGCAGTTTCTCTTGTTTGCTCCCTATTGTTTAGTTCTACAGTTCCAGCAAATCACAACTTCCTACGTTACGCAGATACTACAAAGTACAAAAATATAGCCGCTTAAAACTTAAGCCGCTATTTTTGGTATAATCCGATAAATTGTAAAAACTATTTTTTAATATTCAATTTTCCCCACTTGTCGCATCACGCGTACAATTTTCGCTTTTCTTCTGTTGATATACGAGGAAGAACTGGTTGCCGAATATTTTCTTGGATTGGGTAATATGGCTGCTATTCCTGCGGCCTGTATCGGTGTGAGACTGGAAGCATTTTTTCGGTACCAATGTTCTGTGGCTGCTTGCGCTCCATATACACCATTTCCCATTTCGATACTATTCAAATAGACTTCCATAATGCGTTCTTTACCCCAAATGATTTCTATTAAAACAGTGAAATAGGCTTCAAGTCCTTTTCTCAAATAACTTCGGCCTTGCCAAAGGAATACATTCTTGGCTGTTTGTTGCGATATCGTGCTTCCGCCTTTTATTCTTCGGCCTCTTTCATTGCTTTTATACGCTTTTTGCATCGCAACAAAATCAAAACCATTGTGTTTCAGGAACGTTCCATCTTCACTGGCAATTACGGCTTTTTGAAGATTCATGGAGATGTTTTCAATTGGTTCCCAATCGTGGCTGAAAAAAACTTCTTTTCCGGCAACTTTATTTTCAATCCCCCGAATGACCATTAAAGGCGTAAACGGAACTGGGACAAATTTAAAAAGTACCACAAAAAACAAAGAGAGTCCGAGGAACCATAAAAATATTTTGAATATAAAACGAGTTAGTTTGCTCATAAAAGAGGTCGGTTCTTTTTTAACGGGTTGTCTTGATTTTCTAGGTGTTATTTTCGTTGCCATTATACTAAATCTGCTAATTCTGTTCCAATTAAACTACCTATTGCCACTCCCATTCCGCCCAATCGTACGCCACAATACACATTATCGGACAGTTGTGAAACGATTGGATTCTTGCTGTTCCCAATACCCATAATCCCGCTCCAACGGTGTGCAATTTGGAAATCCTGATGAGGCAAAATTACTTCTTTTAATAATTGTTCCAATTTTTTTTGGACAATTTCTGTTTGTCCAAATTCTATTGTGTTTTCTGTCTCAAAATCCAGGTTTCTTCCACCTCCTAACAATATTCTGTCGCCAATATTCCTAAAATAATAATAGCCCCTATCCAAGTGAAATGTTCCTTTTATATCTAAATTTTTAATAGGCTCCGTAATTAAAACTTGTGCTCTGGCTGGTTTAACGGCTCCATTTGTCAATGCATTCGCAAAACCGTTAGTGGCAAACAGTATTTTTTGGGTACTAAAACTAAAATTGCCAAGCGCCACTTCAACTCCATTTCCTTTGTCGAAATAAGAGGTAACAGTTTGTTGGTTTAGAATTAAAATATTTTTAGAAACTGCTTCTTTCAACAACGCCTGCATCATATTTCCGGTATCAATCTGTGCTTCAAAAGGATTGAAAACCAAATATTCCTGTATGCCGCTGAACCCAAAACGGTCTACTTCCTTGGCAAAAACATCGGCTTTAAAAAGTGGTCTTAAAATTTCATTGACGAAGGGTAATTTTCCAACACACTCACTGTAACAACTTTCATCGTCTTTTAAAAACAACTCATATCCGCCATACGGTTTGAAATCTATAGTGTCGTCGCCGAGTCTTTTTCGTAACAATTTCAGGCCTTTCCATCGTTTTTGAACGAGACGAATCACTTCTTCCTCTGAATGGGATTTTAAATCATCTATGATTTCTGAAAGACTTCCAAAACAGGCAAAACCAGCATTTTTAGTACTCGCACCTTGCGGTAATATTCCTTTTTCTAAGACTAAAATTTTGCTGTCCGGGAATCTTTCGCGCAAGCGTAATGCAGCATGCAAGCCCACAATACCGCTCCCTACGATGGTGTAATTAACATCAGTAAACCAGTTTTTTAATTCCCAATAGCTCAAATCCATGTCCAAATATTTTTTATAAAAATAATAATTTTTTGGAGCTAATCCCGCTATCCCTTGCAAATAAATTCACTGAACTTCAATTAAAATGAAAGCAGTGTGAAGTAATCTTTTATTTTTTTAAAGCAAAAAAATAAAAGGATTTCCACTTTTATCGGGGCTAAAAAGCAAGTGTTAAAAACGAAAAAACATCAATTTAAATTGGCTAATTTTAGCATTCGAAAAAATCACTTATTAAAATGAAAAAAATACTGCTAATACCCTTATTAATGATGAGTTTAACTGCTATGGCACAAAATGTAATGACTCCGGAGCTGCTTTGGAAACTAGGAAGAGTAACTCCTTTAGGTATTTCCAAAGATGGAAAAAATATAGTCTATAAAGTAACAACTCCTTCTGTTCAAGAAAATAAATCGGATACAAAATTCTACATTTTACCAGTAAATGGTGGAAATCCAACCGAAGTAAAAGAGACTAAAGACCTATTAAAAGACAAGAACATTTCTCCAGACGGGAAATATATTGTTTACAATGAAGAAGTGAAAATCGAAAAAATTCACGGAAAAGATTTTTATCCTGAACTGGAAAAATCAGATGTTCAAATCTACGACGGATTGAATTATCGCCATTGGGACACTTGGAATGAAGGCAAATACAATCATGTTTTTTACAAAGAAAACAAAGAAGGCGCTGTGGGAATTGACATTCTGAAGGGAGAAAATTTCGACAGTCCACAAAAACCTTTTGGTGGTGATGAAGATTATATTTGGTCGCCAGACAGCAAAAGTATTCTTTACGTAAGCAAGAAAAAAGCAGGAACGGATTATGCTGTTTCTACCAACACTAATATCTTCGAATACAATCTTGAAACTGGAAAAACCATCAATAGAACCGAAGAAAATCTAGGATATGATATCGCTCCACAATTTTCTCCTACAGGAAATTTGACTTGGTTACAAATGAAACGAGACGGTTATGAAGCCGATAAAAACGACCTGATTGTTAGCTTCAAAGGAATGAAAATGAACTTAACGGCTAATTGGGATGGAACCGTGGATCATTTTATCTGGAGTACTGACGGAAAAAAAATCTTTTTTATTGCACCAATAAATGGTACAAAACAGTTGTTTGAAGTTAATTTTCCGGGTCTGACCAAAATTGCAATTAACGTTCACCAAATCACTAATGGTGAGTTTGACGTCAATGATTTAGTTGGTTTTTCCGGTGATAACATCATCGTAACGAGAACTGACATGAATCATGCTGCGGAAATTTTTTCTTATAATTTAAAGAAAAACACTTGGAAACAACTATCTAATGTCAATACAACAACCTATAATTCTTTGGCGTTAAGCAAAACCGAAAGAAGATATGTAACGACTACGGATGGCAAAAAAATGTTGGTTTGGGTCGTTCTTCCTCCTAATTTTGATGCCTCAAAAAAATATCCAACCCTTTTGTATTGTCAAGGCGGGCCACAATCTCCATTGACACAATTTTATTCTTACCGATGGAATTTACAATTGATGGCCGCTAACGGTTATATTGTTGTAGCTCCAAACCGTCGCGGCATGCAAGGTCATGGTGTGGAATGGAATGAGCAAATCAGTAAAGACTGGGGCGGACAAGTAATCCAAGATTACCTTTCAGCGATTGATGATGTGGCGAAGGAAAAATATGTTGATGCGACACGTTTAGGATGTGTTGGCGCCAGTTACGGCGGGTATTCTGTTTTTTATCTGGCCGGAATGCACAACAACCGATTCAAAACCTTTATTGCCCATGATGGAATTTTTAATACACAAAGTATGTATGGAACTACCGAAGAAGTTTTCTTTACCAACTGGGATTTTGGTGGTAACTATTGGAAAAAAGACAATGCTGTTGCGCAAAAAGCCTACACTATTTTCAATCCTATGACCATGGTAGAAAAATGGAACAAACCAATTTTAATTATTCAAGGCGGAAAAGATTTTCGTGTGCCGATAGGACAAGGTCAAGAAGCTTTCCAAGCGGCGCAATTACAAGGGATAAAAAGTAGATTCTTGTATTTTCCTGAAGAGAATCATTGGGTATTAAAACCGCAGAATGCTCAAATTTGGCAAGGTGAATTTTTCAAATGGTTGAAAGAAACCTTGTAAATTAAAACTTAAAGAAAATAAAACCTCACTTTTCAGTGGGGTTTTTTGTTTGTATCAAAACATTTTGAATAACTTAACTTTAAACGCTTTTGTAATTTTTATCTTTGAAAAATGGATAGTAAAAAAAGTTATATTCCGATAAAAATTCTCCTAAGCTATCTGGTGCTGGCGTTACTTTTTGTAAGCGTAGGCTGGTTTTTATATACTGAAAACAAGAGTTTTTCTAAAACTGAGAAGAGAATTACGGAGGAAAGCAGCACTATTTTGAAAGTGAGTAGTTTACTATCTGACATGCATAAAACGGAAAGTTTAGCCCGAATCGCTATTCAATCTGAATCAGAGAAAGATTTTAAAAATTACATCAGCAAAACTGCATCTTTAAAATCAGATATTGATTCTTTAAAACTATTGGTTTCTACTCCCTATCAAATCACTTTACTGGATAGTGTAAAATATTTATTGTCCAAAAAAACTAAAAACATCCAGCAACTAAAAACGATAAAAAATAAAACCGAGGATGAAACTTCTGTTAAAACCGCCATAGAGGATTTGACAAAAATGGAGTCTTCATTGCGAAAACTTCAATTGGAAGATTTTGTGAAATACCCTTCGGAAATGGGGCAATACCAACGGAATGTACTTAAAAAGTACGTGGCTTATTTGAATCAAAATATTCCCGATGACAGCACCAATACATTAAGCAAAAAAGCATCAGATTCCATTTTAATGGCTTCAAAAAACTTGCTGAATGACGTAAAGAAAGAAACCGCAAAAAAGAAACTGCTGTTAAATCAGGAAGAAAATAAATTGTTGCAAAACGAACTTTCGATATCCGATCAATTAAGAAAAGTACTCAATATTATAGAACGTGAAATCATTATAAATACGACCAAAAGCTATTCAGACCGAGAGAATTCCTTAAAAAAAACAAACCAAATTGTTACCACTGCCGCAATAATTGGATTGTTATTGACCTTGTTCTTTTTGATTATCATTTTAAATGATTACTCCAAAACACAATCTTATAAGAAACAACTGGAGATTGCAAATTCTAAAACAAAAAAACTATTAACGAGCAGAGAACAACTTATTTCGACAGTAAGCCACGATTTGAAAACACCATTGAGCACTATTGTTGGTTACACGGAACTGCTGGGAAATTCTGATTTAAATACCAAGCAATTGTATTTTACCAAAAACATCAAAGGCTCCTCCGATTACATTTCACAATTAGTACAGGATTTATTAGATTTCACTCAAATTGAAGCGGGAAAAATCACTATAGAAAAAATTTCGTTTTCATTAGACGACATCATTAACGAAGTCGGAAATAGCATTCAATCTGTTTATACACAAAAACAAATTGAACTGATTATTGAAATTGATCCTAATCTAAAACAAAGAATCATTGGAGATCCATTCCGACTAAGACAAATACTGTCTAACATCATTGGGAATGCTTTCAAATTTACGGAAAAAGGATTCATAAAAATTCAAGCCAAAATTCATTCAGAAACCAATACAATAGCCATACTAATTGAAGATTCCGGCATTGGAATAGAAGAAAAAAATCAACAATTAATTTTTGAGGAGTTTACACAGGCCGATGAAAATATTGAAAAAAAATATGGAGGAACGGGTTTAGGGCTTACCATCTCTAAAAAAATGACAGCTATTTTAGGCGGTGAATTAAGTTTGAAAAGTGAACTGGGCAAAGGAAGTATTTTTCAGATCCAGATTCCATTACAATTTGATGATGCGATTCAAAAAGAATTAAATAACACTCCATCAAAAGAAGAATTTACCGCAATTATCATCGATGATGATGAGAGTTTATTAAAATTGACAACCGAAGTTTTAAAACAGCATCACTTTAATACAGTTTCGTTTAACAATGCGAGCGAAGCACTTCATTGGATTAAGAACAACTCTTTTGATTTCATAATTACGGATATTCAAATGCCCGTTATGGACGGTTTTTCATTTTTAAAAGAACTCCAAAACACACCCGACTCCAATTATAAAAAGCAACCGATAATGGCCGTGACTGGAAAAAGTGATTTGGATTTAGAGCGTTATAAAAAAGCCGGATTCACAACCGTTGTCAGAAAACCATATTCGCCTAAAACATTACTTAAAATCATAAAAGCAATTTTGAATAATGATGAAATTCCTATTGGATTAAAAAATAGGACTGATGCTACAAAAACAGACAAGCTCTATTCTTTAAAGGCATTAAAATCATTTTTACCCAATGAAAAACAGGCTTTAACTGAGGTTTTAGAATCGTTTATGGCGAGTACCAAAGAAAATTTAGGCAATTTAGAACAAGCTATTTCTTTAGAAAATTTTATTGAGATTAAAAATATTGCCCATAAAATGGGACCAATGTTCAAACAAATTCAAGCCAACAAAATTAGCGCAATATTAGATCACTTAGAGTTAGACGATTTTACAATCGCAGCAATTAAAATCCATTCTGAAAACTTAAAAGATAAAATTGACCGTCTTTTTTCTCTTTTAGAAAAGGAATCAGACTAATTAATATCGTAACGATTTAATTTATTATATAACGTTTTTCTGGTAATTTTCAACAATTTCGCAGCTTCAGATTTGTTGTTATTCGTTTGATTTAAAGCTTCAAGAATGGTTTCTTTCTCATTTTCAAACAAAGAAAAATCGGTAGTTTTTTTGTCTTCATTTTGAAAAAACTCCATAGGAAGTGCCGTTTTTTCAATAAAATCCCCTTGCGATAAAAGCGTTGCTCTTTTGATACAATTTTGAAGTTCCCGAAGATTTCCCGGCCATCTGTAGTTTTGAAAAATAGTCATGACTTCCGAAGAAAATCCGATGACATTTTTATTCAATTCCTGATTTGACTTTTCAAGAAAAAAATCTGAGAAGATCATTAAATCTTCATTCCTCTCGACTAATGACGGGGAATGAATAGAGAATTCATTGATTCTGTGATATAAATCTTCCCTGAAATCTCCACTTTTAACCGCTTCACGCAAATCTTCATTTGTTGCGGTAATAATCCTAATATCAACGTCTATTTCTTTATTACTGCCAATGGGTTTGATTTTTCTTTCCTGCAAAGCTCTCAAAAGCTGAATTTGATTCTCATAAGACAGATTCCCAATTTCATCCAAAAAAATAGTCCCCCCATTTGCCGCTTCAAAAAAACCAATTTTATCCTGAATTGCTCCCGTAAAAGATCCTTTAATATGACCGAAAAATTCACTCGCTGCTAATTCTTTTGGAATTGAACCACAGTCAACAGCAATGAAATTAGTATTTTTTCTGGAACTGTTTTCGTGAATACTTTTGGCAATGACTTCTTTTCCAGTTCCGCTTTCGCCGATAATTAAAACGGACATATTTGTCGGACTGACCAGCTGTATGTATTCGGCAAGCTTTTGGGATGCTTTAGAAATTCCTTTAACGAATTCATTGGCATCTTTTTTTACACTTTGTTTTCCGATTTTTGTCGCGGTGACTATTTGATTTGACTCCGTGACATTTGAAATTTCTAAAGCATTGGTAATAACCAATAGAACTTCTTCAGGATTAAATGGTTTGGAGATGTAATCCGCAGCACCATTTTTTATAGCTTTAACAGCCGTACTCACATCAGAATATCCCGTCATTAGTATTACGGGGACATTTGGGTGAGTCAATTTTATTTCTGACATAAGTGCAATCCCATCAGAATCGGGAAGTCTTAAATCCGTGATGACCAAATCAAATTCGTTGCTCTTAATTTTGGATTTTGCTTCTGCCGCTGAAAATGCCGGCGTTACATCGTATGCTTTTTTTATTAGAAATTTTTCTAATAATTTACAAAAGGCAACATCATCTTCAATCAATAAAATCTTAGCCATTACATTTTAACTTTAAGGCTAAAATATAAGGTATTAAATTTGTATTCTCATAATTTTTTGCAAAAAAAAGAGAGACTGTTACAAACAATCTCTCTTTTTAAAAACAAAACTCACCTAAATTATTTATTTATCCATTTCCCATTGGCATCCGCATAAACAGTAGCTTTCTTGTCTCCAACTGTAATCTCTAATTTGTATTCTTTCTTTGCATTTATAAATGCTTTTCCAAGAACCGCACCCGGATGTGCTGTTTCCAGTGCTTTTTTCACAGCATCTGGAACTGTTTCTACTTCAGTATATCCTTCTTGAAATAATGAGGATTGAACTTGAAAATTTTGATTAGGAACTGTAGTCGCAAATGCTGATAAACTCCCTAAAACGATTGCTGCTGATACCATTAACTTTTTCATATTATTATATTTTTATTTATTATTATATTTTTATTTTTGAATCCATTTCCCATTTGCATCAGCAAAAAGATTTCCTTTTTTATCTCCAACAGTAATGTCTAATTTGTATTCTTTGTTAGCATTTATATACGCTTTGTCAAGAACAGCACTTGGATATGCCGCTTTTAATGCCGCTTTTATTGCTTCAGGAACTTCTTCCAATTTTACTTCAGTGTATTCCTCTTGAATTGATACTGATTTAATGGTACTACTCACGATTGGAGCTGTAGCAGCATAAGTTGACAAACTTCCTAAAACGATTGCTGCGGATAAGATTAACTTTTTCATAGTATTTAATTTTAAATTATTTATTTGTTATTGTTACTTAAAACAAAGAAATAATTATACCAATCATTTAAAGCAAGGCATCACATCGTTAATGCATTAAAAAACAACGCTTTAAAAATAGCCATTAAATTCAAAACACAAGAAAGATGTATAAATACTGGGGCAAAGTGTATAATTATTATACAATTCAGGCAGTATCAAAATATAATAAACAAAAAAACCTTGCATCGCTGCAAGGTTTTTTACTTAAATAAAGTATTTTTTATTCCGGATCGTTCATTTTGAAAGTATCCATAAATGCAGTAGTGTACTCTCCTGCGATATAACGAGGATCGTCCATTAATTGTCTATGAAACGGAATGGTAGTTTTTATTCCTTCGATTACAAATTCATCCAAGGCTCTTCTCATTTTACTAATCGCTTCCTCACGGGATTGGGCTGTAGTAATAAGTTTTGCAATCATTGAATCGTAATTTGGTGGAATAGTATACCCTGAATACACGTGAGTGTCTAAACGAACTCCGTGTCCACCCGGCATATGTAATGTTGTGATTTTTCCTGGAGAAGGACGGAAATCATTATAAGGATCTTCTGCATTAATTCTGCATTCGATCGCATGTAATTGTGGCAAGTAGTTTTTACCCGAAATAGGTATTCCAGCGGCAACCATAATTTGCTCACGGATTAAGTCATAATCAATAACTTGTTCTGTAATTGGGTGCTCTACTTGAATACGGGTATTCATTTCCATAAAGTAGAAATTACGGTGTTTATCAACCAAAAATTCTACAGTTCCAGCACCTTCATATTTAATGTATTCAGCTGCTTTTACAGCTGCTTCACCCATTTTTTCACGTAACTCATCTGTCATAAATGGAGATGGAGTTTCTTCAGTTAATTTTTGATGACGTCTTTGAACTGAACAATCTCTTTCTGAAAGATGACAGGCTTTTCCGTAAGAATCACCTACTACTTGAATCTCAATATGGCGAGGCTCTTCGATTAATTTCTCCAGATACATTCCATCATTTCCAAAAGCTGCTGCAGATTCCTGACGCGCATCTTCCCAAGCTTTCAACAATTCATCTTCTTTCCAAACAGCTCTCATTCCTTTTCCACCACCACCAGCAGTTGCTTTAAGCATTACTGGGTAGCCAAAATCTCTTGATAATTGTAAGGCTTGCTCATACGATTCTAAAATTCCTACTGAACCTGGAACACAAGGAACACCCGCTTCAATCATAGTCGATTTTGCGGAAGCTTTATCTCCCATTCTATCAATCATCTCTGGAGAAGCTCCAATGAATTTGATACCATGTTCTTGACAAATTTTAGAAAATTTAGAATTTTCAGAAAGGAATCCGTATCCCGGATGTATTGCATCTGCATTTGTAATTTCGGCAGCGGCAATAATATTTGACATTTTTAAATAGGACAAGTTGCTTGGAGGTGGTCCAATACAAACTGCTTCGTCAGCAAACTTTACATGTAGACTTTCGGCATCTGCAGTAGAATAAACGGCTACCGTTTTTATACCCATTTCCTTGCATGTTCTAATTACGCGTAACGCAATTTCCCCCCTATTGGCAATCAATATTTTTTTAAACATCTTTTTTGAGTTATGAGTTATGAGTTATGAATTTTTTAAAATATAGGACTGGTGATAAAAACCAATTCATAATTTATAATTCATAATTTATAATTCCTTATGATGGATCTACTAAGAATAACGGTTGGTCAAATTCTACTGGCGACATATCGTCAACCAATATTTTTACAATTTTACCAGAAACTTCAGATTCAATTTCATTAAATAATTTCATAGCTTCAATTACACAAAGTACGTCACCTTTAGCAATTGTTTTACCTATTTCAACAAACATTGGTTTATCTGGAGATGGTTTTCTATAAAAAGTTCCAATGATTGGAGATTTTATGGTGATATAATGAGCGTTTTCTGCTACTGGAACTTCTGGAGCTACTGCAACCGGAGCAATTTGTTGCGGAGCTACTGCTTGTTGAAGTGCAGCTTGAGCCGGCATTTGTTGAACATACGTGGTTTCTGTTACATTCCCTTCTAAAGTTGTTCTGATGGTAATTTTTACATCATCCATCTCTAATTTAACTTCTGCAACTCCTGAATTTGCTACAAACTTGATTAGATTTTGAATTTCTTTTAAATCCATAATTATTTGTTTTTAGTTTAAATTTATTTTTTATCGTATGCCCATTTTAGATATATAGATCCCCAAGTGAATCCACCTCCAAAAGCAGCCAAAATTATCGTATCTCCTTTTTTGAATAAATGTTCAAAATCATTAAGAACTAATGGTAAAGTCGCAGAAGTTGTGTTTCCGTATTTTTCAATATTCATTAGCACTTTAGAATCTTCTAAATTCATTCTATTTGCTGTTGCATCAATAATACGTTTGTTGGCTTGATGAGGAACTAACCAATCTACATCTTCATTGGTTAAATTATTTCTTTTCAGAATTAATTCACTTGAATCAGCCATGTTGGTCACAGCATATTTAAATACTGTTTTTCCGTCTTGAATAATATTGTGTTTATTATCTCTTACTGTTTCGTAAGAGGCAGGAAGTAGAGAACCACCAGCGTCAATTTTCAAAAAATCTCTTCCGATTCCATCACTGCGCAAGTATTCGTCTTGCAATCCTAATCCTTCATAATTAGGTTCGAACAATACTGCTCCAGCTCCATCTCCAAAAATGATACAGGTTGATCTATCAGTATAATCTACGATAGAGGACATTTTATCAGCACCAATTAATAGTACTTTCTTGTATCTTCCGGACTCTATGTAAGCTGCTGCCGTTGACATCCCAAATAAGAAACTGGAACATGCTGCTTGCAAATCATATGCAAAAGCATTTAAGGCTCCTATTTCGGTTGCTACATATACACCTGTTGAAGCAACTGGCATATCTGGCGTTGCAGTTGCCATTATCAACAAGTCTATTTCTAGAGGGTCAATATTGGCTTTAGCTAATAAATCTTGTGCAGCTTTTATGGCTAAAAAAGAAGTTCCTTTACCCTCTTCTTTGAGGATTCTTCTTTCTTTTATTCCTGTACGAGAGGTTATCCACTCGTCATTGGTGTCGACCATGGCCTCAAGAGCTTTGTTAGTTAAAACAAAGTCTGGAACATAGGCTCCAACAGCGGTTATTGCGGCTGTAATTGTATTCATTGGATGCGATTATTTTTTGTCAAATGTTGCCATTTGAAAAATTTTTAAAAGACTTGAAAATTACAAAAAAAAATTCCATTTTCATTGATTTGGAACTTCTTATTTAATGAAAATTATAAACAACAAAAAAACTCTCACGATGTGAGAGTTCGAATATCATTTACAAAAATGTATTAAGCAACAGCTACAGATTTATCTATAACAACTTGCCCTCTGTAATACATTTTACCTTCATGCCAGTAAGCTCTATGGTATAAGTGCGCTTCTCCTGTAATAGGACAAGTAGCAATCTGTGCTACAGTAGCTTTGTAATGTGTTCTTCTTTTATCTCTTCTTGTTTTGGAGATTTTTCTCTTAGGATGCGCCATTTTACTATATTATTTATCCGTTAATAGTTGCTTTAATTTGTCCCAACGCGGGTCAATATTTTCTTCTTGTTTATTCTCTTTTTTTTCTTCTTTTACTATCAGTTCATTAAGCTTAGTTAAAGCTTCCGTTTTTAAACTTCCATCTTTAATTCCTGGATGAACACGTCTTAGAGGCACTGACAACACTATCATTTCATAGATATATTGTGCAATATCAATTTCAAACTCTCCATGAGGTAAAATCAACAATTCTTCATTGTCATTATTATATTCCTCACCAAAACGAACAATTAAATTCATTTTGCCTTTAACCGGCAAGTCAAAATCTTCGCTTGTCAAATCACAAGGTACATTTACCGTCCCTTTATGCTTAAAACTTAACTCTAACAGCGTACTTTTTTTCTCTAAAACTACATTTACTTTGATATTTGAATCTTGATATTCATTATAATCAAAGATTTCAAAGAACGAATTATTTATTTGATACTCAAAATGATGTTTTCCTAGCTTTAATCCTATAAAAGGTATTAAATATTCTTTTGTCTTCTTCATTTCAACAACAATTTGACCCTAAACTTCGGGAGTGCAAAGATATAAAATTATTGCAAATCTAATAATGTTATTCACTTTTTTTTGTTTACAACTGTTTTTCTTTTGTTTTCAATGGCTTCACACTGATTTCGGCATATTGATTTCTCGAATGATAAATATCAAGTGCCAAATAAACCGCCTCTTTGAATGAGTTAAAATCAGCCACTCCTTTTCCTGCTATATCATAAGCAGTACCATGATCCGGAGACGTTCTTATTTTATTCAAACCTGCCGTATAATTCACTCCATTACCAAAAGACAACGTTTTAAAAGGAATTAATCCTTGATCGTGATAGATCGCAATTATAGCATCATACTTCTCATATTGGTTACTTCCAAAAAAACCATCAGCTGCAAAAGGACCAAACACCAAGGTTCCTTTATCAAATATTTTTTTTAATGTTGGCTTTAATATCAAATCATCTTCGGTACCGATAACTCCTCCGTCACCACAGTGAGGATTTAACCCCAAAACAGCTATTTTAGGCTTATTAACACTAAAATCCTGTATCAATGATTGCTTAACCGTTTCAATTTTTCTTTTAATCAATTCTTCCGTAAGATGAGAAGCCACTTCACTTAACGGAATATGATCCGTCAAGAGCCCAACTCTTAAATTATCCTGAACCATCAACATAAGTGCATTTCCCTCCAATTCTTGATCTAAATAATCCGTATGTCCCGGAAATTTAAAATCCTCTGATTGAATATTATACTTATTTATAGGCGCAGTAACTAATACATCTACAAGACCATCCTTCAAAGCTTTGGCGGCCGCAACAAATGATTTTATAGCATACTCACCTGCCTTAGAATCATTTACTCCAAGATTCAAATCAACTCCTTCTTTCCAAAGATTTAAAACATTAATCTTTCCTGTTACAATTTGATCCAACTTATCAATTCCGTGCAACAAAGAAGTAGACTGAAAACTTTTCTTCACAAAAGATAACAACTTAACATTAGCAAAGATAACAGGAGTACACAACTCCAACATACGAGAATCCTCGAATGTTTTTAAAACAACTTCGCTTCCAATACCGTTTAAATCTCCTATAGAAATCCCGACGATTATATTTTCTGCTTTTTTCATCATGACCTAACGTTATTTATTGCTAATTTTGAAGTGCAAATTTAGTAAAATAAAACAAGAAATGTTTACAGGAATCATAGAAACCCTTGGTGTCATCCAAGAAATAAAAAAAGAGAACAGTAATGTTCACATAACGATGAATTCATCGATTACCAGCGAACTACAAATTGACCAAAGCGTTGCTCATAACGGAATTTGCCTTACAGTTGTTGCAATCAAGGACACCTTCTATACCGTGACCGCCATAGACGAAACGATAAAAAAAACAAATTTAGCCGATTGGAAAGTTGGCGACAGTGTCAACTTAGAAAGGGCAATGAAACTTGGAGACAGACTTGACGGACACATCGTTCAAGGACACGTAGACCAAATAGGAACCTGCATCATCGCAGAGCAAACCGATGGAAGCTGGCTTTACACCTTTGAATATGATGAAAAATTAAACAACATTACTATCGAAAAAGGTTCAATTACCGTAAATGGCGTAAGTTTAACCGTGGTGAATTCTAAAAAAAATCAGTTTAGTGTAGCCATAATCCCTTATACACATGGGCACACTAATTTCAAAACCATTGAAGTTGGCACAAAAATAAATCTTGAATTTGATGTGATTGGCAAATACGTTTCCCGATTATACGCTAACAAATAATCCCCCTTAACTATGTTAAAAACAAAAACCCCAATTTAAATTGGGGTTTTTGTTTTTAACATATTGTTGTAAATAATATAAATTCCAAATAACAATGCAATTATCATTAGTATGCAAATATTTTCATCAATAGGCAATCCAGGCGGTGGTGGTGGCTTCTTCTTTCCAAAAGGATTTGGAGGCGTAGGCCCCGCAAAAACATCCATAATCCCAAAAAGGAAAATGATTATTATAAAAAAAATATTTTTAAAAATTTTCATAAATCAGAAAGATAAAGCATCAATTACTCCTAAAAAATATTTTTATTTGATAATTTATTTTTTTTACAAAAAAATTCACAGCTTTAACAAAAACAATAGTAATCGTTACAAAAGTATGATTTTTTTACATGAAATATGCTTTTATACTGTTATAAAAAAAAGCCTTTCAAAAAATTGAAAGGCTTTTTACGTGGTCCCACCTGGGCTCGAACCAGGGACCACCTGATTATGAGTCAGGTGCTCTAACCAGCTGAGCTATAGGACCGGTTTAGAGTGTGCAATATTACCACTATTTTTCAATTGCTCCAAATATTTTTGACTTAGATTTTAATATAGTTCAATTATTAACTTATTTCAAATAGAAACCAACTGAAAATTAGAATACTACCCATTTATCTGCAATTAAATTATTTTATTTCCTGACACAATTCTATCAGAACACCATTCGTGCTTTTTGGATGCAGAAATGCAACTAACTTGTTATCAGCTCCTTTTTTCGGAATTTCATTCAAGACCACAAACCCTTCCTTTTTTAAACGCGCTATTTCTGAAACAATATCTTCAACATCAAAAGCGATATGATGAATCCCTTCTCCCTTTTTTTCTAAAAACTTAGCAATAGGACTTTCTGGATTAGTTGCCGCTAAAAGCTCAATTTTATTGGGGCCATTCCTAAAAAAAGAAGTTGTTACTCCTTCGGTTGCTACATCTTCGAATTTATAAGCTGGAGCCCCAAAGAGTTTTTCGAAAACTAAATTTGACACTTCTAAGTCTTTAACAGCAATCCCTATATGTTCTATTTTTCTCATTATTTATAATATCGATTCAACATTAGTTTCAAATTTAAACAGTAAGCTAGCCGCAACAAAACTTATTTGACGCAAAATTAAACATTAAAAACAAAAAAAGAGAGGCATTCTAAAAAGTAAGCTGAATTAAATCGCTCATAATAATTCTATAAAAAATTTCGATTGCATGAATTATAATTGTTATTTTGTACATTCTAATTATGATTTGATATGTTGAAAAACAATTTAAAATACACCTTCTTTCTATTGCTTTTAGTTATTGTTGGATGTGCCAAAAGAGGCTCCATCACTGGTGGTTTGAAAGATACCATTGCACCCGTTTTAAAAGCAAGTTTTCCGGAAAATTTCAGCAAAAACTTCAAAGATAACGAGATCAAACTAGTCTTTGACGAAAACATTAAACTTAAAAACCTCAACAAGCAATTGATTATTTCACCACCCATGAAATACGAACCATCAATTTTACCTACTACTCCAAGCAAAACGATTACAATAAAAATCAAAGACACGTTACAACCTAATACCACTTACAGCTTTAATTTTGGCCAAAGCATCGCTGACAATAACGAAGGAAATCCGTTTAACCAATTCAAATATGTGTTTTCTACCGGAGACTATATTGACTCTTTAAGCCTTGGCGGAACTGTAAAAAGTGCTTATGACAAAGAAGTAGAATCATTCGTTTCGGTTATGCTTTATGATGTGAATGACACCTTTAAAGATTCAATAGTTTATAATGAGAATCCAAGATATGTGACAAACACATTAGATAGTTTGAAGACTTTTCGTTTTGAGAATTTAAAAGCCGGAAAATATCTTCTTGTAGCGATGAAAGACTACAACAGCAATAACAAATACAATCCAAAAACGGATAAAATTGGATTTAGCAAAGACTTTATTACTATTCCAAACGACACCATTTACGAGTTGGAATTATTTAAGGAAACACTCCCTTTTAAGGCTTTCAAACCAAGCCAAGCATCTGGAAATAAATTGCTTTTGGGATATGAAGGGAAAGTAAATTCTGCTAATGAGAGACCTAAAATAATCTTGAAAAACAATACTGATGTTTTGTCTACGATTACTACTAAATTCCCGAAAAAGGATTCCCTTCAAATCTGGTATAAACCCATCAAGACAGATTCGTTAAATTTGGCTGTAGCCAAAGACAAATACGGAGCCAATTTCATCTTTAAAATAAAAGACCAGAAAAAAGACACCTTAAACATTACGCCTGTGCAAAGTGGCACTTTAAATTTTAGAGATAAATTTACTTTAGAAAGTTCAACTCCATTAATTCGCATTGAGAATTCTAAAATAAATTTGATTAATAATGCAAAAGCCGCAGTACCTTTTACCACCGAATACGACGAATTTAATCAGAAATTGTATTTTGATTTTAAAAAGGAACCCTTAGAAAATTATACTTTTGAAATTTTGCCTGGAGCGTTAACTGATTTTTTCGAAAAATCAAATGACACTTTGACCTATAAATTAAACACGAGAAACACCTCAGATTATGGGAATCTTTCTGTGGCATTAGAAAATGTGAAGCAATTCCCTGTCATTGTAGAACTGACTAATATAAAAGGTGATGTTTTGGCTACTGAATACACTGAAAAAAACACCACAATAGACTTTAACTTGATTGAACCTGCACTTTATACTTTGCGTGCTATTTATGACACCAATAAAAACAAGGAATGGGATTCCGGTAATTATTTAGAAAAACGTCAAGCCGAAGAAGTCATTTATTTTTCCAAAGAAATTGATGTCCGTGCTAATTGGGATGTAAATCAAATTTTTGATTTGAGCCTTCCATACATTCCGGAACCTAAAAAGAAAACAGATACGAAAACAGAAAAAAAGAACTAAAACTTATATGTTTTTTATTTCAAAAAAATCTCTATCGTTCAAAAAACCTAATTTTTGTCTGGTTTCTAACATTTTTTCTTTGTCTAATTCTACTAAAAAAAAACTTTCAGATTCATCTGGTTCCAAGACATAATTCCCGAGAAAATCGACCGCTTGTGAGTGACCAATGTATTCGTAACCATTTGCATCAGTCCCTATTCTATTGACACCAATCGCATAACTCATATTTTCTATCGCTCGTGCTTTCAATAAAGCATCCCAAGCATTGGTTCTGGTTTTTGGCCAACTTGCCACATAAATCAACAAGTCATAATCCTCTGAATTTCTGGAAAAAGCAGGAAATCGTAAATCATAACAAATCAATGGACAAATTTTCCATCCTAAATAGTCCACAATTATTTTTTGATTTCCCCTTGTGTATACTTTGTCTTCGCCAGCCAAAGTAAATAAGTGCTTTTTATCATAGAATTGAATTTGTCCTGAAGGAAAAACAAATACCATTCTGTTGTAGAAATTACTATTTTCTTCTATAACTAAACTTCCCGTAATGGCACAGTTTCTGGCTTTCGCCAACACTTTAAGCCAAGTTATCGTTTCGCCTTGCATTGTTTCAGCAACATTCTCAGGGCTCATTGTAAAACCGCTCGTAAACATTTCCGGCAATACAATTAAATCAACCGCCGAAGCAATTTCATTTATTCTGGCCTCGAAATAATCACGATTTAGCTTTGGATTTTCCCAAATCAAAGGAGCTTGGATCAAGATAACTTTCATGTTGTTTTATTTTTTATAAAAATAAGAAATATCACAACATCATGAGTTCATTATCTTAGCAAAAAAAATAACTTTATGAAAAAGATGCTAATCGTAAGTACGATGCTATTTTCCGTTTTAATTTTTGGACAAGAAAAATCAGGTGCTAAACAATTCTGGGAAAATTTACAAAAACAATGTGGCAAATCATTTGAAGGAGAAGTAAAAGAAGGCGCTGCCAATGATACTTTTCGAGATAAGAAATTAGTGATGCACGTTCGCAATTGTGATGATAATACGATTCGAATTCCTTTTTTTGTAGGAGATGACAAATCGAGAACTTGGGTATTAACATACAAAAATGACCGTATTCAATTGAAACACGACCACCGCCACGAAGATGGCTCCGAAGACAAGGTTACACAATATGGCGGAACAACGTCTAATTCTGGTTCATCGACGCTTCAGTTTTTTCCGGCAGATCAAGAAACATGTGATTTAATTCCAAATGCTTCTGCAAATGTCTGGTGGATTACTTTAGACGAAACGTCTTTTACATATAACTTAAGACGCATCGGTTCAGACCGGTTGTTTACCCTGAGATTTGATATCACAAAAGTAGTCTCAACACCTTCTGCACCTTGGGAATGGAAAGACTAAACGTTCAAAATTTAATTTTTAATTATAAAAAAACGCATTCAACTTTGACATTGAATGCGTTTTCAGATTTTCACCTTAAAGCTTTCGACTTTAAGACATTTGACTTTATGACTTGTTTACCCTTTCAAACTTGCAGATAAATATTCTCTATTCATTCTAGCAATGTTTTCAAGAGAAATTCCTTTTGGACATTCTACTTCACAAGCTCCAGTATTGGTACAGTTACCAAAACCTTCAGCATCCATTTGGCTAACCATGTTTAAAACTCTATCAGTAGCCTCAATTCTTCCTTGTGGCAACAAAGCATATTGAGATACTTTTGCAGCGACAAATAACATTGCCGATGAGTTTTTACAACTCGCCACACAAGCACCACAACCAATACAAGCAGCTGCATCAAATGCATCATCAGCATCTTTCTTGTTAATAGGGATTGTATTGGCATCAATTGTATTTCCTGATGTGTTTACAGATATAAATCCTCCAGCATGCTGAATTCTGTCAAAAGAACTTCTATCCACAACTAAATCTTTAATTACAGGAAACGCTTTTGCTCTAAATGGCTCGATAAAAATGGTATCACCATCCTTGAACATTCTCATGTGCAATTGACATGTCGTAATACCTTTGTCCGGTCCGTGAGCTTCCCCATTGATATACAAAGAACACATTCCGCAAATTCCTTCACGACAATCATGATCAAATGCAACTGGTTCATCTCCTTTCATGATTAATTCATCATTCAAAATGTCAAGCATTTCAAGGAATGACATATCCGGCTCAATATGATCTATAGGATATTCGACTATTTTTCCTTCCGTAGCGGCATTTTTCTGACGCCATATTTTTAATATAAGTTTCATATTTTTAGTTTGAAAGCCATAAAGTCGAAAGTCGAAAGTCGATTGACATTGAGCCATTTGACTTTAAGACGTTAGACATTAGACTATATTATTTATAACTTCTTTGAACTAGTTTCACGTTATCAAAAACCAATGCTTCTTTGTGCAGAACAGCATCGCTCGGTTTTCCTTTGTACTCCCAAGCCGCTACATAAGCAAAATTTTCATCATCGCGTTGTGCTTCACCTTCTTCAGTAGCATATTCCTCACGGAAGTGACCACCACAAGATTCGTTTCTATGCAAAGCATCTTTGGCAAACAATTCTCCTAATTCAAGAAAATCGGCAACACGAGTCGCTTTTTCTAATTCTTGGTTGAATCCTTTGTCCGTTCCCGGCACTTTTACATCTTTGTAAAACTCTTCACGCAAAGCTGCAATTTCTACAATAGCTTCGTTTAACCCTTTCTCATTACGAGCCATACCTACTTTGTCCCACATAATTTTTCCTAATTTCTTGTGAAAATAGTCAACAGAATGTGTTCCTTTATTGTTGATGAATTTCTCGATTTGATCTTTTACCGCTTTTTCTGCAGCAATAAATTCAGGCAAATCCGTAGAAATTGTTCCCATTTTAATATCTGGAGCCAAATAATCTCCAATAGTATAAGGAAGCACAAAATATCCATCAGCCAAACCTTGCATCAATGCCGAAGCACCTAATCTGTTGGCTCCGTGATCTGAGAAGTTCGATTCTCCGATAGAGAAACAACCCGGAATAGTGGTTTGCAAGTTATAATCAACCCATGTTCCTCCCATAGTATAATGCACCGCAGGGTAGATCATCATTGGGGTTTTGTATGGATTCTCATCAACAATTTTGTCATACATTTGAAACAAGTTACCGTACTTATTGGCAACAACAGCAGTTCCTAATTTGATAACCAACTCCGCATCATTGGCATCCAAACCTTTTACATAAACTTGCTCTTTACCGTAACGTTGTATTGCGGCAGCAAAATCTAAATAAACAGCTTCTCCAGTTTTGTTAACTCCAAAACCAGCATCACAACGCTCTTTTGCAGCACGAGAGGCAACATCACGAGGAACAAGATTCCCAAAAGCCGGGTATCTTCTTTCTAAATAATAATCTCTTTCCGCTTCAGACAAATCCGTTGGTTTCTTTTTACCTTCACGAATAGCCTTAGCATCTTCTAATTTCGCAGGAACCCAAATACGTCCGTCATTACGCAATGACTCTGACATCAATGTCAGTTTCGATTGGTGATCTCCAGAAACTGGAATACAGGTTGGGTGAATTTGTGTGTAACAAGGATTTGCGAAGAAAGCTCCTTTTTTGTGGATTTTCCAAGCTGCGGTAGCGTTACTTCCCATTGCATTTGTGGAAAGAAAAAATACATTTCCGTAACCTCCGGAAGCAATAACTACTGCATGAGCCGAATGTCTTTCTATTTCACCAGTAACTAAATTACGGGCAATAATCCCTCTTGCTTTTCCGTCTACGACTACTAAATCAAGCATTTCGTGACGGTTGTGCATTTTTATTTTTCCACGACCTATTTGACGGTTCATGGCAGAATATGCTCCTAATAATAATTGTTGACCTGTTTGTCCTTTTGCATAAAAAGTTCTGGAAACTAATGTTCCTCCAAAAGAACGATTATCCAATAATCCTCCATATTCACGAGCCAATGGAACACCTTGTGCCACACATTGGTCAATAATATTTCCTGAAACTTCAGCCAAACGATGTACGTTTGCTTCACGAGCACGATAATCGCCCCCTTTTACAGTATCATAAAACAATCGGAAAGTTGAATCTCCGTCTCCTTGATAATTTTTTGCAGCGTTAATTCCTCCTTGTGCGGCAATTGAGTGCGCGCGACGCGGTGAATCTTGGAAACAAAATGCTTTTACGTTATACCCTAATTCTGCCAATGTTGCAGCAGCAGAACCTCCAGCAAGACCTGTACCAACTATAATTACATCTAAATTACGTTTGTTCGCAGGGTTTACTAAATTAATATGATCTTTATAATTTGTCCATTTGTCCGAAATCGAACCTTCTGGTATTTTTGAGTCTAATGCCATTATAATTGAATATTAATGATTGAAATGATGAAATAATGCAATAAAAATAAATCCAAAAGGAATTATAATTGCAAAAGCGTAACCGAGTTTTTGAGTTCCCAAAGAAACTCTTCTTGCTCCAACAGATTGAAAAGAAGAACTGAATCCATGCCACAAGTGCAATGCCAATAATACAAATGACAAACAGTATAAACCGGTACGAACCGGACTTTCAAATTTAGCTGTCATTTCATGAAAATATCTGGTTTCGTCCAATGGACTAACATCTACATATTTATAAATCATTTCTGGAAACCAAAAATCATAAAAATGCAATCCAAGGAATGCAAAAATAACTGCCCCAGTAACAATCATGTTTCTTGAAGCCCAAGAAGAATTTGCAGCTCCATTGTTTTTTGCATAAGCAATTGGTCTTGCTGCACGGTTTTTAAAATCCAAAACAATACCCATGATGAAGTGAAAAACTACTCCAGCAATTAAAACGGGTTGAATTACGAACTGTACTAATGGATTATTTCCCATAAAATGAGAAATCGAGTTGAAAGTGTTTTCACTAAACACCGATGTCATATTGATAAAAAAATGCTGTGCTAGAAACAACATCAAAAAAAGTCCTGAAAGCGCCATAGCTACTTTTTTTGCTATTGACGATTTCAATAATGCAGATTTTGCCATAAGATTTATATAATTTGTTTTAAAAAATTCTACAAAAATAAAGCAATTAGACAGGAACTACAACCTTTTCGCTGTTATTTATAATGATTTTAAAGTGTTTTACACAAAACATCAAGAAATCTTTAAATATCAAACATAAATCTAAAAACAGCCTGAAAAACAGCCAAACAAAAAAGAAAGAAATCTTAACAAAAACGCAGCAAACGGGTTGATTCATTTTACATTCCCACAAATAAGCACCGAGAATTCATACTTGAACTTTCGGTGCTTTTTTTTTAAATACAGCATCTGTCTAACTGAATTTTGTCATGTATTGCTGCACAATTAAATCTGTGTTTTCGTTTCGCATTTTTTGCTCTAATTGTATTGGAGGCGAAGCTCTTTCCAAACAGTTTTTAACCGCGCAGGTTTCGCAGGTAACCCCGACAATCTGTTTTTTAATCGAATCATTTTCGATAAACTTGAATTTTTTCTTTACCGCCGGAGTGATTAAAATCCCTACCGAAATACTGCGGATACAATCTACTTTAAAAGGATCTGGTGTTGCCGACGAAAAAACAAGATATTCATTTTTACTGTTTTCATAACTGGAGATTTGCGCATCAAAAAAGTGGCTTTTCTTTTGCTTCAAAGACTCCTCAATCGTGCGTATAGAAACCCATCTTCGGCAGTAATGTTCATTCATTTCATTCGCGTGGGGCTCCTGCTGGTTCGTAATGTGCAATTCTTTTTTTATCTGATACGTATCCGCTCCTATTTGATGAGACAATCGAAGAAAAAAGAGATTTTTCAACTGAAAATCTTTTGGCAAAATGTTAGTCAACCTTTGATAGAACGACTCAGGCGAAACATTAAATCCACTCATTAAAGCAACCATTTCCTGAGGTTTTGGGTCTGTTTTTAATAAAAATAAATTCAGCTCATCTATCAGTTGTTGTCTGGGAATAAGCAACGCTCCCGCAAAATAAGAAGCATAAAAATTATTCAGAACCTGATCAAAATTATCAAATTTAATCCAACTGAACGTATATAATCTTTCGGTAATCTCAAGATAATTATACGCAATTTCTTTAGCCAGAATAAACGCTTTTTGAGGCTCGTCAATGTCTAACGAAAGGAGTAACGTTTTGCTTTTTGGCACAAATATCGATCTCAAATCCCCCAATTGTTCTTGTTCAGAAAAAACGAGTTCTTTGATCGTATAACCGTATTCCTCGATTAATATCGCTGTTAGTTCCTCGATAGAAATTTTGGTGTCAATATTCACATGAAACGCTTTGGAAAACTGTAGCACTTTAAGTTCTAAATCTTCAAAATAGTTATTATGCGCTTCTTGGTACGAACGCAAAGCCGCCAAGAAAAAACTTTCTCTTGTCAAATTATAATGCTGCGCAATCTCAATAATCGTACTTATAAACGCATTGACTTTTGCAGGAGCATTGGCAATAATATCGATAAGGTCATTTTCCTGAATCCCAAAAATCTCTAAAGGAATCTCTTTAAGAATTCCTGACTTAAGAATTTCTCCAATAGGCGCCAGATTATTATCGAGTTTCAAAGAAACCATATTATCATAGGAAACATCTAACTTTTCAGACAGCAGAATGATTTTATCCGTTTTAGGATACTTTTTCCCTTTTTCTATTTCGTTTAAATATGATTTTGAAAGATCCGTGATTTTGGCTAAACCAAATAAAGACAAATTCTTATTAGTGCGAGCCTGCTTCAGTTTTAACCCAAAAATCAACTTGATATAATCCTTTTCTATGTTCATATTTCAAAGATACGCTAAAAAATATTTACGCCAAAAAAAAATATTTTTCATTTTAGCGTACGTTCGCTTGTTTTATAAAAAACTTTTCGTAACATTGTCATGTAAAACATTTTAACCATGAAAGATAATATTGAAACAACCGAAAAATTATTACAATTTGCAACTGAAACGAAAGGGCATTATCCAGAAATATTGACGGAGGAAGCGATTGATTTAGTAACAGAATTGCACCAAAGATTCAATGATAAAAGACTTTTGTTATTAGAAGAAAGAAAAAAACAGCAGCATTTATTTGATGCAGGTGCCTTACCAACTTTTCCTTCTGAAACAAAAAGCATCAGAGAAAGTAATTGGGAAGCAGCGAAAACGCCAGAGGATTTATTAGACCGAAGAGTCGAAATAACGGGTCCGGTCGATCGAAAAATGGTCATCAATGCGTTGAATTCGGGAGCAAAAACTTTCATGGCCGATTTTGAAGACAGCACTTCTCCTACTTGGAGCAACTTAATGACGGGCCAACAAAACCTGAAAGATGCGGTAAATAAAACCATCACTCTTGAAGACACTAAAAAAAATAAAAAATACAGTCTGAACGACGAAACTGCCGTACTGATTGTTCGACCAAGAGGTTTGCATTTACCGGAGAAAAATATTTTGATTGACGGAGAACAAACTTCAGGTTCCCTAATTGATTTTGGATTGTATGCTTTTCACAATCACAAACAACTTATTGAGGATGGAACGGCACCGTATTTTTACATTCCAAAACTGGAACATTATCTGGAAGCGAGATGGTGGAATGAAGTTTTCGAATTTACGCAGGAATATTTGGGCGTGAAAAACGGAACATTCAAAGCCACGGTTTTAATCGAAACGATAACTGCCAGTTTTCAATTGGACGAAATCATTTTTGAATTGAAAGACCATATTGTAGGTCTTAATTGCGGGCGATGGGATTACATTTTTTCGTACATCAAAAAACTAAGAAAAAATCCAACTTTCCTAGTTCCAAACAGAGATCAGGTAACCATGACTGCGCCATTTATGAGTGCGTATTCACAATTGGTTATTCAAAGATGTCACAAACGAAATATTCACGCAATTGGCGGAATGGCCGCTCAGATTCCGATAAAAAACAACGAAGAAGCCAATAAAACAGCTTTCGACAAAGTAATTGCGGACAAAGAACGTGAAGCGAAAAATGGACATGATGGCACTTGGGTGGCGCATCCGGATTTAGTTTCGCTTGCCATGAGGGTATTCGACAAATACATGCCAACTAAAAACCAAATTCATGTAAAAAGAGAAGACGTACACGTTACTGAAAGTGATTTACTGGAAACTCCAAAAGGAACAATTACTGAAGAAGGCGTTCGAAAAAACATCAGTATATCAGTTTTATATATCGCTTCATGGCTCAATGGACAAGGTGCCGCTGCCTTACATAATTTAATGGAAGATGCCGCTACTGCCGAGATTTCGAGATCCCAATTGTGGCAATGGCTACAAAACGGAGTGATCTTGGACAATCAAAAGGTATTAAATGAAAAATACTATCACCGATTAGCTATGGAAGAATTTGAAAAAATCAGAAAGCTCGTTGGAGACGAAAATCATGAAGAACAAAAATACAGACTGGCGGAACAATTACTAGACATTCTGGTCGTGAACGACAGTTTTATCGAGTTTTTGACCATTCCGGGATACAAATACATTTAAAACCCAACATCAATTGCAATAAAAAAACTATTAAACACCATTAAACCTTTATAAACACTATGAAAACCACAGAAACAAGAATTCAAGAATTAGTTACCGACTGGATTACGAACCCAAGATGGAATGGCATTGAGCGACCATACACCGCAGAGGAAGTGGTAAAATTGCAAGGTTCTTATCAAATAGAGCATAGTGTAGCCAGAATTGGAGCGAATACTTTATGGAATAAGCTAAATTCTCAGGATTTTGTAGCCGGACTTGGCGCGCTTACCGGAAATCAAGCCATTCAAGAAGTTGAAGCGGGCTTAGACGCTATTTATTTGAGTGGATGGCAGGTAGCTGCTGATGCAAACGTAGCTGGCGAAATGTATCCTGACCAATCTTTATATCCTGCTAACAGTGTTCCATTGGTAGTAAAACGTATCAACAATGCCCTTTTGAGAGCAGACCAAATACAAGTCGTTAACGGAACTGCAGACAAAAAAGAATATCTAGTTCCTATTGTTGCTGATGCCGAAGCTGGTTTTGGAGGAAACCTTAACGCTTTTGAATTAATGAAATCCATGATTGAAGCGGGAGCTGCCGGAGTTCACTTTGAAGATCAATTGAGTTCTGCAAAAAAATGTGGCCACTTAGGTGGAAAAGTATTGGTTCCTACTCAAGAAGCCATCAATAAATTAATTGCAGCAAGACTAGCAGCTGATGTTATGGGGACGCCAACAATTGTTGTTGCCCGTACAGATGCTGATGCAGCCAACTTACTAACTAGCGATATTGACCCTAGAGACGCTAAATTCATCACAGGTGAAAAAACAGGAGAAGGCTTTTTCTATGTAAATTGCGGTGTAGAACAAGGAATTGACAGAGGATTGAGTTATGCGCCTTATGCTGATTTAATTTGGATGGAAACCAGTAATCCGGATCTTGATTACGCAAGACAATTTGCCGAAGGAATTCACGCAAAATTCCCGGGGAAAATGTTAGCTTACAACTGTTCGCCTTCTTTCAACTGGGCTGCTAAATTATCAGTTGCTGAAATGGAAACATTCAGAGAAGATCTTGCGGCAATGGGATACAAATTCCAGTTCATCACATTAGCCGGATTCCACGCGTTGAACACCAGCATGTTCGAATTGTCTAAAGCGTACAAAGAAAGAGGAATGGCCGGATATTCTGAATTACAAGAAAGAGAATTTGCTTTGCAAAAACACGGTTTCAAAGCGGTAAAACACCAAGGTTTCGTAGGAACTTCTTATTTTGATGCGGTACAAAATACCGTGACAATCGGAAAATCTTCTACTACTGCGATGAAAGATTCTACAGAAGTAGCACAGTTTTAGAAAAGTAGCAACCATAAAAAAACACGATTTCATCTGAAATCGTGTTTTTTGTTTTTAAAGCTGAATGACTGTTAATTTTGATTCAATAATTTCAAGATCAGTAACGACTTTCTCGCTTCCTTTTTGAATACTGATTTTATTCACTGAAATTGGAAGGTAATATTTGCCGTTTTTAGCTTGTTCCAATTTTAGTTTTTTGTCTTTATTTTTTAATCTATCCGCAGCTTCTTTGGTCAAAGAAAAATCATACTCTTGCTTATTCAACCCTTTTACAGCTTTCACCTTTTGAGAAAAAACAACTTCTTTTAAGCTGTTTTCAATCTGCAGCAGAACTTCTGTATCAGCATTTGAATAAAACCAAATCTCCACTTTTGGCTCTGAAGCCTTAGCCCAAGAACTCCAACTGTTACCCCAATTTTTGGATTTTTCTATTTTTTTAAGCTCAAAAACATGAAGATTTTTCGCTACAACTTTATCATTCAATTCTTGCACTTGTCCCAAATTGACTTTATACACCGAACGACCGTGGGTTCCTACCACTAAATCTTTTGCTTTCTTTTGAATCACTACATCGTGAACGGCAACATTAGGAATCCCATTAGAAAAATCATCCCAGCTCGTTCCTTTATTTAACGAAACATACAATCCGTTGTCTGTTCCCAGATATAAAATATTCTCATTGACATTATCCTCCACAATTACATTCACTGGACTTGCAGGTAAATTATTCGCTATATTTTTCCAAGTTTGTCCAAAATCATCTGACACATACACATAACTAGCAAAATCATCATTACGATATCCGTTTAAAGTCGCATACACTCTTTCTTTCTTGTGCGCCGAAGCCACGACTCTTGAAACCCATCGGTTTTGAGGTAAATTTCCTGAAATTTTGTTCCAAGTTGCACCGCCATCTTTCGATACATGCAGCAACCCGTCATCGCTTCCCGTGTAGAGTAAACCAAACTGTAATGGGCTTTCGCTGATAGCAGCAATTGTTCCAAAAGCGACATTTCCTTCTTTCACTCCTTGCGTCAAATCAGGCGAAATAGCCGTCCAAGTTTCCCCTTGATTCATAGAACGGTGCAAGAAATTAGACCCCATGTACAAGATATCTTGGTTATGCGAAGACAATAAAATAGGCGTTTGCCAATTGAATCGAAAGGGCTTCTCGTCTTTTTTTGGCTTTGGAGAAATATATTCACGCTTGTTATTCGCACGATCTATTCTATAATAATTTCCAAATTGAAACCCTGTAAAAACAATATTTGGATTTCTTTTGTCGATTTGAGTTTGCATTCCATCACCTCCTATCAAATTTTCATACGGATATTTTCCAGTTTGGTACCATTCTGACGAATATTTGTAATTACTTGGTCCAACCCAAACACCATTATCCTGCATTCCGCCATAAATATTATACGGTTCTTGTTCATCCACATTCACTGAATAAAACTGACTCACAGAATGCGAATTACTTTTCACCCAATGCGCTCCATCATCATACGAAATATTCAACCCGCCGTCATTTCCGTTAATTAAATGCCCCGATTTATTCGGATTCACCCAAACTACGTGATGATCCGAGTGAACATTATCTTCACTTATGGATGTAAATGTTTTTCCGCCATCATTTGATTTTATAATGGGCACACCCGATAAATAAATTTTATTCACATCGTTCGGATCAACAGAAATAACGCTGAAATAATATCCGTATGAATAAAAGAAATCATCGATAAAATCCTGATGGGTCTTAGTCCAATTTTTTCCTCCGTTATCTGATTTGTATACTTCGGCACCTATAACTTCTGTCTCGGCTAAACTGTTAATGGCATCCAGAACCACTTTGGCGGCTTCATCAGGTTGCAAATATCCGTTTTGAACCCAGTGTTTAATATTTTCGGCTCTGTATTTTTCGGTCAATCCGTAATTCTTTAAAATAGAATTCAAACTTTTATTTGGTATTTTTAAGAATTCGTCTCCCGGCATAGAAAACGCAACCGGTAACGAATTACTTTTTTTGGACTGCAACGGTCTTTTGAATTGGTTATCCAAAATGGCATAAACGTTAGAATCATCATAGACCGCTAAACCAATACGACCAACGCCTTCCCCTACTGGAAATCCGCTTTCACCAGTTGTAAAAAGCTTCCATGTCAATCCTGCATCTTTACTTTTATAAATTCCCGAAGTGGCTCCACTTCCTATAAAATCCCATGCTTTTCTGTCTTTACTCCAAGAAGCCGCATATTGAACCTTGAAATTTTTTGGCGAAACAGCCACATCTATAATCCCCGTTTCATCGTCTATATAAAGTGTTTTATTCCACGTTTTCCCGCCATTAGTAGTTTTATAAACCCCTCGTTCTTCATTTTTTGAATACAAATGACCCACTGCTCCCACAACAACTTCATCAGGATTTGACGGATTAATCAGGATTCTGCTGATGTGATGACTGTCGTGCAATCCCATATTTTGCCAAGTCTTTCCTTTATCTTCGGATTTCAAAATTCCAATTCCGGCATAAGACGAGCGGGACGAATTTACTTCGCCAGTTCCTACCCAAATGGTCCCTCGTTTCCAGTCTATCGCGATATCACCCACATTTTGCGTAGGCGCCGCATCCATAACAGGCAAAAAACTCATCCCATTATTATTTGTGTACCAAAGTCCGCCTGAAGCATACCCCACATAAAATTCGGTTGGATTTTCCGGATTCACATCCACATCGACCACTCTGCCGCTCATCACCGTTGGACCCACATTTTCGAAAGTAACATTCTGGAAAAGCGATTGTTTCTCCATTTGTTTTTTGGCTTCCAAGGCTTGCTGAATTACTTCAGTAGAAACTTGTCCCCAAGAAACACTTTGTAGAATAAGGGCCGAAAAGAGTACTATTTTTTTCATGTAAATTGATTTGAATTGGAAAATTAATCATAAAAATAGTTATCTGAAAATTTTATAGTCTAATTAACATCCTTTTCTCTCAAAGTTAGTATTTTTGAATTTTCAATGTATAAAAACGAATTGTTATGAAATACCATCAAATTGACCGAGATTTATTTATAAAAAATAGAGAAAAATTCATGGCTCAGATGAAGCCAAAAAGTGTTGCTATTTTCAATTCCAATGATATTTATCCCGTTTCTGCTGATAGCACTTTGCCTTTTGCACAACACCGCGACATCTTTTATTTAAGCGGAGTAGATCAGGAAGAAAGCATTTTATTGCTTTTTCCGGATGCGCCTTACGAGCATCAAAGAGAAATGATTTTTTTGAAAGAAACCAGCGAGCACATTGCGATTTGGGAAGGTGAAAAACTGACTAAAGAGCGCGCTTTTGAAGTAACAGGAATCAGAACCGTGTATTGGTTACAAGAATTTGAGAAAGTCTTATTCGAAATGATGACGCATTCTGACACGATTTACATCAATACTAACGAACATTATCGTGCTACCGTAGAAACCGAAACGCGTGAAGCCCGTTTTGTAAAATGGTGGAAAGACAAATATCCCGCACATGCTGTCGCAAAAAGTAATCCGATATTGCAACGCCTTCGTTCTGTAAAAGAAACTGAAGAATTGGATTTAATCCAAAAAGCCTGTAACATTACCGAACTTGGTTTTAGAAGATTATTATCCTTTGTAAAACCAAACGTTACCGAATACGAAATCGAAGCCGAGTTGATCCATGAATTCATTCGCAACCGTTCCAGAGGTTTTGCATACACGCCAATTATCGCTTCCGGAAACAATGCCAATGTGTTGCACTACATCGAAAACAACCAACAATGCAAAGCAGGTGATTTGATTTTACTAGATGTTGCGGCAGAATACGCCAATTATTCCAGTGACATGACGCGAACAATTCCGGTTTCAGGAAAGTACACCAAAAGACAAAAAGAAGTGTACAATGCGGTTTTACGTGTAAAAAATGAAGCAACCAAAATGCTGACAACAGGAACACTTTGGAAACAATACCATATTGAAGTCGGGAAATTAATGACTTCAGAATTACTAGGTTTGGGTCTTATTGACAAAGCCGATGTACAAAATGAAAATCCGGAATGGCCCGCTTATAAAAAATATTTCATGCACGGAACATCCCACCACATGGGATTGGACACGCACGATTACGGAATCCTGACCGAGCCCATGCAAGCCAATATGGTGTTCACCGTTGAGCCGGGAATTTACATTCCTGCTGAAGGTTTCGGAATCCGTCTGGAAGACAACATCATCGTTCAGGAAAGTGGCGAACCATTCAACATGATGCGCAACATCCCAATTGAAGTGGACGAAATCGAAGAATTAATGAACGCATAACAATTTCAGATAACAAATAACAAATCGGTTTACAGCAATGTGAACCGATTTTTTTTTGGGCGCAACCCAACCTCCGTAAACTCCGGTTGCGTCGGGCTATCCGCTGCAAGCCCTCGCACCGCAAAAAAAATGCGGTGCTCTGGGCTTTCCGCTATTATCCCTTGCGCGCTTCAACAAGAAAACATATAACTCAATAACATCAACTCCAAAATTCATCATAAAACCGTAACTTTATAATCAAGCTTCCGACTTATTTAAAATAATAAATGTTTTGAAAAACATCATATTTTTATAAACAATAACCATTAAGAAATTAAGAAAAATTAAGCTCTGATTCTTAATGAAACTTAATTTCTTAATGGTAAAAACTTTTAAATAAAAACTTAAAGTACAGAAATCATGCAAGCACACGAAATAGACTACCACATATATGGCGAGGAAATGCAATATGTGGAAATAGAATTAGATCCTCAGGAAATTGTAATTGCCGAAGCGGGAAGTTTTATGATGATGGACAATAATATCCAAATGGAAACCATTTTTGGAGACGGTTCCGGGCAGGAAAACGGATTATTAGATAAACTTTTAAGCGCAGGAAAAAGAGTCCTGACCGGCGAAAGTCTTTTCATGACTGCGTTCATCAATCAAAACAATACCAAAAGCAAAGTTTCATTTGCCTCACCGTATCCCGGAAAAATTATCCCAATTGACTTAACGCAATTTAACGGAAAATTCATCTGCCAGAAAGACGCCTTTCTCTGCGCTGCCAAAGGCGTTTCCGTTGGAATCGAATTCTCTAAAAAACTGGGTCGCGGATTGTTTGGCGGCGAAGGTTTCATCATGCAAAAATTAGAAGGCGACGGTCTGGCGTTTGTACATACCGGTGGAACATTGGCCAAGAAAGAATTAGCCGCAGGCGAAATCCTAAAAGTTGACACCGGTTGTATCGTAGGCTTTACCAAAGATGTCGATTACGACATTGAGTTTATTGGCGGCATCAAGAATTCTATTTTTGGTGGAGAAGGATTATTTTACGCCACACTTCGTGGTCCGGGAACGGTTTACGTACAATCCTTGCCTTTCAGCCGACTTGCCGACAGAATCATCGCATCAGCACCAAAAGCTGGTGGAAACAGTCGCGACGAAGGCAGTTTATTAGGTGGACTTGGAAATCTTTTGGACGGTGATAATCGTTTTTAATCTTTTAAAATAGTAATTCAAACGGCTTTCAGGAATGGGAGCCGTTTTTATTTTAAAGGAAGTTGCATTTGAGGTAATGGCTCACAAAGTGTTTTGTTTACTATTTTTTCTCTCATTAATTTCTTCTTATTGAAATGTCTTGAAATATTTTGAATAATTTCAGTATAGTTATCAGTTCCATCTTCTCTTTGATGATAAAAGACCTTTATTGATATACAATTTGGATGTTCAAAAATTGTATTAAGCATTGTTCTATCTGACAATCCACAAGAATGTCCCATTATATAAACTTGAAATTTTCGATCACTTTCAACAAAATCTAAAAGACTTTTGTAATTTGAACTTTGTAGATATTGAAAAGACTTAAAATTTCTTAAATACTCATTATCATCTATGTTTTCAATCATTTTATAATCATCATCCATTTCGTCTCCAAAACCAAAATTAACTCTATTAATAGAATCGTTTAGTTTACCATGGATGTAATTTATTTGTTTTGTATATGCAAATCCATAAAAATATTCTTGTACTAATTTTGTGTAATTAAAATTTAAAAAAAAAGTAGTGAGATCATAATTTTTTTCTGCTTTTCGCAGAAATTCTTTAACATATAATTGATCACTATATTGAAATTCATTTAGAAATTCTTTCTCGTCAAATCTATTTATTAATTCTGGTAAGAGAATATCTTTAATGGGATTATCTCTATACAACGTAAAATCATATTGTTCTTCAACTTTTACTTTTAAATATCTTTCTAAAAGATTTTTAACTTCTTCAAATTCTTTATTTAAAATTATCGTTTGTCGCTTTTTTTCTGCAATTGTTAAAGAGTTCAATTTCACAATTGTTTTTAACTCTCTATAATACTCATTTTCAATATCAACCCAATTTTCAGAATTTTTTTTATTAACTAATTTAAAAAAAACATTTCTGAATGCAAAAATAATACCCTGCTCATTACTACAAACAAAATTATCTAAGTCATATCTATGTCCATTTCCTTTTGCATAATTTTTTAAACTCAATTTTAAATCATTAAAATTCTCAATTCGATTAGATCCATTGTAATATCCATTATACAAATCATGTGTAATTACCAATTTTTGATATTCCTCACTTTTACATTTATCTTTAAAATTTTTCCAGAAATCATCAATAAAATCTCTATAAGAAGTTGGCAATCCATGAGCCAAATCAAAACCGTTCCCAATAATTACAAGTCTGTTCATATTTTATAAAATGCTTTCCTCAAATGTACTGTTTTTAATACAAGCGCCTTCATCAATTGCCTATATGACCTTCTATTTCTTAAATGGTTAAAAAAATAAAATGCTACTTTTGTAGACTAAATTTCCATTTTGAAACAAATTCTCTTTAAAAATACCAACATTTCCTATTCCGATACCGGGAAAGGAACCGCTATTGTCTTGCTTCATGGTTTCTTGGAAAACAAAGGCATGTGGGATTTTTACATTCCGGAGTTTGCTAAAAAAAACCGTGTCATCACGATTGATTTATTGGGACATGGCGAAACGGAATGTTTGAGTTACGTACAAACAATGGAAGATAATGCTGATGCGGTTCACGCTGTTTTATCGGAATTGCGCATCAGAAAAGCCATTTTTGTCGGGCATTCTATGGGCGGTTATGTGGCATTGGCTTTCGCCGAATTGTATCCTGACACTATAAAAGGATTGGTTTTATTAAACTCGACCGCACGAGCCGACAGCGAGGAACGAAAAACAAATCGGGATCGAGCTATCAAAGCGGTAAAACAATCTTTTATCAATTTTGTTTCACTTTCTATCGCAAACTTATTCAGCGAATCCAACAGAGAACGACTTTCATCAGAAATTGAAAGCGTAAAAAAAGAAGCTTTGAAAACACCGCTCCAAGGAATCGTTGCGTCACTGGAAGGAATGAAAATAAGACAAGATCGGGAAGTGTTATTGCATCTTACACCCTATCCAAAATTATTAATTCTGGGCGAAAAAGATCCTGTTTTAAATTACGAAGAAACTAAAGAACAGATAGAAAACACGGCTATGAAACTGGTGACTTTTCCCGACGGACACATGAGTCATATTGAGAACCAAAACCAATTATTGATCGTATTGTTGGCTTTTTTCAAAAGCATCTAAATCATTCCTGATTTCAAATACCCTTTTTCAACCAATTCGCTTTTGTCTTTTAAATGGTGCATTTTCCCTTCTTTCATCAACGCTAGTTTTGTGGAAACTTTAATCACATTTTCATAATTATGGTCCGTGATAATAATGCCTTTTACACGGGACATTGCAGTGATTAATCCATTTATTTTTTCAATCATGATTGGCGACAAACCATTGTAAGGCTCGTCCAGTAAAACAAATTTTGACGCATTATTCAGGATTAATTTAATTTCTAAATACCGTAATTCTCCGCCGGACAAATGCTTTATTTTTTTGTTCAGTATCATCTGAATCATTTCATCAGCATAAAATTCCTGCAATTTCTCTTTGGTAATGGACAATTGAATTGTCTTTTTTATCGAAAATGAATTTGGAATAAAATTCTCTTGAGGCAAATAACTGATTTGGTTTAGCAAATCGCTGGTTTTTGATTTCACGACGCCATCAACCCGAACAAATTTAAAATCAGCAGTTACAATTCCGAAAATGATTTTTAACAATGTCGATTTTCCGGAGCCATTTCTTCCTAAAATACCAATAATATCAGCGGTTTCGCACTTTAAATACACATCAGAAACTATGATTTTCCCATCATATTGTTTTTGGACACTGTCCACTTCTAAAACACTTTTAGTCATACGAATTTCAATACTACATTAATGACTAAAATCAGCACCATCGAAAAAACAAAATTCAGCATAAAACCATACACAAACAACTGCAGTTTTGAGATTCCGTTGTTGTAATAAAACAGGTATTCATTTTTAGCACTCACTTCTTTTATCAAAATACTGATAAAGAAACCAAAAATAATAAGTACGTATTTGAAGGTTTCAAATCCTCCAAGAACCCATACCAAAGCGCTTATTGACACGTTTATCGTCAAAGTACTTTTGTAAAACTCGAAGATGTTGGTTAATTTTCTGATTGGAAATTCTATTTAAATTATTTTCTCTTTAAAAGGTATATTCTCGTCTAAAATTTCGCTTAATAAAAGAACCATTTGTTCTATATAATTACTCAAAATTTCTTCATTTATAATTGAATTGGTGTCCTTTTCTTCTTTAAAATTAAACGGAAGAAATCCTGCTTTCAAATTTTTAAAGGAAATAATTCCGGCTTCAATTGGTTTTCCCTTCGCCTCTTTTTCGTACATGAACGCATAAGCTAAAACCTGAATGATTTTGTCGCTTTTAATGTCTTCCGTTAATCCTTTCCAGGATTTCAAAGTGACGCTAGCTTTTTCTACTTTTCCAGTTTTGTAATCGATAATTCTAATGATTCCGCTACGCTCTTCAATTCTATCTACATTACCTTTTATCAATATCGGAAAAGGTAAATTAGGATGATTTAAAGTACGTCCAAATGTTTGCTCCAAAGCAATAATTTTTATCGCATCGCCACTCTTAATACTTTCTAATTCTACTTTCAAGAAATTCGAAACATTTCGTTTGGCGACTTCAAACGCCAATAAATTTCGTCCTTTTTTGATCTCGCCTTCTTTGTAAACCAATTTAAATTGCTTTAAAACCTCAGCGTCAATTTGTTTGAAACAATTTAAAATATCACTTTCTGAAATAAATTTACTAATGAATGGTTCGTATAAAACCTTCAAAGTTTCGTGGATAATGGTTCCCAACGTATTCAAGGCAATATTTTCTTCGACTTCTTCGACTTCACTGATGCGCAAAATCTTTTGGAAATAAAACTGAATCGGATTTCGGATATAACTCGTCAATGCTGATGGAGAAAACCCTTTTTCTGCAATTTCTTTCAATCGTACCATCACACTTTCTGACTTTGGAATTACCATCGGTTGATATGCCGTTTCAGGTAAAACTGCATTGTAAATTTCATGTATCAAAGTATGATTTTTTTGCCTTTCGACCTCGAGTTGCGTTATGAATCGGCTTTTTTCACCTGCATCCAATCCTTCACTTTCTGTATTATAAATTAAATAGATATTCTTTGCTCTTTGTAACAAATGGTAAAAATGATACGTATAAATAGCGTCTTTTTCTTTGAATGTCGGCAAACCCAATTCGCGTTTCACATCATACGGAATAAAAGAATTTTGCGATTTTCCCGCCGGAAATTTCCCTTCATTCATCGAAGTAACAATAACAGTATCAAAGTCCAAAACACGGCTTTCTAACACTCCCATAATCTGCAAACCATTCAAAGGTTCTCCTTCAAAAGAAACTTCGGCCAAATCAATTACTTGTTTGTATATGGCATAAAGTGTTTCTATTTTATCAATATGTTCGTGCTTCGAATAATAATTAATTAGTTTATTGATTACCTTAAAAATGGCAAAAACAAAAGACTTAGTGATTTTTTCTTCTTCATTGTCATTGCTCAAATTGTTTTTAATCGTTTGCAATAATTTGGAAATAGTCTCTAATACCGGAATCGAGCCGTTTTCCCATTTTTGGAATAACAAAAGAAATAACTCCGATGGATTTGCATTTAATTCCATCAATTTATGATGCGTAATAAAAGTATAATTGTTTTGATTGATGGTATGAACAAGCGCGCTGGTTTTCGCATACGGTTCCACCAAAGGATGGGTCAAAACATCCAATACATCTTTGTAATACAACACGTAACTTTTGGCATTTCTGGAGAATGCATTCGTGTGCATTTTGAATAATTTGGCAATCAGAATCTGCGCTGGATTGTTTTTACTCGAATACCCCATAGTAATATTCAAAGCGCCAACGCTTGACGGTAACGAATATAAAAGCGGAACCAAAAGATTTTCCTCTCCCAGAACCACAGCTACTTTATCAAGCTTCCCTTCTGGGTTTTCATTGATGATCTTTTCAATAATACTTCCGGCTATTTTAGCCTGACCAATTGTTTTTGGTGTTCCAATAACCTGAATGTTTTTAGTCTGCGAAAAATCATTTACAATCCATTCAAACGGATGTTGTTTATAATGTTTCCAGCTTTCTTTGAAACGTCGTACAAACAGCCCTGCATCGTGATATGGATCATTTAGAAAGGTTTGATCTACATCCCAATATATTTTGGCCTGATCAGAAGCGATAAGGTGCTGGATTATTTTTTCTTCGGCTGCATTCAACGCATTAAAACCAGCAAACACAAATTGTTTGTCTTGTACAGAATTCGAAAAATGATTTAGATTGTTTACCGCTTCCCTATAAATCAAGCCCTGATAACCGATTCCTTTATTCAGCAAATGAGCATAAAGGGATTGATAGTAATTGGGCAGTAACTTCCAAAAATCAATATATTTCTCTAATAAGGTCGTTTTGTTTTCGACTTCAATTCCCCACTTTTTGATGTCTTCAATATCTTTCAAATACGAAAGAACATGGGATGGTTCTAATAAATAACGGTCAATTTCATTAAAATCCTGCAACAATGTTTTTGCCCAATTGGCAAACAATTCAAAGGTTTGTTGATTTGCTTTATCGGTAATAGATAAGTAGACTTCGTAGAATTCAAATAATAATTCAATGGGCTCTATGGTACGAATACCGGCTATGTTTTGAACAAAATCTTCAATACTTATAATTTCGGGCGAAAGTATATTTGTTGTGACTTGATTTTTTAAGGCTTCAATTAAGAATATTTTGGCTCGTTTGTTTGGTAAAACAACAATTGTATTAGAAAGATTGTCCGAGTAATTTTCGATTAAAACCGAAGCTATTTTATCTAAAAAAGAAGTATTTGTCATTTTATAAAAATAAAAAAAACGCCCCGATAAATCGAGGCGTTTTCCATAAATATTTTAGAAAGAAATTATTCTTTAATCAAAGATATTTCAACTCTTCTGTTCATTGCTTTACCTTTTGCAGTTTTGTTAGTTGCAATTGGTTTAGTTTCTCCAAAACCTGTAGATCTAAGTCTGTCAGAAGCAATTCCGTTTTCAATTAAATAATTTTTAACTGCAGCAGCTCTGTTCTCAGATAACGTTTGGTTAAGTTCATTACTACCATCACTATCACAGTGACCTTCGATCATGAATTTTGAATAAGGATATTCTTTCAAGATAGAAGTGATTGATTGTAAAACTGTGTAAGTACCTTTTTGGAAAGTAGATTTACCAGAATCAAACAAGATTATTTTACCATAGTTATTTAAAGTTTTCATAACTTCTTCTGAAACTTCTGGACAACCTTGATTAGCAACAGTTCCTCTTACGTCTGGACATTTATCATCTTTGTCTAAAACACCATCTCCATCAGTATCTGGCCAAGGACAACCTGCGTTTTCTTTAGGACCTTTTACAGTAGGACATTTGTCATCTTTATCAGCAACACCGTCACCGTCAGCATCTGGACAACCTTTTAATGCAGCTAAACCAGCAACTTCTGGACAAGCATCATCTTTATCAGCAATTCCATCTCCGTCTGTATCAGGACATCCGTTCAATGCAGCTAAACCAGCAACATCTGGACAAGCATCAGCACTATCTTGGATTCCATCTCCATCAGTATCAGGACATCCGTTGAATTCTTTTAAACCAGCAACTTCTGGACAAGCATCATCTTTGTCATAAATCCCATCACCATCTGTATCTTTACCTCCGAATTTGAAGATAAGACCCGCTGAATGTTGAAAATGTGACGGAGCATCTGGAACACCAGGTGCATCTTCTCTATCACCAAAAGATTTTTTATATTTTGTAGCAAGTTCTAATCCAACATTTTCAGTAAACCAAAAAGTTAAACCAGCACCTGGATTTAAAGTTCCGTAGCTACTGTCTCCAAAGAAAGTATAACCTCCTCCAACAGATAGAGACGGATCAATAACTTTAGAGTTAATCAAATTCATGAAACTATATCTAATAGTTGCATCAATACCATAATACATTAAGTCTCCTGGATTAGAAACAACATATCCACGAGAATCATGACCAACTGCATTTGGAGCAAATCTCACATATTTATCGATTTTGTTCACAGAACCAGAAAGTCCAAATGAGAAATTATCCCCTATGTATTTCGACACACTAAGGTACGATACAGAAGGAAGAATATTCCAATTGTCTTTAACTGCAAATGGTTGAGAAAAATGGCGATCTGCCCAATTTTTTCCTCCACCAGCACTGGTTTTAGTATCAACGGCATTAACTCCAAAAGAGATAGCCCATGGATTGTTACTGTCTTGTGCGTGAGAGCTTAGACCCATCACCATCATCACAGCAAGTAAAAGTTTTTTAAGATGTTTCATACTTAATTTTTTTAATTACGATTTAGTTAATTATAAACAAAAGTAATGCGTAAATTTTTAACTACAAAACTAAATGTTAAAAAAAACCTATAAAAATCGTCAAAAGTGGAAATTATACAACTTCAAATCGAAATTATACAACATTTAACATTCTCCCAACTTCAACAAAAGCACTGACAGCCTTGTCTAAATGGACTTTTGTGTGAGCTGCCGATAATTGCACTCTAATCCTAGCTTTATCTTTTGGCACCACTGGAAAAAAGAATCCTATGACATAAACCCCCTTTTTTAAGAGTTCATTTGCCATAGTTTGAGATAATTTTGCATCATAAAGCATCACTGGAACAATTGCAGAATCACCATCAATGATGTCAAAACCGGCTTTTTTCATTCCTTCTTTGAAATAATTAGTGTTCCATTCCAATTTATCTCTTAGTGTCGTATCATTTTCTAATAACTCAAAAACTTTGATAGAAGCTCCTACAATTGCGGGCGCTAAAGAATTTGAAAACAAATAAGGTCTGGAACGTTGACGCAATATTTCAATAATTTCTTTTTTGGCAGTAGTGTAACCACCCATAGCGCCACCAAGTGCTTTTCCTAAAGTTCCCGTAATGATATCTACTCTCCCCATCACACCTTTTGCCTCGAGCGTTCCTTTTCCGGTTGCACCTATAAATCCCGCAGCATGACACTCATCAACCATGACCATCGCATCATATTTATCAGCTAAATCACAAATTTTATCTAATGGCGCTACAACACCATCCATCGAGAAAACACCATCCGTAACAATTAATTTAAAACGAGTTCCAGCTTCTGTAGCCTTAATCAACTGCTTTTCTAAATCTTCCATATTGCTGTTTTCATAACGATAGCGTGCTGCTTTACACAAACGAACCCCGTCAATAATGGAAGCATGATTCAAACTGTCAGAAATAATGCAATCTTGATCTCCTAATAACGGCTCGAAAACCCCTCCATTTGCATCAAATGCTGCAGCATAAAGAATCGTGTCTTCTGTCCCGTAAAATTCAGAAATCTTTTTCTCTAATGTTTTATGAATATCCTGAGTTCCACAAATAAAACGCACGGATGACATTCCGAAACCATGTGTATCCAATGCATCTTTTGCCGCCTGAATCACCTCTGGATGCGAAGACAATCCCAGATAGTTATTGGCACAAAAATTCAAAACCGTTTCTCCTGTAGAAATAGTGATTTCTGCTCCTTGTGGTGAAGTGATAATTCTTTCTGATTTAAAAATTCCGTTATCTACAATCGTTTGAAGTTCTGACTGCAGATGTTGTTGTATTTTCCCGTACATAATTTTGTTTAAAGTTTAAGGTTTAAAGTTTTTGTCTTAAAGACACGAAGACTCAAGTTTTTAGTTTTTGGCTACAAATGTACTACATCGATTGACAAACCTATATACACGAGTGCTTTTTTTACCACTTTAAATCCCATTAATTCAATCGCATGTTGATAATTTTCTAATTGTAATTGGTATTTTGAATTGTGAATTCCTGTTTTATAATCTAACAGAAATACGTCTTTTTCTTTGGTCACAACCATTCGGTCAGGTTTGATTGTTTTTCCTTCTTTCTGAATAATGGTTTGTTCATTCATAATTTCATTTCCCTCAGAAAAATAAGTTGAAAGTTCACTATGATTAACAATTTCCTGAATAGTTTTAAAAACTGTTTTTTTTTGGCTAAAAGTGATTAATCCGCTCTCTATGGATTTTGTAATCGCTAAATCCACGTCGGCTTTTGTTTTTACAAAAGACAAAATTTCGTGAACCACATTTCCGTATTCTATAGCTTCCTGCTGGTGCGTTCCCCACATAAGAGCTTCTCGCTGCGCAATTTTTATATTTTTGGGATTTAGAATTTCTGAAACTAAAGGAATCGTTTTAGAAGTATCGACATGTTTCTTTTCATTTGACAACTTTGTTGATTTCCCAAATTCGTACTCCAATTTACTTTCGTCAAATTCTCCTTTGTTTATCAAATAATTAATAAAAAACGCACACATGTTATTTTTTGGAACTTCTCCTTTACTAGATAAATTCATATTTGAAATTACATACAATTGTTCCTCAGCTCGCGTCAAAGCCACATACAAAACATTGACATTATCCAATAATTCTTCCTGCTTTTTTTGATTGTAAACCTCCGCAGCTTCATCGCCAAATCCTTCCACCGCTTTACTATTGTCAATCAACACTTTTGGCAAACCAAAATCCTGTTCCTCCGCGTTGAGCCATAACTTATCTTTTGGCTTTAGACTATAATCTTCCTCTGCAAAAGGAAAAATCACAACCGGGAATTCCAATCCTTTCGATTTATGAATCGTCATAATACGAACTGCATTAGTCCCTTCCGGAGATGGAATACTGAATTTCTCCGCATTTTTATCCCAGAAATTTAAGAAGTCCGAAATCCCTGCTTGGTTGCGAATGTCTCGTTCCAGAACAATGTCCAGGAAATATTGAACGTAGGCATTACTTATTTTTGAGTTCAGGAACTTTGCTATTATTGTCTCCACCACTTCATACAATGATTTTTTTCTAATGTTTTGAAACGAAAGTGAAACATCAAAACTCATCAACCAATTTTCGAAATCAGTTTCCTGAAACAACGCCATTCCTTGAGCAATAAAATCATGAATCGGTAATTTATCCTGACTGTTTTGTGCTAAATATTGAAGAAAATTTGCTTTGGATTCCAGATCAGAACTATTTTTCAAGTATTTTAATAAATGAATAATTAATCGAACTTCGGTCGCATTTTGAATCATTAATGTTTCCGATGACAAAAGTGGAATTCCTTGTTCTGTCAAATAATTCGCAATCGCAATTCCTTGACTTCTTTTTCGAGTAAGGATCACAATATCTTTGTATTGAAAGCCTTGTTTTAACGTTTTTTGAATCGTATTTAATGTCGCCAAAACATACAAATCGGTTTTATCCAAAGTTTCTTCATCTTCCGAAGTTTCTACTTTTGGAATAAAAGAAATATTTACGTATCCACCGGTTTTGTCATTCGTTTTTTGATGACTGTGATTTTCATATAACTCTTTATAATCCAAATGTTCAAATTCGTTCGAAATCAATTGGAAAAAATCATTGTTGAATTCGATTATCTGTGAATAACTACGATAATTTTTATCTAAATGTTCGAGTTTTTTATCGGGATTATTGAACGGATTTTGGTTTTTACTCAACTCGATAAACTGCTCCGCTTTTCCGCCACGCCATCTGTAAATAGATTGTTTCGGATCGCCCACAATCATCAAAGTTCCTTTTACACCAAAATCATCCTGACCCGAAAGTGCATTATCAATCAGCGGAATCAGGTTCTGCCATTGCATTTCAGAAGTATCCTGAAATTCATCGATGAAAAAATGACGGTAGCGCTCGCCCAATCTCTCATATATAAAAGGTGCCGGCTGATTCTGAATTTCACGATGGATAATCGCATTAAATTCTGAAATGGAAAGTACATTTTGTTCTTCCTGAATTTTGGCTAATTCATTACTTACGGTATTTAACAATGACAAAGGCGTAATGTTTTTCAAGAACGCTTTATAGAAATTTATCTTTTCGAAAGTTTTGTAAACTTTGGTCAGGATTTGTAAAAATTCAGGAATCAGATTTTCAATAATCGCTCGGTCTTTTGCAGTTTTATTGATAGCAATATCATCAAACTCATGAAAGGTTTTATTCTTTGGATTGAATTTTCCTTGTTGAATACTGTTAATATGATTTGGGAAAGTACCTCTAGAAAATGATTTTACATCAATCCCATTTTTATCAATTAATAACAATGCTTCTTCTGCAAAAACAATACTTTCTTTCTCTAAAACTTTACAAGCATCGGCTAATTTATTTTTTATTTCAACAAATTCGGCTATGGATTTATCTTGAAAATGAGTAATCTCATTTCGATTATTTTCATTAAGAACCAAACGACCAGTTTCTAGAATTTCACGTGAAATATCCCAAGATTTGTCATCGTCGGTTTTTTCCATCGTAAAATCGATAAGCAGTTTTGTTAATGTCTCATCTTCTCCGGCTTGGGCAATAATGGCATCGACGGCTTCAACCAATAAATTTTCGGTGTCCAATGTGACTTCAAAAGTCATGGGCAAATTCAAATCGTGAGCAAAAGCACGAATCACTTTATGCGTAAATTTATCGATGGTCGAAATATCAAAAGCAGCATAATTATGAATAATATGCTTGATGATTTGCTGTGATTTGGTTTTGATTTGAATGATGGATAATTCCGTATCTATTGCTAAATCCTGCATTAAATCCTGCGCTTTTTGCGCCGGTTCGTCTTTAGCAAATTCAGAAAGACTGCCTACGATTCGGCTTTTCATTTCGTGTACCGCTTTATTGGTAAACGTAATGGCGAGAATGTTGCGATAGGCGTCGTTCTTTGGCGCGACAAGGATAATTTTCAAGTATTCTTTGACAAGCGCATAGGTTTTTCCGGATCCGGCCGATGCGTCGTATATGGAGAATGATGGTCTTTGCATTAAGATTTTAGATTTCTGATTAACGATTTTAGATTTCTGATTTAGAATTAGCGTTCTAATTTCCAAATCCCGAAGCGTCGGGACTAGCCCTGATGGAAGCGGCATCCTTTTGTGTCTCGTTTTTTTTAACGAGGAACAAAAGATATAGCGGACAGCAGGAAATAGCTCCTAAAAACACAACTATTAACAGGTTACTTTTAAAATTTGCCCCGAAACTTCGGGATAAAACTTAAAAGTAGTATTTTTGCAGCATGGAAACAAATAGACAGAAAAAAATAGGTGGGGTTATCCAAAAAGATTTGGTTGATATCCTGCAAGGTGAAGTGAGAAAAAACGGAGTAGCTAATTTAATTATTTCGGTATCCAAGGTTATTGTAACTTCAGATTTATCTGTGGCTACAGTTCATTTAAGCGTTTTTCCTCAGGATAAAGCAAAAGAGATTTTAGAGGCGGTTAAGTCCAATTCTAAAACAATAAAACACGATTTATCACAACGTGTTCGCTTACAATTAAGAAAAGTTCCTAATTTGGTTTTCTTTATTGACGACTCTTTAGACTATATCGAAAAAATTGACAATGCGTTAGCAAATAAAGATAATCCTATAGAAAACAGAGATCTTTTAGATAAACGCAGATTTCAATAAAATTTGAATTTCCCCCTTTACATAGCCAAACGCTATATTCTTAGCAATAGCAAAAACAATGCTATCAATATTATCAATCGCATTGCCAGCATGGGAATTATTGTTGGCGCCATGGCTTTGTTTGTGGTTTTATCTGTTTTTAGCGGACTGAAAGTTTTTAGTCTTTCGTTTACCAATGACATTGATCCTGATCTAAAAATAAGCAGCACTTTAGGAAAATCCTTTTTGATTTCTCCAAGTCAGGAAAGCCAAATCAAGAAAATCGACGGCTTAGCTTCGTATACTAAAATTATTGAAGAGCGTGTTTTATTCACTTTTGACGGAAAACAGGAAGTTACTTATCTCAAAGGTGTTGATTCCAATTTCAGCAAAGTAAATGCTATAGAAACAAAACTTTTCAATGGTCAATGGCTTAAACCAGATACGTATCAAGTGGTGGTTGGTTATGGGATTGCCCAGAAATTCTCGATGGGATTATTGGATTTTAATCGTCAATTGGAGGTTTTAGTTCCAAAACCAGGAAAAGGCGCTATCGAAAATCCGGAACAAGCTTTTAATAAAACGGATATTATCCCTGTTGGGATTTATGCCATCAGCGAAGATTTGGATTCGAAATATGTTTTTGCCGATTTAGGTTTAGCACAGGAATTATTGGAATACAAAACCAATCAGGTTTCTGGAATTGAAATCAAAGTAAAAACTGGCGCTGATGAAACTGCTATTATAGATCAACTTAAAACAATTTTCAACAATAAAATCACCGTAAAAAACAGGGCACAACTCAATGAATCGCTCTATAAAATGTTGAATACCGAGAATATTGCGGTGTATTTAATATTCACTTTGGTGTTAGTTGTAGCGCTTTTCAACTTGATTGGCGCATTGATTATGATGATTTTGGACAAAAAAGGAAACCTAAAAACCCTTTTTAATCTTGGAACTGAAATCAAAGATCTACGAAAAATATTCCTACTTCAAGGCACTTTATTGAGTGTTTTTGGCGGAATTATTGGCTTGGTTTTAGGAATTATAATCGTTTTGCTACAAGAATATTTTCAACTGGTTATGATTACTCCTACGCTTGCGTATCCTGTGATTTTTTCTCTCGAAAATGTACTGATTGTTATGGGAACAATTATCACGCTTGGCTTTATTGCTTCGCTGATTGCGAGTAGTCGCGTGAGCAAGAAGTTATTGGATTAATTTTTTTTATTAAAAAGAATATTTACATTTACCTTTCATAAAATCTAAAAGCTATGATAGTTTCTGTCTAGTCCTTCTTTATTTTTCGAATAATTAGGACCACTTTATTTACTTTTTGGTTCAGACTAATAGGTCTGGACTGATCCTCTCATTAATCCTAATTTATCATGACAGAAACAACATTAGAAAAAAACTTATTTTCTCGAATTTTCACAACATTAAAACAAGCGATCAAAGGAGATGAATCTTTTGATTATACGTCTGGAAGCATAAAAAAAGGGGTAATTCTTCTAGCCATTCCGATGGTATTGGAAATGCTTATGGAATCGGTTTTCGCTTTAGTCGATTTATATTTTGTCGGCCATTTAGAGCAAAGCAGTTATGCAATTCAAGCGGTTGGCTTGACAGAGTCGGTAATCACGATTGTTTATTCTGTTGCTATCGGAATTAGTATGGCCGCTACTGCAGTTGTTGCGCGTCGAATTGGCGAAAAAGATCCTGTTGCTGCCGCAAAAGCCGGAATGCAAGCCATCATTATTGCATTTGTTATCAATACAATAATCAGCATTTTTGGTTTTATTTATGCCAAAGACATCTTGTTGCTTATGGGAGCCTCCGTTGAAGCTGCTGAATACGGAGTTAACTTCACTCGCATTATGATGGGCGGAAGTTTATGCATCATGCTTTTATTTCTTATTAACGGAATATTCCGTGGCGCAGGAAATGCTGCCATTGCCATGAAAAGTCTTTGGTTGGCCAATATTTGCAACATTATTTTATGTCCCATATTAATTAACGGATTTGGACCCATTCCTGCTTTCGGATTAATGGGTGCCGCATTGGCAACAACTATCGGAAGAAGTATTGGTGTTTTGTACCAATTGTATCATTTATTTAATGGCAGAGGAATTTTAAAAATCATACCTTCTTATTTTATCCCAGATCTGGAACAAATAAAAGCATTGGTAAAAATCGCGGCCCCTGGAGTATTACAATTTGTAATTGCTTCCTGCAGTTGGATATTTCTGGCTCAATTGGTCGCCACCACAGGTGGAGATCACGGTTCAGCTGGATATCAAACCGCATTGCGCATCATGATGTTTTTTATTCTTCCTGCTTGGGGATTAAGTAATGCCGCTGCAACTTTGGTGGGGCAAAATTTAGGAGCGAAACAAATTGAACGTGCCGAAAAATCGGTTTTTACCACCGCAAAATACAATGTAATTTTTATGGCAATTATTACGGTTATTACACTGATTTTTTCCCGTTCCCTGATTTCATTTTTCACGAATGACCTTATTATTCAAAAGATTGCCGTTGAAGCATTACAAACAATGTGTTTGGGATATGTTTTTTACGGAATTGGGATGGTGTTAATTAATACATTCAATGGAGCCGGCGATACCTGGACTCCAACAATGATTAATTTTTTCGGATTCTGGTTATTCCAAATTCCGCTGGCTTATTTATTATCCAAATATTATAAAATGGGACCAACAGGTGTTTTTATAGCGATTCCTATAGCCGAAACCGCAATTACTTTGGCAAGTATCGTTCTCTACAAAAGGGGGAAGTGGAAACGTATAAAAGTATAAGAAAAAAGGCTTGACAATTAAATTGTCAAGCCTTTTATATTTAAACAACCTCGTATCCTGCATACGCCTCTTCAATCTCATTCAAAGCGGCAAACAACTCTTCAGGACGATCTAGCGTTACTAATTTTTGTTTGTGGGTTTTGAAGGAATGAATTCCTTTAAAATAATTGGTGTAATGAGGTCTGGTTTCAACAATTCCTAGTCTTTCTCCTTTCCATTCCATTGCCCAAGTGAGGTGGTTGCGCACCGCTTCTACTCTATCGACAACAGTAGGTTTTGGCAAATGCTCGCCTGTTTTGAAGTAATGTTTGATTTCGTCGAAAATCCAAGGATAACCAATGGCGGCGCGACCAATCATGATTCCGTCGATACCGTATTCGTTTTTATAATGTAATGCTTTTTCTGGAGAATCGATATCACCGTTTCCAAAAATAGGCATTGTGATTCTTGGGTTATTTTTTACTCGGGCAATATGAGACCAGTCGGAATGGCCTTTGTACATTTGGGCACGAGTTCTGGCGTGTATACTCAAAGCTGCAACACCAATGTCTTGCAAACGCTCCGCAACTTCATCAATATTAATGGAATTGTCATCCCAACCCAAACGGGTTTTTACAGTCACCGGTAAATGCGTACTATCGATAACAGCCTGAGTCAAACGAATCATCAAATCAACGTCTTTTAAAACGCCGGCACCGGCGCCTTTGCAAACGACTTTTTTGACAGGACAACCAAAATTAATATCTATTAAATCCGGATTTACTGCTGAAACAATTTTTGAGGACATGGCCATTGCTTCTTCATCTCCACCAAAAATCTGGATTCCAACTGGGCGTTCGTAATCGAAAATATCTAATTTCATTCTGCTTTTGATGGCATCCCGAATCAATCCTTCGGAAGAAATAAATTCCGAATACATCAAATCGGCACCATGGGCTTTGCATAATCTGCGAAAAGGCGGATCGCTCACATCTTCCATGGGCGCGAGAAGTAAAGGAAATTCAGGTAATATTATGTTGCCAATCTTGACCATTATTTTTAATTTTTTGCAAAATTACGATTTTTAGACGTAAAAAAACAAAAAGAGTAATAATACACTCATTATGAAAGTGTTAAAGAGTGTTAATTCTGTTATCAAAAAAATGAATTGGCTTTCTGCTCATCGGATTATAAATCAGTGGATTCAGGATTTCTTTTGTGGTGAATTCAATTTTCGGGCTAACCCTTAGCTTGGCTCTGAAATGATCTTTTAATTCCTGCAAAAAGGTTTCAGACGGCTGGTTTACCGCAATTTTTATAAGGATTTCATCCGTACCTAAATTATTGGTTGAAATTTCGATAATATGACTTTCTATAGTTAAAAAATTATTCAAAACATCATTCATTGCTGGCGGATACAAGGTCGTCCCTTTGTATTTTATCATTTGTTGTTTTCGACCAATAACGGGTCCAACACGCAAAGTGTTTCTCCCACAAGCACAAGGTTCATTATGCAATTGTACAATGTCTCCGGTTTTAAAACGCACCAACGGCATAGCTTCAATTCCTAAAGTGGTAAAAGTCAATTCACCTGATTCACCATTTTTTACAGGTTTATTATTTTCGTCCAAAACTTCTAGGATGATTAATTCCGGATGATGATGACCACCGATCGAATGTTCGCACTCTGTAAAAGCAGTACTCATTTCAGTAGATGCATAAGTCGAATACAACTTAATATTCCATTTCTCCGTTATTTTTTTAGACAAGGTGTTCATCGAAAAATCTTGGTTTCTAAGCGATTCGCCAATGCAAACTGCTCCTTTTATACCCGATTTGTTATAATCAATATTATGAGCCTCGGCATATTCTATGAGTTTTAATAAAAAGGAAGGAACGGTTATCAGATAGTTTGGTTTGTATTTTAAAATGGAATCCCATTGCAATTCCGGAATTCCGGCGCCAACCCGAATCACGCCAACTTTCATTTTTCGGAGCCCTAAAAAGTAGGCCAATCCAGCCATAAACCGCCTGTCGATGGTAGTCATCAATTGCACGATATCACCTTCTTTTATGCCTGCACAATCAAAGGAAATGGCTTCATTATAGGCTAGTCGATCTAAATCCTTGTCGGTTAAACCAAAAGTCACCGGTTTGCCTAATGTCCCTGATGTGGTGGCATAATCGATGATTTTATTGGCTGGAACACATAGAAAATCATCATTGTGTTTTTGCAAATCTTCTTTGGTTGTAACGGGCAAAAACTGTAAATCTTCTAATGTTTTGATTTTGCTGACATCAATGTTTTCTTTCTCAAAAAGAGTTTTATAAAAAGGCGAATTTTGATTCACATAATCTAAAAGTTCCAACAATTTTCGCTCCTGAAAAGCTTTAATTTCGGCTAATGTGGCGGTTTCTATTTTTGGAATCATTGCAGTTTTCTTTTAATTTTCTTTAAATACTTTTCAATTTCTTCTTTTTTAGGAAGCGTGGTAATTTCTTTGGTCAATGCTTTTTCGAATTGCTCTTGCGCCAATTTATATTCTTTTTTTTGATAAAAGGAAAGTCCTACTTTGTAATAAACAACCCAATAATCGGGATTCAAAGATTGGTAATTTTCGGCAAAATTGGTTGGTAAATCTTGTTTCTTTTTTAAAAAAGAATCTATTTTTCGGTCTTCAATTCGATAAAGTTCATAATTTTTATATTCTTTGGTTTCCAAAAAGGGATCTTTTGGGATATTCAGATTTTCTTGTTCCAATGAAACTATGAAATCTTTTGAATGTCTATTCTTGAAAATTTTATTTAAGTCATAACAAACAAATTCGCCCATTTGATAGGGATTTGATGAGACCCAAACCAATCGTTGTTCTGGTTTAAAAACAATTCCGTGATGCGCCAATAATTGATTCAGTGCTTTTTCATTTCCATAACCCAAAGCTAAATTATTCAAACCATCTTTATTTCGAAGAATTTCAACTGCTTTTTCAGGATTTATTTTTTTATTTTCATCAAATAATTCCACCATTCTTTCAAAACGATATTTAGAATGACTGTTTTTAATTTGTTTTTGATTCCTATTGTTATTCTTTAAAGCGGCACTTTGAAAATGATTGGAACATAGCAATTGATTGTTATTTGGAACATCATAAACACCTAAGCCATTTGGAGAAACTTCAATCAAAACCGCTTTTTTATCACGAGCACTTCCAATCATAATAGATTCGGAAACAAAGACTTTTCTGCTTTTGGCAATGGCAATCGCTTCATCAATAGTCGCGGCATATTGCAATATTTCTCTCGTCAAAATAGAAACAGGAGTTTTGGCAATCAACGGAATTTTAGACTTCCCGGAATTAATTGTTACTGTCAATCCTTCGCTATTCATTCCTGAAATGGCGCCGATCATTCCTGCCCAAGTTACCATCATAAATGGATAGCCTTCTTTTGGATTAATAAAGGCAACCATTTTATCTTTGGCAAATTCATCACCGGCATAAAAATCTAAATTCCTGCCTATAATTAAACTGCCATCTTTCGATTTTTCGCCCCAAGCAGCAAAAGAAGAACAACCCACCAATGCCAAATCCTGTACTGCATGCCCTATATCATGAGCAGCATGCAAATACAAACTTCTAAGAAACGGAGAGGCGAGGTAGTCAAATTCATGTGAGCTATATCGTGAAATACCATAAATTTCGGCTTGATATTCGTTAGGTACATTGAGGTATACTTTTCGATTGTACCATTTTAAAAAATTACGCAGCACTCTCTGTCTGAATTTTGACGGAACCAAATCATTTATTTTAGAGAAAAAAACACGATCCTGTTTTTTTAATAATGAATCTGTGAGGCTTCCCATTATTAATCCTCTTTCGAGCGGGTCCCCTTCTACATAAAGCTCCCAAAGGTTTTGTTTGTTTTTCAATAAATAATTACTCCCCGAAGAGAAAAAAGTGCTCGAATGTTTTTTCACAATTGGGACAGCGTTATTATACCCCGCCAATTGTGGTTGATGACGCATTGATTTTGAAGTGCCACATGAAATAATTGTTAGGATAAACCCAAATAAAATTGCAAATTGAAACTGTCTTTTCATATCCGTTAATTTATCATTTACTCCAAAAACTGATTGATTTTATTAACCAAATATTCTTTTCCCACAATTTCCGAGCAGGTTACCACTGCACCAATTGTAACGCCTAAAACACCGTGCATATTAATGCTTTGACCAGTCAAATATAAATTATCAAGTTTGGTTTTTGAAGCAATAAATGTTTTCATCGGGTTATTGGAATCTTTCTCATAACCGTACATATTCCCGTTGTGTCCGCCAATATAATCCCTGTATGAAAGTGGTGTCGAAGTATGTACCGACTGGATACAATCTCTAATTCCCGGGAATTTAAGTTCTATTCCCTGAAGAAATTTTTCGGATTTCCGATTTTTAAATGATTCGTAACTTTCGCCTCTATCTTCTTTCTCTGCAGCAGTATTATACGTTTGTTTCCAAGGTTTTAAATCATCAAATTTCATATAGGTGATAAAAGTCATTCCATCAGCCCAAACTTCCTGTTTTTTGGAAGCATTCATCGAAGCCATAAACGCTTTTGGCCAGGTTTCCTCGGAATACTCATGTGCTGTCCAAACTTCATTGCTATCCTTAAAATGGTAATAATTATGGTTTAAGTATCTGAACGTTTCTGGTTTGAAAACCACATACAAACTAAAAGCAGAAATTCCGCCTTCTAAACTCTGGATTCGGTTGTAAAATGACTTTCTGAAATTATCCTTGCCTGCCATTTTCAAAGTAGTTTTAGGATCTACATTAGATATAAAAAACTGGGCTGAAACTTCAGTACCATCTTTCATCTTAACCGAATTCACCTTATTATTTTCTACCTCAAACTGAACAACTTCTTTGTGTTTATAAACTTCACCGCCATTTTTTTTGAGCTGTTTTATCAATTGTTTGGTAATTTGACTTCCGCCATTGATGCAACGCCAAGAACTTTGAATATACGAATTTACGGATAAAGCATGGACATAAAAAGGAGATTTTTCTTCAATTCCGGCATATAAAAAATTAGATCCCGCAAGTACGGCTCTTAATTTTTTATTATCCGTTAGCTCATCTATATATTGTTTAGCATTTATTGACAATATTTCACTGTCGTATTTCCCTTCCCAATTCAAATTATACAAAGGAAATGAATCACAGGTTTTTGTAATTTCGTCACAATATTTTTGAATCGATTCTTTTTCTTCGGGGAAATAGTTCCCTAATTGATTTGCAAAATTTTCATACCCTTGCGCATGCGGATATTCCTTATTCTCGTCTTCAAAAGAAATAATGTCAAAACCATCCTCATCCATTTTTTTGAGTTTCAAATCATCCATAATACCTAAATATTTGAAATATTTATACAAATTCTGACCTTCACTTAATCCTCCGATATAATGTATTCCGGTATCGAAAATCGTTTTATCCCTAACAAAAGTTTGAAGATTTCCTCCAAACTGATTGTTTTTTTCGAGCACACATACGCTGTACCCTTCTTTCGCCAAGATAATTGCAGACACTAATCCGCCTAATCCACTTCCAATAACAACCACATCATAATGCTCTTTCATCGCATGTTCTTTCTTAAAATAATCCCTTTTTCAATTTCAATATCAACATCAAAACCAAAACTCAACACGGTGTCTTTTAGATTTGGAGCATTTATTAGAATAATCGTTTTTGCCAAATTTCCGATATCCTCCAAATTAATTTTGAGGTGTCGATCAGAAATCAAAACCACATCATATTTATTTGATCCAAAGTTTTCAATAGTTTCAAGATAGTGAATACTTCTTTTCTTTACAATATAATTCATTTTGGCAACCGCTCTTTTTTCTTCATCCGAAATATAAGAAACGATTTTTCTTTGCGATTCCTGAAGTGAAAGCAACACATCCAATTGTCCGTAATCATCCGCCAAATGCAGCACTTTTGCCTTTGGGGAAATATCATTAATTAATCTATAATATAACTCTAAATGCTTGTGCAAATCCTTTTTAACTGCTTGTATGACCTCGGCTTCTTTATAATCAAAACTATTAATGATCATTTTTTTGAAATAGTCCGTTCCCTCTAATTCCTGACGCATTTTTTTGTAATGTGCTTTAAAAAAAGTGCTTATTTTCTTTGTTCGTTCTGAATAATCTTTACCGAAAGTAACATCATCAGGAGCAATCCGTTTTAAAATTTCTACTGTTGTTTTCCCACCATTAATAACAAAATCACCTTTAGGCAATACTTCGGAATAGCCATGAATAACCACTGGGACAATATCCAATTGAAATTGTTCTGCCAAATAAAAGGCGCCTTTGTGAAAACGTTTAATCGTATTATCCACGGAACGCGTTCCTTCCGGAAAAACCATTAATGAAAATCCCTGATCAATTTTAGCTCTCAAATGTTCAATACCATTATCTATCCCGCTGGAAACCGGATAAAATCCTGCTAACCGAACGCCTTTGCCAAAAATTGGGGAATTATAAACCCAGTCACTTACCAAAAATATGATTTTAGGACTCAACATTCCAACCGCCAAAATATCTAAAAACGAGGTGTGATTCGCAATGATTACGACAGGTTTATCGAAAGTTTCGTTTTGTGTATTGATTATTTTTCTACGAATCGACGGATAGGAGACTAACACCGATTGCATGAATTTCGACATAAGAAAATGAAATGCTTTCTCCTTTTTTATTCGGGAAATTGGAATTATTTTCATCAAAACAACACTGATAATAGATAAAAGAAACCCCCCTAATCCATAATACGTGAAGGACAAAATTGAATGCAATACTCTTTTGATTTCGAATGGTGCTTTTCCGTTTTTGGGTCTATTCGACAAGAATAATTTGAACAAAATTGGATAAAAAATAAACGTAATAATCAATGCGGCAAAAACCCCGATCAGCGAGACTGATGAAATCGAAATCAATGCCGGATGTTTCGCAAAGACCAACGCACCAATTCCTAAAATGGTCGTAATTGCCGCCAAAATTATTGACGTTCGGTAAATCGCAATTTCGTTTTTCCCATTGGTATATTCTTTTTGCAATGCACTAGTCATAAAAATACTGAAATCAACACCATGTCCAAAAATTAAAGTGCAAACGATCACGCTGAAAATATTCAGTTGAATATTGAAAATACCCATAATTCCTGCCGTAACAACTCCAGTAATAACGATTGGAATACAACTGATGATGACCAATTCTATTCTTCTGAAAAATAAAAATAAAATGAGAACCACAGCGATAAAAGAATAATTGACTAGTGTAGTGAAATCTGTTTTGAGTTCCCCAAGAAAAGTCTCATTCATTTGCTGACGATCAATAACCACTAAATGTGGCTCAGATGACACTGATTTTACAAAAGCATCCCGTTGATCGTTGGAAACTTTTACTAAAGTCGAAATCGTGAAAAATTCGTTTTTTTCCGTTACAAATTCTTTAAGTTGCAAGGCATTGAGCTGTGCATATTCTTCAAAAGCAATCGGTTTAAAAGTCTTGTTTAAATGCTCGAAAAAAATATGATGGGTTGACGGCTCGAAGCCGAATTTTGTACCTTCAGAAATTAAATCCCTCCTTAAATCTGCTTTCTTATTTTCATCCCAAAAGGAATTCCAAGTATCGATTCTTTTTTGTTGTTCTTTTTCGGAAATCACGATGCCGCCTATGGAGCTATAATTTAGAATTTTGCGGGTTGACTTTTCCTTTGCTAAACTTGAAAACAGCTTGTTATTGTTTTGTAAAACTTCCTCCATAGAATTGCCATAAGAAGCCAGGTAAATTGATTTAGAAGTAATATTAGTGCTTTCTTCCAATTCTTTTTCTGCTGCTTTTATTTCTTTTGGAACATAATTCAATTGCGATAAATCGTTATTGAAAACCACTTTATCGTAAGTAAAAAAACAGGCAATTATAATTACGATACAACTCCCAATCAGGAATTTATTTTTATGAAAAGAGAAATTCGCCAGATTATTGATGCTGTTTTTCTTGTGTCCAAAATTTTCTTCTTTGGGTTTGTACAAATGTGGTACAAAAAGCAATGAAAATACCGCCGAAGCCACTACAATAGTTGCCGCAAAAATTCCCAAATCATTCAATGCTTCCGACTTTACGAAAAGCAAACATAAAAAAGCAACAGCTGTCGTTGTGCTACTCATAATTAAAGGCATTGTAATGTCTCTATATAAAGTTTTTACGTCACTGTTATGTTTATAATGCGTGAGAATATGCAGCGAATAATCGATGGTGATTCCCAGTAAAATCGAGCCAATTCCCAACGAAATTGCCGAAATCGTACCTTTGACAAAATACAATAACGCAATGGCAAAAAGTCCGCCGAAAACAGTCGGCAAAAAAACAATCAGCGGAATGTATATTTTTCTATAAAACAGAATTAAAATCAACATTAACGTAATCATCGCAACAGTGGTTGTCATAATGATATCGCTCTTAATCTGATTGGCATTGGCAACTGCAATAAGTGTTGATCCAAAATAACTTGCTTGTGCTTTGTTTTTAAACCGATGATTTAAATGGTCTTTTATCGCGTTGAGTCTGGCAACAAAAAAAGTATTTTTTTCTGTTTCACTCGATGGCAAAGCGGGCGTAATAAACAAGAGTAATTTCTTTTTGTCTTTGGTCATTACAAAGCCGTTTTCCAACTGAAAATCATCTCCTATATTGAGCTGTTGCAGTTTTTTTAATGCAATAAAAGAAATTCCCAACGGATCTTGAAGTATAAAATCTTTGGCAACAATCCCTGTTGGCGAAATTAAGGTTTTGTAATTGCCGGCAACGCTATTCGCAAGACTGTCTTTTTTCAATTTATTTTGAATGGTTGCATAATCTTTTTCATCTAAAAATAACGGCAAATTGCTATATACAAAATCCATTGTTTCCTGAATATTTTCTTCGTCAATTTTTCCCTGAATGGAATTAATATAAGGTTTACATTCCTTGGAAACGCTGTCTAAAAAAGCATGGGCATATTCGGCTAAATCCTCCGAAGTTCCTTCTTTTTCAAGATGAATCGTAACGGTGATTTTATCGGCAAAATTCAATTGGTTTAAAACTTTTGCAGTAACATCCGATTTCTCGTTGGTCGGAATTAATTTGGTAATGTCTTCACTAAATTTAATCTTGGAAGCGAAAAAACCAAATACAATAAGTACGACTGATGCAATTCCAATAGAAAGGAATTTCCTTCTATTCACAAAGGAATGAATGGCAAAAAAATAATGGTGCATTCTTTATTTTTTAATTTTAAAAGTACTAAAAAGCGTCAATGCAAAATAACCCGAAAGACCAAAAATTATTGACATCATAATGGCTAAAATAAAACTTCCAACGAGATATTGGTGAATATTATTCTGAATATCGGAAAAAGTCATGGAAGTGTCTAAAAATAAATGCGTTTTATTGTTACTAAAATAGCCGCCAATTTTCAATGACCCATAAATAATAAAAGGAATCAGCGGGGGAAAACTGATGTTGGAAAAAGTAAACGAAATGGCTTTATTCAGTTTAAATACAACCGCCAAAAACAGAACAAGAACCGTTTGAAATCCCCAAAACGGTGAGATTCCTACAAAAACACCTAGTGCAATCGAAAATGATTTTCTTGCATTAGAATCATTGCTTTCCAGGATATTTTCCAGAAAAAACTTCCTGATTCCTTTTTTTTTTAGGCTACGGAAAAAATCTCTCGGTTTGATATATAAAAGCGTGATGAAAACAAAAACAGTATTCAGAATGCTAATTCGAGTAAAATCACGGAAGGGTCGAAAATGAGAAACTCGTTCCGTTGGATCATACAAGACCTGAATTGGAATATTCTTCACCCGAATGCCTTTCCAAGCAGAACGGACAATAACTTCAATCTCAAATTCAAATTTGGGAGTGAAATAATTGACAGGAATGCTTTGTAACGGATACATTCGATAACCCGACTGAGTGTCTTCCAATCGGATTCCAGTTTCAAACCAAAACCAAAAATTAGAAAATTTATTACCAAAATTACTTTTCTTAGGAACGCCTTCCTGCATCATATTACGGCTTCCTATCAGTAAAACTTCGCCTTCACTTTCTAGCGCATCAATGAATTTCGGGATGTCCGACGCAAAATGCTGGCCATCCGAATCAATAGTTATAGCGTAATTGTAATTTAATTCTTTTGCTTTTTTAAAACCCGCTCGCAACGCCAATCCTTTTCCACTATTTTCAGGAAAATATATTTGAACCAGTTGGGTATAATCCTCTAAAATCCGAGCCGTTTCATCAGTGGAACCGTCGTTAACAATAATAATATTTGAAGTATAATGCAAAATAGAATCGAGAACTCGTTTTACCGTTTTACAGTTATTATACGTGGGTACAATAACACAAACTTTCAGTCGATTGACACTGTCAATATCATATAAAATACCTTCCATTTATTTATCGCTGCTAACTATTTGACAGTTTGTTTTTCTATTGCTGAAAAGCTTTTGGATTGCATAATGAAATTTTTCACATATTCTTTTAAAGCGGCAGATTGCTCCTTATAATGGGTCAATATGAAATGCTTATCTTCTTTTATGTTTTTATTATATTTTACAATTTTAGGCACGTTTTCCTGAATACTCAAACGAATTAATCGGATTTCTATAGCATTCGGTTCGTTTGCTACAGCAAATTCAACCAGTTTTGCGCCTTCTTTAAAAGCTTTCGTTTTATCCGCAACTTTTTTTGCGGATTTCGACAGCAATATTATCGATGCGCCTTTGTAAGCTAGCAGTGTTTTATTGTCATCATTTGTAATACACGCAAGTTTTGAGAATAATTCTTTTGATAAACTTTCTGAATTCACCGCATTTAGGTATAATTTTCTAATTTCTGAAAGCTCAGGATTAGAAAAAAAATTAATCAGTAGAACTAATGAGAAGAACAATTTCATGATGCTGTTTTTTTGTAAACACTACTTAATTTTAGTGCTATCGTTTCATTAAAAAAGGTCGTATTTTTTACTTTTACTAAGCCGTCTTCCGAAATTACAACATCCAATTCTAAACGCAATTCAGACGTGACATCCGGATTGATTAAAGCCATGAACTTAACATTCGTAAGTGTTTGCATCATCAAACTGCTTTCAGCTATTTGTTCTGTTAGTTCTTTGATAATTTGCATCATACAGACTCCCGGCATAATTGGATTTCCAGGAAAATGTCCTTTAAAAATCTCATGTTTTTCATTAATTAAAATAGTAGCCGAATACTTTTGAGTATCGGTTTTTTCTAATGAAAGTATTTTGTAGAAATCTTTTAATAGCATGTTATTTAATTTAATCCGAAAGTATACGTTGCTCCTATTTGATAAACTAGATTTGAGTTTACATTTGCACTGCCAGTGTTGTCATCAAAAACGTCTCTAGTCCCTTTTTTAATTCTTGCTTCTAAAGAAATCCCTTTTGGTAAACTAAAGCCTACTCCTCCTATAATACCAAAATCGATATCCTCACCCTTGGAAACATTTGCATTAAAGTCTTTATTCTTATCAATTTTAAAGTCATTTCCAACTAGTATGTCAAAACATGGACCCACTAGAATATAGAAGTTCTTGTATAAATTAAATTTATTAATAGTTACAAAGGATAGGTATTGCAATGAAATATCAGCATCTCTTTCTTCATATACAGTGTTGATTTCAAATGGAGAAACTTGCTCGTAATAAAAGCCATCGACCTTCCCTTTACCTCCTTGTCTCGAATAAACTAATTCAGGCTGTAAGGTATAAAACTTGGAAAGCTTTAATGCTCCAAAAGCCCCAAGATAGAAATCCGTTTTTGTGCTAAGATTTGCATTTTGTATTTTTGAAAAATTTAAGCCTATTTGTATACCGGGCTTGAAAGTTACTTGGGCTTGAACTTGTGCGACTCCTAAAAGTGCAAAAACGGCAATAATAAATCCTTTTTTAGACATTTTATATTTTTATGTTATTTCACATCAAATGTGTACGTTGCCCCCAATTGGAAAACAACATTCATATGGTTAACATCCGTATCTATTACAGGAACAATTCCTTTTTTTACTCTTGCTTCTATTCCAAAATTTGAATTGAAATTATATCCCGCGCCCAATACGAAAGCCAAATCAACATCGCTATCGGTGTCAAAATTATTATCTACCACAAAATCAATTGTTGGACCAACATGAATATTAAACTGATCATTAAAAGTGAATTTATTCAGCATCTTTAAAGACAAATAATTGACATTCAAGTTGGTATTCCCATTATATTTTGAGCCTTGCTTGGAGTATTCAATCTCAGGCTGTAAAGTATAATATTTAGTGAGTTTTAAAGCACCATAAAATGCAATATAAAAATCTGTTTTCGTTGTAAAGTTGGCATTACTACCACCACTTGCAGGGTCATAACTAGAAGAATAATAATTATCTCCTTTTGTAAAATGCGAGAAGTTCAAACCGGCTCTTAATCCTGGTTTGAAAGTAACTTGAGCTTGTGTTTGAGCAATTCCGAAAAAGACACAGAGTGCGATGAAAAATCCTTTTTTCATATTGTTTATTGTTTAAAATAATTGAGTTCTATTCTTAGTTTTATATTTTGATGTTGAATGACAATCTTTTCCGCAAAAATATTGTTTTCTGAAACAAAATTGATGTTTATTTTTTCTTTTGTTTTAGAAGAATGCACAATTTTGTATAACTTTTCGCCAACTTTTGATACAAAAAGGGTGTTAAATCGATTTCCATCTTTGGATTTATAAACTTTATCGGTTGCATTCTCGAATTGCTCATTAATCAAAAATTGGTTTCTAAGAAGCAACCTGAAATCTGTTTTTAGAGTATTGACAAGGATTTTTTTATCTAATTCTTCCACAATTGAATTGACTTTAAAATCGGTTTCCGAAATTTCAAAATCCAATAATTTATTGCCGAATTCAGTCGTAAAAACGACTCTGTGCGTGGTATCATTTATCTTTTTTGCGATAAAAATCCCCGTCAATTCATTTCCATAAACGGTTATATTCGCTTTATACACATAATCGATTTCCGGATTTGAAAAATATGGAGCTACAAAGGTTGTTATTTCAAAAGTTGCAGGGGTAAAATCTTTTACAACTGTATTTGTTGCGCAAGAAGACAAAACAAGAATTAGTAAACAACTAATTCGTAAAAAAAGAATCGTCGATTTTAGCATTTATCACTTTATTTTTTAGTACAATTCGGGTAAAATCCTCTGCGGATTCCATTAGTTTTACTTGAACCACGGTCGCATCTTCTTTATCAAAAGTCAATTCAATTTGTTTGATATATTTTTTTAGTGTAGCATCTTTTGGAATGAACTTGGTAATATTTTGTCCTTTATTTTTGAAATAGCTTATCGTAAATTCTTTGTCATCAAACATATCTCCGCTTACACTACCAACTATAAGCTTGTTGATTTTTGCAAATATTTTGCTGTTTCCTACATTAACGGCACTTTTCTTCCCTTCGTCATTAATCAGAATTTTTCCATTCTTAAAAATGATCGAATAACTGTATGGCTTTTTATATTGCCACTGTAATAAACTTGGTTCTTTAAAAACCATTCTCCCCGAAGTTTCAATGTCTTTCGACAAAAAAGCCATGTGTTTGTATTGTGTAAAATCAGTGCTTAAAGACTTTATTTTTTTAGAAACAACGGCAACTGATTGTTTGAAAGCAACAATTTCGCTTTCGGTCATTTTTTGTTCCTGGGCAAACGAAAACCAGTTACAAAGGCATAAAAATAATACTAACAAATAGGTTTTAGTTTTCATAAGCTTCTATATTCAAAAGTTGTTCTAACGAAACAACCGTATAATTATTTTTTTGCAAAAACTGCAAAAATTGTTCCAAGACATTTACGGAATGCATAGACGTATCGTGCAAAAGTACAATTCCACCCGGCTTTACACGTTTTATAATTCTATCAAAAATCTTTTTTTCGTTTTTAATCACACCGTCCAAAGATCTGATATTCCAGCCAATTGCTTTATGTTTTGTAATTTCTAAAGCACGACGAATGGAGGGATTTGTAACTCCGTAGGGAGGGCGAAAAAGCTGTGTTTTCTTTCCCGAAATTTTCTCAATTAGCGCATTTGTTTTTTGTAATTCTTCTGTTACTTTATTTTTTCCATAAAAATCAAAAAAATGAGAATGACTGAACGAATGATTTCCCACAAGATGTCCTTCGGCGACAATGCGTTTGAGAATTTCAGGATGTTTTTCGATCTTTTTTCCAATGCAAAAAAAAGTGGCTTTGGCATCGTATCTTTTTAATAAATCCAAAACCAACAAAGTCATTTCATCTGGACCATCATCAAATGTTAAGGCTATTTTCTTTTCTTTTTCCGAAGGATTATTGCAATAGGCTTTTACATGATAATTGGAAGAAATAAATGAAGAGCCAATCATTACAATTAAAAACCAAATAAAACCAATACCAACAAAATACGTAGTTTCAATTGTTACAAAAAAACTCAAAAGAGCCAGTAGTATTAAAATCGTTATAAAAAAAATCGTTGTTATTTTATGTTTCAACATCTTGAAATTAAAGTAAAACTATGGTCAATTCCTTTGTATTGATTGTATAAAAGGATCGTTTTATATTCTGTATTTTCTAGGGTATTTACTTTTAAAATTTCAGGGATTTGTTGTGTTTTGATGATTTTTGCACCCACCCACAATCCAAATGCAGATGCGGTATTGAATTCTCCGCACAAATGTTTGTAATAAACCTGTGGCGTATTTACAAAAGCATTTTCCGAAAGAGTATTGTAATACGTATCATATTCGACATCGCCATTGTAACCTAAAATAACTGCATCAATATCAGAAATTTGCAATGAATTCGCATTCAAAAAAGTTTTGATTTTATCTTCAAGAACCTCTACTTTCAGTTTATTCAGGATTTCAATATCCAAAACTTCAGCATAAGTATTCTCTTTTTTTTTGTTTTCCAAAGCAAAAAAAATGGCCCCTTCCCCATGAACAGCTCCTTTTGTAGTTGAGTTTAAAACTCGATAAGGACTTTGATTTTCTTTCTTTATAAATCCGGCCAATTTGAAAAGGGAAGTTGTATAATCGGCAATTTCGTCAATACCGCCAATTAAAACGGTTGATGCTTCCTCTTCTTCCATTTTCATTTTTGCATCCAAAAGAGCCGATTCAAAAGAAACCGAACCATTTACGTACGTTAAATTATACGCCTTACACTGCAATCCCAAAGCTATTTGAGCGCCAACAGTATTGTGTGTCGATTGGATAAAAGAGGTTGGCGTTAAGAATTCCTCCTTATTTTCAAGAATCGTTTTTAGAAACTTCTCCGAATCTTCGATGCAACCCATTCCTGTTCCAGTAATAATCGCGTCAACGGTTGTTACTTTTGCCTCTTTCATTGCCAATGCTGAAGCCACAATTCCGTTTTTTACCCCTTTTGCCATTCTTCTGATAGCAACCGGCGAAATAAAATCTTTGTAAACAGGAATTTTTAACGGCAGTATCGTGCCGCTTTCATTTAACTCCGCTTCTTCCAAAAAAACAGTGTCAACAGTTTTTTGAGCCGAAATGCAACCTACCCCATTGATATACGTCTTTCTCATATGCTTTTGGAAAATATAAGAGTAGAACAATTCCCGCCAAATCCAAAAGAATTCGACAAAACATGTTCAATATTTTTATGTTTTAAAGTCGTTTGTGGTACTAAATTAAATTCTTCCATCGGGGTTTTAAAATTCAGATTAGGAAAAACCACATTGTTCTGAATTGCCAAAACGCTGTAAACGGCTTCAATGGCGGCCGCAGCGGCCAAAGTATGTCCTGTAAACGGTTTGGTGGAACTGAAATCAGGTGTTTTATTTTCTCCAAAAATCCGCATAATGGCTCTTCCTTCGGACAAATCATTATTGGGCGTTGCCGTTCCATGAACATTGATATAATCAATTTGTTCCGATTTTAAATTCGCAACCTGAAATGCTTTTTCCATAGCCAGAAAAGCACCGTCTCCGTTTTCTGATGAGGCAGTTTGATGAAAAGCGTCGTTTGCATTTCCATATCCAGAAACACGGGCCAAGACTTTTTTGTTTTCTTTCTCAACAATCACATCGGATTCTAAAACCAAATAAGCGGCTGCTTCTCCCAGATTTAATCCTTTTCTGTCATTATCAAATGGCATATTATACCCATCCGATAAAATCATTAGCGTTTTGAATCCGTTGATCGTAAATTTTGCCAAAGCATCGGTTCCGCCAACAATTACTCGATCCAGTTTTCCTGTTTTTATCAATCGTGCGCCAAGCATAATCGCATTGGCAGCCGAGGAACAAGCGGTACTTATAGTGGTTACCATTCCTTGTAAACCCAGCTCATCGGCAATTTTGTGAGCCACATCACCACCTTCATGACAGCTGATGTATTTTACAAGATTTTCATTTTCAAAATAATCATAATAATGTGTTTCGGTCATGTCCATACCGCCAACACTTGTTGCCGAAATTAATCCCGTTCTGTATTCATTAATCGAACTAATTCCTGCATTTTGTACAGCTTGTTTAGCAGCAATTGTCCCAAGCAAAGCTGTTCTGGAGAAATTATTATCCGCAGCAAGTTGCAATTCATCTGCTAATTGTTGGTTAGTTTTCTTTATTTCCCCAACCTTAATTACTGCTTTATGAACCGTAGGAATGTTTTCTATAGATGTAATAGCCACTTTATTATTCACTAATGAAAAATAATTTTCTTCTACCGTATTCCCGATAGCAGAGATAATTCCCATTCCAGTTATGGCAACTCCTTTGTTCATTGGATTTCTGATTTTTGAATGTTGATTGCTTCGCCTGTTCGCTCTTTCAGGCTCGGGTAACGATTTTTGATTTATCGTAAATTTAAAATTTTCGAAAAGATTAGATTTAATCGATTTTTTGTAAAAATCTGTAGCTATTAATTCTAAAATCGTTAATCTAAAATCTAAATTATTTAGTTCTATTCTCTTTAATATAATTCCCCATCGTTTCAATAGATTGAAAGATAACTTTCCCTTCTTTTGGATCGACTAATTTGATTCCATAATCTTTATCCAACATAACGATAAGCTCTAATGCATCGATAGAATCCAGTCCTAATCCATCGCCAAATAAAGGGTCATTGTCGTTGATGTCTTCCAAATTAATGTCTTCTAAATTCAAAACTGCTATTATTTTTTCTTTTAATTCCTGCTTTAATGCTTCCATAATTTATTTATTATATAATTTTTCTACTGTTTCTTTTTGATGTTCTGTGTTTCCCTCTGTACCTACTAAATAGAGAAAGGCTTTGGATTCTTCATTGTAATATTCTACCCAACCGCAAAGTACTTTATCCGCTTTTTTTGTGTTCAACAACACGTTTGCATAATTCACCATAAATACTGGATTGAAGGCTTCAAATATAAAGAAAGAATTTTCACTTTTCAGTTGATGCCGAATACTAATTTCCCCCAAACAAATATTGGGCAATGTGTAAACAAAAACCGCAGGACTCGGATAATAATTTTCCTTGTCGGAAATAGAGTTTTGGAATTTCACATCCGTATCCAAACTTGATGATTTATTGGCAAATAACAAGGCAATATTGTTCTCTTTTGTAGCATCAATTTCTTTCCTCAAAAGCATTTCAGCTCCTAAGAAAGCAAGCTTGCTCAAACTATCCATTTTAAAAAATTTCGGATAATTCATTTCGAAATTTTGGTAGGCCTTCTTTGAAAAATCAGAAAACACAGTAGGTTCTGTATTGAAAACGGTTTCTCCGTTCAGAATAATTTCGTTATTCTGAATGCTACAAAAAGATTGTATATAGGTTTTCTTTGCTGTCATTAGTTTACTTTTTCGAATAAAACCGCCGTGTTACAACCTCCAAAACCCGATGCTGTTTTTAGAAAATAATGACTGTTTTTAGTTTCACTTTTTTTAATGATGTTTATGGATTGGCTTACTCCCAATTCATCAAATCCAAAAGAAGCAAACAATTTACTTTCCAGAACCGACTGGATTCCGATGACGGTTTCCAGCAATCCGGATGCTCCCAAAGTATGTCCATAATACCCTTTCAAACTATTAACGGGAACATTTTCAAGTCCCAATCTATTAAATGCAATCGCTTCCATTTCGTCATTGAAAGGAGTTGCCGTTCCGTGAGCAGAAATATAATCAATTTGATTTGGATTTATTTCGGCTTCCGCCAAAGCACTTTCAATACTTCTAAAAAGTCCTTCACCTGTTCTTGAAGGCCCCGAAATATGATTAGCATCGTTGATAGAACCATCACCGATGATTTTTATTTTAGCATTTTCTTTATTCGATGAAACCAAAACTGCTACAGCAGCTTCTCCAAGCGTTACTCCATTTCTATTTTTGGAATACGGTTTACAGGGCAAATCGCTCATGGCTTGAAAGGAATTAAATCCCGACAAAACAAACTCCGAAACCTCATCGCCAGCAACGACAAATGCATTGTCGTACATGCCGCTTTGAATTAATCTTTTGGCAACCGAAATTGCTAAAACTCCCGATACGCAGGCATTTGAAACTACAATAGGTTCAGTTGCAAATCCAAAAAAATCAGCAATAGTTTTGGCTAGTTGATGCAAATGTGCTTTTGCAATATTTTCTTCAGTTGGGTTTTCTAAAGCAGTAATATTTCCTTTGGTGGTAGAAAGTATAAAGGCTGATTTTTCGTTTAAATCTAACTTTGATTTTTCAACAATGGGTTGCAATGCCAAAATCATCATTTTTTCTAACCTTGTATAATTTTGTGCGGGAGTAATTTTGGCGAAAGCCGTATTTAATTTCTCATCCTCAATTATTGAAGCATAAAAAGGATCTTTCATTAACCCAGAATCTTGATGCAATTGAATACCCGAAATTCCGCCGTCAATATTTTTGATATTAGTGGCGACATCAAACCCAATGGGTGTGATGCAATTCGTTTCGGTTATATAAACTTCTTTTAGCATTTTCTTATTTTAGTAATCCAACTTTACGCTTCCATTCTTCGTAAAATGGGGGGTTGGTCAACATTAATTCTCCTTTGTTGTCTAAGAAAACTTGAACAGTTTCACCAGTACAAGCAATTTCATTTTTGGCGTCAAAAATAGTATATCTAAAAATCATTTTTGCTGCAGGCGTATCTACAATTGTGGTTTCTATTCGAGCCACATCCCCATAACGCAATGATAATTTATGCTCACAAGTCGATTTTACGATGGGAGTTGTAAACCCGCTATCGAAAACATCGAGATATGAAATCCCATGTTGCCGACCAAATGCTTCACGACCATCTTCAAAATACGTAATATAATAGCCGTGCCATACAATTCCGAGCGGGTCGGTTTCGTTGAAACGTACTCTAATTTCTTGAGAAACGGTCAAAGCGGTGGCTTCGTTATACGGATCTTTTCTTTTTATCATACAATAATGCAATGGTTATGGTAATTACGAAAAACAAAAACAACAAACTTATTTCCGGTAAAATATCTAGGATACCGGCATTGCGTAACAGTACATCGTAGAACGCATTCAATCCCCAATTCATTGGTGAAGATTGCGCTATGATTTGCATCACTTTTGGCATTGCAAAAACGGGAACCCAAACACCTCCAATTGCTGCTAAAATAATGGTGGCAGTCGCTCCAAACGGTGCTGATTGTTCTTGGGTTTTAGCAACGGTTCCTATTAAAATTCCGAAGCCAATAGCCGCAAAACCTGAAAATAAAGCGACAATGCTCATCAAAAATAAATTGCCTTCAATATTAAGTGATGGTAATCCGATATGAGGAAATAGGAATAAGGCCACCGCCACCATCATGTAAAATTGAATCATACAAATGATGAGATAGGTTATTGTTTTTCCTGCTAAAACGATACTATTGGGAACAGGATTGGTGCGCAAACGAACGAAAGTTCCCTGTGTTTTTTCTTTGACAATGTTGATAGACAACGGAATTACAATAAAAAAGATGGCAAAAAGTGTCCAAGCAGGAACGTTATGTTGCACCGAATTTGGAATTATTTCTTTATTGTTTACCCTTGGAATTATTTCTTTGAAAGTAATGAAGCTTTTCTGTTCAAAACTTGCAGTGCCTTCGCCCAGTTGCTCTTGAAAAGCAGTGTATATAGAATGTGTTTCTATTTGCGAAATCATCTTATCAATAGAACTCATTACGGCATTTTTGAAACTCATTTGCGTAGCTGGATCAAAATAAAGTTTTACTTCTTTTTGATTGACAATTTTAGTGTTTTTCGGTATTGCTAAACTGTCTGTAAATCCTAAACTGCTCACTATTTTCTCGACGTTCTGATCAATTTTAACCTGCAAATCCAAACTTAAGCGAGAAGGAATGATAATTGCCAATTGGTATTTACCTTTAAAGACAGCTTCTTTGGCAAGTGCTTCTGTCAATGGTTCGTTATCAATTTGAGTAACGACACTAAATACTTCGCTTTTTTGTAAATTTTCAAAAACGGTTTTCGACACCTTCCCTTTGTCATTATCGACCAATAGAATGGGGATTTTTGTATTGCTTATGTTTTTTAGTGTATTGTCTTGAATTAAAGTAACCATAATTATCAACACCAAAGGCATGATAAACAGAATGATTACTCCGCCTAAATCTCTTTTTAACAGCAGAAATTCTTTGTAAACCGATCGGTACAGTTTATATATCATCTCTCAATTCATTTCCGGTTAAAGCAATAAAAACATCTTCTAGATTTTTGGCATTTGCCGTGGCTGTTATTAAACCCATTGGTGTGCCTTCTGCATAAATTTCACCTCGATCTATAATGGCAATATCGGTACAAAAATCTTCGGCTTCAGATAAATGATGTGAAGTATAAATGATGGTTGTTCCGCTATTGTTTAGTTCTTTTAAATAATCAATAATCGCATTTTTTGATTGTACATCAACACCAACGGTTGGTTCATCCAAAAAAAGGACTTTTGGATTGTGCAAAATTCCTGCAATCAAGTTTACACGGCGTTTCATTCCTCCAGAGAAAGTTTCTATACGCTTATCGGCAAATTTTAATAGACCAAGAAAATCAAGACTTTCGATTACTTTATCTTTTAGAATATCACCTTTCAAGCCATACATGCTTCCAAAATACAATAGGTTTTCCCTTGCGGTTAATGTGGGGTACAGCGCATATTCTTGAGGAACAACTCCAATAATTTTTTTGATATCATTTGCATTTTTGGCATACGTCAGATTAGCGATCGTAAAACTCCCCGAAGTTGGTTTTATTAAACCGCAAAGCATCGAAATTAATGTAGTTTTTCCAGCGCCATTTGGTCCCAATAATCCAAAGATTTCACCTTCATTTATAGATAAAGTAAAGTCATTCAAAGAATACATTTCGGCATCTTTGTACTTTTTAGATAGATTTGATATTTGTATGATTGGTTGCAATATATTTTTTTAGCTAATTACTTTTTTCAATTTCTTAAAAAACACTTCTTCTTTGTCGGCAATATCCAAAAGCTGTTCGGCAATCGTGTTGTACACATCTGCTTTTGTGCTTCTGTTTTTATAAACTCTAGATGCTTCTACGGCAAAATCCCGCCATAAATCGCCAATTGTGGTCATTTCTTGTGAAAGGATTTTTAGTTCTCCATTTTCTAAAATAACGGAAGCTTCTTCTAAAAAAGCGGCGTATATAAATCTAAAACCTCCGCCACCAGTACCTATTTCTTCCTGCATTCGCACCATTTGAGCCAAATAATGATTGGCTTTTTTAGTACCGTTCTTGATAGGCCATTTCCTGATTTGCTTGGCTACAAATCGGATTCCCCGAACACCAATAATAGGCATTGGAGCCAACATATCACGACAGGTATTTTTTATTCCTTTGATGATGGCACTTTTCAAATCCACATTTTGTGGAATCTGAATTGGATAATATATTTGTCCTCTTGGCGCAAAAGCCCCTTTGGCAAAACGCACTTTATTTAATTCTTCATGTGTTAAAGTCGTAACGTTTTCCATTACTGGATCACTGATTAAATAATCAGTTTCGGTTTTGCCATACACAACAAGATTATGGGCGTTGAAATGAAAACGATATTCATCCGGGAAATAGGTAAGGTTATAAACCCCAACTTGCAATCCTGATGGAATATTGTTTTTTAAATTTTCGTCTAATGCCTTAGTAGCATTAGCTTCGCTGGAAAATTTTTGCCTTTTTATTTTCAAGCCTAAACGTTTGGCCAGTTTATTAAAAATTTGTCCAGGCAATGGTCTGTAACTGATGGCAGGAGCATAATTTACTTTTAGAAAAGGCAAATAAACAAAGAAAAGACCTGAGCCAATTCCAAAAACCATTGGTTCGCTAATATTCAAACCATTGTGTTTTAACAAATTGGAAGCTACTCCGTTTTCACAATGGGCAGATTGATGGTGCGTAAAATTAGTTTCCATTAATGAGGTTTAAAATTTCTTAATTCAGCAACAGAAATATTGAAGGCGTCAGCATATTTTTGCAAAATTTTATCGCTTAATCCAGCAAATATCTTGGGTTTAAAATGTCGTTTTACACGCCATTGCCACATGCCTACATAACTGGATAAAACAGCAATATCCATTCTGCTGAATTCCATAAAATAACAAATGGGACTCACTTCATTATTTTTTACTTGCTCTTTTGCAATAGCAATACGCTCACTTATTTCTTCAATAGAATTAGAAAGAGCAATTGTTTTTGGCTCCCAACCGGTACTCAAAGCGGTGGTGTAATTCCCTTTTTCATCGGTTGCATAAACCAATTCTCTCATGTTTTTATTTGAAAGATTGCCTTTGTCCTGCGGTACTTCTTCTTTTTTCATCTTACAATCTTTTTTTTGCTCTCTCTTTTTTGGGGAGGGCTGGGGTTGGACGAATGAAAAGATTAATTTCTCCTTCTAAAAGCAATTCTTCCTTATGGAAAGTTTGGCAACTCATGGTACACAAACTATAAGTATCAGTTACAAATTTTGAAACTAACGTCGCTCTGGTAGTAATGATACTACCTACTTTTGGAAGCGCATATATTTTTAATGTTTTTAAAGCACTTATAAATCCAACCACATTTACTCCTTCTTTGTCTTCATTATTTTCATCTACAAAATAACCCTTGGCTACAATTGACGAGCAAGTCTGCGCCGCATTTTCAATCAATCCTACTTCAACAAAAATATTATTTTTGATAAAAATATTGGTTTCTTTTATCTCGAAAACGGTTTCAACTTTTTCATTATCCATTTTCAAAACCATGTCTACCATCAGCATTGGAGCTCGGTGTGGCAAATAATTTTTTATGTCAATTGAAGTGTCCATTTTGAAAAATTATTTTGCTAAAACTGTTTTCATCTGACCTTTTGCAATTTCCACATCATTCAATTTTGTCACTATATCAACCAAGGTTATCCCCCCAAATTCCTGAAGAATCGTAACCGTTGTTTGGATTTCGTCATTCAGTTTTGGCATTTTTTTTATTACAACATCCTTGATTGAACCAATATAGCCCGTTGGTGCCGGTTCCTGTTTCAAGTAAAACTGATAACCAGTGTGCAACGCCACCGATTGTGCCATATGTTCTATTAATCCGGATTCCACAAAGTTTCCTTCATGAAAAAACAAATTGTCATTTTCAATTTTCAGTCCAGAAACCAAAGCTGTTTCAGTGTATGAATACAACTTATCCACCATTACAAATGGAAATTTTTGTGGCAACAATTTTTCCACAAAATCTTTCTGAAACACTGCATTTGTTGATTCCATACGTTTTTAGTAAACCGTTAAATAGGCAAGAGCATAAGAAAATCGTCCGCTTTCTGGAACAGATAAAAGTATCTTATCTCCTTTTTTTAATTTTCCGGAATTCATTAATTCTTCTAATGCCAAATAAATTGATGCTGCACCAACATTTCCAACAGTTCCCAGATTCATAAACCATTTTTCCATTGGAATATCAAGACCCTTTTCAGTAAGTAATTTATTTAAACCGTCAACAAAATAATGAGAAGAAACATGTGGCAAAAAATGATCAATTTGGTTGGCGGTAATATTATTTTTTGACAATGCATCAAACACACTTTGCACTCCCTTATCCAATATAAACTCATCCAATAATTTAACATCTTGTTTAAAAGCAAACAAAGACTCTTTCAGCCATTGATCAGGATTATAGTCATTCCAAGGTTTTATTTCTCCATTTTCTAATTTATCTCCGCCAGCATACATACACGTTTCGAGCTCGTATGCATAAGAATAGGCTTCCATCCACTCAATTTTCAAAGAGATGTCTCCTTTGGGTTTGTTTTCTAATAAAAAAGCTCCAGCTCCATCAGACAACATCCATCTTAAGAAATCTTTTTTGAAAGCAAGTATAGGTTGCTCTTCCAGATTTTTTAAATTAACAACTTCATTCTCAAATTTACCGGACAGCATCCATGAAGAAAGTTTTTCGGAACCTGTGCAAACGGCATTTTTTGTACTTCCGGATTTTACGGAAAGGAACCCATATTTCAAAGAACTCATACCTGCGCAACATACACCCGCAGATGAATTTAACTCAAGGTTTTTGTTTTTTAGCAAGCCGTGAACCATCGACGCATGAGATGGCACAAGTAAATCTGGTGTTGTAGTTCCACAGGAAAGCAATTCCATATCCTGGGCTGTAAAACTATCGTCAAACAATTCCTGAATGGCATTATTAGTCAATTCGGCATTATTATGGGTACTGTTCCCGTCCTTATCAATAGCATAATAACGACTAACAATTTTGTTGTTTCTTAATATCAGTCTTCTTGCTTTGGAAGCGGTATCATTTATAAGGCCTAAATAATTTTCCATTTCGTCATTTGAAATGGCTTCATTTGGCAAACATTTTCCAATTTTTGTAATGTATACTTCAAACATAATTAACTTATTTTATTGAACTCCTTGAAAATACTGAATTTCTTTTTTTACTTTTTTAATCTTGAATGGATAGGTAAGAACGTGAAGAATATATACGATTGGCGATATTAACCAAATTGCGAGCAATAAATAAACTTTAAAAAACTTCAACCAAAATTTTCTCGATTCCGCTTCTTTTTTAATGATAAAATTGGACCATTTCTGGAAGATTTTGTTGGCGGTTCTATCTACAGTTACCAGATAGGAACTAATCCTGACAGCATCAATTGCCACTAACTGGGGTTGCAATTGGCCAAAATTATTTTCTTGTAAACTGGACAGGATTACATTTCCAAATTTAGACGATTCCTGGATGTCTTTTTCAGAAACTCCCGGTAAAGGGAAGAGTCCTAGATATTTCTTTTTTACACCCGAAAACATCCATTCTACAATTGTAATGACACTAATTAGATTACCAACTCTGTCAACCAAAGCAATATTCCCTTTTAACTGCGCATTGTTTTGTTTCAACAAAGCTTTAATTTTTTCGTGAGCCATTATCCACATATTCCTTGAACCGCTTATAGTTACAACAGGGATGTTATTTAAAAGAATTTTAGCTTCAGGACTTTTCAAAAAAGAATTAATTGGAATAGAGGGAGACAAATACCAAACTTGATAATTCAAAAGGATTAAATCGAACTTTGTATTCAATATTTCCGAAGAAACGGGCTTTAATTGTGAAGGTATCTGTAAAAAAGATTCCGGAAAAGCGCCAAAAAACTCTTCATTCTTCCAAGGAAAAGGAAATGGTTTTTCTAACTTAATTTCATGAAATAAAACATTCATTTCATCGGAATCCAGAAGCGGCTTTGCAACATTTCTGGCAATAGACTCCAATTGCCCCGACTGAGAATAATATATAACGAGGACGTTTTTCATTTTTACAATTTATAAAACACGAATCTAACTAAAAAATACAATTTATACTAATAGACTTTTACTCCCTTGAAAGTTCTTCTCTTATCTGATCTTTTTACATGAATCCATTCTGGCCATGTTGATACATCTTCGGCATCATAAATTCGCAATTTCTGATTGGCATCTTCCACCAATAAATCTTCTGGTCTGCAATTCAAAATTGAGGCCGCCGCCATGACTCCTGAATGCGTTGCGCCACCAACTCCGTGTGAAAGCGTGCTTGCCCCACAAAGAAACAGATTCTCTATTTCGGATTTATTTTTATAAGAAAAAGGGCCCACCTGATTTAATGTTTTTTCCGTTCCATAGACATTCCCTTTAGTAGAATTAATGTAAAACTCATTCGTTTTTGGCGTCCCTAATTCGGCCTGAACTATATTTTGTTTGGCATTAGGAATAACTTTTTCGATATTGTTCATCAATTTACTGATGACTTTCTCTTTGAAGATGGTATAGCTTTCATCATGATACTCTTCCAAAGCATTGAATTCTTTGATATTATCATAATTCACATACGTTACCACTTCAAAATTATGGTATCTCCCGTTGAAACTTACCGGGTCTTTCATGGTCGTGCAACTAATAAACACCGCAGGAAATGAATCGCCTTCAGTACAATCATTGCTCATTAAATCTTCAAAATTTGCGTCGTCATGCTCATCTTTCATCATCCAGATGTTTCCAGAATCAATCCCATATTGAGTAACATCCATATCTAAAGTCAAGAATAAAATCAATGAGGTAACCGAGTATTTTGTTTTCTCCAATTTTTCAAACAAGCTTTTGCTCAAATGCGTTTTCCCAATCAAATTGAGATAAGTAATGGACGGATCGGCATTGGAAACAATATTTTTAGCCCAAATTTTTTGGCCACTTTTTAATTGAACTCCAACTGCTTTTTTGTTTTCAATAATAATTTTTTCGACAGCTTGCTTTACTCGCACTTCGCCACCGTATTTTTTAATTCCGTTGGTCATTGCTTTTACAATGCCACCACCACCGCCCATAGGATAAAATCCACCATCAAAATAGTGGCTCATCACAGAGCAATGTACCGGAAAACAAGCTCGCTTTGGCGAAAGCCCGTGATCCCCACATTGAATATTTAAAACGGCTTTCAACAAAGGGTCCTTTATATGCCAACCAATTACTTTTTTTAAAGGAAACAAAGCAAATTTCCCGAAGTGTTTGGTTCGAAAAGGAACAGTGATTTTTTGCCAAAACCCTTTCAATTTAGGGATTAATTGCAATTCATGACTCACTCTTTGCACCAGAGTTAAATATTCTGTGATGTTTTTTTTTTCCTTTGGAAAACGAGAAATAAGCACTTCCTTTAAATTCTCAACTCCGGCAGGCAGATCGAAAGTTTCATTGTTAATCAAACAATGCTCGTAGGCATTTTTATTCATTCGAAAAAACACCATGTCGTTTGCAATGCCCAAACCACGATAAAGTTCGTGTGTGGATTGTCCTTCGTCAAGAAGCCCAACATAATGCACGCCCGGGCTAAATCGTTGACCGTTCAAAGTAAAACTATGACTCCAACCTCCAGGAACATAATGTTGTTCGAGAACCAAAACTCTTTGTCCCGCACGCGTTAAACAAATTGCCGTAGCTAAACCGCCAACACCAGAACCGATAATAATTGTGTCAAATTCTTCCATATTTTATTTTGAGGCTCTGCTAAAATACAAAATAGATGAAATGAATACTGCATTTATAGTTCAAACTTTATTTTTTGTGATGATTTCCGAGTTTGTTCCAAAAATCAAAATAATTGAACCATTGCAACGGATATTTTTCAAGCATCGATTCGACACTTGCCACATAGGCTTTCAGCACTCCTTTTTCGTCTCGATGCTTTACTTGGGCTTCTCTGGCATATAAATGATAATGCAAATTGGCTTCTTTCATCACATAAACAAAAACTACTGGAACTTTTAATCTGGAAGCAATAAGAAATGGTCCGGCAGGAAAATTAGCTTCCTCGCCTAATAAATTTTCCGACAATGATTTTACGCCTTCAAAATAGCGGTCGCCTGTAAAACAAATCAATTCGTTTTTTGCCAAAGCGGCATTGATTTCATAAATATGCGACAGATCTTCTTTGATGATAATGAATTTGATATTTGATTTTTTGGTGATGCTCTCCAGATAGTTTTTAATTGTAGTATGTTCTAAATCAGTAGTGACTAGATTAATTTGAAAATCAATATCGATTTCGCCAAAAAAATGTTCGGCTATCTCAAAATTACCGATATGGGCACTGATGAGAACGCCTCCTTTTTTTTCGGATAAAAGTTTTTTTAAGATTTCAATTCCATCAAATTCGTAGGTGAATTTATTTCGCATTCCAGCTGAAATGGAAATTTTGTCAATAATAGTCTGCCCAAAAGTATAGTAACTCCTGAAAACCATTTGTTTGGATTTTAAATAGGAATAGCCCAGTCTTTCTTTGAAATAATAAAAGACGGCTCGGTTGCTTTTTTTGAGAAAAAGAAAATAATAAGTAGCAACAAAATAAAGGATAAAGTAGGCCGATTGGATTCCTACTTTTTTTATAAAAAAAACGAAAATTTTATAGCCTAAAAGTGTTCCTTTAGATTTCCCCTCCCATTGACTCATTTTATTTAGACTTCTTAGATTATTGGATTTTTAGATCTCTTGGCTTTTAAGATACAATTATTCTACACTAATATGGATTATAAATTCACACAATCTTGACGAACCCTCTTTTGGATAGTGTTGAGAAAGGATAAATTAAAATGGACTAATGCAAAAACAGAGTGATTCGATAAAAATCTAAGAAGTCTGAAAATCTATTTTAGCTTTTAGTTTGTTCTCAATTAAGTCATAAAAACTTTGAAAAGAGGCTATTCCCACGAAATCAACCTCAACTAATTTCACGCCAAAATTAGATTCTACAGAAACAACTAAATCCACATAATCTAAACTATCTAACCCTAAAGTATCTTTCAAATTTGCTTCTGGCTGAATATCATCGACATCAACCTCAAACTCATCAACTAAAAATCCATTTATTCTCTCAACTATTTCTTCTTTATTCATCTTTTATTTAAACTTTTTAACCACTAATGCCGAATTTGTCCCTCCAAATCCGAAGGAATTCGACAAAAATATATCAATTTTTTTATTTAAAGTCGCTTTAACTAAATTTAATTTTTTTGAATCTTCATCTGGATTTTCCAAATTGATATTGGGTGCAATAAAATCATTTTGCATCATTAGAATCGAATAAATAACTTCGCTTGCTCCTGCCATCCAACATTCGTGGCCCGTCATTGATTTTGTGGAACTTACATGTGGGTTGCTTTCTCCAAAAATTTCAAAAATAGCTTTGGCTTCATTACCATCACCAACAGGTGTTGATGTAGCATGCGCATTTATATAATCAATATCGCCTGGTTTTAGTCCAGCTTCATCTAATGCTCTTTGCATGGCTGTTGATGGCCCCTCAACATTTGGTGTAGAAATATGCCCGCCATTGGATGAAAATCCGTAACCCACAACTTCAGCAACAATAGTCGCACCTCGCTTTATAGCCGATTCATAACTCTCTAAAATTAAAGTGGCAGCACCCCCACTTGGAACCAAACCATCACGGGCGGCATCAAAAGGCCTGGAGGCTTTTGCCGGTTCATCTTCGCTGGGAGAAAAAACACCCAAACCATCAAAACTGCTCATGGCATATTTGTTGATTTCCTGTGCGCCTCCACAAATTACGATGTCTTGAAATCCGCTTTTTATTAAAAAATAAGCCAGCCCTATCGAATGTGAGCCGCTTGCGCAAGCAGCGCTAATAGTAAGATTGATGCCTTTTAATTTAAAAATCGTAGACAAATTCATCGTTACCGTTGAATTCATCGATTTGAAAATCGCACCCGAACCTATTAATGCGGTATCTTTTTTATTTCTAATAATATCCGTAGCTTCAATAACTGCCTTTGAAACACTATCATTTCCATACATGATCCCTACCTCATTTCCATCAAAAAATGCATCATCAATATTGGCCTCTTTCAAAGCCTCGATTGTTGCTAAATAAGCATATTCTGTTTCTTCGCCAAGACTTATTCTTTGTCTCCTGGAAAGCAAATTTTTTAAATCTGGTTTTGGAACCATTCCTGTTAAGGCAGAGCGAAAACCGAATTCTTTTCGTTCGGGATCAATAACAATTCCTGATTTCCCATTATATAAGGAGTCTTTTACTTCGTCTAACGATGTTCCTATACACGAGTAAATTCCCATTCCTGTGATGACAACTCTTCTGTTCATTCTCTTTAAAGTAACTTTTATGAATAAATTCCTCCGTTTATATTGATAATTTCCCCTGTAATATAACTTGCTTTTTTCGAAACGAGAAAACTAACTAAATCCGCCACTTCTTCGGCTTCTCCAAAACGATTCACGGGAACTAATTTTATTAATTCTTTTTCGTCCAATTGGCTTGTCATGTCGGTCCTAATAAACCCGGGAGCAACGGCGTTTACAGTAATATTCCGTTTGGCTACTTCCTGTGCCAATGCTTTGGTTGCGGCAACAACGGCACCTTTTGCAGCCGAATAATTAGTTTGCCCCGGAGTTCCTTTTACACCTGAAACAGATACCATATTTACTATTCGTCCATATTTGTTACGCAACATTTTTTGGATAAAAAAATTGGTCACATTAAAAAAACCATTCAAACTGGTATTAACAACGCTGGTCCAGTCCTCGGGACTCATCCACATAAACAAACCGTCTTTTGTAATTCCGGCGTTATTTACAATCACCTCAACAATTGCCTCTGGATTTACATCCTGCCATTGTGTTAGTTTATTTTTCACTTCTTCAAAATCCGAAACATTAAACTGAATAATTTCCCCAGTTGCTCCCCTTTTTATCACCTCCTCTAGTGTTTTTTCGGCGGCTTCTTTATTAGCTTGATAATTAATCAAAATATGATATTGACTGTCTTCGGCTAATTTTTGACAAATTGCACTGCCAATTCCTCTTGAACCACCAGTAACTAATGCACATTTCATGATTATTCGTTTTTATAATTTGACATCAAATAATCCTTTACTTTTTGAATAAATGGATACATGACCTGATCTTCTTTAAATTGAGGAATAATAGCCCTTACATCATCATACATTTTTCTGGTAACCGAAGAAATTTTATCTTTTTGCTCTAATGCATCTATGGCTTGAACAATAGTAATCAACTCAATAGCCAATACTTCGAAAGAATTCTCAATCACTTTTGCGGTAATTACAGCCGCATTTGTTCCCATACTTACAATGTCCTGATTGTCATTATTATTAGGAATACTGTGAATGTACATTGGATTAGACAACATTTGATTTTCCGCAGTGGTTGAAGTCGCTGTAAACTGAACTCCTTGCATTCCGAAATTAAATCCTAAAGTTCCAAGATTTACAAACGGGGGAAGAATTTCATTGATTTTTGAATTCAGTAAATAATTCAACTGGCGCTCGGCAAGCATCGTTAATTTGGTAATCACAATCTTTAATTTATCCATTTCCAAAGAAATATAATCCCCATGAAAATTTCCTCCATGATATACATGTTGATTTTTCACATCAATAATTGGATTGTCGTTAGCCGAGTTAAATTCGTCTTCCAGAATTGAAGCAACATTATTTATGGTTTCTAAAACGGGTCCTAGAATTTGGGGAACACAACGCAACGAATAATATTCCTGTACTTTTTCTTTAAATATATCTTCGGTATTTTCGCCTGAATACAAATGATCCTCTCTTTTTCTGATTAAAGTGCTATCAGAAAGGTTCTGTCTCATTCTTGCTGCCACTTCTTGTTGTCCTTTATGACGTTTGGTTTGGTTTAATTCTTCCGAAAAATGATCGTCATACGCTTGAACTATTTCATTAATCGCACAAGAACATTTTAGCGACCAATCTAATAATTTATTTGCATGATGCACATTAACAACCCCAATTCCTGTCATTACAGACGTTCCGTTTATTAATGCTAAACCTTCTCTTATTTCTACCTGAATGGGTTTCAGATTTTCTATCTCAAAAACTTCTTGGGTTGCTCTTCTTTCTCCTTTGTAAAAGACTTCGCCTTCGCCAATCAAGACTAATGCCAGGTGTGATAATTGTACCAAATCACCACTTGCACCAACGCCGCCATGTTCAAAAATCAACGGTGTAATGTCTCTGTTTATCAACTCAGCCATCAACTGAATTACCGAAGAATGAATCCCTGAATTCCCTAAAGAAAGGGTATTTAATCGTGCCAAAATAGCTGCTTTTACACAAATGGCACTCATCGGTTTTCCTGTTCCCGAAGAATGGCTTCTAATTAAATTATATTGTAACTGGATTCGATCTTCGTCCTTAATACGGTATTGAGCCATCGGCCCAAAACCTGTATTTACACCATAAATCACTTTGTTTTCAGAGAATTTTTTTAAAAAATTAAAACTTTCATTTACTCTGTTTAAAACAAGTTCGCTTATTGCTATTTTATTATTTCCAAAAATAATAGATTCAAATTCTTTTAAACTTAAATATTCATTTATAGTGTCCATGCAAGCCTTTTTGATTATTCTAAATTAGTTTTTTTTATTAAAATAAATGTAGTTATTTTGACGGTGGCAAATGTAGGAAATAATCAATAATAATATAAAATTATGTTAAAGGAGTTTGTTGATGTATTAATCATAGGTGCCGGTCCTTCAGGATGCGTTTCGGCCTCACATCTTCATAATAACAATATCAAGGTGAAAGTTGTGGAAAAAACAAGATTCCCAAGACTTGTTGTAGGCGAAAGTTTAATTCCCCGTGTGATGGATCATTTTGCAGAAGCAGGATTATTTGAGAGTCTTGACGCGATGAATTTTGAAAAAAAATTAGGCGCAAGATTCATTCGTGGGGAAGAAATTTGCGTTTTTGATTTTAGCAATAAATTTTCCGAAGGCTGGGATTGGACTTGGCAGGTGCCAAGAGCTGATTTTGACAATACGATGGCGCAAGAAGTAGTACGAAAAGGAATTGATTTAGAATTTGAATCGGAAGTTGTTTCCGTATCCTTTGAAGGAAAAAACTCCAAGACCATTGTAAAAGACAAAAACGGAAATCTAAAAGAAATTCATGCCAAGTTCATTATAGATTCAAGTGGTTACGGTCGGGTTTTACCGCGCCTTTTAGATTTGGATACTCCTTCAAAATTAGATCCGCATTCCTCTATTTTTACGCATGTAAAAGACAGTAACAGACCCGAAGGCGAAGAAGGAACATTGATTTCTTTTGATGTTTTAGAAACCGAAGTATGGTTATGGGTGATTCCTTTTTCTAATGGAAATACCAGTTTAGGCGTTGTTGGACCAACTGATTTTATCAATTCCCTATCCGAAAACAGAAATAATGCTGAAGCATTGAAAAACGCTATTCAGCTTTCTGACTATTACATAAAAAGATTTGGCGGGGTTGATTTCTTGTTTGAACCGGTGAAATTGGAAAATTACTCTCGTTCTGTAAAACAAATGTATGGCGATGGTTTTGCTCTAACAGGCAATAGTTCGGAGTTTTTGGATCCCGTTTTCTCTTCCGGTGTTGCTTTTGCTACAGAATCTGGGATGCTTGCCGCTAAACTTTTTATAAAAGAATCGCAAGGAATTACCGTAGATTGGGAAGAAGAATTTACGGCATATATGAAAAGAGGCATTAACGTTTTTACCACTTATGTAAAAGAATGGTACACCGGGAATCTACAAACCCTGTTTTTTCATCAACCTGAAAACCCAGAGGTGAAACGAAAAATTTGTGCTGTTCTTGCCGGTTATGTTTGGGATGAGACGAATCCGTTTGTAAAGAAACACGATAATGTCATTAAGAATATGGCGCATGTAATAACCCTTGAAAAGGAGCAAAAAAACAAAAACCCTAATTAATTATTAGGGTTTTTGTTTAATGAATTATTTATACGCTTTTTTCAATACCATTTTTGCTAAAGATTTTGCTGTTTTAGCAAACCCTTCGCCAATTCTAGATTCATTACTAAAGTTACTTCCATATTGATCTCCGGGAGCTTCTTGGCTAGAGATTTCTAATAAAACATTTGATTTATCGCTCGTCTCCACAAATTTTAATAAGGTCGAAACTTTTGCAGGTTGTTTCATTACCATTGCATCCCAACCTGGATAGATCCAAACGGTCTCTACAATTAAAGTGTATTTTGCCGTTATTAATTCTTCCTGAAAACTAACTTCTTTTTTATCTTTTACAAAAACAACATTCATTAATTCTAAAAATTTCGGGCTCCAGATTAACTCTTTGCTTGCATTCCATTTTTTCATCCAAATATTACCAACTCCTTTAGTTTTCTCATTTAATTCTTTCGTTCGGTCTTCAATATATTGCGCTTCGGTTTTTTTCTCTTTCATTAAAGTCATTTTACTGTAATCAAATTCAACGTTGATTTCCTTTTGATCTTTCAGGAAATCAAAATTTCCTTTTACAACATCAATGTCTTGTGCCGTCATCATTGACGAAACGAATAATACTGCTACTACTAATTTTTTCATTTACTTGATTTTTTTTGTTTTGTGTAAAAAAACTTACACGTAAAAATATATAATTTTAATTAAATTAAAAATAAAAAAACGCATTATTCATTATATCCTATACCTCCTTTGATGCTGATTAACTTTGAATTATATTTGCAGATTAATTGTCGCCGTTTGCGATGGTGCGTGAGGGATAGAAGCGGCATCCTTTTGTGTAGCTTGCGAAACAAAAGATATAGCGGATAGCCCGACATTGCTGGAACGATAGAGGAAGCAAAGGCACGTCCTAAAAAAATAGATACTAATAGAAGATGAAACATATACGTAATTTTTGCATTATTGCACATATTGACCACGGAAAAAGCACGCTTGCTGACCGATTACTAGGCGCAACACAAACTGTTACCGCTCGTGAAGAAAAAGCGCAATTGCTTGACAACATGGACTTGGAGCGCGAACGTGGGATTACGATTAAGAGTCACGCGATTCAAATGGAATACACTTATAAAGGACAAGAATACATCCTGAATTTGATTGATACTCCTGGACACGTGGATTTTTCGTATGAAGTTTCTCGATCCATTGCGGCTTGTGAAGGCGCACTTTTGATTGTAGATGCAGCACAAAGTATACAGGCACAAACGATTTCAAATTTATATTTGGCTTTGGAGAATGACTTAGAAATTATTCCAGTTTTGAATAAAGTGGATTTACCGAGTGCGAATCCTGAGGAAGTAAGTGACGATATTATTGATTTACTCGGATGTAAGTTGGAAGATATTATTCACGCTTCGGGTAAAACGGGTTTTGGTGTTGAAAATATATTGGCAGCGATTATCGAAAAAATTCCGCCTCCATCAGGAAATGTTGACGAACCATTACAAGCATTGATTTTTGACTCGCATTACAATCCGTTTCGAGGAATCGAAGTTATTTTCCGTGTGAAAAACGGACAGATCAAAAAAGGGCAAAAGATTAAATTCATGGCTACTGGCAATGAATATTTTGCAGATGAAATTGGTACTTTGAAATTAAACCAAGTTCCAAAACAAGTAATTTCAGCAGGTGATGTTGGGTATTTGATTTCTGGAATTAAAGAAGCAAAGGAAGTAAAAGTAGGAGATACGTTGACAGATGCAAAAACGCCAACAACAAATATAATTAAAGGTTTTGAAGATGTGAAACCAATGGTTTTTGCTGGAATTTATCCCGTAGACACCGAAGATTATGAGGAGTTGAGAAACTCGATGGAAAAACTGCAATTGAATGATGCTTCATTGGTATTTTTACCGGAAAGCTCGGCAGCTTTGGGATTTGGTTTCCGTTGTGGATTCCTGGGAATGTTGCACATGGAGATTATCCAGGAGCGTTTGGAGAGAGAATTTAACATGACCGTTATTACTACCGTTCCCAATGTTTCGTATTTGGCTTACACCAAAAAAGATCCTACAACACCACTTATAGTAAACAATCCTACGGACTTGCCGGAGCCATCTCGTTTAGACCACGTTGAAGAACCTTTTATTAAAGCAACTATCATCACTAAATCCGATTATGTTGGAAATGTAATGAGTTTGTGTATCGAAAAACGTGGATTAATTACCAATCAAACGTATTTGACTACGGAACGTGTAGAGTTGACTTTTGATATGCCGTTAGCAGAGATTGTATTTGATTTTTACGACCGTTTAAAAACAGTTTCTAAAGGATATGCCTCGTTTGATTATACGCCAATTGGAATGCGAACTTCCAATTTGGTTAAAGTTGACATCTTATTGAACGCAACGATTGTTGATGCTTTATCATCCTTGATGCATGCCGATAATGCCTATTCGATTGGTAAAAAAATGTGTGAAAAACTGAAAGAATTAATTCCGCGTCAACAATTTGACATTCCTGTTCAAGCGGCAATTGGTGTGAAAGTAATTTCTCGTGAAACGATAAAAGCGTTGCGTAAAGACGTTACTGCCAAATGTTATGGTGGAGATATTTCCCGTAAACGTAAATTATTGGAAAAACAGAAAAAAGGTAAAAAACGGATGAGGCTTGTAGGGAATGTCGAAATTCCACAAGAAGCATTTATGGCGGTTTTGAAGTTGAATGATTAGTATTTTTGAGTATTAAAATTTAAGTACAAAGTATTAAGATAGAATCCTGATGATGAAAATTGTCAGGGTTTTTTGTTTTTACATACAGTATCGTAATGACGCACGATGTAGAGACGCACTGCAGCGTCTCTACCAAACAACTAAAAATATTTATTTATCCTTCAACCATTCAAACAATCGTTTCGCATCTTCCGGTTTAAACAATTGGGTACCTTCGTTCATCGTTGCTGCAGATCCACAAGCGACTCCCCAACGAATTACTTCTTTCATGCTTTTATTTTGCGAAAGCGCCCAAACCATTCCACCCACCATGCTGTCACCAGCACCTACAGTGCTTTTTTTGGCTACATTAGGAGCCGGTACAAACTCGTAATTATCTTTTGTAACTAATACTGCGCCTTGTGGACCAAGTGAAACAACAACAATTTCTGCACCACCTTTGGCAATTATTTGTTTTGCGGCTTCGTTTACTTCTTCCAGTTCCAATCGTTCCACGCCTATTAATTTTGCGAGTTCCCCAACATTGGGCTTGATCATATAAACACCAATTTCCAACGCTTTTTTTAATGATTCACCAGAGGTGTCAACAATTAACTTAGCATTTGATTTTTTTGCGATTTCTGCGATTTTTTGATAAAAATCTGTAGACAAACCTTCATTTAAACTGCCACTGGCTACTAAGAATTTCGGCTTTAAAGCAGCTATTGTCTCTAATATTCTATTGCTTTCTTCTGCAGTAATTTTTCCGCCAGTAAATCCAAATCGGTATTGTGAATTAGTGTTGTCATCCACAGCGACAAAACTTTCTCTTGTCCAAGTTTGGACTTCGATTGCTTTAAATTCAACTGATTCTTTATTAACCAATTCCTCAAGTATTTTACCCATTGGCCCGCCAGAAGTAAATACCGCTAAAGAAGTTCCTCCTAGACGAGCGATTGCCTTAGACACATTGATTCCTCCTCCTCCCGCATCAAAGCGTGGTTCATCACACCGTATTTTTTGTTCTGGGACTAATCCTTTAAAATGAGTGCTTTTATCTAACGCAGGATTAACTGTAAGCGTAACTATATCAAATGTCTTCATTTTTATAAATTTTACTACTCTAAAGGTCGGATAAAATTCATAAAAATTGATACAATTCACGGCGAATATTTCTTCGTATATTTGCACTTCAAAACAAATAAAATAATGATCGAAGATAAAAACCCACAACGCACAAGTATTGCTCAATTAGGAGAATTTGGATTGATAGACCATTTGACAAAAAACTTTGAAATCAACCAACCTTCAACTTTGAAAGGAATTGGGGATGATGCTGCCGTTTTGGATTTTAAAGACAAAAAAGTAATCGTTTCTACTGATTTGTTGATAGAAGGTGTGCATTTCGATTTGGCATATATGCCCCTAAAACATTTAGGCTACAAAGCAGTCGTTGTTAATGTTTCTGACATTTGCGCCATGAATGCAAAGCCAACACAAATCACGGTTTCCATTGCAGTATCTAATCGTTTTCCTTTGGAAGCATTAGATGAATTATTTGCAGGAATTACCCATGCAGCCCGTGAATATAACGTAGATGTTATAGGTGGAGATACGACTTCATCACAAAAAGGATTGATTATTAGTATTACAGCCATTGGCGAAGCTGATGAAGAAGAAATCGTTTATAGAAATGGCGCCAAACAAACTGATTTATTAGTGGTTACCGGAGATATTGGAGCTGCTTACATGGGATTACAAGTTTTAGAAAGAGAAAAGCAAGTGTTTCAGGTGAATCCAAATTCACAACCTGATTTAGATGCCTATACGTATTTAATCGAACGTCAATTGAAGCCTGAAGCACGTAAAGACGTTAGAACTTTATTGCACGCTTTAGAAATAAAACCAACTTCAATGATTGATATTTCGGATGGATTGTCATCAGAAATTATGCATTTGTGTAAGCAGTCTAAAGTGGGTTGCAATTTATATGAAGACAAGTTACCCATTGATCCACAATTCATTAATGTTTGTGAAGAATTCAACATCGACAGTACAACAGTTGCAATAAATGGTGGTGAAGATTATGAATTGCTTTTCACCATTGCCATGGAGGATTTTGAAAAAATAAAAGGGAATCCAAATTTCACTATTATTGGCCACATGACACAAGAAAGTGAAGGGATTCATTTAGTTACTCGTGCCAACACCAAAATTGCATTAAAAGCACGCGGTTGGGATGCTTTAACACAATAAAACTTCTTTAAAAACAAAAAAAGACACTTTTAAGGTGTCGTTTTTTTGTTTGAGTAAATTTAGAAAAGTAAGCCTTTGTTTTTTGCCTCTCGGACTAAGTCAATATCACTACCGTCTTCTATCTTTAGTAATTCTTTTAATTTTATCTTTCTTCTCTCAATTGCTCCTAATGAAATTGGAATGTATTGTGGGATATCACTCAGCTTAGTTCCCTTTGAAATATGAAATAAAATTTCTTTATCAAATTGATCAATTTCTATACTATCTAACTCGGATTGGTTTAGCATTTTCAGAACCGACTGACTATAATATTTTTCATTTTTTATAACTTTATCGAACGCAAAAAGTAATTCGTCAAATGTTAAATCATTTTTTATAACCAGCCCACTAGGATTTATAGTTTTTATAATAGTTTTTATCTTTAATAATTCTGTATACATGGTAAGCAAAATTATTTTACAGTTTGGCATAAATTCCGATATCAACCTTGCCAAATCCTCGCCATTATAAATACCTTTTTCTTCATAAGAAGGCATACTAATATCTAAAAAAGCTATATCAAAAACTATAGTATCTGGGTTTGTAATGATATTATATGCCGATTCACAATCTTTGGCCTGACTAATTAAAAATTCAAATTCTTGAGGATTATATCTTGTAATCGCATTTTTGTATCCTTCAATAATAAAAGGGTGATCATCAACGATTAATATATTATTTTTAGTTGTTGTCTTTACATCTGAGGCAATTGTCATTTCTATGTAAGTATTTGTTTGTTTTCAAATGGAACTGCGATCGTAATAATTGTTCCATTCCCTTTTTTTGATTTTATGTCAACCGTTCCATTGCATTCTATGGTGCGAGATTGTATATTTTGCAAACCAATGCCCTTTTTTGATTTATTTACATCAAATCCATTACCATCATCACTTATGGTTAAAAATAAATCATCCTCAATTTTTTTAAGTTCTACTTTAATAGTATTTGCTTCAGCATACTTATTAATGTTTTGAAGTGACTCTTGAATAATTCTGTATAAATTTATTTTAATCGAATTGCTTAACAACTCCCATTTTATGGATCTGTCAATACTTGTAAATAACTTAGGTTTGAATGTCTTTTTCTGTTCTTCAAGTAAATTATCTACAATAGCAACGAAGTTATTAATTAATTCTGATTTTTCTCTATTTAAATCATGGGAAATTTCACGAATATCCTGTTCAATACTTTTCAACTCTGTTAAGTAGTTGTTTCTTTTTTCAACAGCAGTTCCGTCGTGAATTTTATTTAGACTATCTAAGTTCATTCGAATACCAAACATTCTCCCCAAAACTCCATCGTGCAATTCCTGAGCCACTCTTTTTTTCTCTTTAATTCTAATCCCTTCAATGGTATTCTGTTGCGAAATCATCAAATTATAGATTTCCTCATTTGCTTCTTGCTGCTGTTGTTTGAATAGTAACTCTCTATTTTTAGTTTTTTGAGCTTTAATTACAAAAATAAATAATCCCAACATCGCTAATCCACTGAAAATAAAAACTAAATTCCTGTTTTGAACCTCAAGATTAGTATTCTCATCTTTTATTTTATCAGTTTCATACTCTATTCGTGAGAATTTCTCTCCCATTTTTCGTTCCGCTTTTTGCAAACTATCATTAATGTGAATGTATTCTTTGTTATAAACAGCCGCTTTTTTAGGTTCTATAATGGCTAATTGCTTAAGGGAAGCCAAGACATTTTGGGAATTCTTGGAACTCTGGGCTGTTGCAAGTGCTTCTTTGGAATATTCCATCGCTCTTAGCGTATCCCCTTTTGATGCAAAATATTCCGATAAATGGATTTTGTTGAGAATAATTCCAGCGGTCAGTTGCAAACTATCTCTCAGCTTCAGTGATTGATAAAACAGCTCAGGCAACCCCTTAGATTCTTTCAGTTTGAATTTTGAATATGCCAAATTATCTAACAACATGGCATATACGAAAGGCTTATCACTAATTAGATTTTTTTGTTCCAATCCTTGTTCAAAATATTTTTTTGCCTCTTTGTACTTGTTCATGTTTTGATACACATACCCCAGATTGTTCAATGAGGTAGCTCTCGACTGAAATACCGATGGTAAAACTGTTTCATCTATATTGGCTAAGGCTTTGGTATGGTATTCCAAAGCCCTGTCATATTCTTCCCGTTCATTGTAAACTATCCCTAAAAGGTTGTAGGAGTCATATACAACATCGATTGCCTTTCCTCCTTTTATAGCTCTAAGGGCATTGAATACGGCTAACTCGCTACCCATAAAATCACCTTCGATATATTGTAAATTTGCTTTATTAAATAATGTTTTAGCCAAATTGTAATTATCCTGGAGAGGACGGTATATCTTTTCGGCCTTGGAATAGTACAGGAAGGCACTATCCGAAACAGCTTGTGAACTATAGTAATCCCCTAAATAAACATAGCCTTTGGCCATGTTCACGGAATCCTTACTGCTTTTGGAATTTTCCAAAACAAGATGTACTGTCTCTTTGTAGCCTTTCCAATCACCCATATTATAATACCGATTGGCTACCCTGAACAATTTTACCTTATTCATCGAATCGTTGGGCTGACTGATAATAATAACAAATGCCTTTTTATTATATTCTTGCTTTTTGAGGAGCGATAGGCTGTTGTCTTTTGCAAAGGATAGATAAGAAGTGATACTATCCTCGGGGGAACCAACGGTAGCAATTACTTTGCCTTTCTTGACACAACCAGAGCAAACCAAGAGCAACAGCAAAAATATATAGTACGAATTTTTCAATAGTTTCATTTGAATTTCATCAAAAATAGTAAAATAAAACTATTGCCATAAAAAAAAGACCATCAAATATTTGATGGCCAGATTCTTTTTTATAAATTAAATCTAATTGAAGACGATTGGTTTAGTCCACTTTTTGATTCCCTCCTGATGCTTGCCCACCGGTCAAATCCACTTTCTGGTTTCCTCCTGATGCTTGACCACCAGTCAAATCCACTTTCTGGTTTCCTCCTGATGCTTGACCACCAGTCAAATCCACTTTCTGGTTTCCTCCTGATGCTTGACCACCAGTCAAATCCACTTTCTGGTTTCCTCCTGATGCTTGCCCGCCAGTCAAATTAACTGTATTACCACCACCTCTTAATACATTAGTTTTTTCTGGTGTAGTAAAAGATGTCAATATCATCACTAAAGAGAATAATCCGATTGTTAAGATTGCTTTTTTCATAATTTGGGGTTTTTTATGTTGTTGTTTTGTTTTATCTTGTTTTTGGAACCACATTTGTGTGAGATTCTTTTGTAAAACTACAGAGACAACTTCAGAAATTCCTACAAAAAAAGACGTTTATGGTAGAATACAGCCGTTTGATAGTGAATGACCCTCAAATTAAAGTGAATGACTGTTTTTTAAATTTCCAGATAATTTCCGTTGGAAAAGTCAGAGATAACAAGGTCGATATTTACCTTATAGGATTTGGAGAACGGAAGTTTCACAGTGCTATTTTTAATATAACACACTGAATTTCCGCTATGAATTCTAGAAATATAATTACGGTTGACTATATAACTGTTATGAATTCTAATAAAAGGAAAAGACAAGACGCCTTCGAAATGTTTCAATGTTTTGAAAGCGGTTATCATTTCACCATTATTCAGGTATATATCCGTAGAATTATTATCAGCTTGGAAATAGCAAATATCTTTGGCAGCAATGTATCTGTAATCCCCATAGGATTTTATACACAGAATAAGAGATTGATCTTGATTTGATACTTCTTGTCTGGCAAAAACTGCTGGTTCTTCATCAGCAACTAATGATTGTTCTAAAAAGACTTCTTTTGGAACAATTGATTTATTCAATTTTAAAACTGATTTTATAAAATCTATCCGTGCCAGTGGTTTTATTAAATAATCGGAAACCTCATATTTTATAGCATCAAAAGCTAAATCTTTCCTAGCCGTTGTAATGATAATTTTAGGAATCACTTTCAAATACCTGTGCAGCTCATTAATAAGAGCCAACGACAAATTACTGGCGGGATTAACTGGGTCAATTTCCAGAAAAACTATTTGCGGAGTGTGTTCTAATATGAGATTTAAACCCTCTTCATAATTATTAGCTGATGCTACAAAATCGAGCTCTGAAAAACTATCAGCCATGGCTTTTGTTTTCAAAACACTTTCTTGATCGTCGTCAATAATAATGTACGAATAATTCATCAATGGTTTTTCCTGGAATTGTTAGCATTACATTATATGTCCAAAGTAAAATATACTTTAAATTATTAAGTAATAATGGTAGTTTTGGGAAACTAGTTAAACAAAAAACTCTTATTTAACATTCTAAAAATAAGCATTTAACCTTTTTTTCATATATGTTGTTAATATGTTTTTGACAAATGTTGACACATTAAGATGAAGTGCAAATAAATCCGATGAAGAGCGTAAATCTGTATTGTAAAAGAAACTAATAAATCCGTTCATTCTAATTAATTGTACCTCACAAAAATCATTTGATACTATCCTAAAAGCAAAAAGCCTTCCTATTCGGAAAGCTTTTCTTATATAAAAAATATTTGATTACATTTTCATCAACCAGTTTTTCATTGAAACTTCATTTTCAATAATTGATTTCAAGTCTGCAATGTTTACACGATCTTGTTTCATTGTATCTCTATGACGAATCGTTACCGTTTGATCTTCGATAGTTTGATGATCTACGGTAATGCAAAAAGGAGTTCCTAAGGCATCTTGTCTTCTGTAACGTCTCCCTACCGCATCTTTTTCATCATACGCCACATTGAAATCCCAACGCAAATCGTCAATTATTTTATGTGCGATTTCTGGTAATCCGTCTTTTTTAACCAATGGTAAAATTGCCGCTTTTGTAGGAGCCAAAACTGAAGGTAATTTCAGCACTGTTCTTGTGGAACCATCTTCTAACGTTTCTTCTTTTAATGAAGTTGCAAAAACAGCCAAGAACATTCTATCTAATCCTACTGAAGTTTCCACTACATAAGGAACATAATTCTGGTTTAATTCAGCATCAAAATACTGTAATTTTCTACCAGAGAACTGTTCGTGTGCTTTCAAATCAAAATCAGTACGAGAGTGAATTCCTTCCAATTCTTTGAATCCAAAAGGGAAATTAAATTCAATATCAGCAGCAGCATTTGCATAATGTGCTAATTTTTCGTGATCGTGAAAACGGTAATTTTCCTTTCCTAAACCAAGTGACAAGTGCCAATTTAGTCTAGCTGTTTTCCAATGTTCGTACCATCTCATTTCATCGCCTGGACGTACAAAAAACTGCATTTCCATTTGTTCAAACTCACGCATACGGAAAATAAATTGTCTCGCAACAATTTCGTTTCTGAACGCTTTTCCAGTTTGTGCAATTCCAAAAGGAACTTTCATTCTTCCTGATTTTTGTACATTCAAGAAGTTAACAAAAATACCTTGCGCCGTTTCCGGACGCAAATATAAATCCATTGCTGAATCGGCCGAAGCTCCTAATTTAGTACCGAACATCAAGTTGAATTGACGGACTTCAGTCCAGTTTCTGGAACCCGATTCCGGGCAAGCAATTTCTAGTTCTTCGATTAATGCTTTTACATCTTCCAAATCTTCATTACCTAAAGAACGTGCCATTCTTTCCAGAATTTCCCTTTCTTTGGCTTTGTACTCCATAACTCGGGCATTTGTAGTTACAAATTCCTGTTCGTTGAAAGCATCACCAAAACGAGCACGCGCTTTTTCGATTTCTTTGATTGCTTTTTGATTTAACTTTTCGGCATAATCTTCAATCAAAACATCGGCTCTATATCTTCTTTTCGAATCTTTATTGTCAATCAATGGATCATTGAAAGCGTCTACGTGACCTGATGCTTTCCAAGTGGTTGGGTGCATCAAAATTGCCGCGTCAAGGCCAACAATATTATCGTTCATTTGAACCATTGCTTTCCACCAATATTCGCGTATGTTCTTTTTTAATTCTACTCCGTTTTGTGCATAATCATAGACTGCACTTAAACCATCGTATATTTCGCTTGACGGAAAAATAAATCCATATTCTTTCGCGTGCGAAATTACATTCTTAAATAAATCTTCTTGTTTTGCCATAGTATTGCAAAAATATAAAAAGTGAACTTAAAAAAAAGAAAATTGTTAAAGATTGAAGCATTGATTTGTCTATTTTTATAAATAAATCCCTGTTTACATGTTTGAAAGCATTATAAATCTCTTTTTTCCAAAAGTCTGTTCCGGCTGCAGCTCCTTTTTATTGGCCAATGAAAATGTAATTTGTACGGTTTGCAGACACGATATTCCGTTGACGAATCATCATTTGAATCCAGAAAATGATGCTTTCAAAAAATTTTACGGACGAATTCCCGTACTTCATACCTCAGCATTGTTTTATTTTCATAAAAAAGGAATTGTCCAAGAACTTATTCATAATTTGAAATACAAAGGACATGAGGAAATAGGAACTGTTCTTGGCGAATGGTACGCCGAAGATTTGAGGAATATCGAATTACTAGAGTCTGTTGATGAAATTATTCCCGTTCCATTACACCGGAAAAAGTTAAAAGAAAGAGGATACAATCAAGTTAGCACTTTTGGAAAAGCGCTTTCTTCGAATCTAAATTTAGTTTATAATGATTCGCTTTTGATTCGGAATGTATATTCAAAAACGCAATCTAAGAAAACCTTATTAGGCAGAACGGAAGGAATCGAAAGCATTTTTGATATTGTGTTTACTGAGAAAAACTACAACAAACATTTTCTTTTAATTGATGATATAATTACAACTGGAGCTACATTAGAAGCCTGTTCCCGAGCTTTACTAAAAATTCCCGGGGCAAAAATCAGTATTGTTTGTATGGCGATGGCGCAATCGTAATTTGGAAATTTCAATTCTAAAACTTGCATTTAAAACAGAATGGCAATTTAAAATACAATCGTTTTTCATCCCTGATTACTTCACCTAACTTTTATTCTCATAGGAGTTCAGTGAACTTCGTTTGAAGTGAAAATCCTTTTTATAAGCCTTTTCGGCGAATAAAAAGATTGGAGCGGAAAGCAGGACACGAGCGGAGCGAACTGACGAAGTAAATAGCTCCTGAAAACAAGTCTGTTACAACCCCAAAGAGCACACTATTAATTAATTTAATGAAATTATAACGAAATAGAATTTCCGTTTCCAAAGTTTAATGTTTAAATTTGAATAAAAATATTTATAAATCATTTAAACAATCATATTATGGCTTTTGAATTACCACAATTACCTTATGCGTATGACGCATTAGAACCTTATATTGATGCGCGTACAATGGAAATTCACCATTCTAAACATCACAATGCTTATACTACCAATCTTAATGCAGCTATTGTTGGAACGGATATGGAAGGTAAGACGATTGAAAATATTTTGATTAATCTTGACCTGAAAAATGCTGCTGTTCGTAACAATGGTGGTGGATTTTACAACCACAACTTGTTTTGGACCATAATGACACCAAACGGTGGCGGACTCCCAACTGGTGATTTACTAGTTGCTATTGAAGCTGCTTTTGGGACTTTTGAAGAGTTTAAAGCAAAATTCAGCAAAGCGGGAATTACCCAATTTGGTTCTGGATGGGCTTGGCTTTGTGTTCATAAAGGTGGAAAAGTAGATGTTTGCGGCACTCCAAACCAAGATAATCCATTAATGCCAGGTGTAGGTTGTGGCGGAACTCCAATTTTAGGAATGGATGTCTGGGAACATGCTTACTATTTGCATTATCAAAACAGAAGACCTGATTATATTGAAGCTTTTTTCAATGTAATTAACTGGACTGAAGTTTCAAGAAGATATGCTTTAGAGAAATAAAAAGAGAGTCAAGATGAAAGAATAAAGACTTCAAAAATTACTGTTGTCTTTTCTCTTATTTCTTTTCTCTTATTTCTTTTCTCTTATTTCTTTTCTCTTATTTCTTTTCTCTTATTTCTTTTCTCTTATTTCTTTTCTCTTAAAACAAAAAGCGCCGATTTCAAAATTTTGAAATCGGCGCTTTTTGTTTATCTCATTTCTTCGCTTTATTCCAATAAAAAAGGTGGAATTTCTTCCACCCTTTTTGCCCCAAATCTACCATAAACTTAACCTACTAATGTTATGGTGATTCAAATTTATATCAGTTCTTGGTTGCCACCAAATAAATTAGACGAACAACTTAGAAAACCGATTAAAACCCTATCATCGGCGATATTAGTATGCTCTGGCATCTTTTCCTTCATAGAAATTCATGAATGCTCGGTTTACCACTCGGTTCCCTCCAGGTGTTGGATAGTCTCCGGTAAAGTACCAGTCTCCTAAATTTTTCGGACAAGCTATATGGAGATCTTCTACCCTTTGAAAAATAATTTTCACTTCAGCTTTTATCTCAGGAGAACTCAACATTTGTGCAATTTTATCTGAAACCTCTTGTGGTTGAAAAGGCGCATATATTGCTGTTACGTAATTTACAACATCAATGTCCTTGAAGTTTTCTTGTGCTTTACATTTCACATACACTTCGTCAACAATATGATATAAGTTTCTTTCTTTAAGCAACTCTAAAGCTGCTTTGAAAGCTACTAAACCTTCTAGTTTTGCCATATCAATTCCGTAACAATCCGGATAGCGTATTTGTGGTGCTGATGAAACTATGACTATTCTTTTTGGATTCAAACGATCCATCATTTTGATAATACTCATTTTCAAAGTTGTACCTCGAACAATACTATCATCTATTATTACCAAATTATCCGTAGGTTTAATAACACCATACGTAACATCATATACGTGGGCTACTAAATCGTCACGACTACTATCCTCTGTAATAAAGGTTCTTAATTTAGCATCTTTAATGGCTACTTTTTCGGTACGGATTTTCACTGAAAGTAATTCCTGTAAAGAATCTTTTGTCAAAGTATCTTTATTTTCCAGAATATAGTTGTTCTTTCTTTGGTTCAAGAAATCTTGCGCTGCTTCAACTAATCCGTAAAATGAAGTCTCTGCCGTATTTGGTATATAAGAAAAAACTGTATTGTCTGTATCTTCGTCTATTGATTTTAAAACGGCAGGCAAAATAAGTTTTCCTAAATTTTTTCTTTCTTGATATATTTCAGCATCACTTCCTCTCGAGAAATAAATTCGCTCAAAAGAACATGCTTTCTTAACCGTTGGCGGAAGAATTTCCTGCATAGAAACAGTCCCATTTTTCTTGATAATTAATGCATTCCCAGGTTCAATTTCTTGGACTTTTTCAAAAGGAACATTAAAAACAGTCTGGATTACCGGTCTTTCAGAAGCCACTACTACTATTTCATCATCTTGATAAAAATAAGCGGGACGGATTCCTGCCGGGTCTCTAAATACGAATGAATCACCATGACCCAGAAGTCCTGCCATAGCATAACCTCCATCTAAATTCTTAGAAGCTCTGGTTAAAATTTTAGCAACATCCAGCTTTTCAGCAATTACTGGCGAAGCTTCTCTTTTTGTTAATCCATTAACTTTACATTCTTGGTACAAATCAGTTACTGCATCATCCAAAAAATGACCAATTTTTTCCATTACTGTAACCGTATCCGCCATTTCTTTTGGATGCTGACCTAGTTCAACTAAACTTTGAAAAAGTTCTTTGACATTGGTCATATTAAAATTTCCTGCCAAAATCAAGTTTCTGTGCATCCAATTGTTCTGACGTAAAAAAGGATGAACACTCTCAATACTGTTTTTACCAAAAGTTCCATAACGAACGTGTCCTAAAAACAGCTCCCCTAAATATGGGATTTTCTGTTTTTGAAGTGCTACATCATCCGCATATTCTGGATGAGAAGCCATTTCCTCATTTATTCTGTCGTTTATTTGAGCAAAAACATCTTGAATAGGTTGAGCATGATTAGATCGAACTCTACTGATGTAACGTTCTCCCGGCTCCACATCTAGTTTTATGCTTGCAAAACCTGCTCCGTCTTGCCCGCGATTGTGCTGCTTTTCCATAAGAAGATACATTTTTTGTATTCCGTAGAAAGCAGTTCCGTATTTCTCTTTATAAAATTCAAGCGGTTTGAGTAGTCTAATTAAGGCTATACCACACTCGTGTTTTAAAGCATCACTCATTGTAAGGTTGTTTGTGTTGTTGTGTTATTCTAAAAAATATATTGAACTGATCTAAAAAATCAACAAATCAGATGTAATTCCCTGCTAATTTTATTTAACAAAAAAACCTCGTTTCCGAGGTTTCAGTGCATTATAATTCTATGTCGAACTGTGTCAGTGATTTGAATTGTTTCAATCTGGACACTACTTCCTCTTTATCTAAATTAACCATTCTTTCTGTTCCAAATTTTTCCACACTAAATGAAGCTAAATTAGAACCATAAATAACGGCATTTTTCATGTTCTCAAAAGAGATGTTTTCACTCTGCGTTATAAATCCTGCAAATCCACCAGCAAAAGTATCTCCTGCCCCAGTTGGATCAAAAACTTCTTCTAATGGCAATGCTGGCGCAAAAAACACTTCTTTTTTATGAAACAAAAGCGCTCCGTGCTCTCCTTTTTTTATCACCACATATTCTGGTCCCATTTTACGAATTTTCGCAGCTGCTTTTACCAAAGAATATTCTCCGGAAAGCTGTCTTGCTTCTTCATCATTAATAGTGATTACATCTATACGTTTCATTACGTCAAGCAATTCTGGTAAAGCACAATCCATCCAAAAATTCATAGTGTCTAAAACCACTAATTTTGGTTTGCTTTCCATTTGGTCCAAAACACTACTTTGTACCAATGGATGTAGGTTACCTAACATCACTACATCAGCATTTTTAAAATTTTGAGGTACTTTTGGTTGAAAATCACCCAAAACATTAAGTTCTGTTGCCAATGTATCTCTTGAATTCAAATCATTATGGTAAAGTCCGCTCCAAAAAAACGTTTTTCCGCCTTTTACTATTTCAAGTCCCGAGATATCAATATTTCTTGCTGTCAATAAATCTAAATATTCTTGTGGAAAATCATCGCCAACTACAGAAACTATGGCAGATTGTAAATTAAAAAAAGAAGCCGAAAGCCCTATATAAGGTGCGGCTCCGCCTAAAATTTTATCTGTTTTGCCAAAAGGCGTTTCTATGGCATCAAAAGCAACGCTTCCAACAATCAATAATTTATTCATTTTATCAGTTTCGAATTAAGGCGCAAAGATAGCTTATAAGTTGTAAAGTTGCAATGCCTCACAATCGTAAAATTTTCACAATTTATCACACTGAAAAACAGTTATTTACAACAATTTTTCTTCTTCTTTTTCGTAAAAAGCATCGACTGAAAGTTGCTTTTGCATCGAAGCCATAACGGCTAATTCATCACATCTTTCGTTTTGGACATGATTATTATGTCCTTTGATCCATTTGAAATCAACTTGGTGCTTTCTATACACCACCAAAAAACGTTTCCACAAGTCGGAATTTTTCCTGTCAACAAATCCTTTTTTTTCCCAGCCTAAAATCCATTTTTTCACAACTGAATCTACCACATACTTAGAATCCGAAACTACTAAAACACTAGTGTTCGGATTTTTTAATTTTTCGAGACCTACAATTACCCCCAGCAATTCCATCCTATTATTGGTAGTACGACGAAAACCTTCATAGAATTCTTTCTTATACGGCTTTCCTACCCATTCCATTACTACCCCATACCCCCCGTTCCCAGGGTTTCCCTTGGCAGCACCATCCGTATATATGTGTACTTCGTGTTCCATTTTAGATTTTTAGACTTGGTGATCTTTTAGATTGTTAGATTTTTTGTGAAGATATAGTAACTTTTCTAAGAAGCCTGATATTCTAATTTTCTAACAATCTCTCAATTATTTCTGGGAAATACTTTTGTTCTAATTCATGTATTTTACCAGCAACTTCTTCTGGAGTTTCATCTCCCGATAAAGCTATCTTTTTTTGAAAAATAATATTCCCTTCATCATAATTTTCATCAACAAAATGAATTGTAATTCCAGTTTCCACCTCTTTATTGCCAACAATTGCTCTATGGATATACATACCATACATTCCTTTTCCGCCGTATTTTGGTAGTAATGCCGGATGAATGTTTATGATCTTATTAGGATAGACTGCAATGATATTTTCGGGAAATTTTAATAAAAATCCTGCCAAAACAATCAAATCTGGTTGAATTTCATTTATTTTTTGTAATACAATACCTTCAATCAGTTCTTCTTTTGAGAAAATTATAGCTGGAACTCCATAGTTTTTTGCCCTTTCAATCACTAGAGCACTTTGATTATTTGTAAACACCGCTTCGATCGTTCCAATTTTTGTTTTCGCAAAATACTTTATGATATTTTCAGCATTAGTACCCGATCCAGAAGCAAAAATCACAATTTTTTTCATAACCTATCCTATTTTAATTGCACAAAAAAAGGCATAAAAAATGAAAATAAATAACATTGCGACAGCTTTGTTAAAATAAATTTCATAAATTAGATGTCACATTTATTAACTAAATAGTTGTTTTAAAATAAAGTTTTTTATTTTTGCCAACAAATTAAATTCTAAAATTAAAGATTATGTCAGACATTGCATCAAGAGTAAAAGCGATTATCGTAGACAAATTAGGTGTTGACGAAAACGAAGTTGTAACAGAAGCAAGCTTCACTAATGATTTAGGAGCTGACTCATTAGACACTGTTGAGCTTATTATGGAATTCGAAAAAGAATTTGACATTCAAATTCCAGATGATCAAGCAGAAAACATCGCTACTGTAGGTCAAGCAATCTCTTATATCGAGGAAGCTAAAAAATAATAAATTATACACCCGTTTGCAATCCTGTAAACGGGTGTTATTATTTTTTAAAAATTAAATTCGAGATTGAATTTCAATCAAAACTATATTTATTGTAATACCCATGGCTCTTTCGTAATAGTAATACAGTAAAGAAAGCATGGGTTTTATTTGTTTAAAGATAACAAAAATAGAATTTATGGTATTAAGACGAGTTGTTGTAACAGGTTTAGGCGCTCTTACACCCATTGGAAATAACATTGAAGAGTATTGGAACGGACTTATTAACGGCGTTAGTGGAGCTGCTCCAATCACTTATTTTGACGCTTCAAAATTTAAAACTCAATTTGCATGCGAATTGAAAAATTTTAATGCTGAAGATTTCTTAGACAGAAAAGAGGCTAGAAAAATGGACCGCTATGCACAATACGCAATGGTGTCATCAGACGAAGCAGTAAATGATGCCGGATTCAATCTGGAAACATTAGATAAAGACAGAGCCGGTGTTATTTGGGGTTCAGGAATTGGTGGATTGGAGACCTTTCAAATCGAAATGTTGAATTTTGCAGCAGGCGATGGAACTCCTAAATTCAACCCATTCTTTATTCCAAAAATGATTTCAGATATTGCCTGTGGTCATATTTCTATAAAATACGGATTTAGAGGACCAAACTTCGCTACTGTTTCTGCTTGCGCATCTTCTACAAATGCTATTATTGATGCTTTCAATTACATCAGATTAGGCCATGCAGATGTTATGGTAACAGGTGGATCTGAAGCGGCTGTGACTATAGCAGGTATGGGGGGATTTAACGCCATGCATGCTTTATCAACAAGAAATGACGATCCAAAAACAGGTTCCAGACCTATGGATAAAGACCGTGATGGATTTGTTTTAGGAGAAGGAGCCGGAGCTTTAATTCTTGAAGAATACGAACATGCTATTGCTCGTGGAGCAAAAATATATTGCGAGATTGGCGGTGGCGGTATGTCAGCAGATGCGCATCATATAACCGCTCCACATCCTGATGGATTGGGTGCCAAAAACGTAATGTTGAACTGCTTGAGAGACGCTGGTTTGAAACCAACCGACGTTGACGGAGTAAACATGCACGGAACTTCAACGCCTCTTGGAGATATGGCAGAATCTAAAGCTATACTTCATGTTTTTGGCGAACACGCTTACACAATGAATCTAAATTCAACAAAATCCATGACTGGTCATTTACTTGGCGCAGCAGGAGCTGTTGAAACAATTTCTTCTATTCTTTCCATGAAACATGGAATAGTACCACCTACAATAAATCATTTTACAAATGATGAAAGCATTGATTCTAAATTAAATTTTACTTTCAACAAAGCTCAGAAAAGAGAAATGAATGTTGTTATGAGTAATACTTTTGGTTTTGGCGGTCACAATGCTTGTGTATTGGTAAAAAAATTAGAAATCTAATAATTATATATGCGTATAATCAGGAAAATATTTTCAAAATCCCGTTCTCCAGAAGACGGGATTTTTTTTGATTCTATTCAAAAAATCTTAGGTTTTGATCCAATAAACTTAGATTATTATAAGAAAGCCTTCACACATCGTTCCTCAAATCGTCTGGATATTTTAGGAAACCCTATCAATTACGAACGATTGGAATTTTTGGGTGACGCCATGTTAAGCTCGGTAATTGCAGCACATTTATTCAGTAAAGCACCCGCTGGAGACGAAGGTTATCTTACTAAAATGCGTTCAAAGATTGTAAGTAGAGAACATTTGAACGAATTAGGGAAAGACCTAAATTTAGTACAATATATAGAAAGCAAAGTGCCGATACAGCATTTTGGAGAAAACATACATGGTAATATCTTTGAATCACTCGTAGGAGCAATTTATCTTGATAGAGGCTATGTATATTGTGAAAAATTCATTCAAAAAAGAGTTATAATTCCTTACGTAGATATCGCAAGACTCGAAGGAAAAGTAATTAGCTATAAAAGTTTGGTAATAGAATGGTGCCAAAAAGAAAAGAAAATATTTCATTATGATATTTTCGAAGATAACGCCATTGACGGGCAACGTTTATTTGGCGTAAAACTTAGTATTGATGACAAAGTGATTGCAAGAGCAAGAGCAACTTCAAAAAAGAAAGCGGAAGAAAAAGCATCCCAACGTGCTTATTTTGCATTTCAAGAAAAAATGGACAGAAAATAATATCAATTTTCATAAAACTATAACGTTTTCGTTCATAAATTAACGAAAACATCTTATTCTGAGAGGTCTATACTTCGTTAGAAATACTATATTTACATCTTATTTTTTCATAAAATGGCTATTCATAAATTGGATCTTGGCGAATTTGACGAAATAGATTACGATCTCATCGCAATTCATACTTCATTAGAGGACTATAGATTGGCTTATTTTATTAATCAAAAGCTGCCTATAAATTTGAGTAAAAGCAAAAATGAAATTCAAATTAATATAAAAGAAGGCGAGACCAATTTTTCGAGATTTTATTATAATGATACCGAAAAAGACATCTCTTGGGATTTGATTCAAAATAAAAATGAGGTTACCCAATACAAAAAAGAAAATACTCAAAATCTATTTTCAAATGTAACAATGGAAGTTTCAACCAAAGTATTTTTACTTCCGGAATTTAAAAAAGTAGATTACTTTTTAAAAATAGAAAACAACGACGATACCATGAATGTATCCAAAATACAGATCCTATTAAATACCATAGATAACGTATCCACAGTTTATACGGTAGATACAAATCAAATAAAATCAAAAAACAATTTAATTTTTTAATACAAATGCTCACAAACAAAAAAACAAAAATTGTAGCCACACTTGGGCCCGCATGTAGTACAAGAGAAATCATAAAAGACATGATTGATGCCGGTGTAAATGTGTTTAGAGTGAATTTCTCTCATGCTGATTACAATGATGTAAAAGAAAAAATTAATATCATACGAGGCCTTAACGAAGAATTTGGCTATACAACTGCAATCCTGGGTGATTTACAAGGACCAAAACTTCGTGTAGGAGTTATGGAAGAAGGTGTAATCGTTCATGATGGTGATTTAATTACATTTACCACTGCCGAAGACATTCTTGGAACTGCAAAGAAAGTATTCATGAAATACCAAAACTTTCCAAATGATGTAAATCCTGGAGAAAGAATTTTGCTTGATGATGGAAAACTTATCTTTGAAATCGTTGAAACGGATAAAAAAACAGAAGTTATAGCAAAAGTGATTCAAGGCGGTGAATTGAAATCTAAAAAAGGAGTAAATCTTCCTAATACAAAAATTTCTCTTCCCGCTATGACCGAAAAAGATATAGCAGATGCTATTTTTGCTATTGGACAAAACGTTGATTGGATTGCATTATCTTTTGTAAAAACACCACAAGACTTACAGGAATTACAGGAATTAATAGCCAAACATTCGGATTATAAAATTCCAATTATTGCCAAAATAGAAATGCCGGAAGCATTAGAAAATATTGACAAAATTGTTGCTTATTGTGATGGTTTGATGGTCGCTCGTGGAGATTTAGGAGTTGAACTTCCAGCACATGAAGTTCCTCTAGTTCAAAAAGAATTGATTCGCAGAGCTAAAACTGCCAGAATTCCAGTAATTGTTGCCACTCAAATGATGGAAACAATGATTACTAGCTTGACACCAACACGTGCAGAGGTGAACGATGTTGCCAACTCGGTTATGGACGGTGCAGATGCAGTAATGCTTTCTGGAGAAACGGCTACCGGTAACTATCCGGTTCAGGTAATTCAAAAAATGACACAAATTATTGAAGCAGTGGAAGATTCTCCGCTAATTCAAGTACCACAAAACACGCCACAGATTAAAACAAAACGTTTTATCACTAAAACAATTTGTCATCACGCCGCAACTATGGCTAATGTTATCAAAGCTAAAGCCATCTGTACCTTGACAAATAGTGGCTATACTGCTTTCCAGATTTCGGCATGGAGACCTAACGCGCATATTTTAGTTTTTACTTCAAATAAAAGAATCCTTACCCAATTGAGTTTATTATGGGGGGTAAAATCGTTCTTGTATGACAAAAGAGTAAGCACCGATGATACTGTGACTGATATAAATGATATCGTTAAAGAAAAAGGGTATGTTGCCAAAGGAGATTTTGTTATTAATTTAGCCGCAATGCCAATAAAAGAAAAAGGAATGGTTAATACCTTGAGAGTTTCTGAAATAGAATAGTTTAAAAATCACTTACATACTTATCCGTCTTGTCTCGTTTTTAAAACGAAATAAGACGGATTATTTTTATGCATCAATCAATGTAATATGATTTTCCTTTTAAAAAATTTTAAGACTATTTAAACAATCATCTGCAAAATAAAATTTATATTTGAACAACAAATAACCCTACAAACTATGAATTTCAATTCTAAAAATCCATTTTTAAACAACAAAACTTTTTCTACTGCAGTTTCAAAAAATGATGAAGTACATCAAGCTATCCTTATTGATTATAACGACGAGATGACTTTGTCTGGCACCATCAATAAAAGTCTAATCTTGTTTTTACTTCTTACAGCTTCTGCAACAGTAATCTGGTGGTTGACTTTTAACGGAATGAATCCGATGGTTCCAGCAATTGGCGGTGCTATTGTGGGATTAGTTTTAGTGCTTATTTCTGCTTTCAAACCACAATACTCTCCCTATTTAGCACCAGGCTATGCCTTGTTCGAAGGTTTGTTTATTGGTGGAATTTCGGCAATATTTGAAGCTATGTATCCCGGAATCGTAATTCAGGCGGTTGGTGCAACTTTTGTAACGTTTATGGTTTGTCTGGGATTGTATAAATATAAAATCGTAAAAGTAACAGAGCAATTCAAATCGGTTGTTGTGGCTGCTACACTTGCAATTGCAACCTATTACCTTATATCTTGGGTGTTTTCAATGTTTACGAGTTTTGTTCCCGTGCATTATGGAAACTCAATAATGAGCATTGGAATCAGCATTTTTGTTATTGTAATTGCTGCTTTAAATTTATTTTTAGATTTTGACCGAATAGAAAAAGGAGCTGAACAAAAAATGCCAAAATACATGGAATGGTATGGCGCAATGGGATTAATGATTACACTGGTTTGGTTGTATATTGAATTTCTAAGATTACTTTCTAAATTGAACAATAAAAATTAAAATCATCATAAAAAAATTATAAAAGAGAAAACCTTTCCAAATTGGAAAGGTTTTCTCTTTTAAGCCGCTTTCTCAAAAGCTATGTAGTGGCTTAATTGCCCTTTTGTATTGAAGACTGGAAATCCTTTTATCTTACATCCATAAACATCTCCGTTTTTTTTATAATTCACAATTGTTTTTTCAAAAGGTTCTTGAACTAGTATTGCACTACGGATTTCGTTCAAAATTGTCAAATCGGTTGCTGCACCTTGAAAAATCTTAGGGCTTTTACCTAGAACTTCTGCTTCCACATAACCATTCATTTTTATCATATTATGCGAAGCAAAAACGATGTTTAATTTAGTATCTGTTACAATTATGACTTCTTCTTGTTGTCTTGTTTTTAAATCCCAATTATTACGAATCCATTTATTTTGGGAAGCAAGAGCATCCAGTTTATTTAAATCCACAAAGAGATTTTTTATTAAACCTAAAAAATCATTATGGAAATCCCAAGAAGAAACAGGAACTGTTTTTACGCTTAAACTACTGTGATACTTAGCAATTGCCTCTTCATATTGTCTAAAATTGCTCATGCCTTTTTATGTTAAAAAACCAAATATAATTTTATTTATAAAAATAAAACAACATATTTCAGACTTTAACCATTGTTGAACGAGTGAATTAGTTCTTCAAAAATCGAATTTCAACTGCACGACGACAAACTTCTTCTCTTCTGTATTTAAATTACTGAGTGAAATTCCAAGTAATCGAACAGAATCCTTCATGCGTTCTTGATACAACAACTCCTTTACAATTTCTAAAATTAATCCTTTATCTGAAATAAAATAAGGCAATGTTTTACTTCGGGTCTGTTGTGTAAAGTCGCTGTATTTTATTTTTAAAGTGATTGTTTTACCGGCTACATTGTATCTTTTTAATCTTTTTTCCAATGCATTGGCAATGACCTCCAACTTCTCAATCATAAAAATTTCTGAAGAAAGATTAACATCAAAAGTATGTTCGGCAGCAACTGATTTTGTAATTCGGTCTGATTTCACTTCGCTGTTATGAATTCCTCTTACAACATTGTAATAAAAGTTTCCCGATTTCCCGAAATGTTTCTCTAGAAATTCTAATGTTTTGCTTTTCAACTCCACTCCCGTAAAAATTCCCAGTTGGTACATTTTTTCAGTGGTTACTTTTCCAACGCCATAAAATTTCCGAATAGGTAATTCTTCCAAAAATGAAATAACTTCATCCGGATTCACCGTTTTTTGACCATTGGGTTTGTTGTAATCACTGGCAATTTTAGCCACAAACTTATTCACTGATATTCCTGCCGAAGCCGTCAAACCCACTTCGTTGAAAATACGCTGTCTAATTTCCTGTGCCAATAACGTAGCACTTGGATTTCCTTTTTTATTATTGGTGACATCTAAATAGGCTTCATCAAGTGACAATGGCTCTACTAAGTCCGTATATTCATAAAAAATCTTTTGGATTTTACTCGAAATTTCCTTGTACCTGTCAAAACGTGGCCTTGCAAAAATGAGTTCCGGGCAATTTTTTTTGGCCATAACACCACTAATAACACTTCGAACTCCAAATTTTCTAGCTTCATAACTTGCCGCAGCAACAACACCTCGGTTTTCTGATCCGCCAACAGCAATAGGTTTCCCACGCAACAATGGATTGTCCATTTGCTCCACAGAAGCATAGAAAGCATCCATGTCAACGTGTATGATTTTTCTATTTGGAATTAATTCCTGCATCTAAACTGATTGAATATCCAATACTATTTCCTAATGATTTATTAGCGCTAAAAATTATTTTTGATCTTCCACGTGCAAATAATTTTCTACAACTACTGATTTATCTTTCTTTTCCGTTGGAAAAAAGAAACTAATGGGTCTCGACTTGAAATGATTCCAAATGGAAACCGTAACAAATCGCAATTCGAATAATGAGATGGCTCTCGAACGAAATGCAAGCCCCAGTGAAAGACTAAAACTCACTATAAAGTTAACCAATCCTATAATGCCAATCCCAAAAATACCCCAGAATAACATGGAGTTATTTACCGCATAATTCGCACCGTATATCGCCAAAGCGAGATTTCCGCTTGCAAAAGTGATGTGTCGAACATCTAGATTCAAGCCCAAAAACAAGCCAATAGTTGCCGTACTTCCCATGAATATTCCAAACCAGAAATTTGAAATAATCCCAGCCCATCTTTTTCTGTATAATTTGGCTAATTTAACCGTTCTGTCTTTCCCAAAACTCCTTTTCAGCAAAGGGTGTTCTGTAATTCGAAAATACACTTGGTTGTGTTTGTCCCTGTTCGCAATACTTCCTGAGATAATTCCTGATAAAAACAAAAAGACTCCGGCAATAGCCGCATGAAGTATGGCTAAAGAATGAATCGGACTCAAATCAGTAAGTAGTCCTTCCCATTTAGTTGCAGCAATATTATACTGCAACGTATAATCAATAACCCAGATTCCAAGTAATGAAACCGGAAAAGCCATGATTACATTCCCCACAAAAGCGATAAACTGAGAACGAAATACACGTGCAAAAAGAATAGCAAAAGCTTTATACTTTTCGGCATCTTTTCCTTTTTTTATGACACCTTCCTCCAATGCTCTTATCAAAGCTGAGGCTGTCATTGCGGGTTGTTTTGTAGCAAGTGTAAAACCTAAAAGATAAATAGCAATAAATCCAATGGCATAATTCATACTGTAAAGAAAAGCATGCCCAAAAAAACTGGTATCAGCTTTAGAAAGCAAGACTTTAATGACACACAAAATCCCCACAATAAATCCTCCTCCTAAAGCCGTTCTAAACATTTTGAAATACTCCTTTCGACTTTCAGTAATATAATGTTCGCCGGTTTTAGCTGTGTGTTGTGTTATTTCATAAGAAATAAGCTGGGTGCTTTCTCCAATAAATTTCCTAACATTGTTTTTGTAGCAATTGTATTTAATCAAGTGCAAAACCAATGTAATTCCGTTATTTCTTTTATCACTTCCTTTTTCTATAATCAATAATGAAATTAAAAATTTAAGTCGCACTAATTGCTGTCTGATTTTTAATAAATTCTGATTTACACGAAGTGAAATTCCGTATTTTGAACTGTTGTGAAATGCTTTCTCCACAAAATCTTCGCATTGTTTGTGCAAAACTAACAGCTGGGCATAGGACAAATCATCGGGTTTAATAAAATGATTTTCAGAATTTCTGATTCGGTCTTCAATCAGGAATAATTCCTTTTCAAAGGCTGTAAAAGGACTTTCGTAATCATCAAATTCCGGCACCATTTTGATAACATCGGTTTCCAAGGCACGACCACTAATGCGTTGCGTAATTAAATCCATTGCAACTAATAATTCCGACAAAACTGAATTAGGTGCTACACTTTCATAAATTGATTTGAATTTTAAAAGCCTGTATAATTCTTCCAATTGATTGGATGGAATTTTATTAATCCAAATCGTATCATTGGCCAAATAGAAAACCTGATTAAGGATATATTCTAAAGTGTCTTTTTGAGGCTGGTAGGGTAAAAATTTAGCGAATATTCTTTTTTTGACTTCAAAAATAAAATCTACATCTTGCAGAATAGCTGCGTCAGAAAGTATTTTGTTGAATTTTTTATCTTTTACTATTTCTTTGAGATATATTGAGAATTGTTCCCTGCAAGAATCATTTTCATTGAAAAAAGAAATGATTTCCTGTAAATCAACCGTTTCCAGATCTTTAAATTTCAAAGGTCTAATCAGCCTAATCAATTCAATTAAGGGTTCTAAGCTATCGTCTGTTTTACGCCAAAATTGATTTTCCCCAAAAAACTTGATTAATAGTGTTGCGGGTGTTGGTTTAGATTTTACTTTAAAAATTGGCATATTTGAATTCATTCGGTTTTGTAAAAATACAAATCGACGCCATAACTTCCATTAACTTATTCAGAAAATAACTGTTATACCGTTTGAACATAGAATTTACTGGATTATGTTGTTGTGACTTTGTCATTCCGACGAAGGAGAAATCTCATTAGTTGCTCTCGTTATGTGATTTCCCCTTCGTCGAAATGGCAAATAGACGCTGTTTTATTCCATTAAAAAGAAAGCTTAAATGGTATAAGTACGAAAAATAGAAATATTTGATACCTTTGAGTTTCTGGATTAGCCCAGATAGAAGTGGAAATCTTCGATTGAAAAAAACTATTTTTTATTTTTAAAAAAGAGCGACCCAAGAAGCTCCTTTTTTTAAAATAGAAAAAAAGTTTTATGATTGAGAAATTGAAACGAATAGCTGGACACGAGCGATGCAAACTGAAGAAGTAAATAGCTCCAAAATATTTATAAAAAATGATTGAAATAGAAAGAAAATTTTTGGTCACAGATGATTCGTTCAAGAAAGAAGCTTTCGCTCAAAACCATATTGCACAAGGGTATTTGAGTTCCGTTCCAGAACGTACGGTACGCGTACGCATAAAAGGCGACAAAGGATATTTGACTATAAAAGGGATTTCAAATGATTCCGGAATGTCCCGTTTTGAGTGGGAAAAAGAAATTCCTGTTGCTGAAGCAAAGGAATTGTTATTGTTATGCGAAAAAGGTGTCATTGACAAAATCCGTTTTGAGATAAAACAAGGCAATCATATTTATGAGGTTGATGAATTTTATGGTGAAAACGAAGGATTAATTGTCGCCGAAATTGAGCTTGATTCTGAAATGGAAACTTTTGAAAAACCAAGTTGGCTAGGTGAAGAAGTGACAAACAGCAACCGTTATTACAATGCTTATTTAAGCACTAATCCTTACAAAAACTGGTAATTTAATTTAATATTGACATTGTTACTTTCATTCCACCACTGCTTTTATTGGAGGCAATATCCATAAATGCGCGTTTTGAAAGATCAATTTCTCTAGATTTAACAAATGGCCCTCTATCGGTAATTTCCACAATTACGGACTTCCCATTTTTCTCATTAGTCACTTTTACTTTTGTACCAAAAGGCAGTTTTTTGTGTGCTGCAGTATATTTATTATTATCGAATCTACTGCCGCTTGTAGTTCGTCTTCCATTAAATTTATCTGCATAATAGGATGCATGTGCTTCTTTTTTATAGATTTTAAATTTTCCTAATGAAGTTATTAAAGAATCTATTTTGTTTTCTTGCAATTCAATTAATGCCTTACCCTTCCTGAGCGTATCTTTTTGTGTTGCAGCTTTTTGTTTTTCTGAAATTGAACTTTGGCTGCTGACTAAGCTAATAATTGCAAGTAAAAAAAATAATGTTATTGATTTTTTCATATATATCGTATTAGTTAAATCTATTTTACAAAAACCATACCTAGATAAAAAAAGCTCTATTTCTAGAGCTTTAATTGGTTTTTAAAACCAAATTTTCCATGGAATCCTACTTAAAATAAGTAGTAATCCTAAACCATAAAAAATAGAAAAGGTTTTGAATTTTGATTCACTAGCTATTAATTTTTTATGTTTTGACCAACCTATAGTGATTAAAACAATTGCAATAATATTTATTAAAGGATGCTCTAAAGCCAGTAATCTGCTCTCGGTTGTTAATCCACCCATTCCAACTGCTTTTATCATATTTAATCCATTAGGAGACACGAAATATAAAATTAACCCAACTAACAATTGAGTATGAATTGCTATTAATGCAAACAAAGCAATTTTCCTGTCTTTTGAAGTAAAATCTTTTTTAGAAGACATCCCAATGAAGGAATTAACAACTGCGATCACTAATACTAAAAGTGCTAAATACCCCCAACCAGAATGAAATTTTTGAATAAAATCGTACATAGATAATGTTTTTGTTTTAACAAATATAAGAAAAAAAGGCATAAAAAAACCCTCATTCCAATTGAAATGAGGGTTGCAATATTTTTAGCTAAACTTAGTTGAACGTATAACGAACACCCGTTTGCATTTGCCATCTAGATGAGTTTAAACCTACATCATCAGCTTGGTTAATACTGTTTGCTACAGCTGGATTATAACTAAATGTTGGAGTTGTGTTATCCGCTAAGAATCCAACTTGTTGAAGTAATTGTACTTGGTCAAAATTTGTAAAATATCTTTTTCCCCAATTTTTATTCAAAAGGTTTGTGAAATTAAAAATATCCGCAGTAAATTCAAGTGTATGCTTCTTTTTACCTACATTGATAGTAAATTCTTGAGCGAATTTTAAATCTACAACATGGCTTGTTTTTAAACGGTCACCATTACGCTCAGCATAACCACCTTTTCTACCTCTTAAGTACTCATTACCTTCTATAAAAGTACTTAAAGCATCCCATTGTTGTTGTGGAGTTAAAGTATTTGCAGAAGTGGAAACAAGTCTAATCTCACTTTGTGCAGCAGGAACATAAATCAATGCTGAATTAGAGAATGTGTCTTGTAATAAACGACCAGAATCATTATAAACATAACTGATTGGAGTTCCTTGAGCACCTTCGTAAAATACACCAATTCTAGATTTAGTGAATTTATTCCATTTGAATGTTGCATTACCATTAGAGATAATTCTTCTTCCTTGATCAAAATCAGATCTTGAAAGCGCTAAATAATTCGCACCATTAACAGTTTCTGTATTATTCCATTGTGAACTGTTTTGAGAAGAAGTCGCATCCATTAAAACAGTTGATTTACCGTAAGAATAAGTTCCAGAAATATTAGCATCAATGAAATCAGATCTGAAATTTTTAGTCAATGTAAAAGCAAGATTGTAAGCTGTACCTTCATCTGTATTAGAAGCTAAATAAATTCCTAAATAAGAAGGATCTACTCTGCTGTTTCCATTATAACGAGGTCTTGTATCAGCCCCTGTTAAAGCGCTTGAAGCAGCTTTGATATTCAAATTTTCATAAATGATTGCACTAATATTATCATTATAAGTAATTTCAGATGTCAAAACAAAACCTAATGGTAATTTTTGATCAACTGCAAAACTTGCTTTGAATACTTGAGGCAATTTGAAATTTTTTGCAAACAAATCAACATTTCCTCCTGTACGTCCTGAGCCTGGACGTGGATATGATGCAGGAAGCGGTGCAATTTGACTAGCAACACTTGGATTTGGGTTAAACAAAGGCATTCCTGTAGGACTTGTTATTGAAATGGCACCTTGAGAAACACCATTGTTATTATAAGTCCCTCCTGGCCAAACTAAAGGCAATCTAGAAGTAAATATACCTAATCCACCTCTAAACTGAGTAGATTTTTTTCCGTTAAGATCGTAATTGAAGCCGAAACGTGGTGCAAAATGTGTATAATTTGCAATACCTTCTCCTACTCTTGCTCCTTTTAAATTTTTACCAGCCGCTTGTAACAAACCAATTGTTCTGTTATTAAAGTCATTATTCCCTAATCCATCTTCCCAAACAGGAATATCTACTCTAATACCATAAGAAACTTTAAGATTACTGTTCAGTTTCATATCATTTTGAATGTAGAATCCGAATTGTTTAGTCCCAAATTCAGCTGCGCCTTGAGAATCATCACCCTCACCACCAATTAAAGAATAGTTTAATTGGAATCTATTCGGTTTTGCATTGTTTAAGAAATCGTTTAAAGTAGCGTATCTGTAAGATCCAAAATTATTTCCAAAGAAAACATTTCTTGATTTTGAAAATTCATTATGAGTACCAATAGTTATTTTACTCATTCCAGCATTAATTTCAAAATTATCTGAAATAGTCAATGTTTTTTGATCCAAAAGATTTGCTGTAGAAAATCCCTCTGCTCCAAAGAAAATACTTTGATTCGCACCATCAAAAATCTGAACCGTTGGGAAAGGACTTCCTGATGCATCTCTATCATCGATTACACTAGTGTAAGCAACAACTAAATTATTTGAAAATTTATTCCCAAATCTTGAGTTTAATTCTAAAGCTGTAGAATTAGTTGTAGAATTGAATAACTGGCTACCGTTTATAAAACTTATTGCAGTTGCAGAAGATCTACTTGGCGAAAAATTCTCCGCTTTTACATAACTGTGTTTCAAAGATAATTTATGATTATCATTGATATTCCAATCTATCTTACCAATCAACTTATCACTTACAAGAGTTCTTACATTGTTTTCAAAAGAACCTGGATCATATCCATAAGTAGCAAGTTTAGTTCTTAATTCTCCCAATCTGCTTCCAGACAATCCTGTATAAGTTGATAAATCAAATGGCTGTGGAGTTTCATTATCTTGTCTCTCATAATTAACAAAATAAAATAATTTATCTTCAATTAAAGCTCCACCTGCACGAACACCATAAGTTTGAGCAGAAAAATCAGCTAATTTTTTTCTTCCATTTGTTCCCGCTAATGAAGGAGGTGTTTTTCCTGCCAAATTTTCATCTCTATTAAAGAAATAAGCTGAACCTTCAAAATTATTAGTTCCTGATTTAGTAATCGCGCTAATTGCTCCACCAGCAAAACCAGATAGTTTTACATCATAAGGAGCAACACTTACTTGAAATTGCTCAATTGCATCAATAGAGATAGGACTTACTCCTGTTTGACCTCCATTAGTTCCATTAGCAGCTAATCCAAAAACGTCATTACTTACAGCACCATCAATGTAAATAGCATTGAATCTGTTGTTTTGACCTCCGATAGATAAAACATCATCACCTCTTAATTGAGCTTGTGGTGTTAGTCTGGCAAAATCTGAAATATTTCTAGATAAAGAAGGCAATGCTTTAATTTTATCTGAATTAATTACTGTTTGAGCTCCAGTTCTTTGTGAATTAAAAGTATTATCTCTTGAAGTTCTAACTACAACTTCTTGTAATTCATTTGATTCTTCTTGCAAGACCACTTTAAAATCTTTTGAATCCCCTAACTGAAGATAAACATCACTATCTTCAAAAGTTTTAAATCCAACAAAAGTAATTACAATTTTGTATGGACCTCCAACTCTCATGTTAGATATTCTGAAGTTACCCGTGCCATCTGTAGATGCAGTGTATCGAGTACCTGATGGAGTGTGTGTCGCAAGAATTGATGCCCCAGGTAAGGTTTGAGAATCCTTATCATAAACATTACCACTAATGGAAGAGGTTGTGTTACCCTGTGCATAAACTCCAGGATTGGCGAACATTATTACAACTAGAATTAAAAATAATTTTAATAATTTTTTCATTTTGTTTAGTTTATTAATATTTGGCAAAAATATAACATTTTTTACTTAAAAAGTTAACATAACGTTAAGAATGGCACATTTTTAAGTAGGATTTTTATCTTAAAAATGATTTATTTTATTTTTTTGTTAAAAAAATACATAATTACTATTCATGCATAGTATTTTCATCTTATTAATCAAAAAAATCATGACATAACTGAATCAAAAATATCCTACTAATTCTAAAAAAAAATCATTTAATCCCCTAAATGACAAAACCTTGGCTTAAAAAAGTCAAGGTTTTGTCATTTAGAATATCTATTAAGAATAAAAAAACTTATTTATGCTGCAAAAAATGATTCAATAAAAAGGTTGTAGAACTGTCATGATTTTTGACTGTCTTTGTGTTAATCTCCTCCAAAATAGAATTCGCCAATTGTTTTCCTAATTCTACACCCCATTGATCAAAACTAAAAATATTCCAGATAATTCCTTGTACAAAAATCTTGTGTTCATATAAAGCGATCAAAGAACCCAAGGTTTTTGGAGTTAATTTCTGGATTAAAATGGTATTTGTAGGCTTATTGCCCGTGAAAACTTTAAACGGTAAAAGAAACTTAGCCTTCTCTTCTGAAACACCTTGTTTGTCGAATTCCGCCTGAACCTGTTCTCCAGATTTTCCATGCATTAACGCTTCCGTTTGCGCAAAAAAGTTAGACATTAGTTTGTCATGATGATCGTTATCACCGTATAAAGGAGTTATAAACCCAATAAAATCTGCTGGGATTAATTTTGTCCCTTGATGAATTAACTGAAAAAATGCATGTTGTGCATTAGTTCCTGGCTCTCCCCAAATAATAGTTCCTGTTTGATAGTCTACCGGCTTCCCATCACGACCTATACTTTTACCGTTACTTTCCATAGTCCCTTGTTGTAAATAAGGAGCTAATTTTTGCAAATATTGCGTGTAAGGAATTAAGGCTTCGCTTTCGGCACCAAAAAAATTATTGTACCAAATACTCAATAAAGCCAATGTTACCGGCATATTTTTATCGAAATCAGCAGTTTTGAAATGTTCGTCCATTTCATTCGCCCCTTCTAACAATTCATCAAAATTATCGTATCCAACGGCTAAACTTATTGTAAGTCCAACGGCACTCCACAAAGAGAATCTTCCGCCAACCCAATCCCACATAGGAAATACATTATCCGGGTTTATCCCAAACTCTGTTACTTTTTGGATATTGGTGGAAACCGCAACAAAATGCTTGGCCACATCTTCTTGAGTAGCTGATTCTAAGAACCATTTTCTGATAGTTTCAGAATTGGTCAATGTTTCTTGTGTTGTAAATGTTTTAGAAACAATTACAAAAAGCGTAGTTTCCGGATTTAGTTTTTTTATAATCTCATTTACATGATCGCCGTCCACATTTGAAACAAAATGAACATTTAAATGATTTTTATAAAATTGTAATGCCTCAACCGCCATAGCAGGTCCTAAATCAGAACCTCCAATACCTATATTGACAACATCCGTGAAAGGTTTTCCCGTGTGACCAGTTCTTTCACCTGAAGTAACCTGATTCGTGAATGTTCTTATTTTGCTTTTTACTTCATAAATTTCAGAAACCACATTATCTCCATCAACATTTATAACTGCTGATTCTTTGGCTCGCAATGCGGTATGAAGTACAGCTCTGTTTTCCGTTTGATTGATTATTTCGCCATCAAAATAGTCTTTAATGGCGCCTTTAAGACCTACTTCTTCTGCTAATTCCAATAACAACTGAAGTGTTTCTTGATTGATAATGTTTTTTGAATAGTCAATTAAAAAATCATTCCATTTCAAATTGAATTTTTCAGTTCTGGTTGCGTCCAATTGAAATAATTCTTGCATCGAAGCTTTTTGCATTTCGTTGTAATGCATCTCAAGTTTCTTCCAAGCGTTCGTTTCTGTTGGGTTTATAGTATTTAGAGCCATTTATAGGTAGTTTGTAGTATTATTTAAATTCTGGCAAAAATACTGAAATTAGTTTTAACGCTAAATGACTTTTGAATTATATAACAATTTAGCAGGAAAAACACCAAATAGTGGTTGACATATAATCACGCTAATTGTTTCTATTTATTCGCCAAGTAAACTTTTTAGTTAATTTAAATTATCGAATTATAAATTGGCAACACTATCCAATTCAAACTTTAACGGAGTAATCGTTTTAATGTATCGGTCTTTATTTCTTCCGCTCATCGGCTCACCGCTAGGCAATTTAAGTCTTAGTGCATCCACTTGTTTACCGTTTTTCCAAAATCGATAACAAACGTGCGGCCCTGTTGCCAAACCTGTGCTTCCTACTAAACCGATAACCTGTCCCTGACTGACACGTTGCCCCCGTCTTACCAATATTTTAGACATGTGTAAATATTGCGTTGAGTAGGTTCCGTTGTGTTTTACTTTTACAAAATTCCCGTTTCCGGCCGTAAAACCACTTTGCTCCACAACTCCGCCAGCCGTTGTAGTTATAGGCGTACCGCGTGGCGCCGCATAATCCGTTCCTTTGTGCGCTTTCCATCTGTGTTGAACAGGATGAAATCGACTAGTTGAAAATCGAGAGGATATTCTACTGAATTTTATTGGAGATTTAAGAAAGAAATTTTTTAACGTTTTTCCATCTTCATCGTAATATTCTATTTTATCTGAGTCCGGATTTTGAGCAAAAGGAAATGCGTAAATAATTTTTCCTTTGTATTCAAAAAAGGATGCTTCCAGTTCTTCCACTCCATCATAAACAGAATCATTTATGAATCGTTCCGTAAAAGTTATCGCAAAACGATCTCCTTTTTTGAGTTTCATAAAATCAATGGAATAAGCATAAATTTTAGAAATTTTACTTGCCAATGCCCCTTCAATCTTGGCATTGCCTAAAGTCTCAGACAATGATTCTTTCAAAACCCCGCCAATGGTGCGTCGCTTAATGGTTATGGGTTTTGTTTTTTTATAAACAACAATAGCGGTATCACGGAAATCGACTACATAATAGTTTAGTGCGTCCGGCTGATATATAAAAACCTGTAAATCATTCTTCTTGTTTTTTGACCGAAGCATTGTAAAAGGTTTATTTATCCTGATGGTTCTCACATCAAAAGTGTCTTTTACTTTAGCGACAATATCATATATTTCTCGCTCTCCAATATTTTGCTCTTCTAGTAAAGTCCCAAAAGTGTCTCCTTTTTTTATAGTATCCTGAATAACATTAAAATCAGAATATTTAAACCCAAACTCTATCTTTTTAACTGCTGGTTTTATAATTTCTTTTTCTATAATTTCATCTGATTTATTACAAGAAATCAAAGAAAATAATACTATAATTGCTAATAATATTTGTTTCAAACTATGTTTTTTTATTCAAATTATTTTTCTTCACCCCAATGCGCTAGTTCCTCTGCCGACCATAATTCCGGAAAAAATATCCTGCGTTGGTATTTTGGATGCATGTATTTTTTCCAGTCACTTCCACCCGTCGCTTCACCATCCCCTTTACCGCTCTGGTCAATATATTTCTTTGCCGTATTCAAATGCTGCATTACCCAAGTGATATTCACCGTATGATCATAATGACGCATCGCTACTATTAACTCTGGATTTTTTTGATCTAAATCTGGAAGCTGTTTGAATTTTTGCCAAATATTTATGGTATTGTATTCTTCCATATGATTTAGGAACGTCTTCTTATATTTTTTTTCAAACTCCTCCAGTAAAAAAGATTTCTTACCGGTATGATAATCTTTTCCGGCCGCTTGCCAATACAAATGCTCTAAGGCAAATTCATAAGGCGTATTTCTATCTATTGAATCTCTATAACGGTGATCGATAAGATTTATTAGGTCAGTGGAAGAAAATTCTATTAAACGGTATTGCGCGCTTTGAAAACCACTGGCAGGAGTTAGCGTATTTCTAAATTTCATGTATTGATCCACTTCCATTCCATTTTCCATAATACCGAAAGAAGTTGTCAGCATATCAAAATACCGACTTATTCTCATTAATCTTTCAGTAAAAAAATCAGTTTTGATATTTTTACAATAAGAAATTTGATGCATTTCCCAAAGTATCATCTTAAATATCAATTCATTAACCTGGTGATACATGATAAAAACCATTTCATCAGGAAGTGTTGTTCTTTGAATTTGAAGACCCAATAATGCATCCGTTTGAATATAATCCCAATACGTAATTGGTTTTGACCATAACAATCCTTCCAGCTGTGTCTCTGTTTTTTGATTTATTGCTTGGTATTTAATTTCAATTTCTTTTAAAATCGCTTCTGAACTATCAATGTTATTCATTATTTATTTGTTTTAAAAGGATTTTTCAATCCTCTATATGCATCTATATCTGCTTTTATTGAACCTACTGCCAAGTTGGCTTTTATTCTGATTGGTAATTTATTATCGTCATCTGAAATCCAAACGGTAAGACTTTCTTGTTCTTTAAAAACACGCCCTGATTGTACTAAAGGTCTAAACACCATTGTTGATACCACACCAAATTTAGTCGTGATATTTTCACGACCTATAAACTTAAGTTTAAACTTTGTGGTTTCATCATCAAAAAACATATCAATCGCAACTGATTCTCCTATTTTTAGCTTATCAATTCCCGGATAATTTCTTAGATAATAGAAGGTAGACAAAATGTCCTGTGTGTTTTTAGGAACGTAAAGCGTCTTCTCTGTTTTATGTTTGTAATCTTTGACAAGAACTCTATTTGTAGATTGATTAAAAAAGCCTTCTTGATTTTTAGTGTAGCCCCCTTCATTAATTTTTCGGACAAACTGGTATGGATTTCTGGTATCCTTGTCAATATAGCTTTCGTATAAATCGTCTACTTTAAAGAAAAATCGAGACATTCCGGTAGTATATCCTCTACCTACAACATGAAACGTCTTTTTGTCATTCACGGTAGCGTCTTTTACTTCCAGTGTGGCATAGCCGGCATTGACTATCCCATAATGAATTCGAAATTTGAACCATTCTCCCACGTCATAAGCATCCTCTTTTGGAGAATCAAAACTTACGGTCATTACCAACACAAAGAATAGTATTATTTTTTTCATCATTACTTTATTAGTCAATTCAGTGACTCTAATAACAAATTTTGTTCCAAATATATTAAAACAAAAAAACTCAGTCAAATAATGACTGAGTTTTTATGCTATTAACTAACCAAAAAACTATAAACTATGAAATTTATATGAAATCAGGAAGGAAACCACCCCTTCCTTTTTGCGAGTGCAAAGGTAGCTAACAAATCCAGTTATTTTAGCGAAAAATAAAGTTTAACACAACATTTACAAAGAAACATGTTGTTTGTCGGTTATTTTTTCACAATATGCAAAAATAATGCTTTTTTACAGCGTTCCTCGCAATTGCTGTTCTCTCTCAATTGATTCAAATAGCGCCTTAAAGTTACCCGCACCAAAGCCTTTGGCTCCCATTCTTTGAATAATCTCAAAAAACAAGGTTGGTCGGTCTTGTACAGGCTTTGTAAATATTTGTAATAAATACCCTTCTTCATCGGCATCGACCATAATGGCAAGCTTTTCGATTTCGTTTAAATCTTCTTTCATCATTTTCATATGATCGCCCAATCGCTCCGGAATTGCCTCGTAATACGTATGTGGAGGAGCAGATAAGAATTCTATTCCTCTTGCTTTCAATTGAGATACTGTTTTGATAATATCATCCGTTGCAATAGCGATATGCTGAATTCCAGGTCCACCATAAAAGTCCAGATATTCCTCAATTTGTGATTTTTTCTTTCCTTCGGCGGGTTCGTTGATTGGGAATTTAATCCTTCCGTTCCCATTGGACATTACTTTACTCATCAACGCCGAATATTCGGTATTGATTTGTTTGTCATCAAAGGAAAGGAAATTCACAAATCCCATGACGTCTTCATAGAACTTAACCCAAGTATTCATTTCGTTCCAACCCACATTACCTACCATGTGGTCTATATATTTTAATCCTGTTGGCTCCGGATTGTAATCTGATTTCCATTCTTTGTATCCTGGCAAGAAAACACCATTGTAATTTTTTCGCTCTACAAAAATATGCACCGTTTCGCCGTAGGTATAAATACCCGAACGGACTACTTCTCCAAACTCATCTTTTTCCACTGTAGGCTCCATAAAAGAGCGCGCGCCACGTTTCATGGTTTCTTCATAAGCACTGGTTGCATCTTCTACCCAAAGTGCCGCAACTTTCACCCCGTCACCATGTTTTCTCAAATGTTCGTGTATGGGAGAATCTTGTGTTAATGGTGTGGTTAATACAATGCGGATTTTATCTTGTTTTAGCACATACGATGTTCTGTCTCTTACTCCGGTTTCTAATCCGGCATAGGCCAATGACTGGTATCCGAAAGCGGTTTTATAATAATGTGCGGATTGTTTTGCGTTTCCTACGTAGAATTCTACATAATCGGTTCCTAATAACGGAAGGAAATCTTGCGCTCCTTCAAATATTTTTTCTAGTCCGTATTCTACTGATTTTACTTCTTTTGACATGGTATTTATTTTTTGATTCGGTAAACTAATTTTGGAACGCAGATGATGCGGATAAAACAGATTTACGCGGATTTATTAATTTAAAAAAATGTTGTTATTTATTCTAAAGCCCTAGCCCTGATGGAAGCGGCATCCTTTTTCTGGCTTCTTTAGCCAGAATAAGATAAAGCGCACAGCAGGAAATAGCTCCTTATTATTCTACCCAAGATTTGTAATACTGACCATCATCTAATCCCATGGCTTCTTCGGTTACCATTAAGGGGCGGAACGTATCGACCATTACTGCTAATTCGTGGGTTATGGTTTGGCCAATACTGCGTTCCATTGCTCCTGGTGCCGGTCCATGCGGAATGCCTTTTGGATGCAATGTAATGTGTCCTTGCTCGATATTGTTGCGGCTCATAAAATCGCCATCTACATAATACAAAACCTCATCACTGTCAATATTACTGTGATTATAAGGTGCTGGAATTGCTTTTGGGTGGTAATCATACAATCGCGGACAGAACGAACAAACTACAAATGTTGCCGTTTCAAATGTTTGATGAACCGGTGGTGGCTGGTGCACGCGACCTGTTATAGGCTCAAAATTATGAATACTGAATCCATAAGGGAAATTATATCCGTCCCAACCTACTACATCAAAGGGATGCGTAGCGTAAACGAATTCATGTATCATTCCTTCTTTTTTGATTTTGATTAGAAAATCTCCTTTTTCATCGTGCGTCTCTAATTCTGTCGGCAAGATAAAGTCGCGTTCGCAAAATGGTGAATGTTCTAAATGCTGACCTGATTCGTTTTTATAGCGTTTTGGTGTGTAAAAAGGCGCAAATGATTCGACGTAGAAAAGTCTGTTTTCCGATGTTTCAAAATCAATTTGATAAATCATTCCGCGAGGAATAATTAAGTAATCGCCATATTCGAAAGGAATATTTCCCATCATGGTGCGTAATTTTCCTTTCCCTTTATGGATGAAAATCATTTCATCCGCATCAGCATTTTTATAGAAATAGTTGCGCAACGATTGTCTTGGCGCGGCCAACCCAATAGTACAATCTTTATTGACTAACATCGCTTTGCGACTGTCCAGAAAATCATCTTCGGGCTTCAACTCAAAACCTTTTAACAACAACGATTTTATATTTTTCCCAATGGCAATTTTAGGCTCCACCGAGTAGGATGTTAGAATTTCCTTTACCTGTGTTGGTCTGTGAACGTGATATAATAATGACGAATGACCGTGAAAACCTTCTGTTCCAAAAAGCTGTTCATAGTATAAACCGCCGTTTGACTTTTCGAATTGTGTGTGTCTCTTTTGGGGGAAGTTTCCCAATTTATGATATAAAGGCATGATTCTTTTGCTTAAAAATTAACGTTTAAAAGTTTAAAGTTTTGTCAAACTAAACTTATTTAATTAAATCAAAAAAATGCAACTTATTCAGGATTCCTCTTGATGAGAAATTGCAGATATCCTAATAAACCGCTCCAAGTTGTTTTCATGATAACAAATATCGGAATTATTATTGAATTAAATTACAATTAAAACATAAACCCAATACTAAACCAAGTGTATCCTTTTGCATTTTCCGGAGACCAGGAATATTTTATTTCTATAGGTCCAATTCTTGTTTCTAAACCATACCCTACTGCATAACCTGAGTATTTTGGGATTGAAATCCAATCTACCGTTTCGAAAATTTTATCGCCAACATTAGCAAAGTTTGCCGAAAAATTGAAATGGTTGTTCTTATAAAATTCATAATCAATCGTTCCTGTTGATTTTATATAACTGTTGGCAGCAATACTTAAATAATCATACCCATAAAAATACTTGAAGTTGTTTATAGGATTGTAACCGTAACCTCCCAAAATAAAATTAAAAAAAGAAACACTTTCATTCCCAAAGGAGAAACCGGCATCCGTATGAAATTTAACCGTAACATTTTTAAAAAGTGTTGCAGCCACTCCAAAATCTGCTTTCGCGATGGAAAAAGGCTCAAAAACCCCTGTGTAATCCGAAGACACCAAATACGATTGTATATCCCCTGAAAAATACCATCCTTTTTTTGGGAAATATTTATTATCAAAAGAATCAAATTTCATATAACCAAAAAGACTTAAGTAATTACTATTATCAATTACCGGATCAACATTGGCCAATGTTTCCGACTTTATTTTTAAATATTTTAATTCAATTCCTCCGCCAATCAAAAATTTTTGAACAAATAAAGATTGAAAATAAGCCTGATTTGTTAAATCATGAAAATCAACATTGATTGAATTTATACCCAAAGCACCTAAATCTAAACTGCTTATTTCTTTGGCTACGTTTCTATTAAATTGATTGAACTGCGATTTGAAACCAAAACTCAAATTAAATCCATTCTCTATATAATAATCTAAATTATACCTGATATTATCTCCCAAAACTATATCCAGAGAGGTTCTGTCATTTTTAAAAAATGTTTTTTTATGTGTCAGGTTAATCAAAACGGCACTCTTGAATAAATTGTCATAATGCAATCCAAATTTCAAATACGTTTTTGTAGGATTTTCTTTTAAAGTTAAATTTAAATCATCCCCGTTTTCATTTGCGTCTAATGAATAGGATATAGCACTGAAATTCTGAGTCGCATTGATATTATTTATTCCCTTCAACAAATCATCATAACACGTTTTAGCTCCTGGTTTAAATCTTAATTTACCTATTACATATTCTTTGGTATAATTATCCAATTCATTGCTATTGATGTCTATAATCTGCAAGCTGTCTGTTGTTAATTTTAGATTCGGCTTCTTATACGGGTTAGATTCATCGGCAAGTAATTTTATTTTTTCATAAACTGAGAATGTGGCTTCTTCCCCTTTTCTAATAATTTCCTTTCCTTTGTCGAAGGACACAACTCCGTAATTTTTGACATCCGGCCTTATATAGACCTCCGTTTCTTTTACATTTTTTTTCATCCTTTCAATGGATTGAAGATTTGTAATTTGGACCAAGATTCTCGTGGCATCTTTAAGCTGGCTCCTATCTAACAAATCATTTTGAACATCAACACCTATTATAATATCCGCGCCTAATTTTCGTACTTCCTCTATTGGATAGTTATTAACGACACCTCCATCCACAAGCACCCTTCCGTCAATTTCCACAGGAGAAAACAAAGACGGAAATGCAGAGCTGGCAATCATAGCCTGTGCCAAATTTCCTTTGTTTAACAGCACTTCTTTTCCGGTTTCTATATCAGTTCCAATACATAAAAAAGGAATTGGAAGCTGATTAAAATCTTTAATATGTCTAACGTTTCTGGTAATTCTGTTTAACAAATTATAATTATACATCCCTTTTGACAACGCTTCCGGAATTCCTATTTTGAGTTTACTAAACGGTAAAACGAGCGCGTACAATTCGTCGTTTCTTTTTTCGTAAAAATTTTTGGAAGATCTTGGAATAAAATCGTTTAATAGTTCGTCAAAATTAGTTGCATGAAAAATAGAATCAATCTGACTTGCGTTATATCCTGAAGCATAAAGACCGCCAATAACCGCTCCCATACTGGTTCCGCCAATGTAATCAATCTTGATTCCCGCTTCTTCCAATACTTTCAAAACTCCAATATGCGCAAATCCTTTTGCACCGCCGCCACTTAAAACTAAACCAATTTTTGGTTTCTTTTGCTCTTGCGAAGACACAGTCAGACTTGCAAAAACAATGAATAATAGAATGATTTTCTTCATAAGGTGCAATTTGGTAGTAATAAAATTTGGCGCGATCAGGCATCATTTGCCCAAAATTCAATAATCTAAATTAATCATTCATTAGCAGCCTTGTAAAATTCGATAATTTTTTTGGCTTTAGACATACCTATAACGTCTGAAATTTCTTTTTCTGTGGCTAATTTCAATCTTTTAACACTTTTAAAATGTTGAATTAAAGCCAGCATCGTTTTTTCTCCAATACCGGGAATACTTTCTATCGAAGAATTTAGTGCCGCTTTACTCCTTTTATCTCTATGATGTGTGATCCCAAAACGATGCGCCTCGTTTCGCAATTGCTGGATTATCTTCAAGGTTTCCGATCTTTTATCCAGATACAAAGGAATGGAATCACCCGGATAAAACAACTCTTCCAGCCTCTTGGCAATACCGATTATCGTAATTTTTCCTCGCAAACCCAATTCATCGATACTTTTTAATGCTGAGGATAATTGTCCTTTCCCTCCGTCAATAATGATTAATTGTGGTAAAGGTTCATTTTCGTCCAGCAATCTTTTATATCTTCTGTAAACCACCTCGGTCATCGAAGCAAAATCATCCGGTCCTTCGACCGTTTTTATATTAAAATGGCGATAGTCTTTCTTGCTTGGCTTTCCGTCCTTGAAAACCACACAGGCCGCAACAGGGTTAGTTCCTTGAATGTTTGAGTTATCAAAACATTCGATATGTCTTGGCTCCACCGGCAAACGCAAATCTTTTTGCATTTGCGCCATAATCCTTTTGGTATGTCGGTCAGGATCTACAATTTGCAATTGTTTTAGTTGTTCGATTCGGTAAAACTTAGCATTCCGAATCGACAAATCCAATATTTGCTTTTTGTCTCCCAATTGTGGAACCGTAATTTTTATGTTTTCACCCAAATCAACGTGAAACGGAACGATAACTTCTCGAGACAACAATTGAAAGCGCTCTCTCAATTCGACAATTGCCAATTCTAGCAATTCTTCATCCGTCTCGTCGAGTTTCTTTTTGATTTCCATCGTGTGCGAACGAATAATCGAACCGTGAGAAATTTGTAAAAAGTTAACATAGGCCGCGCTTTCATCCGAAACAATCGAGAACACATCAATATTCGTGATTTTAGGATTTACAATTGTGGAACGTGATTGGTAGTTTTCCAGAACTTCTATTTTCTCTTTGATTTTTTGGGCTTCTTCAAAATGCATATCAGCGGCCAAATTGGTCATGACGCGCTTAAAATCCTTCATACTTTCTTTGAAATTCCCTTTTAGGATTTCGCGAATCGCGTCAACTTGCTTTTGGTAATTTTCTAACGTTTCATGACCTTCACAAGGCCCCATGCAATTGCCAATATGATATTCGAGACAGACCCTGAACTTTCCGCTTTCAATATTGCTTTTACTCAAATCAAAGTTGCAGGTTCGCAGCGGATACAATTCTTTAATCAGTTCTAAAATAGTATTCACGGTTTTGAAACTGGTATAAGGCCCAAAATATTCCGACCCGTCTTTGACCATTCTTCGAGTCGCAAAAATGCGCGAAAAAGGTTCTTTCTTTATGCACAACCACGGATAACTTTTATCATCTCGCAACAATACGTTGTAGCGCGGCAGCAATGTTTTTATCAGGTTATTTTCCAATAACAGCGCATCGGTTTCCGTAGGAACCACAATGTGTTTTATGGTGACAATTTTTTTTACAAGCACATTAGTTTTGGCCGTATCATGAATTTTATTAAAATAGGAAGCAACTCTTTTTTTAATGTTTTTGGCTTTGCCCACATACAGAATTTTCCCTTCCTTATCATAATATTGATATACGCCGGGACCGTCTGGTAAGGTTTGGATTTGTAAGGCTAAAGTTATTGGATTCATGTAACAAAGTTAATCTCAATAATCCCGAAATACAAGTCAATACTCTTGAAATCTCGCATGCGAAATTTTTATCAAAATTTTAGTTTCTAATTCGTTATTATCGTTATTTTTATGGTTTCAAGAACCTATGATAAAAACCAATACCACACCAATCGTAATTTTCGGCGAAAGCATTGTTCCCGGCGAAAGCAAAACCATCAATGTCGAAATTGCCCGATTACACACCACCACAAAACTAAACATCCCCGTTATTGTAAGACGCTCTAAAATTGATGGCCCGGTCGTGCTTTTCTCCGCAGGAATTCATGGAGATGAAATTAACGGTGTCGAAATCGTTAGGCAATTGATCAGCAAGAAAATAAACAGACCAAAAAAAGGTACAATCATTTGTATTCCTATCATAAACGTATATGGATTTGTCAATAAATCCAGAGAATTTCCTGACGGCAGGGATTTAAACAGGGTTTTTCCGGGCAGCAAAACGGGTTCTTTAGCCAGTAGATTTGCCTTTCATATTTTAACGGAGATAATGCCAATTGTACAATATGCCGTTGATTTCCATGCTGGTGGCGCCAGTCGTTTTAATGCGCCACAAATTCGTCTTACCCAGAACAATGAACAATTAAAAATATTAGCCGATGTTTTTAATGCTCCGTTTACGTTGTATTCCAAAAACATTTCAGGTTCTTTCCGAAGTTCCAGTGAAAAAATGAATGTAAAAATGCTGCTTTTCGAGGGCGGTAAATCACTTGACATTAATAATTTTGTTGCTGACGAAGGAGTTAATGGTGCAAAACGCCTGTTGTCTCATCTTGGTATGTTAGATCCAAAACATATCGTTATCAAACCAAAATCGCCTTCAATCTATATTGAAAAATCGGGTTGGATAAGAGCCAAATGTTCCGGATTGTTGCACGATTATAATACTATTGGTAATTTTGTACAAAAGGGAACAATTCTAGCAACTATAACAGATCCGTATGGAAAGTTTGAGCGAAAAGTTAAAGCGCCAAATGATGGTTACGTGATCAACGCCAATCATTCCCCTATTGTTTACGAAGGCGATGCTATTTATCACATGTCAAACACTAATGAAGAGGATGAAGAATAAAACAGAATTACGGCAAAAATACAAAGCCTTACGAAATTCACTTTCTGAAAATGAAATAGAAGAAATGAGTTTGTCTATTGCCAATAAAATACTGGCACTTCCTATTTGGGAGAGAACCTATTTCCATATTTTTCTTCCTATTACGGAACATAAGGAAATCAATACCGAATTTATTCTGCACATATTGTCCGGAAAAGACAAAGAAATAGTTGTTTCCAAATGCGATTTTAAAACGTGTAATTTGGTTCATTTTCTTTTGACGGACAACACCAAAATCAAGAAAAACGAATACAATATTCCAGAACCTATAGATGGAATTGAAGTTCCTTCACATAAAATTGATGTGGTTTTTGTACCGCTTTTGGCTTTCGACATAAAAGGACATCGCGTGGGTTACGGGAAAGGATTTTATGATAAATTTTTATCCGAATGCAAACCGGATGTAATCAAAATTGGACTTTCTTTCTTTGAACCAGAAGAATTGATTACCGATATTTTTGAAGGCGATGTAAAATTGGATTATTGTGTGACTCCAAATTCTATTTACTCTTTTTAATTTTGAATTTGTGCTTTCGCAACTGATAAAATCTAACGCTTCATCTTCATTACTAAATAAAAAATACCCATTTGTAGGTATTTGAACAGATTTAAAGTTTCTATACTTTTGAAAAGTAAAAAAACTTAAGCTATGAAAAGTAAAATCTCACAAAAAAAAATTTGGATTATTTCCCTAATTTCAATTTTCTGTTTTTCTTCTTGCGAAGAAATAGATAGTCTGAATAAAGATATTGATGCTGCAATTGATGACATGTTAGGAATTACGGCGCTTTCGGAAGACTTAAATAAAACAAGTAGCAATTATAATATTATAACTGATATTGTGATTAACAACAAACTTGTTTCAAGCTCTGAAACCAAGATGACATTGCCTACAAGCGTTTCTGTATCTTATACTAAGAAAAGATACACATTAACTGGCAGTAGATGGGATATAGTTACCAATTCATATTCTGGTACTATTTCTAAATCCATGTTTAATAAAACATCAAACGTAGTAAAAATAGTTGTGCAGAATAATACTCCAAGTCTCTCTGTTAATAACGTAGCTGTATCTATTGGTAGTGGTACCGGTGGAACTGGCGGCACAGGCGGATCTGGTACAACTACAGGAGAAACTAAATTAATTGATGTAGATGTAACTGGAAGTGCCTATCAGCTAAAAGTTGTACCATTTACAGTCCCTTCAGGTGTTAAGAGTATGACAGTTAAAACAAATGAACCTACAAACAATTATCGAAATTTGGCAGATTTATTTGTAAGAAGAGGTGCTGCGCCTATCGTAGCTGGTCCCAAACCACCCACTTACCTACCTAAATATACTTGGACTGCCGATTACATAAGCCATACGCCAAACCGGGAAATTAAAAGTTGTACCATTCTTAATCCTCCATCAGGAACTTGGTATGCTGGTCTTTATGGCTTCAACTCTGATTTCCAATCGCGTTTAACTGTAACTATCACAAAATAAAAACCATACATATAAAGTAGGGGACAATGTAGCAACTTTATGAAACATAAAAAAACCTCGCAAATAGCGAGGTTTTTTATTTCTTGACTTGTTTTACCTGCTCTCGTTTGTAGGCCGATTTGTAAATTCGTTTTATGGTAACGAGAGAAATTCATGTATATCTGAGCAGTTCTGGCAGTCATGACAGATCCTTACAGAAAGTTTGAGCACAAAGTTAAAGCACCAAAGACTGTTACATAATAAATGTGAATCATACCCCTATTGTTTACGAAGCCTATGTAAAAGTGGATTATTGTGTGACACCGAATGAAATTCACTGTTTTTAATTTTGATTTTGTATTTTCGCAGCAGATACAATCTAATTAAGTTATGAGAACATTTAAAAATTCAAGATTTGCCGTAAGCGTTATGGTTATTCTATTTGCAGTTTCATTTTCAAACTGTAGCATTCACACCGGAACCAGCAGATCTACCTATAAAGCTAAGAAACTCCCACCGGGTCAAGCTAAAAAAATATATGGAGGGAAAAGTGCTAAACGCTACGCACCAGGACAAAATAAAAATTAATAAAAGAAAAAGACCTATTCAAATCATGAAATAGGTCTTTTTTTATTTTATGAAAGCTTTCAATCTAATGATGATGATGAAATGCTTTTTTATTGAAAAAAATCAAAATTCCAACTCCTGTAGAAATCGCCATATCAGCAACGTTGAAAATAGCATTGAAAAAAGTAAACTCTTTTCCGCCCCAAATTGGTAACCAACTTGGCAAATTTCCATGCCAAAAAGGAAAATAAAACATATCAACTACTTTTCCGTGAAACCATGTTCCATAAGGTTGATCTGAAAATAAAGTAGCTAATTGTTGGTGACTGTCATCAAAAACAACTCCGTAAAAAACAGAATCGATAATGTTCCCGAAAGCTCCAACAAGAATTAATGAAATCGCAACAATTAAATAATCTGAACTCTTTTTTTTGACTGAATCCCACAACCAATATCCAATACCACCAACAGCTGCAATTCTAAAAAGAGTTAAAAATAATTTTCCATGAGCTCCAGGAATTTGAACTCCCCAAGCCATTCCCTCATTTTCAATGAACAGGATTTTGAACCATTTAAATACTTCAACTTCTTCTCCTAAAATAAAATTAGTTTTAATATAAATTTTAGAAACTTGATCAACAAGTAATAAGATAAAAATAAGGAGATACGCTTTTCGTAATGACATTTTATAAATTTTAATGGCGCAAAAATAACAATTTAATCAAAAAAAACGCTCCCAACGGAGCGTTAAATATTGTTTAACAGGATGTTTATCGTTGCAAGTTCTTTGCTTCGATACTCATTGTTGCATGAGGAACGATTTTTAATCTTTCTTTCCCAATTAATTTGCCTGTAACTTTACAAACTCCGTATGTTTTATTTTCTACACGGAAGAGTGCATTTTTCAAATCACGAATAAACTTCTCCTGACGTATCGCCAGTTGAGAGTTAGCTTCTTTAGACATCGTTTCGCTTCCTTCTTCAAAAGCTTTAAATGTTGGAGAAGTATCGTCAGTTCCGTTATTTAAATCATTCATATAGGCACTTTTTATCAAATCTAAATCTGCTTGTGCTTTATGAATTTTGCTAAGGATTATCTCTTTGAACTCTGCTAAATCAGCTTCTGAGTATTTTGTAGCTTCATTTACCATTTTTGTATTATTTTGAAATTAATATCATTGTTTTTATATCGTCAAATTCAATTTCTGTACCGTTTTCTATTTCGTCTACAAAAACCAAATCGCTAGTTAATGTTTCCGATTTTATATACGCTTCGTTTTTAAGAATCGCCTCTTCTAGAATTCCATTTCTTTTCAATTGAACTTTAATTTTATCGGTAACTTCAAATCCTGAATCTTTACGGATATTCTGAATTCTGTTTACCAATTCTCTGGAAATTCCTTCTTGTTTTAATTCTTCAGAAATTGTTATGTCAAGCGCAACCGTTATTCCGTTAGAGTTGGCTACTAACCAACCTTCAATATCCTGTGATGTTATCTCTACATCTTCTAGAGTTAAAATTACGTCATTTCCTGCAATAACAATATTTAGACTTCCGTCCTTGTCCAATTGACTGATTTGCTCTTTTGAAAACCCTTGTATTTCCTTAGAAATCAAGCCCATATCCTTTCCAAAACGTGGCCCGAGCACCTTAAAATTAGGCTTAATTTGTTTCACCAAAACACCGGAAGCATCGTCCAAAAGTACGATTTCTTTCACGTTTACCTCTGCTTTTATAAGGTCAGAAACAGCTTCAATTTCAGCCCTTTGATTGTCGTCAAGTACTGGAATCATTACCTTTTGCAACGGTTGGCGTACCTTTATCATTTCCTTTTTTCGGAGTGATAAAACCAATGATGAAATGGTCTGTGCTTTCTGCATTTTACTCTCTAACATTTTATTAACATAGTTTTCAACCGAAATTGGAAACTCCGCCAAATGTACACTGTCATATTTTTCTGACTGTGTTGCTAAAGTTAAGTCTCTGTAAAGTTTGTCCATAAAGAAAGGAGCAATAGGCGCGCCTAGTTTACTTATAGTTAACAAACACGTATATAAGGTCTGATACGCAGCGATTTTGTCCTGTGCATATTCCCCTTTCCAGAAACGTCTTCTGCACAAACGAACGTACCAGTTACTTAAGTTTTCCTGTACAAATTCTGAGATTGCACGAGCTGCTTTCGTTGGTTCATAATCCGCATAAAAACTATCCACTTCTTTTATCAAAGTGTTCAATTCTGACATGATCCATTGGTCAATTTCCGGTCTTTCCTTTAATGGTATCTCCGCTTCTTCAAATTTGAAACCGTCAATATTCGCATATAAACTAAAGAACGAATACGTGTTGTATAATGTTCCAAAGAATTTTCTGCGTACCTCAGCGATTCCTTCTAAGTCAAATTTCAGGTTGTCCCAAGGATTCGCATTCGAAATCATATACCAACGCGTGGCATCAGGGCCGTATTCTTTTAATGTTTCGAATGGATCTGCTGCATTCCCTAAACGTTTGGACATTTTTTGTCCATTTTTGTCTAAAACCAATCCGTTAGAAACTACATTTTTATAGGCTACTTTATCGAAAACTAAGGTCCCAATAGCGTGCAAGGTATAAAACCAACCACGCGTTTGATCGACTCCTTCGGCAATGAAATCCGCTGGAAAATCTTTATTTTGGTCAATTTTATCTTTGTTTTCAAAAGGATAATGCCATTGCGCATACGGCATGGAACCCGAATCAAACCAAACGTCAATCAAATCAGCTTCCCGTTTCATCGGTTTTCCCGAAGCAGAAACCAAAGTAATTTCATCAACTACATTTTTATGTAAATCAACTAAATCATAATTGGCTTCCCCCATATTTCCAATTTCGAACCCTTTGAAAGGATTTTCTTTTTGGAAACCTGCAGCGATAGATTTTTCAATTTCGTTGTATAATTCTTCTACAGAACCAATTAGAATCTCTTCCGTTCCTTCCTCAGTTCTCCAGATTGGCAATGGAATTCCCCAATAACGAGAACGTGATAAATTCCAGTCGTTGGCGTTTTTTAACCAATTTCCGAAACGGCCTTCTCCGGTAGCTTTTGGCTTCCAATTAATCGTCTCGTTTAAGTCAAACATTCTGTCTCTAACATCCGTAATTTTTATGAACCAGGAATCTAAAGGATAATATAAAATAGGCTTGTCGGTTCTCCAGCAATGCGGATAACTGTGTACGTATTTCTCAACTTTGAACGCTTTGTTTTCTTCTTTTAATCGAATGGCGATTTCAACATCTACAGAACGTTCCGGCGCTTCCCCATCGTTATAATATTCATTTTTCACATATTTGCCGGCATATTCACCCATGTGAGACGTGAATTTTCCCTGTAAATCTACTAACGGAACTGGAGTTCCATTTTCATCCAAAACTAACATCGGCGGAACTTCAGGAGTTGCTTCTTTGGCAACTTTTGCATCATCAGCACCAAATGTTGGCGCCGTATGCACAATTCCTGTTCCGTCTTCGGTGGTTACAAAATCTCCCGAAATTACCCTGAAAGCATTTTCCGGATTTTGGTATGGCAGAACAAATGGCAATAATTGCTCGTAACGTATATCAACCAAATCCGAACCTTTACATTCAGCCAAAACCTGATACGGAATTTTCTTATCGCCTTCTTTGAAATTTTCAAAATCAGCTGGTTCAGCACTTTCGAAGAAACCTTTTCCGAATTGTTTTCCAACTAAATTCTTAGCCAAAATCAATGTTGCCGGACGGAAAGTATATTGATTAAATGTTTTTACTAATGCGTAATCGATTTTTGGACCTACAGTCAAGGCAGTATTACTTGGCAATGTCCAAGGCGTTGTTGTCCAAGCCAAGAAATAGATTTCGTCTAAATCTAACGCTTCTAGCTTGTAATGCTGTAAGTTTTTTGAAGTGATATAATCATAAAACCTAGAGAACAACAATTCTTTGTGTGCATCAATCACTTTAAACTGTGCCACAACCGTCGTGTCCGTTACATCTCTATAACTTCCCGGCTGGTTCACTTCATGAGAAGACAATCCTGTTCCTGCTTTTGGAGAATACGGTTGGATTGTGTAGCCTTTGTACATCAAATCCTTGTTGTAGATTTGTTTCAAAATCCACCAAACCGTTTCCATATATTTAGACTTATATGTCACATATGGATCTTCCATATCAACCCAATAGCCCATTTTTTCGGTCAAATCATTCCATACGTCTGTATAACGCATCACGGTTTTTTTACACGCTTCGTTATATTCTTCGATGGAAATGGTTTTTCCAATATCTTCTTTGGTAATGCCTAATTCTTTTTCGGTACCTAATTCCACAGGCAAACCATGAGTATCCCAGCCCGCTTTACGTTTTACCTGAAACCCTTTTTGAGTTTTATATCTGCAAAAAATATCCTTAATCGCACGCGCCATTACGTGGTGAATTCCAGGCAATCCATTTGCCGAAGGAGGACCTTCAAAAAACACGAATGGTGGGTTTCCTTCACGAGTGGTTACGCTTTTCTCAAATATATTTTCTTTCTTCCAAAAATCAAGTACTTCTGACGCTACCGTTGGTAAGTCAAGTCCTTTGTATTCAGTAAATTTTGTGCTCATTTTATCCTTTTCTAAATCGAAGTGCGAAAGTAATAAATAGTTATGAGTTATGAGTTATGAGTTATGAGTTTTTGTGTTAGCGAGCGTATTGAAACCCTCTTATGGAGTTTGTGCAGAATAAAATTAAAGTGAATCGCACAAACCAAGTAAAATGACAGTAAAAGCTTGTTTAAGTCCAAATTAATTTTCTTAAGAAAGATTTCTATTTTGATTAATAAAAAAAGTATCCTGAATTTTAGATCCAGGATACTTTTTTATAAAACTTACATTTAGTTATCGTTACAAAATCAAGATTTATTTAAGTGCTTTTTTTAATTCAGAAGCGGCTTGTAACAAAGCTGATTTAGTTCCGGGAATTGTACTTAATGCATTTAACAAACCCCAATCGTGAATCATTCCATTATAACGAGTTGCAGTAACTTTTACTCCTGCTTCATCTAATTTACGGGCATAAGCTTCCCCTTCATCTCTTAAAATATCATTTTGCGCAGTTAATACCAATGCTGGCGGTAATCCTTTCAGCTGACTGCTTGTAGCCTGCAAAGGTGAAGCGTAAATTTCTTTACGTTGTTTCGGGTCAGTTGTATAATTATCCCACATCCACATCATTAAATTTTTAGTCAGAAAACGATCTTTGGCAAACAAGTTATAGGATTCAGTTTCAAAATTAGCATCGGTAACTGGCCAAAATAAAACCTGCAATTTAATGTTTGGTCCTTTTTTTTCTTTAGCCATCAATGCAACAACGGTAGCCATGTTTCCTCCTACGCTGTTTCCCGCAACCGCCATTCGTTTCCCATCAACTCCAATTTCTTCCCCATGATCAGCTACCCATTTTGTAGCATTATAGGCTTGGTTGATCGCAACCGGGTAATGCGCTTCGGGAGACGGCGAATAGTTAACAAAAACCGCTGCCACACCCGATTCTACGACTAAATCTCTAACCATTCGTTGGTGAGTAGGAAAATCTCCAAGAACCCAGCCTCCACCATGAAAGAACATAAATACTGGCAATATGCCTTTTGCATTTTCAGGTTTGACGATGTTTAATTTAATGTTTTGTCCATCGGTAGCAATCATTTTCTCTGTAATAATTATACCTGACATATCAACTTTCACAGCTGATTGTGCGTCACTCAGTACGGCCCTGCCTTCTTTAGGTGGCAATTGTTCTATAGGCTTGCCAGTTCCTGAATTAAGAACCTTCAAAAAACCTCTGATATTGCTTTCGATGTTTGGATCTTGTGAAGCATCTTTTGTTTGTGCAGACGCCTCACTAGAAAAAGCAATTGCTAACAATAATGTTCCTGCTTTTTTTAATTTTGATTTCATTTTATGTATTTTAAATTTAATGATAGAAATACAATCTCCAGATAAATTCAATAGAATAAAAAGTTCAAGATTTTTTGTCCTAATAAATTATTTTTTGAGATATAGCGTTTTAAAATTTAGCTGACAATATATTTGTAGGGTTACCAAAAAGAGATATGTGGCAGTCAAAATAATGGTTTTCAGTAGGTTGAAAGTTCAAATAAATAATTATATCAAATATAGTAAATAATTATTCGCTAATTTTAAAAAAATAAATTCTTTGAATAGCATTATTAATTTAAATCAGAAAAATAAAAAACTGCAATGGATTCTTGATTATCTGACGATTTAAACTAAATAAATCAAGAGAAAACTTCTTTCAAAACGTCTAATGATTTTGGTTTTTTAAAGCCATCCAAATGAAAACTGTAGTAGTCGATAAGTATTCTTAAAACTATTTGTCTTTCAATGACGTGGAATGTTTTTTGATTGTTATCGAATTTTAAATCAATCAGTTTTTTGAACAAATTACTTTCATGTTCCGTGAGCGAACTGATGGCATTAAAAGGGGTAAAAACACCTTCGTTCATTTCGAAAAAAGGCATATCCATATTAGAAACATCAGGATAAAAACCCAAATATTTTGTGGTTTCCAATAATAAAATTAAATGAAAATTAGCAATTTCATCATGGTTGTCCAACCAGTGCAAGGCAGTTTCTAAAAAGATGAAAAGATGTTCGTTCGTTTCTTCTTCATGAATGGAATGATGCAGCATTTCTGAAACAAACATCACAATCGTGCTTTTATAAATGTCCGAATGGATGGAATGAAAAGGAGAAGCGATTTTTATTTCCTTGAAATTTTCTAAAGTGCCTTTGTTTTTATGAACCGCTTCAATTTCGAGAATAGTCAACGGTTGAAAATAGGCGATTTTCTGATTGGCTTTTCGGCTCGAAAAAGCATCCCGAACGAAGTACGATTTCAAACCATGAGAAAGCGTAAAGCATTTCACAATCAAGCTTTTTTCCTGGAATTTTAAGGTTGAAAGGACAATGGCTTTGGTTTTTACGAGCATATTAATTACGAATTATTAATTACGAAATTACGATTTGGAATTCGTAATTTGGAATTCGTAATTTACCTGATTATCATTACTTTTTTAACTTTCGTTTCCACTCCGTCTTGTGCCGAAATAAAAATCATATAAACTCCCGAAGCCACTTTGTGTTTCCCAAAAGCGGTAGTATCCCATTCTATTGTTCCGCCTTCGGAAGTGGTTTCATAAACCAGATTCCCTTCGATATCGGTGATTTTGATGTTCGCCTTATCTAATAATCCCGCAATTTTAACGGTTCCTTGGTATTCCGGGCGCACTGGATTCGGATACACATACGCATTGCTTAGATTGTCATTTGGCGCAGTAGCAGTTCCTTTGAAAGAAATTAAACCTTTGGCAGTAGCTATAAAAACTTCGCCCGTAGCGCTATTGATATCAATGTCATTGATAGCATTGCTGGGCAACGGCGAATTATTTATCGTAAAATGATACTTGGTTTCCTGACCGTTTGGCGAGACCAAAAACAAACCCGAATCGGCGGTGCCAATCCATTTATTATTGGCTCCATCAACAGCAATATCAGTAATAAATTGCTCGTATAATAACTCTTGCGCCAGATTATCGTCTAAAATAACTATGGGGTTCGTTGTCATCTGGTCTTCCGTTTGAAAACTGCCAACATTCGGCAAAACCCGCAATCCTTTTGTGGTCCCTATCCAAAGTTGGTTTCTGGCGTCCACAGCAAGTGTCCTTACATTTGAAATAGGCAAATTCCCGGTATCTGGTCCAGTTGTTATTTTTTTGAAGACATTGTTACTTTCATTAAAACCAATAACCCCATCTTCACTGGTAGAAAGCCATTTAGTTCCATTTTTATCAATAGCTATTGTTCCAAAATTATTGTCAATAGCCGAATCAAGAATATTATCCATAGCATAACTTTGCCATTGACCATTAGATTTAAATACTTTCAATCCATTTTTTATTCGGCTGGTGGTGACCCAAAGATTTCCTGATTTATCAAATGCCTTTCCGTTAACCCTTATATCTATATAATTAGGGCCCACAAAGGTCAAAGATTCAAGACCACTATTGGTTTGATTGTACAAAATTTTTGGTATGTCATTTTCTATTTTTAGCAAACCCGAAAAAAAAGAACTCGCATATACTTCGTTTTCATTGCTTGGATTTACCGTAATTCTGGTCATCGATTGTGCTCCTAAAACTTCTTCATACGGAATATTCAGCCATCCAGTTCCACTAAATTTACTGATACCGTAACTGTCTAATGGGTACGGATTATAATCTGCCGAATAATCTCCGTAAACCGTCCAGAGCGCACTTGTCGTGGCGTCAAGCGCAAATATATTGTTCCGAGAAGGGCCGATAGGCGTTATATTTTCGAAAGTTACTCCCGAAGAAAGTGAAGCTGTAATCAATCCATTTTCTTTTGTTCCAATGAAAATAGCATCCCCAATTATTGTTGCAGACGTAAAACTCGGAGTACTGTCCGTGATTTGATTTGTATTTATTTGACGCACCAAAGCCATCTGATTGTTGTAAATATAAATACTGTTTAGAGTAGTCACTATTACATAACCTGCTGTTGCTCTCATGTCCAATGAAGGTTGAGAAAGGGCAATAAATCCTGTAAAGGAATTGGAAACAGAATTAAATTTATGAATGTATCCCGCAGCATTAATGGCATACAAATCCGTTCCAAAAGTTACAATGCTTAACCAATTTCCAGTTGCGATTGTTTCCCATTGATTGTAATCGATTAAGTTTTTATTGGAAATATTGGCTCTTCTTATTCCGTTATTTGTGGCTGCATAAATAAATCCATTAAAGAGTGCTGTTTGGTTTACTATGATTTCGGCTCCGTTGTCACCAATAAAATAAGTGTCCCCAAATTGCATGGTAGCCAGATTAAATTGAACAATTCCAAAATCACAGGAAACATAGGCAACGCCTTCAAATTCCATGAAGTGATTGATTTTTTTTATATTTGGAGAAAGTTGCTTATTGATAATATCGACTACATTCAGCATCGTTCCATCAGCTTCATTAATCACTATTATCAGTCCGTTTTCGTACCCTACAATTGTTTTATTGAATGTTGCACTGTGGTATACCGATGAAATAGTCTGTCCGGAAAGCCCGTCAATGGTATTCGTTGTTTTAATTACGTTTGTAGATACGTTTTTTGAAAACAGAGCATTTTCGGAAGCAGCAAAGACAGCCGTTGCAGATTCTGAGATATCTTTAATTTCATTGTAAGAGAAATACCCTTGCCACGACAAGTTACTTTGGGCAAAACCCATTTGAATAAAAAGTAAAAGCAAAAAATATAAACCGCTCTTTTTCATTATTTGCATCAATATTGGTTTACAAATATAGAACAAACGAAAGTCTTAGCATTTTGTTACGCAAAAAAAAGCCTTTCATCCGATCCCGAAGCTCAGGATAGTGAAAGGCTTTTAAATAAGAGATTTTTGAATGATGATTAACGATTTTTAATTTCAGATTTATTTTAAAATTAACGACCCATTTTATTATAAAAATTAAATTTTTAAATAATTCCATCTTTTTGCAAATCTGAAATCAAAAATCGTTAATCAAAAATCTTAAATATAAAGTATCAAAATTCCTTAATCAAAACAATATTATACCACTCCTTGAGCAAGCATAGCATCAGCTACTTTTACAAATCCGGCAATGTTTGCACCTTTTACATAGTTCACATATCCTTCTTTGTCAGTACCGTATTTTTTACATTGATTGTGTATTCCAACCATGATTTCTTTTAATCTGGAGTCCACTTCTTCACTGGTCCAGTTTAAACGAATAGAGTTTTGTGTCATCTCTAATCCTGAAGCTGCAACGCCACCTGCATTTGCTGCTTTACCTGGAGCAAAAAGCACTTTAGCCTTCAAGAACAGTTTGATAGCTTCTAAAGTACAAGGCATATTCGCCGCTTCAGTTACACAAATAACACCATTTGCAATTAAGTGTTTAGCATCTTCCTCGTTCAACTCATTTTGAGTAGCACAAGGTATAGCAACATCCACTTTTACTTCCCATACACTTTTCCCTTTGTGGAAAACTGCATTTGGATATTTTTCTAAATAAGCTTCGGCTTTATTATCTCCTCTGGCTCTCATTTCAAGCATAAATTCAATTTTATCTCCAGAGATTCCTTCTTCATCATAAATATAACCATCAGGACCAGAAATAGTAACTACTTTTCCTCCAAGATCATTTACTTTTAAAGCTACTCCCCAAGCAACGTTACCAAATCCAGAAATAGAGACTCTTTTTCCTTTGATGTTTTGACCAATAGTATTCAGCATTTGTTCTGCAAAATAAACCACTCCGTAACCTGTTGCTTCCGGTCTGATTAAAGAACCACCATAAGCCAATCCTTTTCCGGTTAAAACTCCGGTAAACTCATTTTTTATTCTCTTGTATTGACCAAATAAATACCCGATCTCTCTGGCTCCAACTCCGATATCCCCAGCAGGAACGTCTAATTGCGGCCCGATGTGTCTGCACAATTCAGTCATGAAAGACTGACAAAAACGCATCACTTCCCCATCAGATTTTCCTTGTGGATCAAAATCAGATCCTCCTTTTCCTCCACCCATTGGCAAAGTAGTCAAACTGTTTTTGAATACTTGTTCAAAAGCTAGAAATTTAAGCACTGATAAATTTACTGTATGATGAAAACGAATTCCACCTTTGTAAGGTCCAATTGCTGAATTCATCTGAATTCTAAAACCCCTATTTACTTGAATTTCTCCTTTATCGTCTACCCAAGGGACACGAAATATAATAGAACGCTCAGGTTCAGCTATTCTGAGAAGCAAATTTTTTCCGTCGTATTTTTTTTGCTCTGCAATAAATGGAATTACAGTCTCTGCAAATTCCCTAACAGCTTGAATAAATTCAGGTTCATTTGGATTTTTGGCCTCAACTTGAGCCATAAAATCATTTATTTTTAGTAACATAGATTATAAATAATTTAATTAAGAAAACGATTTCGTTATAATTCACAAAGATACATTTTATAAAAATATTCAGACTCTGTTTTTTTCGATTTCTAAATAGAATTATCTTTTTATTACCCATTTTCAAACAATTGTGTTTATGATACACTCATTTAAACCAAATGACTAGGACTTTCGTAACTAAATAAGAATTTGTCTGCTTATTTTAATTTCATTTTTATAATAGCCATGTATGATGTTTTTATATATTTGTCAAGATTAGAAAAGCAACCACTAATGGTCAAACAAACAATCCTCTTTTTATTAATCTGTTATGGATTTTCGTATGATGCAAACGCACAATTCGGCGGATTTTCACATGAGATAGGAGTAATAGCAGGGCCCGTTGCCTTTCAATCTGACTATGGGGAACGTTATGATCTTTCAACAAACTCGGGGAATACGGGAATTGGTATCGGAATTATTCACTATCTCAACTTTTCTTATAAAGCAGAATGTAACTGTTATACGCCTGAAACTTATTTTAATGACCATTTTAAATTAAGATCAGAACTTTCTTATAATAAAACCGAATTAGAACATTTTGGACAATGGGTTGAAGGCAAACCTTCGCGAGGAAAAGAGCAATTGAAAGCAATGACTGGGAGTACCGCAGTAACTAATATAGGAATGCAGCTGGAATATTTCCCGTGGAGTATTCGTGATTTCACTGCAAGAACAGGAAGTTTTGGACCATTTATCAGTCTTGGTGGACAATTCAGTTATTACAATGCCGAAGCCTCATCAACCTTGGGTCCATTAGGAACTCCTTTGACTACATTTCCTAAATATTTGACTCCAACAGACGGGCGTCCTTATGGGTTTTCAACCGAAGGAGGAACCGTTTGGTCCATTGTTTCCAGTGTGGGAACTCGTTATAAACTAACTCCTTTACAAGATTTAATGATTGATTTAAGATTTCAATATTTTTTCTCCAATTGGGTAGATGGTTTAAATCCTAATCCGGAACTTTACAAAGAAAACAAGGCAAATGACTGGTTGGTTTGGCTCAATGTGGGTTATATTTATTACTTACAATAGTAGAAATACAATTATTATAAAAAGCAAAAACCCCCAATTCTGAAATTTAGAATTGGGGGTTTTGTTTTTATTAATTTATGCTAACGCTTGTTTCAAGTCTTCGATCAAATCCTCAGCATCTTCTATACCTACACTTAATCGAACTAGATCATCTGTAATCCCAACTTCCTTTCGTTTGTCTTCCGGAATGGAGGCATGCGTCATCAAAGCGGGATGATTCGCTAGTGATTCCACACCGCCTAAAGATTCAGCAAGTGTGAAAACGTTTAGTTTCTCCAGAAAATCAATTGCATCTTCTTTTTGTCCGGAAACAAAAGTAAATGAAACCATTCCTCCAAAACCACTCATTTGCTTTTTGGCAATTTCATGATACGGATGGCTTGGCAAGCCTGGATAATATACTGTTTTAACTTTTGGATGACTGTTCAAAAACTCCACTACTTTTCCTCCATTTTCACAATGTCTTTCGACACGCAAATGCAAGGTTTTAATTCCTCTTAATACCAAGAAACTGTCCATTGGCCCCAATGTTGCTCCAGTCGCAAATTGTTGAAAATGCAATTGTTCTCCAAGTGCTTCATCTTTTACAATCAAAGCGCCGGCAATAACATCAGAATGGCCTCCCAAATATTTAGTTGCAGAATGCATTACGATATCTGCTCCCAGGTCTAATGGTTTTTGCAAATAAGGCGTTGCAAAAGTATTGTCAACAGCAAAAAGAATTTTCTTTTCCTTGGTGATTTTTGCAATTTCTTGAATATCGGCCAATTTCATCAAAGGATTCGTTGGTGTTTCTACCCAGACCAGTTTCGTGTTTTCGTTGATTAATGACTTGAATTTCTCAATGTCATTCATATCCACAAAATGGAATTTTATTCCGGAATTTTTATAAATACGGGTAAACATTCTATAGGTTCCACCATACAAATCATCCATGGAAATGATTTCGTCACCAGCCTTAAAAGAACGTAAAACACAATCTGTAGCTGCTAATCCTGACGAAAAAGCCAATCCTCGTGTTCCATTTTCAATACTTGCTAATGCATTTTCAAGTGCGCTTCTGGTAGGATTTGCAGCCCTACTGTACTCATAATCTGGATTTATAGGTTGCCCAGGGCTAGTTTGTACAAATGTTGACGTTTGATATACTGGCGGCATAACTGCTCCCGTACTTGGATCATGATGCTGACCTCCGTGAATAACCTTCGTATTGAATTTCATATCTTTTAATTTTAAAATGCTAAATATCTTCACAAATTTACCTTTTAATTTATTTTAACCAAGCACAAGTAGGTACCTTTGTATTTAATTAACAATTTTGATATGAAGCACTTCCTAATTTATACTTTATTCCTTTTTTTAATAACAGGTTGTTCGAACGAATTGGCTTTTAAAGACCAATCTTTTCAGAAAAAAACAACTTTACCATGCAACGAAAATTGCCCTGAAATAACTGTAAAAATACCTGTTGCGAAAAACGACCCTATTGTAGCGGACAGCATCAACAAAAAAGTGTTTTCAGTATTGAAAGAGATTATTTATTTTGGCGAAAAACCATATACATCAACAGATTATAATGGATTGTTAGCCTCATTTATTGATTCCTATGAGAAACTCCAAAAAGATTTTCCGAATGACACCTTTGGCTGGGAAGCTGAAATTAAAGGAAGTGTAAAACACCAGTCCGAAAGTGTTTTGAATATAGAAATCAACCATTACACCTATACGGGTGGCGCTCACGGATATCAAGGATTGCGTTCATTGCTTTTTGACCCCACTACCGGAAAATCCATTTCAAATGAGGAATTGTTCAATGACAAAGAGACTTTCAAGGCTTTCGCCGAAAAAAAATTCAGAGCCAAATATAAAATCCCTGCAAACAAATCAATCAATACAACCGGATTGATGTTTGAAGACGAGAAATTCAATCTTCCCCAAAATATTTTCTTTACCGATAAAGGATTGCTTCTTTATTACAATTCCTATGAAGCCGCATCGTATGCTGATGGCCCAAAAGAATTATTGTTGCCTTATAAAGAAGTAAACGATTATTTGGCTGTTAAATAAACTTTCGGATACTCATCATGATTCCAGTATGAAGTGCTTCGTGATAGTAATTGAAAGCCATTGCATCTTCGGCAGTTTTTATCGTAAAACCGGTCATGGTGGTGAATTCCTGGAAATTTTTGAACACTTTGTTCTCTAAATCCACTTTGGTTTGATTGATGGTTTCAAAAAGAAAGGATTGAATTTCATCTACATCAGCCTGCGTTACGTCTTGTTCCGGCTTGGTTCCTCTTTTATATTTCTCGACCATTTCATCTGAAATCATCATAGGCAAACCTGACAATTTGTAAACCAACATTTGCTGAACCACAACAATATGCCCAATATTCCAAATCAGATTATTGTTATAGCCTTCCGGAATTGTGTTGAGTTGCTCTAATGTATATCCTTGTAAAAATTTTGATAATGTATTTCTACTGTTTTCGGTAACGCTGAATGTTTGATGCATTTTTCTATTTTTTTTATAAAACAATTATTTTTTTGACTTAAATAAACTTTCTGATACTCATAATCACTCCCATGTGTAATGCCTCATGATAGTTATTAAAAGATAAAGCATCTTCAATATTCTTAATGTTTAAGCCTATTGAAGTGGTATATTCCTGATAATTTTTAAAAATTTCATTATTAAAATCAACTTCGGTTTGATTGATTGTTTCAAAAAGCAACGACCGAATTTCTCCAACCTCAGCCTGAGTAACATCTTGAATCGGCTTGGTTCCTCCTTTGTATTTATCGAACAACTCGTCTGATATAATCATAGGCACTCCCGAAAATTTATAGACCAACCTTTGTTGTGTAACCACAATGTGAGCGATATTCCAAATCAAATTATTATTAAATCCCGGAGCCATTTTATTCAATTGTTCCAAAGTATAATTTTCCAGAAATTGGGACAACACTTTTCTACTCGCTTTGGCAACATCGAATGTTTGATGCATTTTTTTATTTTTTTGATAAAAATAATCATTTTCCGTATCAAATGATTTTTCTTTGCACAAAGAAATCGCTATTTACATGGACAAAATATATTATCTCGCTTCTTGCGATACCTGCAGAAAAATTATAAAATCATTACCGAAAGATCATAACTTGAAGTTTCACGACATCAAACAAGACCCAATTACTGTAGCAGAATTGGAGCAAATGCGCGAGCTTTCCGGAAGTTACGAAGCTCTTTTCAGCAAAAAAGCACAGTTGTACAAATCGATGGATTTAAAGAATAAATCGTTAACTGAAGACGATTACAAGAAATACATTCTGGAACATTATACGTTTTTGAGTCGTCCTGTTTTTATTATCAAAGACAAGATTTACATTGGTAACACACAACAAAACATGCATCAGGTAATGCTTGCTTTTGCAAATGTCTAAAAGAAATCTCGCACTTATTGGCGCCACCATTGTTTCCTTGATTTACGGCGTTACGTTTACCATTGCCAAAGATGTCATGCCATTGTACATTGACGCCTATGGTTTTATCTTGTTGCGCGTGGGCGGTTCGATGATTTTATTTTGGCTGGCTTGGCTTTTTATGCCAAAAGAGAAAATTGCGTTCAATGATTTTCCTCGAATTATTGCAGCGGCTTTCTTTGGCGTGGCTTTCAATATGCTTACATTTTTCAAAGGATTAAGCCTTACTTCTCCCATTAGTGCTGCGGTGATTATGGTTTCAACACCGATGATTGTTTTGACCCTTTCGGCATTGATTATGAAGGAACGCATGCAAAAACGAATGATTTTCGGGATTATCCTTGGTCTAATAGGAACTGCTTTTCTAATTCTGTACGGAAAATCCATCGGTAGCGCCACAAATGCCGGATTGGGAAATTTTCTGGTTTTGGTTAATGCCATTTCCTATGGTTTTTATCTGATAATTGTCAAGAAATTAATGGACAAGTACAATGCCTTTACGTTTGTAAAATGGATTTATTTGTTCGGTTTTATTATGGTTTTGCCTTTTGGCTGGAGCCAATTTCAAACTGTTGAATGGGCTTTGGTTCCAATGGATATTTGCTGGAAAATAGGATTTGTAGTGATTTTTTCGACATTCCTGACCTATTTACTGAATTTGCTTTCGATGAAAGAATTAAAACCAACCACGGTTGCCGTCTTTATTTATTTACAACCGCTATTCGCAACAATTTTTGCGATAAGCTTGGGAAAAGACGAATTGAGTTTGGTGAAAATTGGTTCGGCAATTTTGATATTTGTAGGCGTTTATTTGGTGACGCAGAAAAAGAGTGTTCAGTAATCAGCTATTAGTGTTCAGCGCCCAAATCGCAGATTATAGTCTTTTATATTGTTCATTCGGCTTGTTATATAAATTCAAAAATTAAAAACTGATTACTAAAAACATTTACTTAAACCAAGTCACTGAATACTAAAAACGGACCACTGAACACTTTTTTATTATCTTTGACCTCTTTTAGAAAATTATATGATACAATCAATGACGGGTTTTGGTAAAGCGACTTTGCAATTACCAACCAAAAAAATCACGGTAGAAGCAAAATCCTTAAACAGTAAAGGTTTGGATTTGAATGTGAGAATGCCTTCGCTGTACCGCGAAATGGAATTGGGTTTACGCAACCAAATCGCACTAAAACTGGAAAGAGGAAAAGTAGATTTTTCTATTTTTATCGAAAGTACCGCGGAACAAACTTCTACGAAAGTGAATGTGCCGATTGTAAAAGCCTACATCAACCAATTGAGAGAAGTGTATGCCGATGCCGATGAAACGGAACTAATGAAAATGGCTGTTCGCATGCCGGATACCATGAAAATAGAACGTGATGAAATTGATGAAAACGACTGGGTACAAATCCAAACCGTTATCGAAGAAGCGTTGCAAAACATCTTGAACTTCAGAAGAGATGAAGGAATGTCTTTAGAAAAAGAATTTCAATTGCGAATAGGCAATATTCGTCAATACATGACCGAAGCTTTGGCACTTGATCCAGAACGCGTTCAGGCGATAAAAGACCGTTTACAAACTGCAATCTCAGAACTTAAAGTAAATGTAGACGAAAATCGTTTCGAGCAGGAATTGATTTATTATTTAGAGAAATTAGACATTACCGAAGAAAAAGTACGTTTGACGAATCACTTGGATTATTTCCTGGAAACCATCAACGGAACCGAAGCTAACGGTAGAAAATTAGGTTTCATTACTCAAGAAATGGGACGTGAAATCAACACGATGGGCTCTAAATCCAATCACGCACAAATGCAAAAATTAGTCGTTCAAATGAAAGACGAATTGGAAAAAATCAAGGAACAAGTATTAAACGTATTGTAAAAAATATTAAATGGAGACGCGATGAATCGCGTCTTTATGCATAAAGATAGAAACATTTTTGCGACTAGAATTAAACAACAACATGAGCACAGGAGGAAAATTAATAGTATTCTCAGCACCATCAGGATCGGGAAAAACTACTATCGTTAGACATTTATTAAGCAAAGAAGATTTGAATCTTGAATTTTCGATTTCGGCAGCTTCCCGCGAACCAAGAGGTGAAGAAGTAAACGGAAAAGATTATTATTTCATGTCTACCGAAGAGTTTAAAAAACACATCAAAAACGAAGACTTTCTGGAATGGGAAGAAGTGTACCGCGATAATTTCTACGGAACCCTCAAAAGTGAAGTAGAACGTATTTGGGCCAAAGGTAAAAATGTAATTTTTGATATTGATGTTTCTGGTGGATTGCGTATTAAACATAAATTTCCGGAAGAAACTTTAGCTGTTTTCGTGAAACCACCAAGCGTGGATGAACTAAAAAGAAGATTAAAGGAACGCTCTACCGAAAGTGATGACAAAATCAATATGCGTATTGCCAAAGCCTCTGTAGAATTGGCAACAGCACCACAGTTTGATGTAATCATAAAAAATTACGATTTAGATATTGCTTTGGAAGAAGCGTACCAATTGGTAAAGAATTATGTTAAGGATTAAAAGATTGAAAATTAAAGAATTGAAAAATTCAAAGTTATTTCTAATCTTTAAATCATTTAATTTTTAAATCTTTAAATTAAATTAATGAAAATAGGTCTGTATTTTGGAACGTTTAATCCCATACATGTTGGGCATCTTATCATTGCCAATCACATGGCGGAGCATGCCGATTTAGACCAAGTTTGGATGGTGGTTACGCCACACAATCCTTTGAAGAAAAAAAGTACTTTGCTCGATGATTACCATCGGTTACAAATGGTACATCTTGCCTCAGAAGATTTTCCAAAAATAAAACCTTCGGATATTGAGTTTAAATTGTCACAACCCAATTATACGGTGAATACTTTAGTACACTTACAGGAAAAATATCCGACTTACGAATTCTCCTTAATCATGGGCGAAGACAATCTCAAGTCTTTGCACAAATGGAAAAACTACGAAGCAATTCTTGAAAACCATGAGATTTATGTGTATCCTCGAATTTCAATCGAAGCAGAGAACCAGATGTTTAAAAACCACGCAAAAATTCACATGATTGATGCTCCTGTAGTAGAAATATCATCGACATTTATTCGGGACAATATCAAAAAAGGAAAAAATGTGCAGCCGTTATTGCCGGTAAAAGTTTGGGAATACATTGATCATAATAACTTTTATAAGAAGTAATTACCCTATAACTCTTTTCAATTCTACTTCAATATTCTCAAAAACAGTACTCAGATTTTCATTTTTACCTGATAATAAAAACACGTCTGTACTTGGCATTTGCGTGCTATTCCACAACAATTGGATTTTTTTTTCTTGCATTAAACTTTTCGCATTGCAATCCCAAACTACAGCGATTCCGGTATTTTTCGAAATTATTTCCAGCATTTCATATTCGGATGGAATGATATAATTAGGAATCATCGACGGTCTTTTTTTATTAAAAACATGCAACCAGAACAATTTAATATGCGGAATTTGCGCATTGTGGCTGTACCATTTTTGGTCGTTCAACCAATGTTCGATTGCTGAGAAATCTTTTATTTTGATATTGGATTTTAATTCGGAAGCATCGATAGTGTTTGAGCCAACAATCACTTGTTTAATTTCCCCGACCTTTTTCTGAATGGTGTCAAACGTGTCATATTTTTTGGTGACAACTGCAAAATCTAATTTTTTAGAATCTACCAATTCAAAAAGCACATCGTCATGATGAAAACTAAAATCGATAAATTCAAATTTTGAAACCAAGGCACTTCCCAAACTGCTCATCAAATGCTTTGAGATTCCAATTGAAATTAATCGATTCGCATTGAACGCTTTGGCACGAAAACCATTCTCCACATTTTCTAATCGGTCTAACGCCTCGATGATTAAATTATTGAGTAACTTAGCATATTCCGTAGGTTCTACGCCTTTAGACTTTCGATTGAAAAGTTTATACCCTACGTGCGCTTCCAACATGGATATTTGCTGACTCACAGCTGGTTGACTGATAAATAATTCTTTGGCGGCCAAAGAAAAATTACCATTTTTATATACGGATTTAAACGTTCGGTACCATTCCAGATTGACCATGATATAAATATATTTATCACAAACATAATTTAAATTATTTTTACAAATAACATATTCATCCTAAATTTGTACAAACAAAATTAGAAATGAAGAAAATCGCATTATTTGCCCTTATAGCATTAACCGTAAGTTGCGTTACAGCAACTGCACAAAATAAAAAAAGCATGAAAAAGGTATTATTTGTTGTTACCAGTCACGATAAATTAGGTAACACAGGAGAAAAAACAGGATTTTGGACAGAAGAATTCGCCGCGCCTTATTACGAATTATTGGATAAAGGAGTTACCATTGATGTTGCTACTCCGCTAGGTGGACAACCTCCCATTGATCCAAAAAGTGAAGATCCATCAGCAGCTACGGAGGATACCAAAAGATTCGATAGCGATACCGAATTATTGGCAAAACTGAAAAACACAAAAAAATTAGCAGATGCAAAAGAGTCTGATTATGATGCGGTTTTTTATCCGGGAGGTCACGGTCCATTATGGGATTTGACAACTGATGCAACTTCAATTGCCCTAATCGAGGCATTTTATACGAACAATAAACCCGTTGCTTTTGTTTGTCATGCACCTGCGGTTCTTAAAAGCGTAAAAGTAAATGGAGAATTTTTAGTAAAAGGCAAAAAAGTGACCGGATTTTCTAATACCGAAGAAGCCGCTGTAGGTTTAACTGATGTGGTTCCATTTTTATTAGAAGATGCTTTAAAGGCCAATGGTGCAACTTATTCAAAAGCTGCAGACTGGCATCCTTATGCCGTGGAAGATGGATTATTGATTACAGGTCAAAACCCAGCATCGTCTAAATTAGTTGCTGAAAAATTATTAAACCAATTAAATTCAAAAAAATAAAAACATGTTAAATTTCGAATTATACAATCCTACTAATTTAATTTTTGGAAAAGGACAAATTGAAAAACTATCCTCTTTAGTGCCACAAGGAGCAAAAATTCTTCTGGCGTATGGTGGCGGAAGCATTTTCAAAAATGGAATCTATAACCAAGTAATCAACACTTTAAAAGGTTTTGAAATCGTGGAATTTGGAGGAATTGAACCGAATCCACATTTTGAAACATTGATGAAAGCAGTTGCAGTGATCAAGGAACAAAAAATAGATTTTATACTTGCCGTAGGTGGAGGTTCCGTAATTGATGGGGTAAAATTCATTTCGGCTGCCGTTCATTTTGACGGAAATCCAATTGACATTCTTCAAAAAAGAGTTTTGACTAAAGATTTATCTAAAATTGTTCCTTTTGGAACTGTTCTAACGTTACCAGCAACTGGGAGTGAAATGAATTCTGGCGGAGTTGTTACTATTGAATCTACACAAGAAAAATTATCATTTGGCGGTTCCGCTTTATTCCCGAAATTTTCTATTTGTGATCCAACTGTAATTGAATCTTTACCAAAAAGACAATTGCAAAACGGAGTTGTAGATGCGTACACCCATGTTTTGGAACAGTATTTAACCTATCCGCACGAAGGGTATCTTCAAGATAGAATTGCCGAAAGTATTTTACAAACCTTGATTCAAGTTGGTCCTGATGTTGTTGAAAAACCTACTGATTATGCTTTGGCTTCTAACTTTATGTGGAGTTGTACCATGGCTTTGAATGGGTTAATCCAGAAAGGAGTTCCTTCGGATTGGGCTACGCACATGATTGGACATGAATTAACGGCTTTGTACGGAATCGATCACGCCAGAACTTTGGCTGTTGTGGGTCCAAATTTATACCGAGTGATGTTTGAAACTAAAAAGGGAAAATTGGCACAATACGGAAAACGTATTTTCAATTTGACTGGTACTGAGGACGAAATCGCAAACGAAGCCATCAACAAAACAGTCGAATTTTTCCATACTATGGGAATGGAAACTAAATTATCCGATTACACTAAAGAGTTTGATAAAACGGCAGATTTTATTGTAAATCGTTTTGAAGAAAGAGGTTGGTTGGGATTAGGAGAAAAACAAAACATAACTTTAGAAAAGGTAAAATCGATTGTTGAAATGAGTTATTAATTCAAGTAATCCTCATACAGATAGAGTCTGTATTAAATAAAAGGCGTTCTCATTTTTTAGGAACGCCTTTTAAAATTCTAAATTACAACTAACTAACTCAATTCGCATTATTTTGTTAAATTATTAAACAATAAACAACAAGAACGAAATAGTAATACTTATATTGTGTTAAAAAATAAAAAAAATAAAATTATTTTTTACCCGTTATAATTGCAGTATTTTCAATACACTTAAAAACCAGCCTTCTTGTTCTTATTTTATTTGTATAATCAGTACTTTTTTAAGTACTTTTGATTAAATTCAATAAAAAAATGGCTGAAAATATAAAATTCGCAGTAATAGGTGGTGGAAGTTGGGCGACAGCGATAGCAAAAATGTTATGTGTAAATCTTACAGAAATTTCATGGTATATGCGTAATGAAGCTGCTATAGAGCACATTAAAACGCACAAACACAATCCAAATTATTTGAGCTCTGTAGAATTCGACATCAATAAACTCAAACTAACCAACGATATCAATGAAGCCGTAGCCTACGCTGATTACATCATATTTGCTATTCCATCTGCTTTTTTGGATGGTGAATTAGAAAAATTAACAGTTTCATTGAAAGATAAAATTATTTTTTCAGCGATTAAAGGAATTGTTCCGGAAACGAGTTTAATTGTAGGAGAACATTTCCATGTGAAATATGATATTCCTTATTATAATATAGGTGTAATTACTGGTCCTTGTCACGCAGAAGAAGTAGCGATGGAGCGCCTTTCTTACCTTACCATTGCGTGTGGTGATCCTGATAAAGCCAAGGTTATTGCTAAAAATTTATCTGGAAATTATATCAAAACTAAAATCACAGATGACATCATAGGAACAGAATATGCAGCCATGCTTAAAAACATTTATGCCATTGCAGCAGGAATTGCACATGGTTTGGGTTATGGTGATAATTTCCAGTCCGTATTGATGAGTAATGGAATTCGGGAGATGAAAAAATTCATTAAGAAAGTCCATAAAATGAAACGCAATATCAATGATTCAGCTTATTTAGGCGATTTATTGGTTACCGGTTATTCTATATTCTCAAGAAATAGAATGTTCGGAAATATGATTGGCAAAGGCTATACGGTTAAATCAGCAATGATGGAAATGAGTATGGTTGCCGAAGGATATTATGCCGTAAAAAGTGCCTATAAACTCAATCAGGCTTACGGTGCCAAAACACCAATTATAGATGCTGTTTACAGTATTTTATACGAAGGACAGGACGCTAAAGCCGTGTTTAAGAAACTTACCGATAAACTGGATTAATTCAGCTACAGATTTAATAATCAAAACCAATCACTTCATGAGCGAAAGATGGAAATACCAGATTAAAACTGGTGGAATTTGGGGTCTATTTATGACGGTTTTCAATGTATTATTCGACATTAAAGAAATTCCTTTTTCAGAACAGGTTGCTACACCTAATTTTTATATTCGCGCAGGTGCTTATATCATTGTAGGGATATTTGTTTTAGGCTATTTCACCTGGAAATCCAAAGTTAAACAACAAGCCGCTAAATGATTTTCATGAGTGAAAGATGGAAATTCCAGATTAAAAATGGGATGATTTGGGATTAATTACCTCCTCTTGCATAGCCGTTTTTGACGTATTCGAAATGCCTTTTAAAGATGCTTTTTTGTCCAAAGAAAAGCTACTCCGAACGCTTTATTTTATTTTGGCGGGAATATTTATTGTTGGATATTCGAATTGGACGAAAAAAGTCAAACGCCAGAATAATACGAAACTATCTCACGATAACGCCGTCAACAAATAGAATAGGCACTTCTTCAACGAAATCCTCATGGATCGAATGTGCTTTGAAAATGAACTTTTTATCGTATAATTTGTCTCCAATAAAAAACGTTAGCATGAACTCATTGTTGAGCGCCAATACACTTTTTTCGATCATTTCGATTTTTACCACTGAAACCGGTGGCACTTCTACAAAAGCATGACGTAAAAGAGAGGTTTTTTTCATTTCGCCGTCAATAGTTCCAAAAGCTTTGGAAACTACCATAACACTTTCAATTAAGTAATCGCTATCATTTACTAAATAAGCATACCACACTTTTTCCATGAAATCGTCACTCCATTCTTGAACTACAGCAAGAAAAACGTTTTCTACTTCGGGGATAATGATGTCTTTTTTCATAAGTCAGTCGTAATGTCTAAGGTCGTAAAGTCGTAAAGTCGAGTGAAAATCTGAAACAGGTATTTCTTTCGACTTTAAGACTTTATAACTTTTGACTAAATTGAGGATTTGAATTGCTCCAAGAAATGAACGTCATTTTCGTAGAACATACGGATATCACCGATTTGATACAACAACATGGCGATTCTTTCGATTCCCATCCCGAATGCAAAACCGTTGTATTCATCAGGGTTGATGCCACAGTTTTTCAAAACGTTTGGATCTACCATTCCGCAACCCATGATTTCCAACCAACCGGTTCCTTTGGTGATTCTATAATCGGTTTCTGTTTTAAGACCCCAATAAATATCCACCTCAGCGCTTGGCTCAGTAAACGGGAAATAGGACGGACGCAAACGGATTTTTGATTTTCCGAACATCTCTTTGGTGAAATATAAAAGCGTTTGTTTTAAGTCGGCAAAAGAAACGTCTTTGTCAATATACAAGCCTTCCACTTGGTGAAAAATACAGTGTGAACGGGACGAAACAGCCTCGTTACGGAATACTCTTCCCGGAGAAATAGTACGAATTGGCGGTTTATTTTCCTCCATGTAACGCACTTGCACCGATGATGTGTGCGTGCGCAACAAAATATCAGGATTTGTTTGAATGAAAAACGTGTCTTGCATGTCACGCGCCGGATGGTATTCCGGTAAGTTTAATGCGGTGAAATTGTGCCAGTCATCTTCAATTTCTGGACCTTCAGAAACGTTGAAACCAATGTTTGAAAAGATGTCTATAATTTGGTTTTTTACCAATGAAATAGGGTGACGAGAGCCAATAGTTATTGGTTCAGCCGAACGCGTCAAATCACCATAAAAGCCTTTAACTTCTTCTTTACTTTCTAAAGCTTCCTGTATAGTTTTTACTTTGTCTTCGGCAGACGTTTTAAGCAAATTAATTACTTGTCCGAATTCCTTTTTTTGGTCGTTGGGAACGTTTTTGAATTCAGCGAAAAGGTCTTTTAAAAGTCCTTTGCTTCCAAGAAATTTAATTCGGAATGTCTCTAATTCAGCTGTGTCTTGCGTTGAAAAAGCTTGTGCTTCACCAATATATTCTTTTATCTTGTCTATCATTTTCATTCAATAATTGAGAGTGCAAATTTAGTAAATTTTTAGGTAAAAAGGATACAGTCTCAGTCTCAGTTTTCAATATTGTGGGTTGAGAACCGTGACTGAACACTGATCACTAGGAAATAAGTTCTCTTTCCAAGAAATAATTCACAATGGCTTCTTTCATTAAAACCGATTGCTCTCCTGCTTTTAGCGGTGGTAATTCCTCTTTTACTTTGTAATGTGGCCAGCCTTCTTCATCAAAAAATTCGAATTCATAAAACCCGTAAGGTTCCAATAAACGGCAAATGGCGATGTGCATCAGGTTTAATTTTTCGTCTTTTTTGTATTCACTATGTACTTTTCCGAGTTCTTGTACGCCAATTAAATAAATAATAGCGTCGAGATCTAAATCCTCGCCTTGAGAAAATTGATTGGAAAGTATATTTACAAGCTGTTCCCAGCGTTCTTTAAGTTGTGTGTCTCTTGACATATTGATTTATGATTGTAGATTAACGATTTTTGATTGTAGATTTTCAAAAATTGTAATCAAATTATTTCGGCAAATATAAGAACTTGAAAATTGGCAATTGATAACTGATACCCTTTAACACTAGAATTTAATGGAATAAAACATTCTTTTTCCCTTTCTTCTTCAAAATAAAAATAAACCTTAGCCAAGCTATGCTAAATTTTTCTTTTTTGAATAATGAAAAAAAACTCTATTTTCTCCTACAGTAAATTCTAATGTTAAACGGCATAACAATTCTTTTATATTTGCACTTTATTTTTCTTAATTAAAAGTCATGGGATTTTTGGATATTATTTTGGGTGTATTGCTAGCTTTTGCTTTGTATAAAGGCATTAGAAATGGTCTTTTTGTAGAATTAGCTTCTTTGGTTTCGCTATTGGCCGGAATTTATTTTGCCATAAAATTTTCATCATTTATCAAAGAAATTTTAGCCGGATTTGTCAAATGGAATCCCAATACAATCCAAGTAATTGCTTTTGTACTCACATTTATATTGGTAGTAATCGGAATATCACTTTTGGGTAAATTCCTTACTGGAGTAGCTGATTTTGCCTTTTTAGGATGGTTGAATAAACTAGGCGGTGGTTTCTTCAGGGTGCTAAAAACAATTTTAATAATCGGAATTGTTTTCAAGGTTTTCGAAAAAATAAACTATCATAATTTTATCGCCAAAAAAGAAACGTTAGACAATTCTCTTTTTTATAATCCAATCCAAAAAACAGCAGGATTCATGTACCCTTCGATAGAAAACTGGTATGATAGCTTGAAGAAAAAATAATTAGTTTCCAGTGTTAAGTATTCAAACTCTATTTCACTTCCTTAATTGCACTGCTTTCAATCCAGCCTTCTGTTCCATCCGTTAGTTGTACTTTTTTCCATTTCCCTATGATTTCCTCCACATAAACTTTTGTTCCTTCGTGGAGCACAGATATTGGCTGACCACCATTTCTGGGTTCGCTCTTTACATTGGCCATTTCGGCAAAAACAATAGCCGGTTTTTCAGTGTCAAAATGACTTTTTTCAAAAATTGTTGATGAAACACTGATTAGAATTAGAAAAAAAAGTACAAACATTCCAAAAAAGAAAATCCTTTTTGAAAGTGTAATTTGTGAAAAATAATACCCGACAAAAAACAACAAGAACGCCATTGCTAGTCCAACAGAAATCCACGCCCACGTATTGTAATGATAGATTCCCGTAAAATCCCGAATCAGCTTTGCAAAACCTACTTTTGGAATTATTTTAATTTCATCGATAGTTCGTTTTTGAGCAAATTTCAAGTTGTTAATCGCATCGGTGTTATTTGGATTCAACACCAATGCTTTTTCATAATTGTAAATAGAAGGTGCTACTTTATTCAACTTATAATACGCATTTCCTAAATTAAAATACAACTCAGAAGAGTGTTTGCTTTCTGTCAAAACACTCTCATAAGCAGTAACCGCTTCATTATATTTCCCTTTTTGATAATACTCGTTTCCTTTTTCAAAGCCACTTTGGGCAAAGAAAACTTGGGTTGTCAATAATAATATATAAAGTATGTTTTTCATTTTAATGTTATAAGTTGTCGATTGACTATTCTCGAAAATCAAAGTGAGATTGCCTCGTTCCTCGCAATGACATCGTTGGTTAAGCAATTTGTTTTTCTAAGTCTGAAATAATCAAAACGGCTTTGTCAAAATCCTGTTGAATAGCCACACTTGATGATGGCGCATATCGTGCCACTTCACAATTCTCCGTAAGCGCAATAAAATCATTCACCGCGTCAGGATTAGCATTTCTTGACAACAACAATTCTTGAATATTATCCTTACTCATTTCAGAAGTCTCAATATGTAATTTAGCTTTCAAGAAATTGTGCATCGCTTTCTCCAGCGCAATATAAAACAGTTCTTTGTTGTTGATTTGTTTCTTAGCTTCCGATAAATATTTCTTTGCCAATCTATTATTCATTCGTATTCTGTTTCCGGCAGTATCACTATCTATTGCTTCTTTTTTCTTTTTGAATAATACAATTAAAGGCAGCATTAAAAATGGAAAAAAGAACAATCCGTAAAACAAATTAGACCCAAAGAAATCTTTCTTATTCATCGTCAAAAGATTGCTTTTTAACTTTATGAATTTGAATTGCTCAACGTTGTCTGTTTTATTCTTGTTTGCATCAGCACCGGAAGCTGCCGTTGCATCAGTAGGCGAAGGACCATCAAGAACATTAATCATGATCTCTGGAGAACTTAGCGTTTTATAGGTTCCTGAACCCAAATCAAAATAGGTAAATTTTAATGGTTTTATCGGGTAATTTCCTTTGTACTGCGGAACGATTGTATAACTGTCTGAAATCTTTCCGGCCATTCCAGAAAGAGGCGTGTTGACCTGTTCGCTATGAACGGCTTCATACATTTCCAGCGCATTTGGAGCTATCGGTTTTGGTAAACTAAATAATTTCAGATTCCCTTTTCCGGTTACACTTACCACTAAATCCAGGCTTTCTCCGTTTTTTAAATCGGTTTTTGTTGGTCTTACTTTGAAATCAAAATTTCCAACAGCACCCGAGAAGTCTTCCGGTTTTCCAGCCTCAGGAAGTGGCTTAACATTTATGGTTTTAGCTCCTGCGGAAACTCTCTTAGTCGCTTCGGTGACAACCATTCGACCAAACATATCCCTGCGATTCGACGGTAATTGAACATCAATGTCTAATGACAACGGTTCAATAACCAGCTTTCCTGATTTTTGAGGATACAAAACTATTTTTTTGAGCACAATAAAACGGTATTTTTCCCCTTTGAACATGCCTTCTTCAGCAACAAACTGTTTTATATCAATGTTCTGACTCCAGAAATCATTGTATTTTGGCTTACTAACTTCGTTAGAATTTGTGATTCCGATATTGTTAAAATACAATTTATAAACTACCGTAATTGGCTCGTTTATATATGGATTTGTTTTAGAAATATCAGCAACTAAATAGAGATTCCCATCCGCTGAAACACTGGTGTCGTTTGGATCTCTAGGCTGTTCCGTTGCTGCGGTAACATTTATTTTTATCGACGATGTTTTATAAATTTGCCCGTTGTATTCGATTGCGGCTTGCTTGATAACTAATGTCCCTTTTTGATTTGGCAAAAGAAAATAAGAATATATTTTCTCAAAAGAACTTCTTCCGTTCACCCAAGACTGACTGACTTGCTGACTTGGTCCGGCAATAATTCTAAATCCTTCAAAAGAGGGTTGGACAAAATTATCTCCATCTACATTCATCATAAAATCGATACGAAGTCTCTCGTTTATTCCTAGCGTAGCTTTACTCACTCTAGCCTCAAATTGCACTTGAGCGCTAAGCAAATTGCACACCATTAAAACAAGTACTGCTATAAATCTTTTCATTTTCAAATTATCTAATTGAACTACCAATCTTTCTCCGTCTTAACTGGTTTTCCTTGCACTTTTTTGGCATTTACTTTATCCTGTACCTTCTTTTCTTCTTTATTCACCGCATTCAATAGGTTTTCTAAACGTTCTTTAGAAATTCCTCCTGGAGCTGGTTTTGGTTCTCCATTTTCATTAGGTTTAGGATCTTTATTTTGTTTGTCTTTATCTCCCTTATCGTCTTTCTTTTCTTTATCCTTATTGTCCTTTTTATCTTTTTCCCCGTCTTTCTTATCGTCCTTCTTGTCTTTATCGCTCTTTTTATCGTCTTTTTTATTATCATCCTTTGGAGGATTTTCTTTCAGCATTTTTTTTGCCAAAGCATAATTATAACGCGTTTCCTCATCTGTCGGGGCGTTTCTCAAGGCGTTTTTGTAAGCCTCAACCGCTTGCGTATAATCCTTTTCATTCATAAAAACATTTCCTAAATTATGAAAAGCTCTGTGTTTTTGTGGTCTTGTTTTTGAATTTTTTAACGATTTAGCATACGCAAATTTTGCTTCCGAAGATTGTTTTTGCTTATAAATAGTGTTTCCAAGATTGAAAGGTGCATTCGCTTTATTTGGAAATTTTGAATCCGAAATTCTATAATTAGCTTCGGCATCAACAAATTTATTTTCGGCATATTCCTCGTTCGCTTTGGGCAATATTCTATCTTTCTGTTGTGCATTTGCAACAAAAGAAAAAAGTAATAACAGGTATAAAATTATGTTCTTCATTGTATTTTTAAATGTAAGTGTCAAAGTATGTCGAGTATTTTTGTTCCAATAATGGAGCGCAACGCGATACTTTACTCTTTATACTTTTTTATTCTCGTTAAATAAATTCAACTTGTTTACCCAACTTGTTTTTCTTTCCAAAAGGAAAATATCTAGAAATAAAAAAACAAACGCAAAACCTAAAAACCATTGAAATTGCGATTGAAAATCAGCCATTTCTGTCGCTTCAAATTCTGTTTTTTGAATATTATTCAGTGCATTCTTAATATATTCAAGCACTTCTTTAGTGTTATTTCCGTTTACATAACCGCCTTTCGTTGCTTTGGCAATCGCTGTCAGGCTTTCTGGAACCAATTTCGTTATAACTACTTCATTGTTATTATCTCTTTTGAAACCTTCAATAATTCCATTTTTTCTCAATGGAATCGTACCTCCTTTTTCAGTTCCAACACCAATTGTAATGATTTTAATTCCAAGCTTATTAGCCTCTTCCGCTGCTTCTTCTGCACCTTCGTTATGGTCTTCACCATCAGAAATCATAATCAATAACTTGCTGGTTTTTTTGTCGTCAAAATAAGTCGTGGATAATTTGATTGCCTCGTTGAATGACGTCCCTACAGAGGAAACCATATCTGTATTCATACTTTGCAAAAACATTTTTGCAACACTATAATCCGTAGTAATAGGCAATACGGGGAAAGCGCTTCCGGCATACGCCACAATTCCTATTCTATCGCTTCCCAATTGATTGATAATTTGCGAAACAATTTGCTTGCTTTTGTCCAGACGATTTGGCGCTACATCTTCGGCAAGCATACTTTTTGACACATCCACTGCAAAAACAATGTCGATCCCTTCTCTTTTAACGGTTTCCATTTTAGTACCAATTTTTGGATTTACCAATCCAAGAATTAACCCCGTCAATGCCAAAAGCAACACTCCTAATTTCAAAACTGGTTTAAAAACCGAACTTTCCGGGCTCAGTCTTTTTACCATCTCCAAATCCCCAAATTCACGCTGTTTCTTTCTTTTCCAATATAAATTGGCGAAAAAAACCAACACCAAAAGAGGCAATATAAAAAGGAGGTATAAATATTTTTTTTCGTCTAATTCCATTTTTAATTTTAGATTTCTGAATTTTGATTTTAGATTTTTATTCTAAATCTAAATTCTAAACTTGGTGATTTCAATTCCAATGTTCCAGTTCCGGCTCCCTTCCCTTCGGAGGAGGCCTGGGGTGGGGACTCTAAATAAAGCTTTTAAAAACCGTATTTCGCAATCCTAATTCAAACAACAATAAAAAACCGGCAAACCATACAAAAGGTCTGAATTTCTCATCATAATCATAAAATTTTAGTTCTTCAATTTCGGTAGTTTCTAACTTATTTATTGTAGTATAAATTTCGGCTAACTTGCTGTTGCTCGTTGCTCTAAAATATTTTCCACCAGTATTATTAGCAATTTTTTTCATCATTTGCTCATCAATTTCAACCTTCATCATTTGAAAAAGAAATTTTCCATTTGGCGCAATAGCATAGGGAAACATAGCCATTCCGTTTGTTCCTATTCCTATTGTATATACTTTTATTCCATATTCTTTTGCAATATCAGAAGCCGTATCTGGCTCAATGAATCCAGCATTATTAACACCGTCAGTCATCAGAATAACCACTTTGCTCTTCGCTTTACTGTCTTTTAGTCTATTTACAGCGGTAGCCAATCCCATTCCTATCCCAGTTCCGTCTACTAAAACATTATCGTATTTTATACTTCTGATCGCATCCAGAATAACAGCTTTATCGCTAGTCACCGGTGTTTTTGTGTACGCTTCCGAGGCATAAACCACAAGCCCGATCCTATCGTTTGGTCTTTCCTCAACAAAATCAGCCGCTAGCTTTTTGAGTGCTTGCATTCGATCTGGTTTCAAATCTTTGGCAAGCATACTTCCTGAAACGTCTATTGCCATAACAATATCAATTCCTTTCGTAGTTTTTGTTTTATTACTTACATCAACTGTTCTCGGTCTTGCCATAGCTACAATCAAAGAGCACAAAGCCAGGATTCTAAGCACATTCAACATCGGCTTTAGCTTTCTCAAATAGGAATTAGAACCTTTAAATCCTTGTAACGAACTTATTTTTAATGTGGCTGATTGATGGTTCTTTTTCCGTAACAACCATACAATCGCTACTGGAATAAGAAGAAACAACCAAAAAAACTCTGGGTTTAAAAAAGTTACTTTAGTCATTATTTACTTGCTTGTTTTAATTCGACAGAGTTCAAAACTCGTTCTGATATTTCATTTGCATAGGCATCACCTTCTTCATGAAAAAGTAAAATCTGTTGTAATCCACCTTCTTGACTAAACAGTAATGCTTCATAATACATTTTTGCACTTGACTTATTGTCACCATCAATTTGCGAAAAAGTACCATAGGCTTTAATTCCTTTAACACCTTCTTTAGTTTCAAACTCTTCTTGTTTGACAATCATATTCTGGGCGCCTTGAGCTTCCATTGATTGCAATATACCATCCATTGATTTAGTCAAATCTATTTGTGTCTCTTGTTTAAATTTTAAAGTCGAAACCATTAGATAAAAAGGATCTAAAGCACTTCCATACGCAAAAGACTGCATTTCTTTGATCAAAGCCATTCCATCTTTAGGAAGTGTTTTTGTCAGGTCTACTCTCTTAAGCACTCTTGGCGTTTCTATAATAACTCCTGGATTTCCGTAATCACTTTTCACCCATTCTCCTCCCAATAATTCTTTGGTAGGGTGACCAATTATATTGTCTTTTACATAACTAAACCCTTTGGTTACAATGAAAAAAGTAGTGGTTGCTGCCAATAAAAACACAACTGATACTACGGCAGTAACAATACGCTTATTTCTTTGCTTTCGCAATTGAATTTGTAGCTGTTTTTGTCTTTGTGCTTCATTCAACAACACATCTTCTTCTATTGGTACTTCCACAGGAATAGAATTGTCTAATGTCAGAATTGCTTTTTGAATCTTATTTCGGTCTTCCGTGATTTCAAAATCCAATGGTTTTGACTTGGCAAATTTTACTAAATCGGCTTGTTTCAAAACACGTTCCAGATTTTCGATTATTTCCTGCGAAAGCGTCATTTTCTTTTTGACAGAAGCCGCTCTAAGTCCTTGAATCAATTCCGAAGTAGTGCTTTCCATTGCTGGAATTTCTATCGCTTCTTCAATATAATTTCTGGCGATATCCGTCAATTCACTATAATACGCTTTGACTTCTCCTTTTTGCCAAAGTTCTTTTTTCTCTAAAGTATCCAGCAAACCGGTCGCTTTCTCGATTGGAGTTTTATAAATTTCTTCGAGTAATTTCTTTTCTTGACGCTTTTTAATGAACCAATAAATGAAAGCTCCAATTCCAACAATTAAAGCAACAATCAACAGGTATTTCCACCAGTCTCCTATTGGATTATCCGCTGGAGCAATTTCCTTAATGTCGAACATTTTTTGTTTTAAAGTATCCACTTGAACATTCGCCACTTCAACCAAAAGCGAATCCGTCAGAAACTGTTTGCTGTCGATAAAAATCTTTATACTCGGAATAACATATCTACCGGAATCAAATTGAGTTAAACCGTATTTTTTGATTAATTCATAACGGCCGTCCATTTTTACAGTATCAATAGGATACGACTGAATCACCTCTAAAGCTCCAACGTTTTTTAGTTTTGGAAAAATCACTTTAGATGAAGTATCAACAGTAGTTTTTATAGACAGTTTAAATTCGGCACCAATTTTATTTTTAATCGTGTCAATACTTGTGACTACTTGCTTTTGTTGTGCAAAAACAGCCGTAGAAAGCAGCAATAGTAGTAGGTATAATTGTTTTTTCATCTTTTATTATTGAACCCTTATCTCGATTTAAAGTAACTCAGCAATTTTGTCACATAACTTTCGTCAACTCTAGTGTTTACAACACCTGAACCTGATTTGCTGAATGTTTCTTTAAAATAGTTTACTTTATCGTGGTACTGTTTTTCATAATTCATTCGTACTGATTTCGAACCGGTATTTATCAGTTCGATTGCGCCGGTTTCGGCATCAAGCATAGAAACCATACCTAAATCCGGCATTTTTTCTTCTCGAATGTCGTACACGCGAATCCCTGTTATATCGTGTTTTTTAGATGCTATTTTTAATGTTTGTTCGTAATCTTCCGACATGAAGTCAGAAATTACAAACACAATCGCTTTCTTTTTTTGGGTTCCCGATAAAAATTTCAAAGCTTGGGCAACATCCGTCTTACGGCTTTTAGGGTGGAATTCTATTAATTCCCGAATGATTCGCAACACATGCGACCTCCCTTTTTTTGGCGGAATATACAATTCAATTTCATCTGAAAACAAAATCAAACCTATTTTATCGTTGTTTTGAGTAGCCGAAAAAGCCATCGTTGCAGCAATCTCCGTAACAATATCCTTTTTGAATTGATTTTTAGAACCAAAACTTTCTGAACCCGAAATATCAACCATCAACATCATGGTCAATTCCCTTTCTTCCTCAAAAACTTTTACGTGCGCTTCATTGTACCGTGCGGTTACATTCCAATCAATCGCACGAATATCATCTCCATATTGGTATTGACGCACTTCGCTGAACGTCATTCCACGCCCTTTGAAAGACGTATGATACTCTCCCGAAAAGATATGATCGCTCAATCTTCGGGTTTTGATTTCTATTTTTCGTACTTTTTTTAAGAGGTCTTTTGTATCCATTTCTTTAGTAATTAGTAATTAGTGAACAGTGAATAGTAACCAACCAAGGCTTAATTACTATTCACTTATTACTATTCACTTTTAGGGTACTTCTACTTCGTTTACAATTTTGTTAATGATGTCCACTGAAGTAATATTTTCGGCTTCCGCTTCATAGGTAACTCCTATTCTGTGACGCAAAACATCATGAACTACCGCACGAACATCTTCCGGAATTACATAGCCGCGACGTTTGATAAATGCGTAACATTTTGCAGCATTCGCCAAATTGATACTTCCACGCGGCGACGCTCCAAAACTGATTAATGGTTTCAAATCAGCCAATTTGTATTTCTCTGGGTAACGCGTGGCAAAAATGATATCAAGTATGTATTTTTCTATTTTTTCATCCATGTAAACCTCACGAACTGCTTCTTGAGCGCGTAAAATTTGTTCTACTGAAACTACAGGATTTACTTTTTCATAACTTCCTTTTAGGTTCTGACGAATCACTAAACGCTCGTCTTCCATTTTTGGATAATCAATAACCGTTTTCAACATAAAACGATCGACTTGTGCCTCAGGCAATTGATACGTTCCTTCTTGCTCAATTGGGTTTTGTGTAGCTAAAACTAAAAACGGTCGGTCTAACTTAAAAGTAGTATCGCCAATAGTCACTTGCTTTTCCTGCATCGCTTCTAACAATGCCGATTGTACTTTGGCAGGCGCACGGTTAATCTCATCGGCAAGGACGAAATTAGCGAAAATTGGTCCTTTTTTTATCGAAAATTCATTTTGCTTGATGTTATAAATCATAGTTCCCACAACATCGGCAGGCAATAAATCAGGGGTAAATTGTATTCTGCTGAAAGATCCGTGTACCGCTTGTGAGAGTGTGTTTATCGCTAATGTTTTTGCTAATCCGGGAACTCCCTCTAACAAAATATGTCCCTGACCCAAAAGTCCAATTAACAAACGCTCCACCATGTGCTTTTGACCCACAATAACCTTGTTCATTTCCATCGTGAGAAGGTCTATAAAAGCACTCTCTCTTTCAATTTTTTCATTGATTGCTCTGATGTCTAAAGTCGCTGTATTTTCTTCCATTTTATTATTTTTAAAACCTTGAGTTTAATGCCTTCGTTTTGATGGTGCAAATTGAATTTTTTTTTAGAAGTAAGATGTTAAAAAATGGTTAAAACTTCGATAAAAGTGCTAATTTTAAGGATGAATTATGATACAATTTTTATATTTTTAAGAACTTTGAAAAATCTACTTTGAAATAGAAGAATTACGAATTTCAATAAAAAATAAAAACCATGAGTAAAACAAAATTATCACCAATTGTAGCGGGTGTCATGAATTGGGGAATTTGGGATAAAAATCTCAATACCAAAGAAATGGAAAACATGATTAATGTCTGTTTAGAAAATAAAATTACTACTTTCGATCATGCCGATATATATGGTGATTATACCACCGAATCTGATTTTGGAAAAGCCTTTGCATCGAGTAAAATTGCCAGAGAAAAAATGCAATTGATATCCAAATGCGGTATTCAAATGGTAACTGAAAACCGCATCAACACTATAAAACATTATGAATATTCGAAAGATTATATTGTCTGGTCCGTTGAAAACTCCTTAAAAAATCTGCAAACTGATTATCTGGATGTGTTTTTATTACACAGACCAAGTCCTTTGATGCAAGCGGATGAAATTGCTGAAGCGGTATTGAAACTAAAATCAGAGGGGAAAATTATTGATTTTGGGCTTTCTAATTTCACGGCCACACAAACCGAATTGATTCGTCAAAAAACAGAAATTTTATACAATCAAGTGCAATTTTCGGCAACTAATTTCGACCCAATGGTGGACGGAAGTTTTGATTATATGCAAGCCAACAGCATTCGCCCTATGTCTTGGAATCCGCTAGGAATCATTTTTAGAGAAGACATTCCACAAACCAGACGATTGAAAAAATTACTGGCGACCTTAGTTTCAAAATACCATTTGGGATCGGATTCGATTTTACTTTCCTGGATTCTGAAACATCCTGCTAAAGTGATTCCTATTGCAGGAACGGTAAATGTAGCCCGAATTCAATCGTTGATGAAAGCTGTCGAATTAGAATTAGACAAAGAAGATTGGTTTGCCATTTGGACAGAAAGCATGGGGAATGATGTAGCCTAAATCAGTGTTCAGTACAGCAACTTTAGAATCTAAAATAGAAAAAAATTCATGAATAAAACAGCCTTAGTAACTGGAGCCACCAGTGGAATTGGTCAAGCAACAGCGCAAATATTAGCTAAAAATAACTATAAAATTATTCTTTGCGGACGCCGTGAAGACCGTTTAATTGCTCTTGAAAAAGAACTTTCGGAATTTACAGAAGTGCATACTTTGTCCTTTGATGTTCGGGATAAAAAAGCGGTTTTTGAAAGTATCAATTCCTTGCCGGAAGCCTTTGCTACAATTGATGTTTTGATTAATAATGCCGGAAATGCTCATGGTTTAGATCCCATTCAAACTGGCGATTTAGACGATTGGGATGCCATGATTGACATCAATGTAAAAGGGCTTTTATATGTTTCGAAAGCTATAATCCCGCAAATGATCGAACGAAAATCGGGTCATATCATCAACATTGGTTCTATTGCCGGAAAAGAAGTATATCCAAACGGAAACGTCTATTGCGCCTCCAAACATGCCGTTGATGCCTTGAACCAAGCCATGAGAATGGACTTAAATCCTTTCGGAATTCGGGTGGGAGCTATTCATCCCGGCGCAGTAGAAACGGAATTTAGCGAAGTGCGTTTCAAAGGCGATACAGACAGAGCCGTCAATGTTTATAAAGGTTTTGAACCATTACGTCCAGAAGACATTGCTGATATTATTCACTTTGTAGTTTCGAGACCCTATCATGTAAATATTGCCGATTTGATTGTTTTTCCAACGGCACAAGCCGCAGCTACTATCCTTAAAAGGGATATTTAAAATTGATTTTTAGATTGTTGGATTTTAGATTATTTAGAGAGTCTAAGAATCCAACTGTCTAAGAAATCTAAAAATCTAATTGTATGATCAACAAACGCATTCTTATCAAGAACCTGCTTGCTCACAATGATGAGAGCAGTTTTTATGACAAAAAGCGTCAGTTGAATTTACATACACGGGAAGGAAAAGCCAAGTTTTTGAAACACATTTGTGCGCTGTCCAATTCGAATCCTACGAACAACTCTTACATCGTTGTGGGTGTTGAAGACCAGGATAACACTATCGTGGGTGATGATTTCTTTGATGACAGCCGCATTCAGAATTTAGTGAATGCCTATTTGGAAAACCCTCCCAAAATTCAGTACGAAAATGTGCCTTTCCCGAATTTGCCAAAGGACAAAGTTATAGGGCTGGTTACGGTCAAGCCAAAAAGCAAAACTTCCCATTTCAAAAAAGGAATTCACACAATCCCTGCCAACAGTATTTTTATACGACGTGGCAGTAACACGATGCCAATTGAAGGCGAAATCGAAAAAAATTACCAGAACACGGAAACCGTAATCGGTATCGAAAATAATTCCAGAAACAGCATTGAGTACACACTCGATGGCGTGATTGATTTCATGAATTTTCGCCACAAGGATATGGCTCCAAAATATAAAGTATTCAAGGAATTATTTGTGATTTGCTGGGCAGGAATCGCCAAAAAATCCCGTGATAAAACGTATTTATCACGTGTGGATATTGAACTGATAAATGAACAAATCAAACTATTTTATTCGGCTCAAGATGTTGTCGAAATCACTTTCGATGAAGATACTTTTACCATTATTGAATATGTTCCTTTGGGTCTGAATGACAAAACAAGCTACTATCCTTTAGAAAAACAAACGATTCATTTTCATGATAACGGCTATTACAAAATAGAAAGGGAGATACTTTTTCAGCCGCCGGAATTCAACAAAAAAATGCTGTTTCATATTTATAATTCCAATATTGCTTTACTGAACAAACTACAAAAAGGACTTTCGTTAACCGAAAGAGAGCACAAAGATTTAGAAAACTTGCCTTCCACATTCATGATTTGTTACCTCAACGGTTTTGAAGAAGCCAAACAAAAACTAATTGATGCAAAAGCGCTTTTAAAACCTTTCAACCAAGTGTATTTATCGTTTAAAGAAGCGTTGCGAATTTTGAGAAAAATGAAATATGATGTGCAGTAAGTATAATTATTTTATAGATTTCATTCGCTAAGAAAATCCATTATATACGTATTAATTTCTCTTTTCTGTCTTTCATTTCCTCTATCATTCATGTCATTGTGAATGGTGTTGGGAAGTTTTATGATTTTTATTCCAAACTTATCCTGATCTGCAACAGTAGGCAAAACTCCTTCGTCAGCAGGCTGGTCACTGGAGCGAAGCGAGTAGATTTTAGGATGTGATGTTCTTGGCAATTCCATTCTGCGGTTGTCTAACGAAATTACTTTGTCAACTAAATTAGGGTATTTATGAGCAAACAAAACTGTCATATCACCTCCATTGGAATGCCCAATTAAGTTTACATGCTTGAAATCTAATTCTGTTTTTGTTTTTTTCAATTCATTCAGAACAAATAGAATGTTCTCTGCCCCTCTTTCCCAATTTGGTCGTCGCGCAACTTGAGGAATTCCTGTTAAAGGCAATAAATCATCGGTTGGTAATTCATGCTGTATACTCACTACAAAATAGCCTTTGGAGGCTAACTTATTCGTCAGATAGGAATACGATTTATTGGCGCCTGGTTTATTTTCTCCATAACCGTGACTCACGATTACCAATTGTTGATTTCTGATTTTATCGTTTACAATTGGTGAATAGAACGTAACCGGAATTAATCTATTTCTGGAACTGTCCAACCAACTTGCACTATCTAACTTGATTTCAAATTCTTGGTTATTGACTTTTGTATTTGTTGTGTTTTTATTGGAAGTACAACTTAACAAAAGGAAACAAAACAGTATTTGCAAGTATATTTTTATGTTATTTTTGAGCATTTATCTGATTGAAAAAATTATTTTGAAAAAGAAATTATTGATTTATAATTCTAAATCAAAGTCAATAATTCTTTTAAAACCTGACAGATCATTTTAGCCAAAAGTAACGATAACGCAAGAAGTGCACTCATTTTCGGGAGATTTAATTTTTTGTAAAGCTAATCTTAAAAAATAAAAAAAACATCACCTAAAACAGTGATATTTTGTTCCTTGATTAAAACATCATTTCGAGGAATTTCCTATTGCAATTTAAATAAAAATTACAATCTTTAAAATACCATTCCTTTTAATTTATTTAAAAAATAAGTTAAAGTAGCATACTTCATCAGTCTTTTACTTAATTTTATGACTTGAAAATAGTGCTTTTTTTTGACTATTTTTATACTAATAAAGAACATTCAGTACATGAGAACACTTGTTATAGGCGATGTCCACGGTGGTTTGCGAGCATTACACCAAATTATGGAGAGAGCCAGCGTTACTAAAAACGACACCCTGGTTTTTCTAGGAGATTACGTTGATGGCTGGAGCCAATCTCCTCAGGTACTCGATTTTATAATTGATTTGAAAACCAAACAGAACTGTGTTTGCATTCGCGGGAATCATGATGATTTATTACTGGAATGGCTTGACGAAAGTAAAGACAATCTGATGTGGTATAAACATGGCGGAGAAGCGACTGTTTTAGCCTACGAATCCGTTAGCTCAGAAACGAAGCAAAAGCATATTGAATTCTTGAAATCATTAGAAAATTTTTATCTGGACGAGCAACGTCGCCTGTTTGTTCATGCTGGTTTTACCAATATGAACGGTGTTGATTTTGAATATTTTCCCGAGCTTTTTTATTGGGACAGAACCTTATGGGAAACCGCATTGGCATTAGACAACACCATGAAAACTGATGCTGTTTTCTATCCAAAACGCTTTACTTTATACAACGAAATTTATATTGGTCATACACCCGTCACCCGAATTGGCGAAACAACCCCGATACAAAAAGCAAATATTTGGAATATTGATACTGGTGCTGCCTTTAAAGGGCCATTGACCATTATGGATGTTGACAGCAAGGAATTCTGGCAAAGCGAACCTTTGAATCAATTGTATTTTGACGAAAAAGGGAGAAATTAGGTTTTATTGAATTACTTTTGCACTCACTTAAAAAATTAAAAGTATGAAAAAGATCACTACATTAGTATTGCTATTGACAGTTGGCTTGATCAATGCACAGGCTTTCAAAGGAAAAGGAGATACTAAAATTAACATCGGCGCTAACATTCAGGAAGGTGGATCAGGAATTCAAGGCTCCGCAGATTTTGGCCTTGGAGAAAATTTTTCTTTCGGATTTGTTACTTCTTATTTGTTAGGAGTAAATGAATATTCTGGCTTTTATGGTTCAACACAATATTATGGAGAAAAACCAGATTTTAAAGATCGTTTTGATGCTAAATTTAGAATCAATGCTAATTTAGGAAGCGTTATAAATGTGGACGAAAAATTAGATGTTTATCCCGGGTTAAGTTTAGGATTGAAAAATTTTGGTGGCCATCTTGGTGGTCGTTATTTTTTTACTGAAGGATTTGGCGTATTTACGGAACTTGGATTTCCAATTGCAAAATATGGAAATGATGACAAATTGTTTTATAATCTAAACAACCAATTCACTTTTAGTCTTGGAGCATCTTTTAATTTATAGAGCCGTTTTAACCGCAAAGAGGACAAAGATTTCCGCTGAGTACACGCAGCAATTTTTAATCATAAAAAAAGGCAATTTGAAATATTCAAATTGCCTTTTTTAGTTTATTATAATTTGTTCTCTACAAATCAAATCTGATTCCTTGTGCCAATGACAATTGGGTTCCGTAATTGATCGTATTGGTTTGTCTTCTCATGTAGGCTTTCCAAGCATCAGAACCGGATTCACGTCCGCCACCCGTTTCTTTTTCACCACCAAAAGCACCACCAATTTCTGCTCCGGAAGTACCAATATTTATATTGGCAATTCCACAGTCAGAACCAGATTGAGAAAGGAACAATTCCATTTCTCTCATGCTGTTTGTAAAAATAGAAGACGAAAGTCCTTGTGGCACTCCGTTTTGCAACGCAATCGCTTCTTCAATCGTGCTGTATTTCATTACATATAAAATAGGAGCGAAAGTTTCTGTTTGAACAATGTCAAAATGATTTTCAGCTTCAATGATACAGGGTCTCACATAACAACCACTTTCATATCCTTCGCCTTCAACCAATCCGCCTTCAACGATGATTTTTCCACCTTCTTTTTTGGCACTTTCAATCGCATTCAAATAATCCTGAACAGCTCCTTTATCGATAAGCGGTCCAACGTGGTTGTTTTCGTCCAATGGATTTCCAATTTGTAATTGACCGTACGCATTTTTCAACACACTGATGGTTTTGTCATACACACTTTCGTGAATAATTAAACGTCTGGTTGATGTACAACGTTGTCCAGCTGTTCCTACCGCACCAAAAACGGCTCCCACCAATACCATACTGATATCAGCATGTTCCGAAACAATAATTGCATTGTTTCCTCCTAATTCAAGAATGGTGTTTCCAAAACGTTCTGCTACGGTTTTAGATACGTGACGTCCAATTCTTGTTGATCCTGTAAAAGAAACCAACGAAATTCTTTTGTCATTATTGATTAAATCTCCTGATTCGTTTCCAGTTACCAAACAACTAACGCCTTCAGGAACATTATTTCTTTCTAAAACACTTTTGATAATATTCTGACAAGCCACTCCACACAATGGCGTTTTTGAACTTGGTTTCCAGATTGCAACATCGCCACAAATCCAGGCAATCATTGCGTTCCAACTCCAAACTGCTACCGGAAAATTAAACGCTGAAATGATTCCAACCGTTCCTATTGGGTGGTATTGCTCATACATTCTGTGCAAAGGTCTTTCAGAGTGCATTGTTAATCCGTACAATTGACGAGATAATCCCACTGCAAAATCACAGATATCAATCATTTCCTGAACTTCACCATATCCTTCTTGAAGGCTTTTTCCCATTTCATAAGAAACCAATTTTCCAAGAGGCTCTTTGAATTTTCTTAATTCATCTCCCATCTGACGAACGATATCACCTCTTTTAGGAGCTGGAACCATACGCCATTCTAAGAATGCTTCTGAAGCTTTTTGCATCGCTTTTTCATAATCTTCTTTAGAAGAAGTTCTTACTTTTCCAATTAAAGTCCCATCTGCTGGCGAATAACTTTCGATGATTTTTCCGTTGGCAAAATTAGCTGCTCCAGTTGATGTTCCTTCATTTATTTCCCCAATCCCTAATTGCTTAAGGGCTTCTTTGATTCCGAATTGATCTGCTATTGTTATCATTGTAACTTTTTTATTAAAAATTGTTATATTTTTTTACAAATATATTGATTTAACGTGAAAAACTAAACATTGCTACTTTTATTTATTCTGTTGTTTTTGCATTGAAATTATCTTTTACAAGACATATCCTTTTAATCCACTCGGAAATTCTTTTAAAATAATTCTTCCTTCGTAGGAATAACAAAATAATATGGGATACGCAACATGGTTTTTAGCCCCGATAGCAGTGGCATCCTTTTGTGGCTTTCTTTAACCACAAAAGATAGAACGAATAGCGGGAATAGCTCCTTAAAATTATTTTTTGGCAACAAATCTTGGGTCGGTTTCCATTTCGGTTCCACATTTTTCGCAGGTTCTCAACTTTTCTGAATTATAGAAATGTTCGAAATGAGGCAGGAAATCATTCTCAATATTATGCAGTTCAAAATAAACTTCGTGTATCTTATGATTGCAGTTGTCGCAAAACCACAATAAACCATCCGTGAATCCTTTTCCAACTCTTTTTCGTTCGATTACAAGCCCTATCGAACCTTCGGAACGAACTGGAGAATGCGGAATTTTGGCAGGATGAAGGTACATATCACCGGCATTCAATTCCATTTCTTTACGCTCACCATCTTCTTGAACAATCACTTTGATAGAGCCTTCAAGTTGGTAAAACAACTCTTCGGTTTCGTTGTAATGATAGTCTTTTCGGGCGTTCGGACCCGCAACAATCATAACGATATAATCACCGGATTCTCTGTATAAATTTTTATTGCCAACAGGTGGTTTAAGTAGGTGACGGTTTTCGTCAATCCATTTATTGAGGTTGAAAGGTTTTGCAATTGCCATTTTTTTAATTTTAAATGTAAAGTTATGAAATAAAAAATAATGTGTTAGAGACGCACTGTAGAGACGCACTGCAGTGCGTCTCTACTACCAGATTATTTTTTTTCTTTTATTAAATAAATATAAACTGGGAAATGATCGCTGAATCCTGGAACAGTTGGTGTATTTCTTAAACCATACCCTTTGTATTGTCCTGTTGTCTGAACCATAAATAGAGCGTTATAAACGCCTGCTTTCCAATATTTATAGGTCGAATAATCCTCCCTTATTAATGATTCCGTCAGAATCATTTGATCAAAAACATCCCATGCATCTCGAAAAGCAATAGTTCCAATTCCTTTTTTGGCGATGTTTTCCATTGGGTTATACATTCCTAAAAGTTGAACTTCATTTTTATTTGCTTTTGTTTTAAGTACTTTTTTTAAACTAGTATTAAATGGCCCGTCATTTAAGTCGCCCATAGTAATTACTTTAGCATTTCGATTTAATTTTTGCAAAGAATCAATAATTTTAACATTCAATGCCGCAGCCTTTTCTCTTAATAGGTTACTTATAGCTTCTCCTCCTCTCCTTGAAGGCCAGTGATTTACTATGAAATTTATTTCTTCCCCATCAAGAAATCCTGTTAATAGGATTTGATCTCTGGTATAAATTCTTTTTGTAATTTGATCCGGTTCATTACTATCCTCTTTATCGTCTTCTGGTATTTTTTTCTTAATTGGTTTTGTATCTTTTTCAAAAATCAGCAATGGGATGCTTGCATAGCTGGTAGGCTGGAAATATTTTTTTTGATATAGAAAAGAACAATCGATACCTCTTCTGTCCGGTGATTCAAAATGAACTATTCCATAATCTTTATTGATTATTTGAGGATCTTTTATCAAATCTTCCAAAGCGTTTCTATTTTCGACTTCTGCCAAACCTATAATTGTTGGCGAATTAGGATTCTCCCCTGTTCCTATTTTTGAAAGAACTCTTGCTATGTTGCTAATTTTTTTCCTGTAATAGCTTGAGGAATAAACCCAATCATCATCTCGAGTATTTGCATCATTTATCGTATCGTATAAATTTTCGATATTATAAAATGCAACGGTATGAATGACATATTTTTTCTGTTGCGCATTCGATTTTGCTATTGGAAAAAATAAAAAAAGAATAGGAATCCAATGCGTAATTCTCATAAGTACCATTTATTTCCAGTCGTTGAGTAGATTCCTTATTTGGATCTGTTTATTGTAAAAATAGTCATTTGACCGTGAACTTAAAATTATTTTCTAATTGTCTATCTTTGTTTTGTCTTTCAAAGACCCCATGATTCCAATTATTTTAGAAAAACAATACAACATGAATGCCAACCTGTTTACTTTTATCTCACATCATCCTGTTCTATATAAATTTCTATTCCTTATTTTTGTTTTACAAACCTCCAACTCTCAAGCCCAATCACAAATGATCACACCACCAAATTTACAAAAAGGAGATACCGTAGCTATTTTGGCAACAGCCCGAAAGAATATAGATGACAACCTGAAACCCGCCATCGATTTGTTACACAGTTGGGGACTGGAAGTTGTTATTGGCAGTACTATTGGCTTAGATAAAGATCAATTAGCCGGTACCGATGAACAGCGCGCCGCCGATTTTCAGCAGCAACTGGACAATCCAAACATCAAAGCCATTTGGTGCGTAAAAGGCGGATACGGAACCGTGCGTATGATCGATTTATTGGATTTTAGCACGTTCAAACAAAATCCGAAATGGATTGTTGGTTTTAGCGATGTGACCGTTTTACACAATCATTTGAATACAATGGGCTTCAAATCCATTCATGGAATCATGCCAATAAGTGCTCCCAGAGCCACTCCCGAAGCCATAGAAACGATGAGAATTGCTTTGTTTGGCGAAAAATTATCGTATGACATAGACCCTTTCTTAATGAATAGACACGGGAAAGCCAGCGGAGAATTAGTGGGAGGAAATTTATCGATTCTATACAGTCTGTTCGGTTCCCCATCAGCGATTGATTGTACTGATAAAATCTTATTCCTGGAAGATTTAGACGAATATTTGTATCACATTGACCGCATGATGATGAATTTAAAACGAAATGGTTGTCTGGAAAGCATCAAAGGAATTGTGGTGGGTTCCATGACAAAAATGAAAGACAATGATATTCCTTGGGGTAAAAATGCAATCGAAATAATCGATGATGTTACTAAAAAATACAATATTCCTGTACTCTATAATTTTCCGGCTGGTCATATTCAAGACAATAGAGCATTGATTTTAGGAAATAAAGTGCGCATTGACGTGAACGGCACTTGCAGTAAAGTTGTTTTTGAATAAAGGCAATTTGATTTAAGATTGTAGAGTAACGATTTCTGATTGCAGAAGTTTGAAAACGGAGGCGGAATACTGAAAACTTAATTCATGGCGGAACACAACGAACTCGGAAAACTTGGAGAAGAAATGGCAGTCGAATTTCTTCAAAAAAATGGGTACACTATTTTAGAAACCAATTGGACGTTCCAAAAAGCAGAAATAGACATTCTCGCCCAAAAAGAAAATACACTCGCCGTGGTTGAAGTAAAAACCCGTTCCTCTTTGGAATTTGGTTTGCCGCAGGATTTTGTAAAACCCAAAAAAATTCAACTTCTTGTGAAGGCGGTGGATGCATTTGTAAACGAAAGAAATTTAGACATTGAAGTCCGTTTTGACATAATTGCAGTTCATAAAGAGGGTAAATCTTTTGTAGTTGAGCACCTTATAGATGCTTTTTATCATTTTTAATGCATTTTTTAAATGTTATATTTGTAACAAATTGTTTTTTTATTTATATTTGCGCCTTATTTATACATTACTGTGCGTATAATTACAATCAATTAAAAAGCTAAACTATGAAAACTGTTTCTTCCATTGTAGAGAACTACATTAAAACAAAACCATTTTTATTGAATGCATTATCATTAGGCATAATTAATTTGACTTCATTATCCCGAAATATAATGACTGAATTGGAAAGTGAATTTGGTAAGGAAGTAAAACAAGGTGCCGTTGTCATGGCTTTAAAAAGGTTAACCGAAGAACTTGACTTCAGACTGAATCATAAGATTAATAAAGTAATAAAAAACATTGGGGAAATCACCGTTCGTTCCGCTTTGACAGATTACACCTTTGCTGCATCAGAAACCGTTTTAAACAAACAAGCGGACTTAATTACTGATATCAATGCTTTCCCGGATATTTTTTATACCTCGTCCAGAGGCGTGAATGAGACTAATATTGTGGTAAGCAACAGCATCAATCATTTGGTTGATAAGCATTTTGCCAATGAAAAATTGATTCAAAAACTGGACAATCTGGCTTCGATCACGGTAAAATTACCTAAAGAAAACATTGTTGTTCCGGGGATTTACTATTTCATTTTTCAACGTCTGGCTTGGGAAGGAATCATTATTAATGAAGTAATTTCAACTTCTAATGAGTTCACGATCTTAGTGAGCGAAGAACAAGTGGATGTGGCTTTCAAAGTAATTAAAGATCTGAAAAATTAAAAATTTACTATTATATATTTTAAAACTTCCAGCCTTTTGAAGGCTGGAAGCTTTGAATTGTGGTTTCTAAATGGCTTACTTCCCCAACAACTCCATCAATTCCAAGGCTCTCCTAGTAGATTTTACATTGTCAAAAGTTAACAGCAATCGCAAGCCGTTTGGCGTTTGTTTTTCTTTCATTTTACAAATAGAACTGTGCGTTTGCACAAATTGTAGCACCTGATGAAAGCGATTCGACTGATAATAATCAGATTGTTGATCCGATACAAAATAACCAATCATCTTGCCTTGTTTCATCACCAATTTCTCGATTCCAATGCGAGTGGCGATCCATTTGATACGAATGCTATTCATTAACGCATTGGCTCGTGGCGGCAAAGGACCAAAACGGTCAATCAATTTATTCTGAAAAATGATGAGTTCTTCTTCGTTTTTCACACCGCCCAACTCATTATATAAACTCAATCGTTCCGAAACATTATTGATATATTCATCCGAAAACAACAACTCAAAATCGGTATCGATTTGCAGGTCTTTGACGTATTCTTTGGTTTCCAAATTATTTTCCTCAGGATACAAATCCTTGAATTCGTTTTCTTTCAATTCGTCAATGGCTTCGTTCATGATTTTTTGGTACGTATCAAAACCAATCTCGTTGATGAAACCACTTTGTTCGCCTCCCAATAAATCTCCGGCACCACGAATTTCCAAATCTTTCATCGCAATATTAAAACCACTTCCTAGTTCGCTGAACTGTTCCAAAGCCTGAATTCGTTTTCTGGCATCATCGGTCATTGCTGAATACGGCGGACAAATAAAATAACAGAACGCTTTCTTATTGCTACGCCCTACCCGACCACGCATTTGATGCAAATCAGACAATCCGAAATTATTGGCATTATTGATAAAAATAGTATTCGCATTAGGAACATCTAAACCGCTTTCGATGATGGTGGTTGCTACCAAAACATCAAATTCTCCGTTCATAAAAGCCAACATCAATTCTTCCAGTTTTCTTCCTTCCATTTGGCCGTGACCAATTCCAACTTTGGCATTTGGTACCAAGCGCTGAATCATTCCGGCAACTTCCTTGATGTTTTCTATTCGGTTATTGATGAAGAAAACCTGTCCGTTGCGCTGAATTTCATACGAAATCGCATCCCGAATCAACTCTTCACTAAAACCAACCACATTCGTTTCAATCGGATATCTGTTAGGTGGAGGTGTTGTAATCACTGATAAATCACGAGCAGCCATCAACGAAAACTGCAAGGTTCTCGGAATTGGCGTTGCTGTCAATGTCAATGTATCGACGTTGGCCGCAATGGTTTTGAGTTTGTCTTTTACGTTGACACCAAATTTTTGCTCCTCATCCACAATCAACAATCCAAGGTCTTTGAAAACTACATTTTTGTTGACTAATTGGTGTGTTCCAATAACAATATCCAGTTTTCCTTCGGCTAATAATTTTAGTGTTTCTGCTTTTTGTTTGGCTGTTCTGAAACGGTTTAAATAGCCCACAGAAACTGGCATATCTTTCAGTCGTTCCGTAAAGGTTCTGTAATGTTGGTAGGCCAAAATGGTTGTAGGGACCAAAATCGCCACTTGTTTGCTATTATCGACTGCCTTGAAAGCCGCACGAATGGCGACTTCGGTTTTTCCAAAACCTACATCCCCACAAACCAACCGATCCATCGGGCGGTCGCTTTCCATATCTGCTTTGACTTCTGCCGTCGATTTGGTCTGATCTGGTGTATCTTCGTAAATGAAAGAACTTTCCAGTTCATTTTGTAAATAACTGTCGGGCGCAAACTGGAATCCTTTTTCCAGTCGTCGCTTGGCATATAACTGAATCAAATTGAATGCAATATGTTTGACGCGCGCCTTGGTTTTTTGTTTTAAAATCTTCCAAGCATTCGAGCCCAATTTATAAATTTTGGGTGGCGTTCCGTCTTTTCCGTTGTATTTTGAAATTTTGTGCAGCGAATGAATGCTCACATACACAATGTCATTATCGGCATAAACGAGCTTGATGGCTTCCTGTGTTTTGCCTTCGACTTGTATTTTTTGCAAACCTCCAAAACGCCCGATTCCGTGATCGATATGCGTAACATAATCGCCAACAGATAAAGTCGTCAGTTCTTTTAAAGTGATATTTTGCTTTTTCGAATAGCCGTTTTTGATGCTGAATTTATGGTAGCGTTCAAAAATCTGATGGTCGGTGTAACAGGTAATTTGATTTTCATCGTCTACAAATCCTTGGTACAAAGGCAAAACAACAGTATGATATTGTTTTCTGATGTTTTCAGAATTTGCTTCATCCAACGTTTCAAAAATATCATGGAATCGTTTGGCTTGGGCATCATTGGAACAAAATAAATAATTTTTGTACCCGTTAAAATGATTTTCATTCAGATTATTCAGCAACAAATCAAATTGTTTGTTGAATGACGGTTGCGGCTGAATGTGAAATTCGAATTTTTTGGTAGTTCTAAAAATCGCTTTCGAACTCAATTCCACAATCGAGAAATCCAATGCTCTTTTTATAAACTCTGTTTGATTCAAGAATAATTGTTCCGGCGTCGAACGTTTTATTTCTTGTGATAGTTTTGCGAAAGCTTCTTCGGCTTTGCCAAATTGTTTGTCTAATTGCGATAAAAAATCTTCGGTATTCTGAATGAAAATAACCGTTTTCTCCGAAATATAATCCAAGAAGCTTTCTCGATTTTCCTGAAAAATTTTGTTCTCCACATTGGGGATTATCGTAATTTTCTTCTGTTGTAAAATGGACAATTGCGTCGCTACATCAAAACTACGAATACTCTCCACTTCGTCTCCAAAAAATTCGATTCGGTACGGATTATCATTCGAAAACGAAAACACATCAACAATTCCTCCACGAACTGAGAATTCTCCGGGTTCGGTAATAAAATCGACTCTTTTGAACTCATACTCGAACAATACTTCATTGATAAAATCAATAGAAATCTTGTCGCCAACACTTACTTTCAAAGTGTTTTTATCCAATTCTTTTCGAGTCACCACTTTCTCGAATAATGCTTCCGGATACGTGACAATAACCGCTGGTTTTTTGCGCGAATTGATTCGGTTTAACACTTCGGCGCGAAGCAAAACATTCGCATTATCGGTTTCTTCAATTTGGTACGGACGACGGTATGAACCGGGATAAAAGAGCACATCTTGTTCGCCAATCATTTGTTCTAAATCGTTCAAATAATAAGCGGCTTCCTCTTTATTGTTTAAAACAATTAAAAAAGGAAGTTCGGCTTTCTTGAAAATCGATCGGATTACAAACGAAAGTGCGGAACCCAAAAGTCCCGAAAAATGCATTTTGACTTGGTTATCTTCCAATAAACGAGCAACAATTTGCTGGGTTTTTGGCGAATTATCGTAGGTATTGTATAAGGCTGTTTTACTCAACGCGGGGCAGATTTGGGTCGATGACTAGTGTATTAGGAATAGCTCTTGCGGTGTCCATCATTTTTAATAGATCAGATTCTCCTTCTTCAAGCGGAATTTTACTTTTCTCCACAATTTTGTCCATTTGTCTTTGTAGCGAAACCAATTCCAAGTTGATTTCTGACACTAACAACGTCACTTTTTTATCTGGAATATTATCCAAATGAATGAATAAATCCAACAAACGTACTTTAGTGATTAGAGTCGATATCCTACTTTTTATCTGAGGTTTGTTGTATTCATAAGGAATGTTGTCGTTCAAAGCCATGACTTTTTTAGAAAGTGCCTCCGATTTTTTTTGAAAGGCACCAATGGTTTTTTTAGGTTTTTGAGCTAGTTCAGCCAAAAAAACACGCCATTCGTTCCAAGATACGATACTTTTTTCAGAAGCCTCAGTTACAGGCGTATCATAAAAAACCCAGCCTTTCTCTATGTTCGTGAAAATGACTTCTCTTCTTTGCATCTCTTTTTTATTCTCAGCAATGCGTTTTTGATTGTCATTTTTACAGGACAACAAAAGAAAAACCAGAGAAAAGAAGACCGCTATTTTATATTTCATGTGTAGCTATTTATTATTTTTAATGGTCAAATGTAATTCGCATACTGTCTTAATTTTGTATACTAGAACCAGTTATGCTGATTTAAAAATCTCCATTAATTAATGCACAAAGTTACAAAGTAAATTTACAATTACGAATTACAGCATAGGAATAACAATCTAATATTCCTGAAGTATTTTTTATTTTTAAAAAACAGTAACTAAAAATAAATTCTGATTTTTATCGGTAATTTAATATTTTTTATAATCATTTTATCAAAGTTATTTTATTTGCGAAAACATTATCTTTGCTTTTCAAAACAGACAAAAATGAGTACTAAAATATTGATTATTGGAGCTTGCGGACAAATTGGAACGGAGCTTACACAAAAGTTGCGAAAAATATACGGAACAGAAAATGTAATTGCTTCGGATATCCGAAAGTTAAATATTGACGTGGTAAATTCAGGCCCATTTGAAGTGGTGAACGCTTTAGATTTCAATCAAATTGAACATTTGGTGGAATTGCATCAAATTGACGAAGTATATTTGATGGCCGCATTATTATCGGCAACAGCCGAGAAAAACCCAGCATTTGCTTGGGACTTGAATATGAATTCGTTATTTCATGTTTTGAATTTGGCGAAAGCCGGAAAAATAAAAAAAATATTCTGGCCTTCGAGTATTGCGGTTTTTGGACCAACAACTCCTAAAGAAAATACGCCCCAATACACGATTATGGAACCTTCGACAGTTTACGGAATCAGTAAACAAGCTGGCGAAAGATGGTGCGAATATTACCATAATATCTTTGGTGTAGACGTAAGAAGCATCCGTTATCCTGGTTTAATCAGTTGGTCATCGCCTCCTGGTGGTGGAACTACGGATTATGCGGTGGATGTTTTTCACAAAGCACTTTCGGATAAAACATACGAATGCTTTTTATCTTCAGAAACCAAAATGCCGATGATGTATATGGACGATGCCATTGCTGCGACTATTCAAATTATGCAGGCACCGGTAGAACAAATAAAAATTCATTCTTCGTACAATCTAGCCGCAATGAGCTTTACGCCAACAGAGATTGCTGCCGAGATACAAAAACACATTCCTGATTTTACAATCTCTTACAATCCAGACTTCCGTCAAAAAATAGCCGACAGCTGGCCCGCGAGTATTGATGACGCTGAAGCCAGAAAAGACTGGAACTGGAAACACGAATTTGATTTAGCATCGATGACTACGGATATGCTTAAAAACTTAAAGCAAGAAAAAGCATAATACGCCCATTTATTAAGAGTTCGGGTTTTAAAAAATCAAGGTGAGAATCCTGGTTTTTTAAAACCCGTTTTTTTGGACTTAAGTGAGCTATCTGTAAAATACATACATGCATCATTACTATTAACAGCCATTTTTGTTTCAAATAGAGTATAGTTCCTTCCTGAGGAATATTTTCAAAGATATTTTTGCTAAATTTGATAAAAACCTCAGCACCATGAAACTTAAATCAAGTGAACCCTTTTGGTTGGTGAAAAATGGAATTATCAACTCCTATCCTTCATTAAGGGAAAACTTGGACACAGAAATCCTAATCATTGGCGGTGGTATAACAGGCAGTCTTATAGCACATCAATGTATAAAAGACGGCTACAAAACCATACTGATGGATCGCAGAGAAATTGGTCACGGAAGCACATCAGCAACTACCTCAATGTTGCAGTACGAAATTGATATTCCTTTATACCAACTTATAGACTTAATTGGTAAAAAAGCCGCTGTTGAATGTTATTGGGCGTGTTATAAATCGATTGATGATTTAAAGAAAATAGCGCAACTGATAAAATCTGATTGTGGATTCAAGAAAAAAGAATCTCTTTATTTTGCAGCTCTTAAGAAAGATGTCAGTTGGTTAAAAAAAGAATTTGAGGCTAGAAAAAAAATCGGAATACCCGTAAAATGGATGGAAGCCGAAGAAATTTATAAAAAGTACCGCCTTAAAAACTCGTATGGCGGGATCTTGTCTGAACAAGGCGGAAGCATTGATGCATTTAGATTAGCCCATGATATTTTAGCGTACAACTACAAAAAAGGATTGAAAATATTCGATAAGACTGATATCAAAAAAGTCACGAACAAACAAAATGGCGTAACTGTTGTGACTGAATATGGCACTACTATTAAAGCAAAGAAAATAATCTACTGCAACGGTTTCGAAAGTACTGAAATCATTAAAGACAATTTTGTGAAATTACTTTCTACCTATGCCATTGTTGGCGAAAGATCTGAAGACGACCAATCGTATCTCAACGACACTCTGTTTTGGAACACAGCAGCACCATACCTGTATATGCGAACTACGGATGACAACAGATTACTTATTGGCGGAGAAGATGAGGATTTTGTAAATGCTGAAAAAAGGGATGCATTACTAAACGACAAGTCTGGTAGATTGACCAAATATCTGAAGAAAATTTTACCAAATTATGATTTCAGAATGGATTTTGTCTGGGCAGGTACTTTTGGCGAGACTAAAGACGGCTTACCTTACATTGGTAAACATCCTAATTTTCCAAGTGCTTATTTTGTTTTAGGTTTTGGTGGAAACGGCATCACATTTTCGGTCATTGGAATGAAACTCGTTTCTGAAATGTTGAAAAATAAGAAACATACTTTAGCCGAATATTTTAAATTCCGACGGTAATTGTAAAAAAATAAAATTTCCAATACAAACACCAAATTAATTTGAATAAAAAAAGCCCTTTTCAGGGCTTTTCAAAATTACTTTATCTCATACGTATTGTTTTCCTTTTTCAAATCGGCCATTAATCCACTTGGGTCGATGGTGATTTTCTTGATGGAAGCTTTTGATTTAGAAATATCAAATTCAAAGGTTGGATACGCCCAAGCCCAATCATTCAAAACCGTTCTTTTTATTGCTGGTGTTGGGTTTTCTTTTTCAAAACTCATCATGCGCAACGGAATGTAAAAACTTTCTGTTGTTCCATCCGTATACTCCACTGTCAAATCAATTGGCATTGGCATTCTTCCAATTCTTTCTAAAGTAACAGTTGTTTTATCCGTATTTTCTTTTACATCCTTGATACCATAATCAATAGTATTTGTGGTTTGTGTCCAATCCGTCAAATACCAATCTAGATTTGCTCCAGAAATTTTTTCCGCAGATCTTTTGATATCATTTGGCGTAGGATGCTTGAATTTAAAATCGCTGTAATATTTTTTCAAGGTTTTGAATGCATTTTCTTTACCTGTTAAGTATATCAATTGTGCCAAGAAAATTTCTCCTTTACTATAGGAAGTAACGCTGTATACTTTATTTTCATCAAAACGATCCGCATGTGTTCCTTGTGGTAATTCTTTTCCTGAATTTACCATTGCATAGTACCCTTTATATGCTGCTGCAAATGGGTTTTCTACTTTTTTATCGTCAATTTCATTCAGTCCAAAATCTTCCAGGAATGAGGTAAATCCTTCGTCCATCCATCCGTGTTTAGATTCATTGGAAGCTAAAATATGTTGGAACCAAGAATGCGCCATTTCATGTGCGGTCACCCCAAGCAATCCGTCAAACGTACCTTGACCCAAAATCAACGTACACATTGCATATTCCATTCCGCCATCGCCACCTTGAATCACAGAATATTGTTTGTATGGATAATCCCCAACCGTTTTGTTGTAAATTTCCATCAACTGAACCGTTTTTGGTTGCAGGTTTTTCCAGTTTTGAATGTATTTTGGATTGTTTTTATACAAGAAATGCAAATCAACGCCATTAGGCCCTTTTACTACATCATGAATGTAATCCTTATCAGCAGCCCAAGTAAAATCATGAACCATTGGCGCATTAAAATGCCACGTCAATGTTTTTGTTTTCTTTGGAACAGACACAACAACACCTTGGTCTTGATAGCCATGACCGATTTCGTTTTTGTTTTGCAAATAACCGGTGCCACCTAAAACGTAATCTTTATCAATAGTAATATTCACGTCAAAATTCCCCCAAACGCCATGAAATTCTCTGGCGATATACGGATCGGCATGCCAACCTTCAAAATCAAATTCAGCAAGTTTTGGATACCATTGTGACATGGATAATGCTACACCTTCGGCATTATTTCTTCCGGAACGACGAATCTGAATTGGAACCTGACCATCAAAATCTAATGTAAATGTAGTTTTAGTATTCGGCAGTATTGGCTTAGCCAAAGTCACTTCAAGAATAGTCCCTATCTCTTTTGCATTAGCAACTGCTCCGTCTTGTTTGAAATTAGAAATTCGCAAATAACCAATTTCATTTGGTTTCAAATTTTTAATTCGGCTTTCTTTTACTTCGGTATCGCCAACTTTTACTTTGGTGACCATTCTTGCGTCTGGATCTTTGATGCTTTGGATTCTGGCATCCATTTCGCTTCCAGGCTGAAAGGCATTATTGAATAGGTGATAATATACTTTTCTCAAAGTATCAGGAGAATTATTGGTGTAAACCAATTCCTGTTTTCCTTTGTATTGGTATGTTTTTACATCCATGGAAACATCCATTTTGTAATCGACATGTTGCTGCCAATACGAGGTGTTCTGAGCCAGCAGACTTCCGAAACTTAAGGAAAAAATAGAAAATAAAAGTAACTTTTTCATATAGGTTAAAATAAAAATGGAAGGGCAAATTGCCCTTCCATGTAATGAATTCTTAAATATTATTTAGACATTTTCTCTGCCATCAGTAAAGCGTTATACGCATTTACTATTTTTCCTGATTGAGACAGAGCAGTAAAAGAACGCGTGTCATTTGCTTTTCCACCTACAATAACATCCGTTGCAATTGCAACTCCTGAATCCATCAAAATATGTTTTACCTGTTTAGCAGATAATTTTGGATAGTACGAACGAATTAATGCAGCAACTCCGGCAGCATTTGGCGCAGCCATTGAAGTTCCTTGTAAGTACTTGTATGTATTATTTGGAGTTGTAGCATAGATTTTTACTCCAGGAGCAAAAACGTCAACATTAATCTTCCCAATATTAGAAAAACGAGCTACAACTTTATTTCCGTACTCAAAATTCAAAGCACCAATTGTGATTAAATTATCAGCAAACTCCGTTACTTTATCTTCAGAATCGTTAGGGAAATTTTCTGCATAATCAATATCTTTTGCATCATTACCCGCTGCGTGAACGATCAATACATCCTTTTTCTCAGCATATTTTATGGCATCATAAACCCATTGTTTATGTGGAGAAAAGCTTTTTCCAAAACTTCCGTTGATTACTTTGGCACCATTATCCACCGCATAACGAATTCCTAATGCAATATCTTTATCGTATTCATCCCCGTCTGGCACCGCACGAACAGTAAGAATTTGAACATTATTAGCAACACCATCACCACCTAATACATTGTTTCTGCTTTGAGCAACAATTCCGGCAACGTGAGTTCCATGAAGAATTTCGTTCTTATCTGGTCCCATTACATTGTTATTTCCGTATTTAGTATCAGTAATATCATTTGGATTATCACCTACCACTTTACGGTAATCCGTTTTCAGATTATCTCCGTTTATAAGCGCAATCTGATCGTCTAATTGTTTTTGAACAGCAACTTTTAAATCCGCTATTGGCAATCCATAAGAAAGCATTTGTTGCATTGCCGCTTTGCTCTTTTGTGTTGCCGGTTCTTGCGAAACGATTGCATTAACTTCTTCAATTGTGTACACTGGTTTGCCAAAATATTTTACTAAAGCAGCATCTCCTTCGTTTAAAGTCCCCAACATTTGCTCTGAACGTGTTTTTCCTGCAGCTGCATCAGCAACTTTTTTGTCATTCAATGCTTTTGCAGCTTGATAGGTTACTTCATCAACTAAGCTTTTGTTTTTAATGATTCTTTCGTATTCTAGATTCTCTTTGGTACTATCTCCAAGAAAATTCCAACCGTGAATATCATCGATATACCCGTTTTTGTCATCGTCTATTCCGTTTCCGGCAATTTCTTTTGTATTGGTCCAAAGCACTGATTTTAAATCCTCGTGTTCGATATCCACACCAGAATCTACAATTCCAACAATAACTGGCACGCCTTTTTTACCTTTCAATAATTCAGCATACGCTTTGTCAACACTCATTCCAGGAATGGTATCGGTTACAATATCTAAATGGCTCCAACGTTTCAAGTCATTTTCAGCAATCGGTGCCTTTTTTGTAATGTTCAAAGGTGCGCTAATAGCAACTAGTCCCGAAGTAGTTGAAACTTGTTTTGAAGCACCACACCCTACTAATGCTAAGATTGCAAAAGCAGAAATGTAAATAGGTTTAATGGTATTCATCTAAAATGTTTTTTGTTAATTTTAAAATATTGGTCTAAAATAATTTTTTTTGTTACAAAAGGAGTTATGATTAACACTATGTTAAGATTTCGTTACAGGTAAATCTTTCTTTTAATCGAACACCCTTCTCGGTTTTTTGTACGGTTATTATTTCATTATGTGCATCGTGTTCCAAGAACAAATAATAATTATTATCAGCTGCCACATTCATGAATTTTTCTTTTTCTGGCATGGTCAATAACGGCCTGGTATCATAGCCCATCACATACGGAATAGGAATATGTCCGGCTGTTGCCAATAAATCAGCACAAAAAACGATTGTCTTATCCTTATATTGAATGTGCGGAATCATTTGCTTTTCGGTATGTCCATCAGCAAAAAAGATGCCAAAACCCAGTTCCGATTTTTCTAAAAAATCCCCTTCCGGTCTTTGGATAAAATTCAACTGCCCACTTTCCTGCATCGGCAAAATATTCTCCGATAGAAAGGACGCTTTTTCTCTGGGATTTGGTTTGGTTGCCCATTCCCAATGATTTTCATTACTCCAGAATTTTGCGTTTTTAAACGCTGGTTCGTAACCGGTTTTTTCTGCGTTCCATTGCACGCTTCCGCCACAATGGTCAAAATGCAAATGCGTCATAAAAACATCAGTGACATCTTCACGATGAAAACCGTATTTGGCCAACGATTTATCCATCGAATGTGTTCCCCAAAGTGAATAATAACCAAAAAATTTCTCTGATTGTTTGTTTCCCATCCCGGTGTCTATCAAAATCAATTTATTATCATCTTCAATCAATAAACAACGTGCCGCAATATCTATTAAATTAGTTGAATCGGCTGGATTGGTTTTGTTCCAAATGGTTTTTGGCACCACGCCAAACATTGCGCCGCCATCCAATTTAAAATTGCCTGTTTCTATAGGATATAATTTCATGTTTTTTTATTTTTTTTGAGAGGAACCAAAGTTAAGGAATTCAAACGCTTTTACCCGTTTCAAATAGGTTTTTTCTATTTTTGCATTGGTTATAAAAATCACATCAATTATGGAAAAAGCTTTTTATACACTATCTTTGTGCTTAATTTAGACAAAATCAATATAAGCTATGATAAAAGTTTCTGACACTGCAAGAAAAAAAATCATCGATTTAATGAAAGATGATGGTTTTGATGCTGCAATCGACTACGTAAGAGTTGGTGTAAAAAGCGGCGGATGTTCTGGATTGTCTTATGATTTAAAATTTGATAAAACAAAAAACGAAGACGATAAAATTTTTGTAGACAACGATATTACTATTGCTGTAGAAAAGAAATCTTTTCTGTACTTAGCCGGAACAATATTAGAATTTTCAGGAGGAATAAATGGCAAAGGGTTTGTTTTCAATAACCCAAATGCCAATAGAACTTGTGGTTGTGGAGAATCATTTTCTCTATAACCAAATTAAAAAAGATTTAAACCATTAAGAAATTAAGGTAATTAAGCCTTAATAAACCTTAATTTCTTAATGGTTTTAAAAAATAAAATTATGTCAAAATACACAGAAGACGACTTAAAAATCGAACTCGAAAATAAAGAATACGAATACGGATTTTATACCGAATTAGAATCAGAAACGTTTCCTATTGGTTTAAATGAAGATATAGTTCGTGCCATATCCCATAAAAAAGGAGAACCTCAATGGATGACTGATTGGCGTCTTGAGGCTTTTCGTGCTTGGGAGCAAATGACAGAGCCAGAATGGGCAAATGTGCATTATATCAAACCTGATTTTCAGGCCATTTCCTATTATTCAGCCCCAAAAGCGGTAGATCCTAATAAAACATTGGACGATGTAGACCCTGAACTTTTAGAAATGTATAAAAAGTTGGGCATCTCTGTCGATGAGCAAAAAATGATGAATAATGTAGCTATGGATATCGTAGTCGATTCGGTTTCAGTAGCGACTACATTCAAGAAAACATTAGGTGAAAAAGGAATCATTTTTATGAGTATTTCTGAAGCCATCAAAGAACATCCGGAATTAGTCCGTAAATATTTAGGAACGGTTGTACCACAAAAAGATAACTTTTATGCGGCGCTGAATTCGGCAGTTTTCTCTGATGGGTCTTTCTGTTATATTCCAAAAGGCGTTCGTTGCCCTATGGAACTTTCGACTTATTTCAGAATCAATCAAGCCGGAACAGGACAGTTCGAGAGAACATTATTAGTTGCTGACGAAGGTAGTTATGTTTCTTACTTAGAAGGATGTACTGCTCCAAGTCGTGATGAAAACCAATTGCACGCTGCAGTAGTGGAATTAATTGCATTGGACGATGCCGAAATCAAATATTCAACCGTACAAAACTGGTATCCTGGAAATAAAGAAGGAAAAGGTGGGGTTTTCAATTTTGTGACCAAAAGAGGTATCTGCGAGAAAAACGCAAAAATTTCTTGGACTCAAGTTGAAACAGGTTCAGCGATAACTTGGAAATATCCTTCCGTTATTTTAAAAGGAGATAATTCAACAGGTGAATTTTATTCGATTGCTGTTACCAATAATTTCCAACAAGCCGATACAGGAACCAAAATGATCCATTTAGGAAAAAACACTAAATCGACTATTATTTCTAAAGGAATTTCTGCGGGAAGATCACAAAACAGTTACCGTGGTTTGGTGCAAATTAGCGCCAGAGCGGATAATGCCAGAAACTTTTCGCAATGTGACTCGTTATTAATGGGAAACAATTGTGGTGCGCATACTTTCCCTTATATCGAAAGTAAAAATCCATCGGCAAAAATAGAACATGAGGCTACGACAAGTAAAATTGGCGAAGACCAGGTTTTCTATTGCAACCAACGTGGAATTCCAACCGAAAAAGCCATTGCTTTAATCGTAAATGGTTTCAGCAAAGAGGTTTTGAATAAATTACCAATGGAATTCGCAGTAGAAGCACAAAAATTATTAGAAATTTCTCTTGAGGGAAGTGTTGGATAATTTGAATATGAGAAACACGAAAGTTATTATTGTTGGTTCTTCCAGAAGCAATGGAAATACTTCAAAAATAGTTGATAAAATTTCCAACCAAATAAATGCTGATGTTATCGATTTAAGAGATTATTCTATTTCCTATTATGATTATGAAAGTGAAAATAGAGCCGATGATTTTTTGCCTTTAATAACTTCTATCATTGAAAAATATGATACGCTAGTTTTTGCAACACCTGTTTACTGGTATGCGATGAGCGGAATAATGAAAGTGTTTTTCGACCGTTTTTCTGATTTAATCAGAATCGAAAAAGAATTAGGTCGAAAATTAAGAGGTAAAAATATGTTTGTAATTTCAAATTCTGATGAAGATCAATTAGAGTATGATTTTTATTTACCCTTTCGATTATCAGCGGAATATTTAGGAATAAAATATTTAGGAGAAAAGCATTTATCCTATCAAACAATAAAAGACCAAGAACGCATCAATAGTATTTTAGAATAAAAGAGAATTTAAATCCTTTTAAAATTAAAGAAACAAATGTTAAGTATAAAAAATTTACACGCCTCAATTGGGGATAAAGAAATATTAAAAGGGATTAACCTTGAGGTGAAAGCGGGAGAAATTCACGCGATAATGGGACCAAACGGTGCCGGAAAAAGTACCCTTGCTTCCATCATTGCAGGAAACGAAAACTATGAAGTAACCGAAGGTGAAATCTCTTTAGACGGTGAGGACCTTTCTGAATTGGCACCAGAAGAAAGAGCACATAAAGGTGTTTTTCTTTCGTTTCAATATCCAGTGGAAATTCCAGGAGTTTCGGTAACGAACTTCATGAGAACAGCCATTAACGAAACACGCAAAGCAAACGGTCTGGAAGAAATGCCGGCTAAAGATATGCTAAAAGTGATTCGTGAAAAATCAGAATTATTAGAAATTGACAGAAAATTTCTTTCTCGTTCTTTAAACGAAGGATTTTCTGGTGGTGAGAAAAAACGTAACGAAATTTTCCAAATGGCAATGTTAGAACCAAAATTGGCTATTCTTGATGAAACCGATTCTGGACTTGATATTGATGCTTTGCGTATCGTTGCAAATGGTGTTAACAAACTAAAAAGCGACAAAAATGCAATCGTAGTGATTACGCACTACCAAAGATTACTGGATTATATCGTTCCTGATTTTGTTCACGTACTATACAACGGAAAAATTGTAAAATCCGGTGGAAAAGAACTAGCGCACGAACTGGAAGAAAAAGGGTACGACTGGATTAAACAAGAACAAGAAGCGTAAAATTAGTTTGCAGTTACAGTTTGCAGTTTGCAAAACTCATAACTTATAACTCATAACTTATAACTACCAAAAATGGAATTGAAAGAAAAATTACTATCGTCTTTTATGGCTTTCGAAGAGCGTATTGATGTTCACTCCGAACTTCATGATGTGAGAACTGCCGCCATAAAAAACTTTGAAGATAAAGGTTTTCCAACCAAAAAAGATGAAGCTTGGAAATACACTTCGCTAAACGCCATCCTAAAAAATGACTTTACCGTTTTTCCAAAGGAAGAAAATGCAGTTGAATTCAACCACGTAAAAAAATATTTTTTACACGAAATAGACACCTATAAAGTCGTGTTTATTGATGGCGTTTTCAGTTCGCATTTATCGTCAACAACACACGAAGGAATTGATGTTTGCTTGATGTCATCGGCATTGACCAAACCAAAATACAAAATGATTATTGATACGTATTTTAATCAAATTGCCAGCAAAGACGAAAGCTTGACTTCACTGAATACGGCTTTTGCTAACGAAGGAGCATATATCAACATTCCAAAAAGCAAAGTGGCTGATAAGCCTATTGAGATTATGTATTTCTCAACAGGAAATGAAGTGGCACTTATGGTTCAACCAAGAAATTTGGTGATTGTTGGGGAGAATTCTCATGTTCAAATTATTGAACGTCATCAAAGTTTAAACGAAAATCCAGTGTTAACGAATTCCGTTACCGAGATTTTTGCTCAAAAACGCGCGATTGTTGATTATTACAAAATTCAAAACGATACGCTTGAAGCGAATCTAATCGATAATACCTACGTTTCTCAACAAAAAGAAAGTCACGTCTCTGTTCACACCTTCTCTTTTGGAGGAAACTTAACGAGAAACAACTTGAATTTCTATCACTTTGGGGAACGATTGACAAGTACCTTAAACGGAATCACGATTATTGGCGAAAAGCAACACGTAGATCATTATACTTTGGTAAAACATTCGGCTCCAAATTGCGAAAGTTTCCAAGATTATAAAGGAATCTATGCTGATCGCTCTACAGGAGTTTTCAACGGAAAAGTGTATGTGGAGAAAGACGCTCAAAAAACGAATGCGTTCCAAAAAAGCAACAACATTTTATTGAGCGACAAAGCGACAATAAATGCAAAACCACAATTGGAAATTTTTGCCGATGACGTAAAATGTTCTCACGGTTGTACTGTTGGACAATTGGACGAAACGGCAATGTTCTACATGCAACAACGCGGAATTCCTAAAAAAGAAGCCAAAGCGTTATTGATGTATGCGTTCTCGAATGCCGTTATCGAAAACATCAAAATACCGGAACTTAAAAAACGAATTACCACTATTATCGCTAATAAATTAGGCGTGAAATTGGGATTTGATTTGTAAGTCATTACTAAAAAGTTTCATAGCAACCCTTTCAGAGTTTAAAACTCTGAAAGGGTTTTTTAATACCATTACTTCTTCAAACTCCCAATAATCCCACTCAACATTCCATTAAAATCAAATTCAGATTCTTCTTTCAAACCCATTCTTACAATAACTAAATCCAATGACGGAATAATCGCCACCATTTGTCCTTGAAAACCGCTGCAATAATACATGTCTCTTGGAACATCGGGAAAGTGTCCGCCGGCATTGAGCCAAAAATGTGCACCGTATCTTCTGTCTGACTTATTTGTAGGAGTTGCAGTATATTTCTCCCAACTTTCGTTAAAAATTTGTTCGCCGTTCCAATTGCCTTTGTGCAAATACAACAAACCAAATTTTGACCAATCGCGTGTTGTAGCCCAACCGTACGATGAACCTACGTAATTCCCCGCCATATCCGTTTCGATTACCATGGAGTTCATTCCTATTTTATCAATCAAAGCAGAATACCAAAAATCTAAATACTCCTGATGCGTTTTGAACTGCTTCCGCAAAATCCCAGAGAGTAAATTAGTAGTTCCCGAAGAATAATTCCACCGCATATTGGGTTTATACTCCGCCGGTTTCTCTAGTTGTACCCGAGTCATATCTTCGGCCTGAAACAGCATTTTGGTAGCATCAGAAATGGTATTGTAATTTTCTACCCATTCTAAACCGGAATTCATATGCAATAAATCGTTGGTTGTGATTATTTTGCGTTTGTCATTCGCCCATTCTGGAATTGGAGCAGGATCCTCTATAACAAATTTTCTTTGTTTCCCCAAAATTCCAAAGATGGTGCTAGTAATACTTTTAGTCATGGACCACCCTAATAGTTTACTGTTTTTATCAAAACCGGTATCGTACTTTTCGGCAATGATTTTGTCTTTATAAATCACTAAAATCGAACGCGTTCTTTTTTTGATTTGCTTCTCCTGTTCGCCTTTTAGGCTCGAGTCACCTTTCGCATCAAAAGCATTGGCGACAGCCGCATTCAATTTAGTATAATCAACATTTGCAAAAACGGTGTCTTTGGGTTCGTTATTCCCATACGGAAAAGGCAAATTGCTGTTCAATTTTGTTCTTTTCGGAACCAAATACGGCTTTGTAACATCAAAATCATCGTTGATCAAAGTGGCTCCCAAACCTTCGCGATAAATTGCTTTTCGTTCCTTCAAACCATAAACTGAAGCAACGGCAAACTTTGCTGTTTCTTCTATTTTATTTTTGGCCAAATCAATCATGTCAATATCATTGTCGCTTTTCTCGATCATTTCCTGTGAACGATTATCAATAAAATATCCCGAAGCGATACTTTTGGCTGAAAAGCCGGATATTAAATCCAGTTTTGGATAGGTCGTGAATCCAAAATAAAAGATTCCGATAAAAGACGCAAAACCAACAAACTTAAAGAGATTTTTCATACGTAGTTAATATTTATTTTTTATCGGAATATGGAATTAATGACCGTTGATATTGTTTTTTGTGTGTCATTGAACTTCGTTTCGCATATCTCAATCAATTTTTGCATCATGTTTTCGGTATGCTCATTTCATAGTAGCTAATTGTAAAACAATGCAATATAATTATTTTTTAGTCACAAATTCAAGAATTCTATTGTAATGAAACACCGAAATTAACAGAAGTAAATTGGTGAATTGATGGCTAAAACAATTTAGTTTTTATTACTTTTGTATTTAGAAAAATTCTAAATAAAGAAACGCAAATTAGAATTTTGATTATTTTAAAAGATTGTCATTATTGGCGTTACATCTGACCAATAAAAAGCAATAAAAACAAGCAGGTAAATGTTAGACATAAATAAAATTAGAGCCGATTTCCCAATCCTTTCCCAAAAAGTAAACGGAAAACCATTGGTTTATTTCGACAATGGAGCTACTTCGCAAAAACCACAAGTTGTGATTGATGCGATTTCAAAATATTATCAGGAAATTAATGCCAATATTCATCGTGGCGTTCATACGTTGAGTCAGCTAGCAACCGACGCTTATGAAGCTTCCCGTGGTAAAATTCAAAATCATATCAATGCAAAATTCGCTCACGAAGTACTTTTTACTTCGGGAACAACACACGGAATTAATCTAGTGACCAATGGATTTGCTTCGATTTTAAAACCAGGCGATGAGGTCTTGGTTTCCGCATTGGAACACCACAGCAATATTGTGCCTTGGCAAATGTTATGCGAGAAAACCGGAGCGACACTGAAGGTCATTCCGATGAATACGGATGGCGAATTGATTATGTCTGAATACGACAAATTGCTTTCGGATAAAACGAAGATTGTAACCGTAAACCATATTTCGAATGCATTGGGAACAGTCAATCCAATTAAATACATGATTGACAAAGCGCATGAAGTTGGAGCAGCGATTTTGATCGACGGAGCGCAAGCCGTTCCGCATTTAAAACCAGATGTTCAGGACTTGGATTGTGATTTTTATGCTTTTTCAGGACATAAAATGTGTGGTCCAACAGGAACTGGAATTTTATACGGAAAAGAAGCGTGGTTGAATAAACTACCGCCCTATCAAGGTGGGGGCGAAATGATTAAGGAAGTGACTTTCGAGAAAACAACTTATGCTGATTTGCCCCATAAATTTGAAGCTGGAACCCCAAATATCGCCGGTGGAATTGTTTTGGGAACTGCAGTTGATTATATGAATGGAGTTGGTTTTGAAAACATTCAACAACAAGAAAAAGAATTACTGGAGTATGGTACGCAATGCTTACTGGAAATTGAAGGTCTGAAGATTTTTGGTACATCCGCAGCAAAAACTTCCGTAATTTCGTTTAATATTGAAGGAATTCATCCCTATGATATTGGTACGATAATTGACAAATTAGGAATAGCCGTAAGAACGGGCCATCATTGCGCGCAACCAATCATGAATTTCTTTTGTATTCCGGGAACGATACGAGCATCATTTGCTTTTTATAATACCAAAGAAGAAATTGACGTTATGGTTGAGGCTATAAAAAAAGCAAAATTAATGTTATCCTAAAATATAAACCCATGAAAACATTGTCTTTATTGTTCCTGACCATTTTTCTAGGCAATGGTTGTAATAGCGCCAAAGCGCAAGAAATCACCAACGCTGTAATTGAATATGAAGCCAACACCAGAGGTTTTTATCAAAAAATAACAGTGAAGAATCAGATGGTTACTGTTTCAAAAGATAGAGATGGAAATGACAAACCGGTACCGACAAAAATATCGGATGCCGACTGGAAAGAACTGGTAGACTGTTTTAAAACTATGGAATTGGATAATTTGTCCAAACTTAAAGCGCCTACCGAAAAACGTTATCATGACGGTGCGGCGATAGCCCATTTGAAAATTACTTATAAAGACAAACCCTATGAAACTACTAGTTTTGACCATGGTTTTCCACCAAAAGAAATTAAGAAATTTGTAAATAAAATAAATTCATTTGCTAAAAAAGAATAATGAAAATTAAAGACATACAAGAAGAAATCGTTGATGAGTTTTCTATGTTTGACGACTGGATGGAGCGTTATGAATACATCATCGAATTAGGAAAAAATCTTCCTTTAATCAAAGAAGAATTCAAAACAGAAAACAATCTGATCAAAGGCTGTCAATCGAAAGTGTGGTTGCAAGGAGAAAAAAAAGATGACAAAATTGTTTTCACTGCCGATAGTGATGCCATTTTGACAAAAGGAATCATTGCTATATTAATCCGCACTTTTTCAAATCAAAGCGCCAAAGATATTCTGGAAGCCGACATGGATTTTATTGACAAAATAGGCTTAAAAGAACATTTATCACCAACTCGTGCCAATGGATTGGTATCGATGATAAAAAATATAAAAATGTATGCTTTGGCATTCAACACGCAAAACTAAATAAAATGGAAGAAACAATTATAGACACTGCCGAGTTAGGAGAATCAATCGTAAAAATATTAAAGACTATTTACGATCCGGAGATTCCTGTAGATATTTACGAATTAGGATTGATTTATGACGTGATGGTCAATACGGATTATGAAGTAAAAATCCTGATGACACTTACATCCCCAAACTGCCCAGTTGCAGAAAGTTTACCAAGAGAAGTAGAAGAAAAGGTAAAATCGATAGATAATGTAAAAGATGCTGAAGTAGAAATCACTTTTGATCCGCCTTGGAGTAAAGATTTAATGAGCGAAGAAGCAAAATTAGAATTGGGAATGCTTTAAAATTTAGTCATAAAGTTGAAAGTCATAAAGTCTCAAAACACTGACCTTATGACTTTCGACATTCGACTTTAAGACATAATTATGGAAGGAATAATAAATAAAGTTGCGAATAGTGTTTTGGAAGTTTTCGATCTCGAAGATTATTATCCAAGAGGGATTCGTACGCAAATAGATATTTCGCAATGGCTTCTGGAAGGATTTTTATTAAAAGAAAAAGACTTTAGAGAAGAGCTAAAAAATCATGATTGGTCACAATACCAGGATCAATATGTTGCTATTCATTGCAGCACTGATGCTATTGTTCCGGCCTGGGCTTCGATTTTGGTTGCGATTCAATTAGCGCCATTTGCAAAGAAAATCATTAATGGAACTTTGGAAGATTTAGACGCTTCACTTTATGAAGAATTACTGCCTAAAATTGATTATTCGGCATATAAAAACAAGCCTGTTATTATAAAAGGGTGCTCGAGAAAACCGGTTCCGATGCGGGCTTATGTATTAGCAGCGCATTACTTGCAACCTTTTGCACGAAGTATTATGTATGGCGAAGCTTGCTCTGCCGTTCCATTGTACAAAGCGCCTAAAAAGGACTAATACATTGCATTTATTTATACTTTAATGGTAGAATTTAAAATATAAAGTCATGAAAAAAATAGCGTTTTCTTTAGTATTACTTTTTGCGATAATTTCTATACATGCGCAAGAAACTCCAAAAGACTCTACAAAATTTTGGACCAAAAAAGGAAACATCTCTTTGCTTTTTAATCAATCGGCTTACAATAAACAATGGCTGGGTGGTGGAACTTCAAACGTTGCCGGTAATTTTGGTTTGAATTACGACTTCAATTATAAAAAAGGAGATGTCGTTTGGGATAATAAATTCATTCTAGGTTATGGTTTAAGCAAAATAAAAGGAGACGAAAAAACCGCAAAGACGGATGATCGTTTAGAACTTAATTCCCTTTGGGGCAAGAAAGCCAAAGGAGATTGGTATTATTCTATTTTTTTCAATTTAAAAACACAAATGGATTCTGGTTTTGACAAAAATGGAGTCAGAATTTCTCATTTCTTTTCACCTTCTTATTTTCAATTTGGACCTGGTATGTGGTGGAAAAAAAGCAATAATCTAAGCGTTAACTTTTCTCCGGCTACAGCAAAATTAATTTTAGTTGACGATCATTTTACTCAATTTGGCCCTTCTTTTGGAGTCTTGCAAGGAGATAATTCCAGATTTGAATTTGGCGCCAGTATTCAGGGATATTACAAATTCAATATAATGACAAATGTATCTATTGAAAACAGACTGAATTTATATTCTAATTATTTAGAGAATCCACAGAATATTGATGTGGATTATCAAATGAATGTACTCCTTAAAATAAATAAATACTTGTCAGCAAACGTAGCGGTACAGGCAATTTATGATGACAATTCTGTACAAGCCGTTCAAGTAAGAGAAGTATTTGGTTTAGGCGTAAACTACGGTTTTTAGAAATAGTATTTTTATAAAAAAAGACCTTTAGAAATTTCTAAGGTCTTTTCATTTTTATTCTAATTCTTCATTTTCTTCTTCTTTCTCAACAGCGTCTTTATAATCCGGATATAAAAACTTATTGTACGGAAAACGGGTGATGTGAATGTGTCGTACGGCTTCGTAAACACGTTCTCTGAATTCCTCAAAATTTTCTTTATTGGTAGCCGAGATAAACAATGCATTTTGTTCGCCTACTCTACTCATCCAAGTCGATTTCCATTCTTCCAGCGTGTAATGTCTTGGCGTTTTCTCCGTCATTAAATCATCTTCATCAATAGTCAAATGCTTGTAGGCATCGATTTTATTGAAAACCATAATTACCGGTTTGTCATTGGCTTTGATGTCCAATAACGTTTGGTTTACCGATGCGATATGATCCTCAAATTCAGGATGTGAAATATCAACTACGTGCAATAACAAATCGGCTTCACGAACCTCATCCAGTGTACTTTTGAAAGAATCTACCAATTGTGTTGGTAGTTTTCGAATAAAACCTACGGTATCCGAAAGTAAGAAAGGCAAGTTTTTAATAACCACTTTTCGAACGGTGGTGTCCAAAGTTGCAAAAAGTTTGTTCTCTACAAAAACATCACTTTTCCCTACGGCATTCATCAAAGTCGATTTTCCCACATTAGTATATCCTACTAAAGCCACACGAACCATTGCGCCACGATTACCGCGTTGCACGCCCATTTGCTTGTCGATGGTTTTTATTTTCTCTTTCAATAATGCGATTCGGTCCCGAACAATACGTCTGTCTGTTTCAATCTCCGTTTCTCCAGGTCCACGCATTCCAATTCCCCCTTTTTGACGCTCAAGGTGCGTCCACATTCCGGAAAGTCTTGGTAATAAATATTGGCATTGTGCTAATTCTACTTGCGTTCTTGCATACGAAGTTTCGGCGCGTTGCGCAAAAATATCCAGGATAAGGTGCGTTCTATCCAGGATTTTACAATCGATAATTTTAGATATATTTTTTTGTTGGGAAGGTGATAATTCATCATCAAATACCAAAGTCGAAATATCATTCTCTTTTACAAAAAGATTGATTTCCTCTATTTTTCCAGTTCCAACAAAAGTCTTGGGATTAGGACGTTCCATTTTTTGTGAAAAACGTTTCACTACTTGGCCCCCAGCGGTAAAGGTCAAAAACTCTAATTCGTCAAGATATTCGTTTAGTTTCTCTTCACTTTGATTTTGAGTTATAACACCAACTATAGCCGTTTTTTCGAAATTTATTACTTCTTTTTCTAACATGTCTTTGAATAAGTTACAAATTTAATGATTTGTGAGCGACTTATGGAGTTCTGGGTTTATAAAAAGTCAGAAGCTGTGAATAATGATAGTTTTTTGAAAGGAACATCCATTATTATTGGTAAAGACTTCACTTTATTCGAAATAAAAAATGAAACTATAAAATAGTGTAAATCCTTTGCAAGCTTCCTTTTCAATTTAATTTTTCTAACTTTATTACGATTCGAGTTTTAGGAGTTAGTCTAGATTTTTAATTATTTTTACATGAATTTAATTCCATTTGAATGAATCGCTTTCTGACAATACTTATTGCATTTCTATTTCCTGTTTTTATTTTTGCCCAAAATAATTCTGATGAATTGTTGGATGAATTAGACAAAACAGTAGATGATTATGCTGTTTATTCCAATAAAAAAGAGCGTGAAATCAACAAACTAAAAGAGCTGCTGTCCTACACTTCTACTGAAATTCAAAAATATGATATTTATGGAAAATTATATGCTGAATATAAATCCTATCAGTCGGATTCAGCCTTAATTTATGCAAGAAAGAGTTTTCAAATAGCCGAAAGACTAAATGACATTCAAAAGATTAATAATGCCCGATTAAATCTGGCTTCCATAATGGGAACATTAGGAATGTACAAGGAAGCAACTGATATTCTTAATACAATCGACATCAATACTTCGCCCGAACTAAAAGGCTATTATTTTACCGTTAATAGTGTCGTTTACGGGTATATGTCAGATTATGCGGCTTCGCTTCAGGAAAAAGAAAAGTATATTGTACTAACCAAGAAGTACCGTGATTCTTCCTTAATTTTTTATCCTACACAATCGAGTCCGTATATTATGGCGAAGTCCAGTATGCTTCTTGATGCTGAAAAACACAATGAAACACTGGCTTTATTACTAAAGTATTTTCCGAATATTGCTCACAACAGTCACGACCGAGCTGTTATTGCCTATATTATTTCCCAGGCGTATCGCGGAAAAAAAGATCCTAAGCAGGAGAAAAAATGGTTAACAATTTCTGCTATTTCCGATTTGCAGTTGGCTAAGAAAGAATATATTTCGTTGCGTTCATTGGCTTTTATAATGTATGAAAACGGAGATATAGACCACGCTTATAAATATATTAAACGTTCTCTTGAAGATGCCCTTTTTTGTAATGCGCGCTTACGGACGTATGAAATATCGAAGATGTTGCCCATTATCAACGAGGCGTATCAAAAACAAAATGAAACCAATCGACTTCAATTAATTCTGTTTTTGATAAGTGCCAGTATATTATCGGTGTTCTTGTTGGCGGTTCTTTTTTTACTTTTTAAGCAAATGAAGAAATTGTCCAAAGCAAAGCAGGATTTAAGTTTAGCCAACAGCAAGCTTTCGGAATTGAATAAAGAATTATACACCTTCAATGAGAAGTTAAACGAAACCAATTATACGCTGACTGAAGCCAATCTTTTAAAGGAAATATACATTGGCCGCTACATGGATCAGTGTTCGGACTATATAGGCAAGTTAGACGAATACCGCCGAAAATTGAATGTCATGGCAATGACAGGAAAAATGAACGACCTAGTCAGTGCCGTAAAATCGAAACAGTTTGTCGAAAATCAGCTCGCAGCGTTTTATACGAATTTCGACAAGACTTTCCTGCAACTTTTCCCTAATTTCATACAAGAATTCAGTGCTTTATTGATTGATGACGAAGCAACACAATTGAAGGAAGGCGAACTCCTGAATACGGAATTAAGAATCTTTGCACTCATTCGTTTGGGCATCAAGGATAGCGCAAAAATATCAACTTTCCTTCGGTATTCGGTATCCACTATTTACAATTATCGTTCGCAACTCAAAAACAAAGCAGCGGGTCCACGTGAGGAATTTGAAGCAAAAGTAATGCGGATAGGAACCTCTTTAAAATAGTGAAATTCTGTTTTTCAAGGAAATATTAAAGTCTAAAACAATCTCGAAGACCTTTTTTTTATTATAAATCTACCACTTTTTTTAAGTTCTAAATCTACATAATGCACCTATATTCAGTACCTTGCATATAAAAAATAGAAACACAGTCTACTTTTTTATAATGATGAAAATATGTAGTGCATAAAGCGTTTACTTTTACTTTCTCGAAATTCGGAATTCGGATTAAAACTTTGGGTTTTCAATAAATCGATTTCGTGAAAATCACATGCTAAGTACTATATGTAATTTAATGTCATATTTTAAAATCTAGAAAAAACAATATTAATTTAAAATATCTTGTTAATAACAAAGGTATTATATAATTATTTTTTGCCACAATAAGACTTTTGACTTTATGACTTTAAAACTTTCGACATACTTATTACCAAATCTGAAAAATTAATTTATCAAATTCTATTTAAAAAATGAAGCAATTTCTTTTCACAGCCCTTGCGTGGCTCGCGTTTTTTAGCCCTGCAAAATCGCAGCAGTTAAAATCACCAAACGGAAAATTTGTAATGGAATTCTCCTTACAAAATGACGGAACTCCAAGCTACAGTTTAACTTACAAAAATAAAACCGTTGTAAAACCAAGTAAATTGGGTCTTGAATTAAAAAACGACAAAAAATCGTTGTTAAATGATTTTACTGTTGTTGATACAAAAACTGCAACATTTGATGAAAATTGGAAACCCGTTTGGGGAGAAGTTGCCTCCATTCGCAATCATTATAACGAATTGGCAGTAACCTTAAATCAAAAAGAAACGGACAGACAAATTGTGATTCGTTTTCGTTTGTTTGACGATGGTCTAGGATTCCGTTATGAATTCCCTTCGCAAAAAAACCTTACTTATTTTGTAATCAAAGAAGAAAGAACCCAGTTTGCCATGACAGGCGATCATACTGCGTTTTGGATTCCCGGAGATTATGACACTCAAGAATACGATTATACCACCTCAAAGTTATCTGAAATTAGAGGATTGTCCGAGAAAGCAACTACCGCAAATGTTTCTCAAAAGTCTTTTTCTTCAACAGGAGTTCAAACTTCCCTCATGCTAAAAACAGCGGACGGATTGTATATCAATTTGCATGAAGCGGCACTAATCGACTATTCTTGTATGCATTTAAATCTGGATGATAAAAAAATGATCTTTGAATCCTGGTTAACACCAGATGCCAAAGGGGACAAAGGCTATATGCAGGCTCCAAACTATTCGCCTTGGCGTACGATAATCGTCAGTGATGACGCAAGAGAAATTCTGGCTTCAAAAATGACGTTAAACTTGAATGACCCTTCTAAAATTGAAGATACATCATGGATAAAACCCGTTAAATATGTAGGTGTTTGGTGGGAAATGATTGCTGGAAAAAGCTCTTGGGCGTACACGGATGAATTTCCTACGGTACAACTTGGCGTAACTGATTTTTCAAAAGCCAAGCCAAATGGAAAACACGGTGCAAACAACACTAATGTGAAAAAATACATTGATTTCGCAGCTAAACACGGTTTTGATGCCGTTTTGGTCGAAGGCTGGAATGAAGGTTGGGAAGACTGGTTTGGACACTCGAAAGATTATGTTTTTGATTTTCTGACTCCATACCCTGATTTTGATGTTAAAGGATTGCATGAATATGCCAAATCAAAAGGCGTTAAAATGATTATGCATCACGAAACATCCGGTTCTGTGCGTAACTATGAGCGCCACATGGACAAAGCCTATCAGTTTATGAAAGACAATGGGTACGATGCCGTAAAAAGTGGCTATGTGGGTGATATCATGCCAAGAGGCGAAAACCACTACAGCCAATGGATTGTCAATCATTATCAATATGCTTTAGAAAAAGCGGCCGAGTATAAAATTATGTTGAATGCGCACGAGGCGGTTCGTCCAACGGGTATTTCCAGAACCTATCCCAATTTAATTGGTAACGAAGCCGCAAGAGGAACAGAATATCAAGCTTTTGGGGGTTCTAAACCCAATCACGTAACGGTATTGCCTTTTACCCGCTTAGTAGGTGGGCCAATGGATTATACTCCGGGAATTTTTGAAATGGACTTAAGCAAATTAAATCCAGATAATAATTCTCATGTCAACAGTACGATTGCAAATCAATTGGCATTGTACGTAACGATGTACAGCCCGTTGCAGATGGCAGCTGATACACCGGAAAATTACGATCGCTTTCCGGATGCTTTTCAGTTTATCAAAGATGTAGCAGTAGATTGGACAGACAGCAAATACCTTGAAGCAGAACCAGGTCAATATGTTACCGTTGCGCGTAAAGCAAAAGTGACGAACAACTGGTTTATCGGTAATGTAAATGGTGATCCTTCCCGTACCTCAACGATCAAATTTGATTTCTTGGAAAAAGGAAAAAAATATGTAGCCACCATTTACGCAGATGCCAAGGATGCACATTATAAAACCAATCCGCAAGCGTATACGATTCGTAAAATGACGGTAACTAATAAATCGAAACTGTCACAACTCAGTGCTCCTGGTGGAGGTTATGCGATAAGCATCGTTGAAATCAAAAAATAAGTAACTACAAAAGGCTGTCCGAAAAGACAGCCTTTTGTGATTTTATAATAGCCTTGAACTAATTTACTTTAATCAGTTTGACATCAAAAACAAGAACAGAACCTCCCGGAATAGGTCCGCTACCATTGCTTCCGTAACCCAGATGAGCAGGAATTAAAAGAACTCCGTTTCCACCTTCCTTAAAATAGGGAATGCCTTCTGTCCAACCTTTTATTACTTGATTTAATCCAAAAGAAATTCCTTCTGCTTTACTTTCATCAAAAACAGATCCATTGGTAAAAAAACCTTTATAAGCTACCGTTACATTAGATGAAGCTGTTGGTTGCGCACCTGTTCCTGCTTCATTAACCACATAATACAACCCTGAATCGGTTTTTGTGGCAGTCAATTTATTTTTGGCAATGTAATCCACAATTTCTTTTTCGTTTTGAACGGTGTAATCAACAGGTTTAGATGCTTCATTATCCGATAAACAAGAAACAAATAATAAAGAAATTAGGGCTAATAAAGTAGATTTCATAATTTAATTTAAATGTTAAGGCTGCAAATATAGTAATTCAAGCCAAGCCTTTTATAAAAATTATTTATACCCAAAAACCTGAACATCATCTACTTGAAAAGCACCATCCAAAGCCAGGTTTTTTCCGGAACCAGTATATTTAAAAGCAATGTTGATTTTACCTTTGTACGAAGATAAATCTACTGCGCCACTTCCTATAAACTGATACCAAGGGGTTGCTTGTTTGGGTAAATTGGCAACTAATGGAGTCCAAGTTGCTGTCGCCACATTCAACCCGTCAAAATTACTGGAAACATAAACTTCCAGAGAATTTAACTGGGAATCGACATCTAAATGATGTTGGGCTGCTCTAAAAGTCAGGACTTCTTTCGTGTGAACATCCATATCAATTTTTGGCGAAATCAACCAAGCCACATTCGAAACGACTTTGGTTCCTGTGATATTAAATTCGGCATAACCGTTTCCGGAATAGACCGTGCCTTTCCAGAAAAGCGTTCCTTTTTGGACAATATTCGCCCAGCCCGGCAGACTCAAATTCGACTTATCAATCACTGTTTCAAAATCTTCTGAGAAAAAAGGAATCGTCCTTGTTCCTGTCATCACAACATCTTTTTCAGAGCGCGGTAACAGTTGATAATCGGTTCCATATTTCGTCAAAATTCCTTTTACTTTTCCACTTCCATTGGGAACTACTTTAGTCGCAAAATCAGAAAAACTACTCGTTCTAAAATAGACTTGATTGCCCAATTTATCCATCAAACCCCAATTCGTAGCGCCACCCACATTATTAGTTTCTTCAAAATAATGACGTCCTATTGCGGTGGCTGTAAATTGAACATCTGACAATTCGATCAACGTATTCAAATTAGAATCGTTCAGCAATTCCGACATCGAAATGGACCGAATCAACAAGTCCTCACTAACACTCGTACAGGAAGCATTCAGTACTTTTTTATACTCATTTTGAGAAAGTCGACCTACTCCGCCTTCATTATAAGAATTCACAAAAATGCTCCCAATGCGCATGCCTCCAAACGAAATATCCGTGTATTGATCTTTCAACTTTATATATACTTTATTGCCCAGTCTGTAATCAATATACAAATTTGTAGCATCCACGGGAACACTAAATCCTATGGCTGGAGTTGTGGCTGTTGCCAAAGTTTGAAAGGAAATCGACTTGAAAAAGTTCCCCGATTCATCGTTGGAAACCACATACGCCTCGATTATATCATCGTATTTGTATTGCGTTACAATGGCATTCGCAGCAGCGTGAACTTCGCTAACTGCTTTATTGGTCACTAAATCTGGTTGCGTACAAATAAGTTTCGGTGCAGCAACCTCATCCGTTACGCAACTGCCGAATATAATTGTCAACAGCAAAAATAAAAAGGATTTGTAGAATGTTGATTTCATATGCTTTAATTTATAGATTGATATAAAGATTCACGAAATACGTTCTTCCGTATCCATAGAAATATTTTGGACCAAAAGAAGGCGTACCGCTGGAAACATCCTGATTGATTTGTCTGAAATTAGCATTTCTGGCTTGTTCATAACCGCCCGTTTTATAGGAAACATTAAGTACGTTATTGATGCTGGCAAAAACCCCAACATTCTTTCCATAAATCAGCCATGATTTTCCACCCACGAGATTCAATAACATCGTTGGGTCAAATTTTTCCTGTTTTAATAGTACTGCGGCTCTTTCCTCCGTCGCTTCTGGAAAATTGAAACCGCTTGCGGGATTTTTATAAAATATTTCGGTTCTGGAAATAGGAGAAATATCGATATAACTATTGGTGAGATAATTTACATTGGCGCTAATCCACCAATATTTAGGATCTCTGTATTCAATTCCCAATGAATACGCTCGTTGTGGCATTCCCGCTTGTTTGTATTTTTTTAGTACGGCCGTTCCAAAATCAAAAACCGGACTGGTATTTTCCAAAGAAGCTTCGGCATCATTTGTCAAAGTCACTTTTGGATTGCTGTCATACGTATATTCCCCAAAAGCCGCCGAAAAAGTGGTTTTAAACGTGGGGTTTAATTGGTATTCCAAACTGAACTCTCCACCCATATTTTTCTTATTCAACTGCGTTAATGTCTGACTCACAAAAGCATCGGTATTTAAATAACCCGCTCCGTCATCAAAAATTCCCTCAGCATAAAAAAAGGAAATTTGAGTCGCGTTTTTAATCAGCGCATAATAGGTCGTCAATCGGGCTTTCAGTTTTGGAGAGCGATAAACATAACTGGCGTCCAAACTGCTGATGTTCTCACTTTCGAGTCCGTCTACAATCGAATTATTCAGTCGGGAATTAGCAAACGTATTTCTCAAAGAAGGTGCTTTGGTCAAATGTGCCACATTGAAAGTGACCATTTCTTTGCCGGAAATTTTCAAATTGAATCCGGCTTTGAAGCCAAAATTTTCAAACGTAACTTTCTCGCTTTTTCCGAAGGAATTGGTTTCGTAAATTCCGTTTTTGTATAATCCTTCCCTTTGATAATTGGCACTTGAAAAATTCTGAGCCAGATAAAAATCTGCTTTATTCTAGGTGAATTTAAATTGGGTGAACGCTTCTACAGTATTGGCAAAATAATTATAGTTGTATCCGTACGTATCTCCAACGACTACTTGTCGGTCTGGATTATTCAAATCAGACTGGGATTGATTCCCGCTGTAAAAAGCATCGATATCTTCAAAATAAGAACCGCCAAGCAAGTCTAATAATTTTTGAGAATTGTGCGATTTTAGTTTTTTGAAAGACGCTCCGGCATTCAGAAAAATATTTTCTGACAGTTGCGCACTCAAATTCGTTGTAGCCACCGCCGTTTGATCTTCTACTTGATCTTCATACAAAACATAATTACTTTTTGCCGGTTCATACCCTGAAATAGATCCACTACTATCAAAAACTGGATTTTGATTCGCTTGGTATAAAGCCGTCCAATCGATTTGGGAATACGCTAAGAACTGAGCTTTACTTTTCTCCGCATTTTCATAATCTGGGGTGAATTCACCCGAAAATTCTCCGTTATCCGGGGCATAAAGAGAGCTGTAATAACTGGGCATTTTTCTGTAATATGTTGGATCCGGACTATTCGCATTTTGATAATCAATATTACTGTTGGCAATTTTTCCAAATTGATACATCACACTCGAATTCAGATTGGCTTTATCATTGATTTTAAAATAATGATTCAGCATAATCGTGGGTTCTTCAATGGTTTTTATGCGTCCATTCCTCTTCTCACCGTCCTGAAAACCCCAATAGGAATTGTATTTTACATTGGTCAGTTGGGTTACTTCGGCTGTGTTTGGGGAATTTTTAGCTCTGGAATTGGGCGTGTACATTGCCGTTAGATTCAACGAATGTTTCTCGTTTAATTTTTTTTCGAGACTTATAAAAAAAGAATTCGCATTATAATTTGTTCCTTCAAAATAGCCTTCTTGTGCCCAGCGTTTCCCTGCCGAAACTACAAAAGCCCAACCGCGGGAATTCATTCCGGAAGCATGTGTTGCCATCGTGCGCCAACTGTAATTAGTATTGGTCCCTGAAAATGAAATTCGGGAGCCGGGTCTGTAAATAGAGGCTCGCGTGTTGATTTCCTGTGTTCCTAAAATTCCGCCAAACGTATAATCCGAAGGTGTGGTTCCAAGTGTGAATTCCTGATTGCGGAGCGCATCATTTAATCCACCCCATTCGCTCCATTGGGGTCTGCCATCATAGATTTTATTCATGGAAACGCCGTTGATCATCATTGTGGAATGCTCGCTGTCTAATCCGCGAACTCTAAAACGAGCTTGTCCCCAATTGAAAGCCGCTGCTTGCAAAAAAGCATCACGGGAGGATTGTAACAATCCAGAAGTACTTTCGGAACTGCTGTTGTCATCACTAAAATCACTTTCTATAAGTGTTATTAAACTGCTTTGCTGTTCTGTGGATTGGTCTTCTTCTAAAGTTATAGTTCCTAAATCCAGCATTTTTCCTTGGGTAATTTCTATAGGATACAAGGCATCTTTGAAACCTTGACTGTGTACCAAAAATAAAATATTTCCTGTGGGAACGGTATCAAAACTGAAATTACCATCTGCTTTAGTGAGTTGCATTAAAGTCGTATTTTGAATACTGACGACTACAAAACTTAACGGATTTTGCGTTTTGGAGTCCATTACTTTTCCAAAAAATCCCGTTTTGTTTTGTGCCGTAATGCATCCTATTTGAACGAAAAAGAAAAAAATCATGTAGAATTTATTCATATATTCAAATTATGATGATGGTATATAATTACTGAAATTTTGGTCTAGAGGATTTTTATTTTTTTTATTCCTAGCGAGAAGTTAAACCGTTAAAATTCCTTTTAACGGTTGAACAAAAAGCATAGAAAGCGTCATCCGAAATGGAATAACAACTTGGAAATAATTAAAAAATGAATTTTGGAAAAATGGTATAAATCCTAATAATTTAATACTGAAAAAAGTGGTATTTAAAATCCAGCATACAATCAAACTATTTCTTGAAAGAATTATAATGTTAAATATACGGAAAAAATAGTAACTTATTGATTTTCAATAAAAATAATTTAATTCAATTGGCTTTAGTAACTTCTATTTGAAAAAATTATTAGAAAAAACAAACGTATTGAGTAGCCCCGATGGCAGCAAGTATCCTTTTTATAAACGCTTTGAACCCTTTCAGCGTTTTTGAACTCTAAAAGCGTTGCGTTTAAAAAAGATACTGCGAACAGCGGGTGATTGTCTTTTATGGAAAAGGAATTGTTGTGCTCCTAATAAAAAATATTTATTCGATTGCTTTGATTCGGGAAACCATGAATGCAATGAGAATCCCAAAAACACCGATGAATGCAAATGAAAATCGCAGACTCGACAACTCAGCTATATACCCAATAACTGGCGGACCCATTAGAAATCCCAGAAAACTGACACTAGAAACTGTGGTTAACGCTACGCTTGGAGAAACGTTTGGGTTTTTTCCGGCAACGCTGTACACTGTGGGTACTATGGTGGAAACTCCCAATCCGACAAACATGAATGCAATAGTTGCAGGAATGAGAAAAGGGAAAAATACCGCTGTAAAAAGTCCTGCCGAAATCATGACACCGCTAATTTGCAAGACTGTTTTTCGGCCAAATTTATGGATGAGACCGTCTCCTAAGAATCGTCCGCCCGCCATCATAATCATAAATGAGGTGTATCCCAAAATGACTAATGGTCCAGGTGCCTTGATGACATCTTTGAAATAAACGCCGCTCCAGTCAAACATCACGCCTTCACTGGCCATGCAACAAAACCCGATTATTCCTAGCCAAATTAGAGCGCTGTCCGGTTTTGAAAAGAATTTTTCCTTTTCTGTTTTGATAGTTTCCTTCGCTTTTATTAAAAATTTATAGTTGAAAGCCATCATCAAAAGTACGATTCCGGCAACAATAAGAAAGTGAATATAGGGTGTTAATTCAAAGGCTAACATTCCCAATCCTACCAGAGCGCCTGTGAATCCTGCAAAACTCCACATTCCATGAAAAGAGGACATGATGGTTTTCTTGAACAGCACTTCGGTATAAACACCTTGAGTATTAACAGCGATATTCGATAAATTACCAAAGATTCCAAACACGAATAATCCCAATGACAATTGCCAAGCCTGAACAGCTAATCCCAAATTTGTCAGGCTAAAAATATAAAATAACAGGGAAAATATCAAGATTCGATGGCTTCCAAAACGGGTAACTAATTTTCCAGAGAAAGGCATTATCACTAATTGTCCTAATGGTAAAGCGAACAAAATAGTTCCTAAATCGCCTTCGCTTAAATGCAATGCTGTTTTTATATCAGGTATTCGGCTGGCCCAAGTGGCAAAACACAAACCCATTCCAAAATAGAACATCGAAACCGCCCAACGGATTCTGTTCAGATACGAAACCTTAGCATTTTTATACGTTTTCTTGTATTTGGCTTTGGTTTTAAATCGGGATATAAAATTGAGATCGATCAAGACAATTGAGTTTTTAAATTTAACTTGACAAAATTACAAAAAGCAATCGTTCATTGCGTTAAAATAACGCATGTGTCTAAAAATACAACGTTATTGTTTATAAAAAACACAGATTACAACTTCTAAAAAGTGATAACCGCGAATTTGCGAATTCATTTTTATACTTTAAAATTCGCAAATTTGCGGTTAATTTTGCAAATCAACACCTTTTTTCTGGGCACTGCTCTGAATAGCGGCTTCAATAATTTGCATCACATGTACGCCATCTTGTGCCGTTACTGGCTCTGGTTTATCATTTAAAATAGCATTATAAACACCGTCAAAAAAATCATAATAATTTCCTTGAAGTGTTGGTATGTATTCTTTTACAATGTCACCGTTTATTTCCGTGTGCAAAAAACCTTTTTTGTCTGAAGATTCAGTTCCCCAGGTGTCCAGATTTGGTTTCATACCTAGTTTTAATTCGTCTTCCTGTACATCGCCACGCGCTTTCAAGAAAGAACCTTTCTTACCATGAACCACAAAAGACGGAATGGCTTCGCGTACAAAAAACCCCGCTTTTAATCGGACACGAAAGTTGGAATAATACAGTAAAACATCAAGGTAATCATCTACCAAGGAATGTTCCCTTGTGATGCGGATATCTGCAAAAACGAATTGTGGTAAACCAAACAAACACAACGCCTGATCAATTAAATGAGGACCTAAATCCTTCAGAATTCCAGCACCAGAATTGGCCGTTTCTTTGTGTTGCTTTGGACTTAAAATCGGATTGTAGCGATCAAAATGGAATTCGGCTTCCACAATTTCGCCAAGGACATTATCCGAAATAATTTTTTGCACCGTTTTGAAATCGCTGTCCCATCTCCTGTTTTGAAAAACGGCCAGTTTCAATCCTTTTTCTTTGGCCAAAGCCGCTAATTCCTGCGCTTGGGTAACGGTTGTGGTAAATGCCTTTTCGACCAAAGCATGTTTCCCGGCCAGTAAAACTTTTTTGGCATATTCGTAATGTGTTTCTACAGGCGTATTGACTACCACCAGATCAACATCATCTTCCAATATCTCTTCCATCGTGGCGTAACTTTTCACCGAAGGGAAATCCTGATGTATTAATTTTTTACTTCTTTCCCAAGAACCAAGGAGTTCAAATCCGGGATGGAAGTTTAAAAAGGGAGCATGAAATACTTTTCCGGACATTCCGTAGGAAAGCAAAGCAGTTTTAATTTTTTGCATTTAATTTTTATTTACGTCAAACACGAATTGTATTATTTAATTTTGGCTCTTTCGTATTGTTTTGGCCATTGGATATTCGCATGATGTTCCTCGGCAAATTTCAACCCTAAATTCGGATTTCTAAGCGATTCTCTGGCAAATAATACTATATCTGCTTTTCCTGAAGCAATAATTTCCTCGGCTTGAATGGCTTCGGTGATTAAACCAACTGCGCCTGTCATCATTCCAGTTTCCTTTTTTATGCTTTCCGCAAAAGGAACTTGGTAATTTGGACCTAAAGGAATTTGTTGGTGTGAGACTAATCCTCCCGAAGAAACATCAATTAAATCCACTCCTTTTTCTTTTAGTATTTTCGAAAGCTGTACTGATTCTTCGATGCTCCAACCGCCTTCCGCCCAGTCTGTAGCCGAAATTCTAACGAATAGAGGCAGGTTGTTCGGCCATTCTGATTGAACTGCTTCCACTATTTCGAGTGTCAAACGGACGCGGTTTTCAAAACTTCCGCCATATTCATCCGTTCTGAAATTTGACAAAGGCGATAGAAATTGATGCAACAAATACCCGTGAGCGGCATGGATTTCCAACACTTGAAAGCCCCCTTGAACGGCTCTTTTTGTGGCTGATTTAAAGTCAGCAATTACTTTTTGAATTCCCCTTTTATCTAATGCAATAGGTGCTTTTTCGTTGTCATGATATGCCACGGCGCTTGACGCCACGGTATTCCAACCGCCTTGTGTTTCGTCTAATTTTCTTCCGCCTTCCCAGGGAGCTGCGGCACTTGCTTTTCTTCCGGCATGCGCCAATTGGATTCCGGGAACTGAATTCTGGCTGATAATAAAACGATTAATCTGTTGCATTTTTTCGATATGTTCGTCTTTCCAAAGTCCTAAATCCTCTGGAGAAATTCTGCCTTCGGGAGAAACCGCTGTCGCTTCCTGAATGATTAATCCCGCTCCTCCGGTGGCACGACTTCCCAGATGTACGAGATGCCAATCATTGGCAAAGCCATCTTGAGCAGAATATTGGCACATGGGAGAAATAGCGATTCTATTTTTGAGCGTGATGCTTTTTATTTGGAGTGGTAAAAATAATTGAGATGGCATAGTATTGATTTAAGTATATTATTTAAATGAAGATAAATAGAATTTTATTTTAAAAAAAGTAAAGTTAAGGGACACCAGCGAAACGAGAGATTGAATTTCCATTAATTAACAAATATTTAAAATCTTATGGAACAATTATTGTAAATTAAACAAATAGAAAACCTTACTTTTGTGAGTTGTAAAAGAACTAAAATTAAAAAATGGACATAGTTATCAAGCTTTCTCAATTTTTATTGAGCTTATCATTACTTATTATACTTCACGAATTAGGACATTTCATCCCTGCTAAACTGTTTAAAACCAGAGTCGAAAAATTCTACTTATTTTTTGACGTTAAATATTCCCTTCTAAAAAAGAAAATTGGCGAAACTGAATACGGTATCGGTTGGTTGCCTTTGGGTGGTTATGTGAAAATTTCCGGAATGATTGACGAAAGTATGGATAAGGAACAAATGGCTTTGCCACCGCAACCTTGGGAATTTAGATCTAAACCGGCTTGGCAACGTTTGATTATTATGTTGGGTGGCGTTACTGTGAATTTCATTTTGGCATTTATCATTTATATCGGAATGGCATTTGCTTATGGCGATACCTATATCGCTAATGAAGATTTGAAAGACGGACTTTTGATCGAGAGTCCAGTTATGAATACTGTCGGATTCAAAACTGGCGATCACATTGTATCTGTAGATGGTGAAAAAATCGTCAAATTTGATAATGATCTTACTATGAAAGTTATCATGGCAAAAGAGGTGCTGATAGAAAGAGATGGAGTTCAGCAAGCTATCAAAATGCCTAATAATTTTGTGGACCAATTATCAAAACAGGGAAAAAGCACATTGCTGGATATCAGAAGACCTTTTGTTATAGGATCTGTTACTGATGGATCGAAAAACACTTCATTACAGCCAAAGGATATCGTCCTTGCGCTTAACGGACAACCAACAAAATATTTTGACCAGGTAAAAACGGTTTTGGAAAACAACAAAAACAAAACCATTTCTGCAACTGTTCTTCGTGATCAAAAAGAAGAGCAACTTCAGGTTTTTGTAAACAAAGATGCAGCACTAGGTGTGCAATTAGGCGGATTAAGTATAGCTTCACTTGAAAAATTGGGCTACTACAAAGTAAGCAAGCAGGAATTTGGTTTCTTAGAATCTATTCCGGTAGGGATTACAAAAGGGAAAGATCAATTAATAGGATACGGAAAACAATTAAAAATGATTTTCAGTCCAAGTACGGGTGCTTACAAACAAGTAGGTGGTTTTGCTGCTATTTACAATATTTTTCCTAATACATGGAGCTGGGAAGTTTTCTGGAACATCACGGCTTTGTTATCGATAATGCTTGGTGTAATGAACTTATTGCCTATCCCAGCACTTGATGGTGGCCATGTAATGTTTTTATTATATGAAATCATCAGCGGTAAAAAACCAAGTGATAAATTCTTAGAGAATGCGCAAATGGTTGGTTTCGTATTACTTATAACACTGTTATTATTCGCTAACGGAAACGACATTTACAAGGCAATTGTAGGGAAGTAAAAAAAATTGAAAAAATTTTTATTTTTGCTTGCAGAAATCAAATTAAGCCCTATCTTTGCACCGCTTTACAAGTGAACCACACCTCACTAATAAACACCCAAAAACGTTCATTCATTACCAGAATAAAAATATACAGTTTCCTTCTTAGCTCAGTTGGTTAGAGCATCTGACTGTTAATCAGAGGGTCCTTGGTTCGAGCCCAAGAGAGGGAGCTTTTTAAAAAGACTTTACAGCAATGTAAGGTCTTTTTTGTTTTAAGGCGGTAGTGAAAGCAAGACTTCATGATGATTCAGTAGAGAAGAGAGAATTTTTGACTTCTGCCAACTTGCCAACTTATTTTACAAAAAAAGGCAACATATTAGGCAACATCTCTTTTTCTAAAAGGCATCACTTTTTTTATCGTAACTAATTGTACGTCTAACTTAAACCAAAAGTTATGACAACAGACAATTTTAAAATCCTATTTGTTCAAGGAAAGAACAGAACAAACAAGAAGAATCAATCTCCATTGTATTGTAGATTAACCCTAAATGCATTGGTGCTTTTTACATTTACCAACCGAAAAACAAGAGGGTACCAATTGAAATTCACCATCCGTTATTTGCACACTTTCCTCAATTTGTCTTCTTAAAATCTCCTCCATAACTCCTTTTGTTAATACACGGTTAAAAAAACGGTTAAAATAAGACGATTAAAAACTTCCCTTTAATTCGGTGCAATTGAAAAACCACTAGATTACATTAAAAGTGAAAACCAGCGTTAAATAGTTTATTTTTAAAGAGTTTCCATCTTTTTTTAGAAAATATTTTTATCTCATTGCGTTGATATGACACATATTTATTATATTTGAAATCCTTTTCGTGAACTCGACAGCAACAGAAAGCGGTGTTGATTACAATTTTGCGCTTTGAAAATACGATTACAAAACATAAACCACCATAATTTAGCTATTTAATTACCAAATACAAAAACCAGAACATGAAAAAAAGAATTGTACTGCCTGCGTTGATTTTACTTGTTGCAATGCAAACGTATGCCCAAAAAAAATGGACGGAAACGCCTAAAGACTCCCATAACATTGTTCAAAACCAAGGAGGACAAACATTAGGATATTCTCCAAAATCAGGCATTAAAATCATACAAGTAGACGGTTTGGCTTTTAAAGACCTCAACAAAAATGGGAAATTAGATATTTATGAAGATTGGAGAAAACCGGTAGCGGAACGTGCCAAAGATCTTGCCACCAAAATGACAGTAGAACAAATGGCCGGATTAATGTTGTACAGCCGTCATCAGGCTATTCCGGCACCTGAAACCGGAATGTTTGCCGGAACGTATACTGAAAAATCTTTTTCTAAAAGTGGTGCAAAATCATCTGATTTGTCCGATCAGCAAGTTGCATTTTTAACCAAAGACAATTTACGTCATGTGTTAATGACTTCTGTTGAAAGTCCAATAGTGGCAGCAACATGGAATAATAATATACAAGCATTAGTTGAAGGCATTGGGATGGGAATTCCTTCTAATAACAGTTCTGATCCAAGAAATGGAGCCAATAAAGATGCTGAATACAATGCCGGTTCCGGTGGCGCTATATCACAATGGCCGGAAGAATTAGGATTAGCCGCTACTTTTGATGCCACTATCACAGAACAATTTGGCGCTATTGCAGCCAAAGAATACAGAGCCATGGGAATCACCACGGCGCTATCCCCACAGATTGATTTGGCGACAGAACCAAGATGGAATCGTTTTGTGGGTACTTTTGGCGAAGACCCAAAACTGGCAACAGATATGGCAAGAGCTTATGTGGATGGATTTCAAACATCACCAAAATCGATTGCTGCTTATGAAGGATGGGGAAATCAAAGTGTCAACGCGATGATCAAACACTGGCCAAGTGGAGGTCCGGAAGAAGGTGGTCGTGATGGTCATTTTGCATACGGAAAATTTGCAGTGTATCCGGGAAATAATTTCGAAACTCATTTAAAACCTTTTACAGAGGGTGCCTTTAAATTGAATGGCAGTACTAAAAAAGCCTCAGCAGTGATGCCGTATTACACGATTTCGTATGGTCAGGATAAAAAATACGGTGAGAATGTTGGAAACGGATTCAGTAAATACATCATTACGGATTTATTAAGAGATCAATACGGTTATGAAGGAGTCGTTTGTACGGATTGGCTGATTACTGCAGATGAAGGCCATACTCCTGATGTTTTCTCGGGGAAATCTTGGGGTGTTGAAAAATTAAGTATTGCCGAAAGACATTATAAAGTTTTGATGGCAGGGGTCGATCAATTTGGCGGGAATAATGATATTAATCCGGTGCTGGAAGCGTACCAAATGGGAATAAAAGAACACGGTGAACCATTCATGCGCAAGCGTTTTGAGCAATCAGCGGTTCGTTTGCTTTTGAATATTTTCAGAGTGGGATTGTTCGAAAACTCCTATTTAGACCCTATGGAGACCAAAGCTATTGTGGGGAAACCTTATTTTATGAAAGCAGGATACGACGCGCAATTGAAGTCTGTTGTGATGATTAAAAATCAAAATAAAACGTTGCCAATTGCAAAAGGAAAGACAGTTTATATCCCAAAAAGAGTTACTCCGGCGGGAATCAACTTTTTTGGTCAACCATCATCAGAAAAAATTGAATATCCGGTTAATTTAGAATTGATTAAAAAATATTATACGGTAACGGATGATCCTGCTAAAGCAGATTTCGCCATTGTATTTATCAAAAGTCCGATAAGCGGAGGATACAGTAGAGCCGATAGAGAAGCCGGTGGAAATGGATATGTGCCCATTAGTTTGCAATTAAAAGACTATACCGCAGTCGATGCCAGAGCGCAAAGTATTGCTGCTGGAGATCCTGTGATTGACCCAACGATTACCAACCGTTCGTATTGGAATAAAACATCAAAATCAAATTCGTACCCGGATTTAAACACCATTCTGGAAACTAAAAAAGCCATGAGTGGAAAGCCGGTATTAGTGTCTGTGAATATTTCTAATCCAATGGTTTTTGGGGAATTTGAAAAAGAAGTCGATGCTATCGTGGGAGAATTTGGCGTACAAATAGAAGCTTTGTTGGATATTGTTTCGGGTAAAACAGAACCTTCCGGATTGTTGCCTTTGCAAATGCCATTGAACATGACAACTGTTGAAAAACAATTGGAAGACGTTCCTCACGACATGACACCCTATAAAGATGCTGCTGGGAATGTGTATGATTTTGGTTTTGGATTAAACTGGAAAGGGGTAATCAAAGACGCTAGAACCGCAAAATACAGCGTTAAGAAATAAGTAAATTACATTTCAACCACCTAATTATTTAGGTGGTTTTTTATGTGCAATTCTAAATTTTGAGTTCATTTCTCGCTACAAAAACAGGATTCCAATCGCTTTATTTTGTTAATTCTAAGCAAAATTAAATGCTTGATTGAATTTTTAATTCCTCTTTTACTATCTTTAAGAAGATTTCTTTAAAAAAAAGATTAAAAATCATACTCATGAAAAAAACAGCACTAGCCTCTCTTATGATTATTTCATTCCTTTCTTTCGGTTGCGAGGCACAAGTAAAACCAAATGATCTTGCTATCAAAGACGAAGCAAAAAACTATACGCTCAAAACCGTAGCTTCTGATATTGCTATTCCATGGGGAATGACTTGGTTGCCTGACGGCTCAATGTTGGTAACTGAAAAAAGCGGAATTCTGTATCATATCAAAAATAGCGCAAAAACTGAAATTAAAAATGTTCCCAAAGTATATTCTCGTGGACAGGGCGGACTATTAGATATTGCTTTACATCCTAATTATGCAAAAAATGGCTGGATCTATATGACGTATGCTTCGGATGAAGGGGATGGCACCGGCGGTCACACCAAACTCATTCGAGCAAAACTATTGGACGGAAGTCTGACACAAATCGAATCGCTTTACAAAGCCACTCCCAACACCACAAAAGGGCAGCATTTTGGTTCCCGAATTGTATTTGATAATGATGGCTATCTGTATTTTTCAATAGGAGAGCGTGGCGAACATTTTGTAAATCCCCAAGACATCAAACGCGATGGCGGAAAGATATACCGATTAAATGATGACGGTAGTATTCCTAAAGATAATCCTTTTGTGGGTCAGGCTGGAGTAAAAGAAGCGATTTACACTTACGGAAATCGGAATCCGCAAGGAATAGCAAAAAACCCCACAACAGGAGCAATTTGGGCACATGAACACGGTCCTCAAGGTGGAGATGAAATCAACATCATCAAGAAAGGGGCTAATTATGGATGGCCAGTTGTTACCTATGGTATCGATTATGACGGAACAACCATTAGTAAAGAAAACGAAAAACCAGGGATTGAAAAACCAATTTATTATTGGCTGCCTTCTATCGCTACAAGCGGAATGGCATTTGTTACCAGTGATAAATATCCGGACTGGAAAGGACATTTGCTTGTAGGCTCTTTAAAGTTCCAATATCTGGAATTGGTAAAACTGAAAGGCAATGAAGTTATCGGCAGACAAAAAATTGCAACCGATATTGGTCGTGTGCGCAATGTGGCACAAGGTCCGGACGGCTATATTTATATGGGCGTCGAAGGAAAGGGAATACTCAAAATCATACCTAATTAAACTATGTTGACAACGAAATTATTTTTAGGATTTGGAGTGTTTGTATTGGGAAGCTTCTCATTCGAAAACCCATTTTCCACAGACAACTATATTGACTTGAATACTGAAACCGCTGTTGTTTCAAAACTTCAGTCACCCGGAAAAGAAATTTATGCTGATTTTTGCATGCAATGCCATGGTGTGAACGGCAAAGGAGACACTAAAACTTTTCCGCCTCTAGCAGGCTCCGATTGGCTAAAAAACAAACGTAATCAGAGTATTACTGCCGTAAAATTTGGACAAAGCGGCGAAATAATTGTCAACAAAATAAAGTACAATAGCAGCATGCCGGCGATGGGCCTTTCTGATCAGGAAGTAGCTGATGTGATGAACTACGTGATGACTTCTTGGGGTAATAAACAAACCAAAATCGTTACAGAGAAAGAGGTAGCCGCCATTAAAAAATAAAATTTGGGTTAGCATCCTTACCTAAAAACATAAGACACTGAAAAACCTCCATAAAAATTTACAGGATTTCCGGGATAAAAATAACGTGGAGCAGCAGTACCAAATCCTACTGCATTAGGCAAAATGTTAGCTGCATATTTGGTGTCCAATGCATTATTAACTCCAGCATTCAACTCTGTTTTTAGGATTTTAAGAATCGTAAAAACATAAGTAGTTTTAATATCAAGCAACGAATACCGTTCACTGTGTTTTGTATTGGAATCGTTTAACGGAATTTTACCCATCGTTCGGAAAGATGAGTTGATACTAAATCCGTTTTTTGTGTTTAAATCTACCCCAAAATTAAATTGCTTTTCAGGAACGCCCGTAAGTTGGTTTCCCGAATAATTCGCATCACCATCCAAAAATTCTTTGAATTTAAAATTATTCACCGCTCCTGAAAAATAAGGCGTAATTTGAAGTTTGTTTAATTCCAACAGCTTATAATTAACCAAGAATTCTAACCCAGTATGCGAGCTGCTCCCTGCATTAATCCCTACAAACTGATCATCGGCGGTGCGTCGTGCCACTAATAGGTTTTTGATTTGTGTGGTATAAAACGTTACTTCCGTGTATACTTTACTTTTAAGCCAATTTCCTTTGAAACCCAATTCATAATTCCAACCCAATTCTGGTTTCAAATCCGTATTTATTTGACCTTCGGGAGTCAATGTTTCTGCAACTGATGGAACCGAAAATCCTTTGCTTACTGATGCAAATATGTTTTTTCCATTGCTTACTTTGTAAGATAAACCAACTCTTGGCGACCAAACATTTCCAAAAGTAAATGGCATCTTTTGCCCGCCAGAATTATTTTCGAAAACATCTTCTACTGAATATTTGGTTGTATTTAATGCAACTCCAGTTTCCAGATGCAGCTTTTCTGAAATCCAAAATTCCATTTGTAAAAAGTAGTTGATGTAATTCCGGTTTTGTTTAATGGCGCTAAATTCGTCACCTTTTATACTTCCTTGACCCGGTTGTGATTGGTATTCGTTTTCAAATAATGAATATTGATATTTTTCCGTTAATAATTCGGCACCAAAACTCAGTTCAAATGGCAAAGAAAACAATCGGTTTTTATAATTTACGTTGGAACGAAAACCTGCAGCACTTGTTTTTTCATCTAAAATATCAAAAGGTCTGGGTTCGTACGCCTCTTTAAAATTAGAAAAAACACTGGTTTGTAGGGACCATTTCTGAGAAAACTGATGGTCGTATCCCAATCCGAGCATGAATTTATCATACGACTCAAAACCTTGTGCTGCCGCCCAAGTACTGGCTGCCTTTTCAGGATTATTTTTTAAATCCGTCTCATTTATTGAACTTGGAATAAAAGCTTTCAATCGGGTGAAAATTCCCAAAAATGACAAACTGCCGTTGGGCGCCATTTTTTGTTTGCCTTGGAGATTAAATGATTTTCTGTTATAAGAACTGTTGGCTCTAAATCCGTCACTTTGCAAATCCGTAAAACTTGTGTATACATTCGTTTTAGAATCGCTGTATCCTGCCGAAAGACGTTGCTGCAACAACCCAAAACTTCCAAAAGTGATCGTTGATTTTCCAAACGATTCCAACAAAGGTGTTTCTCTTGAAAACAGCTGAATCACTCCGCCCAAACCGGAACCAAAACTTGTGGAGTTTGGCCCTTTTATAATTTCTATTTTTTCGATTGAAACCAAATCTATATCATCAATAGTAGTTTCGCCTTCCCCGGAACTCAATGGGATCCCATCAAAATAGGCTTTTATTTTATTCGTTCCATATTGAGATCGCGCGCCAATGCCACGAATAGTAATTCTGTTGGTATTCAAAGCGCCTTGTTGCATCGTAACGCCAGGGATTTTGTTTAAAACCGGAGTCAGTATAATTCCGTCACTTTTATTGATGTCAGCTGTAGTAATCACCGAAACGGAGGAGGCAACATTTTGAAGTGCATTTTTGATAGGTGAACCCTTCAACGTGACTTCAGAAAGTGCAATAGTATCTTTTTTTATTTGTCCAAAAACAACAGTAGCACTACATAGAAAGAGAAGAAAATAAAGGGGTTTTTTGAACAATTGTTTGGTATTTAAGTGAGTAAAAACTTTTATAAAGTTAGCTATTTCTTTTTATTTTCCAAAAACTATTCTCAAATTGTGATAAAAGCAAACTGCCTTTTTATTAAAATTAACAGCTGAACAATTAACTGAAGTACATTTCGTTTGAATATTAAATTGGAAGAAACTTGAAGTTCGAATTAAGGTAGTTTGAAAAAAATTAAAATCCGTGAATTATATAAAAATTAGCCGACCGAAACACTATTATAATTGACATCACACTTCTAAAAATACTTTATCTTTACATTGAAAATTAATAAAATTAATTTATGAAAAAATCAGCTATTGCATTTATTACACTTCCATTACTGCTCTTAAATATTTCCTGTGAAAAGGGGAAAGCAGCCGATGCTGTAACCGGTACAGAAAAATCGGATACCGTAAAAACGGATACCACAGAAAAAACTACAACCCTTACAATTGATACTGTTGACTTCAACAAAAGAATGTTGGCGTTAAGCAACAATGACACTACCGGCAGATGGCCTGTAAAAGCGCCTTACCCTTTGCCTGGCGCATTATTACCATACAATCGGATTATTGCGTATTACGGAAATTTATATTCTACAAGAATGGGGATATTGGGTGAACTTCCCCGAAAACAAATGCTGGCAAAGCTACAAGGCGAAATAGCCAAATGGCAAGCAGCTGATTCTACTGTTAAAGCAATTCCTGCTTTGCATTACATTGCCGTTACCGCTCAAGGCGCTCCGGGAAAAAATAACATGCACCGCATGCGCATGCCTTTTAAACAAATAGACACTATTATAAGTTGGGCTAAACCGATTAATGCCTTGGTTTTTTTAGACATTCAGGTAGGACACAGCACAGTTAAAGCAGAAGTAGCCGAACTGGAACACTATCTGTCCATGCCTAATGTTCATTTAGGAATTGATCCCGAATTTTCGATGAAAAATGGAGAGCGTCCGGGTTCTAAAATTGGGCATTTTACTGCCGCGGATATTAATGACGCCATTGACATTTTGGCAAACATCGTACGCAAAAATAAGTTGACTCCAAAGGTGCTTGTAATACACCGTTTCACACAAGGAATGGTGAAAAATTACAAAGAAATTAAAAAGGTTCCTGAAGTTCAAATCGTAATGGACATGGATGGTTTTGGAAGTAAGGTACTAAAAAAAGATTCTTATATGAGTTATATTTATAGAGAACCCGTACAGTTTGCCGGTTTTAAATTATTTTATAAAAACGACAATAAAAAGGATTGGAAAATGTACAGCCCGGAAGAGTTAGTAAAATTCACTCCAAAACCAATTTACATTCAGTACCAATAATTACTATTTGATTTATGAAAAATATTCTATGTCTTATTTTTGGTGGATTTATATTATTGGTGGGCTGTCAATCAGAACCTCGTAAAATAGTTCCTGAAACACCTCTTATTACAACACCAGTAAAAAAAGTCGTGACCAAAAAAGTCATGGCAGACGCCACTACCATTATTTCGAAAAAAGAAGTCCCCATTTTATGCTATCATAACATTAAAGACTTTAGCAGCAGCGCAAGTGGAAACATAAAAGTGTACACCGTAAAACCTCCCGCTTTTGCAGAACAAATGAAAGCCTTAGCCGATGCCGGTTACGAAACTATTTTGCCCGAACAATTGTATGACTATTTAGTCTATGATGGTCCATTACCTGCAAAACCTATTATGATAACCTTTGATGATACTAGAGGAGAACAATTTAGCATTGGCGCAGCCGAAATGAAAAAATACGGTTTCAAAGGCGTGTTTTTTGTAATGACAGTTTCTATTAACCGTCCTGGATATATGAGTAAAGAGCAAATCAAAAGCTTATCTGACAACGGGCATATTGTAGGCGCACATACTTGGGACCATCATATGGTAACTAAATATGCAGGAGACGACTGGAATACACAATTGGTAAAACCTAAAGCAAAACTGGAGGATATTATTGGAAAACCGGTAACGGATTTTGCATATCCGTTTGGTTTATGGAATACGGCGGCAATTCCTGAAATAAAAAAGAGTGATTATAAAATGGCCTATATATTGTCTACCAAAAGAGATCCTGTAGATCCATTGTACACCATCAGACGCATTATTGTTTCCGGAACTTGGACTACTGAAGGAATGATGAACTCTATTAATTCTTCCTTTAATAAAACCGAATAGTCTGGCAAACCTACCCTGTTTTAAAATCAAATGATATTGGTTCTCCTAAATTAAATCAGTTGTAATAAAATTAAGAACACAGCTGTTCATGAATGGTTTCAAATAAAATCTTTTCTTCATTATTTCTAAGCCTTTCATAACTAGAAATCCCTTTCATAAAAAAAGCACTATTGTATTCCTTGGAATACAATAGTGCTTTTTTTTATGTGAAATATCCGTTCTTATCTTGGTGACAACCAACTTTGGGGGTTAATCAGCGTTGCGTTTTGAGAAATCATAAACTTTAGAATTGTTTTTCCAGTATCTCCATTGGTTTTTATTCTTCCAATGCTTTGTTTAATGCTCACTTTATCCCCTTTACTGACCGATACTGAACTTAAATTTTGGTACACCGTAAAGTAATCCCCGTGCAATATCGTTACGGCTTTGTTTACAGGTGACAAAATTATTACACTTGTTACTTCCCCGCCAAAAACTGCTCTGGCATTCGCGCCTTGATCCGTCGTGATTTCAACACCGCTATTATGAACCGTTATTGTGCTGAACTGTGGATGGGGTTGATTGCCATATCCTAGTGAGATGAAACCCTTTTCTACAGGATAAGGCAACCTTCCTCTATTGGCTCTAAAATTGTCTGCAATTATCTTAGATTCTGGAGTTAATTCTATTTTTGATGATGAAACCGCAGCTTTAGAAACAGGAGCACTCGGATTTGCTTTTGCTTTTTCTAAGGCCGCTTTTCTATTGGCAGCCGCAATAGCCTCACGAATTATTCTTCTAATTTGACTATCTATCGCTCTGGCCTCTTGTTGTCTTTTTCTAATTTCTTGGGAAATCTTATTCTTATCTTTTTTGATAACACTTACCAACTTCAATTGCTCTTTTTTCTCTTTTTCGAGTGACAGTCGTTCTTTTTCGTTTTCAGCAATCAGTTTTTGTTTCGCTGTTTTTTGTACGTTCAGTTTTTGATTAAAATCCGTAAGCCTGTTCGACTTCGTTTTTATTTCCTCACCCTGCATTTTTCTGAAACCAGTATATTGTTTCATATATTGCGCTCTTTTATACGCTTGTAAAAAATTCTCAGAAGACAATAAGAACATGGCACGACTTTCTGCTGAACGGCTTTTATATGATTTTACAATCATTTCAGCATAATCATCCTTAAGTACAGCCAATTCTTTCTTAAGTTTATTGATTTGCACTTGATTGATATACATGTCATTACTAAGCAATTTAGTTTGCTTTTCGGTCGTGTTTATTAATTTTTCTTTAAGTTTTATTTTAGTGCTTTGAATCACTACTACATTAACCGCAGATTTTTCTTTTTTCTTTACGGTTTGTAATAACCTTTCATTTTCTCTAATTTCTTTTTGAATTTGAGCTTTACGTTCTTCTAATTTTTCTTGTTGGGATTCCTGACTCCATAATAATGAAGTCATACAGATAAAGATTAGGCTAAGGAGAAATTTTGGCATATTAAAAAAATATTTTTGCTAATTTACTTAATTATAATTCTTTTGTACCCATTTGGAACACTATATGGAAAAGAAAGTTCTTCATTGAAAGTTACCGTGTTGTAATCCAGATTAATTTCGGTATTGCCTTTCTTTTGAAAAGTATTGATCTGAACACTTGTAGGCAAAGTTACCTCCTTGTATACTATATTGTCAGCATAAGACACTTTTATCATTCGCTCTTCGGCAGTTTGAGTGATTTCTTGTTTTTTAACCAAAAACTTATCGGCATCCAAAAAGAAAGATTTTTTCGTATTTGTATTCGAAGTATCATCTAATCGATACGTTTGTTCCAATAATGATTCTAGATATTTCCCTTTCGTCAAATCATCAATTGCTTCACCCAATAACATATTTTGAATTTTACTGTAATCCAAATCAGTTCCCAGCCATTGACTTAAACTGCTAAAATCGCCTTCAAAATAACTGCCGTTTATTTTTTCATAATAGTTAACGGATTTTGGCGTAATCAATGCTTTCGCCATTGTGATTCCAAGAAAACGGATGCTTACCAAAATTTGTTCATCCTTCTTGATCTTAATTTCAGCCGTAACATTCTGAGTTTGTTTGTTGTCAGCATAACGGGCGTTTGACTTAATATATAATGTAGAAAATTGATTTTTATTGTTGTAATGATTTTCTATGATTTTTTTGGACGTCATATAACCCGCCTCCGTTGTTGGCGCATTACTGGCTGCAACGGCAATGGCTTTCGATTTACACGATACCATAAAAAGAGTTATTAATACTACTATTGCTATTCTTTTCATTATTTTTTTTCTTTTAATAATTGATTGGCTTTGGAAAAATACATTTCTTTTTTCTTGAAATCCCCTAACCCGTTGTACGCTTCTCCCAACTGGATGTTGAAATTTATTTCTAATGCTCTGTCTTCTACTAAATAATCCAAGCCCATTTCCAGCATATCCTTGGCTTTTTTAAATTGTTGCAATTGATTATTCGCCATGCCTGAATAGTAATAAAACTGGGGTTGTGTTGGAAAAGTATCCACCATTGCCGACGCTTTTTTGGCTACTAATTCAAATTGCTTTGTCTCTGCATACGTTTGAAGCAAAAGCAAATTGGTCTCTATATCATCTCCTGAACCGTTTTTTAATGATTGTTCATAATACTTAATCGCTTTTACCCATTGCTTTTTCGCATGATAAAACTTCCCTATTTCCTTAGCTACATTAACTTCTTTGTCAGTATCGAAATACGAAATCGCTTTCTCTAAATCAGTTGTGTATTGAGGATTTTTATCTGCAAAAATTAAAAACTCATTCAGTATTCTGTGCTTTATTTTAGAATCTATTTTGACACTGGCCAAAACCACATTCATGGCGTTTATCGCTTTTGGTCCGTCATTAGTATCCAAATAATTTTTGAACAGCGTCACTTGGGCCCATTCGGAATTTGGCAAAGCTTTTTCCAGCTTTTTGACAATTTCAAAAGCTTTTGCTTCTTCATTATTTTTAGAATACAAAAAAATCAAACTAATATAATTGGATTCTTCTTTTGGATTCTTTTCCATTTGCTCTAACAAATTTGAAACTTCTAAATTCTGAAATTTCCCTTCAGATAAAATCTGGCTTTTGTATAAATCCCGTCTGTCCGTTTTTCCAAATGTTTCGTTTAACTCGTTAATTAAGTCCAATGCTTTGTCAAACTGTTTGGTTCCCATATAAAGCGATGTCAAATCTTCTTTATACTTCTCGTCAAATTCTATCAGTTTATTAATAACTACTATTGCCTGGTTATAGTTGCTGGTTTCATAACTCACATCATACATTCCCACCCAGAACCATTTGTTTTTTGGATCAATTTGTGTGGCTTTTTCAAATGAGGAATACGCGTTTTTGTATTCCTTTAATGCTAAATAATTTTTTCCTAATTCATAATACACAGCGGCATCATTCGGTTTAATCTTAATGCATTTATCCAAAGCCACTACCGCTTTATCATAATTTTCGATTCCTTTTTGAAGCAATGATTCATAAAAAAATTCCTGAAACTGATCAGTATCGAGCTTAATTTCTTCGGGTTCCGTTTGTGCCAACAGCAAAGCTGAATTGCAGTGCAAAACCAGAAATAAAAGTATTAAAGCGCTTTTTTTCATTCTGTTGTTTTAATCCTGAATTGTTTTAAATCATACAAGAATTGAACCGTTTTTATTCTAAAACCGAATAATCACCAATACTGATGCTTGTAAAGTTACCATCAAAACTGGCATGATTACCAATCATTGCATTATCTAAATTCGCATTTTTTATATGAGAGTGCGTTTGTACCAAACTATTTTTAATACTGCTGTTTACTACATGACATCCTTTTCCTAAAGAAACATTAGGGCCAACTGTTGCGTTTATCAACACCACATCTTCCCCAATATAACATGGCGGAATAATTGTGGCATTTTCTAACTTGACATCAAAGTCCACTAAATGTGTTCCGTCATTGTGCAAGAAACCTAGCATTCTGGAATTTGTTTCTACGGTAACGTCTTTGTTTCCACAATCCATCCACTCGTCTACTGTACCCGGAACAAATTTCATGCCTTTTGCCATCATTTGCTTGATTCCGTCGTTAATTTGATATTCTCCACCGTGAATAATATTATTATCTAATACTAATTGAAGTTCGTTTTTTAAAACGGCAACATCTTTAAAATAGTAAATTCCAATAACGGCAAGGTCCGAAATAAATTCTTTTGGTTTCTCCACCAGTTCGACTATTTCATTCGCTTCGTTTAAGTTGATTACACCAAAAGCTTCCGGATGATCTACTTGTTTTACCCAAATAACACTGTCGGCATTTTGATCTAAATCGAAATCGGCACGAATTAAAGTATCTGCATAAGCAATAACAGCGGGTCCGCTCAAAGAATCTTTTGCACACATAATAGCATGACCAGTTCCTAAAGCTTCATTTTGATAATAAATAGTTCCTTTGGCACCTAATTTTTGTGCGATAGCAATTAATTCCTCTTCTACTTTTTTGCCAAAACTTTCGTGAATGATAAAGGCTACTTCTTCAATATCTTGATTCAATACGCCAGCAATATCTTCTACCAGACGGTGAACGATTGGTTTTCCTGCGATAGGAATTAATGGTTTAGGAATAGTTAATGTATGTGGGCGAAGACGTGAACCACGACCGGCCATTGGGACAATTATTTTCATCTTATTTTTTATTTAACCACTAAGTGCACAAGGTTTTCACTAGGTGCACAAGGTTTTATTTTTTATTTTTTTAAAAGCACTTCGATTGTGCTCAGTTTGAACTACTAGCTGAGACTGAATATTGTAAACTATTTTACTCCTGTACTTCCAAAACCACCTTCGCCTCTGGAAGTTTCTGTTAGTTCCTGCACTTCGATCCACTCTGCACGTTCGTGTTTTGCTATGATAAGTTGTGCGATGCGCTCTCCGTTTTCAATAACGAAATCTTCATTGGATAAATTTACTAAAATCACACCAATTTCGCCTCGATAATCTGCATCTACTGTTCCTGGAGAATTTAGGACTGTAATTCCTTTTTTGGCAGCCAGTCCACTTCTTGGACGTACTTGTGCTTCATAACCGATAGGTAATTCTATGAAAAGACCTGTTTTTACAATTGCTCTTTCTAGTGGCTTTAATGTTATGGATTCTATCAAGTTGGCTCTTAAGTCCATTCCTGCTGAAGCTATGGTTTCATAGTTTGGCAAGGCGTGTTGTGATTTGTTGATTATGTTTATTGTCATTGTTTATTTTTTTAGCCCTGATTACATCACTTAATTTCTATTTTTCAGCGGAGTTCTGTGAACTTCGTTTGCAGTGAAAATCCTTTTCCTTTTTTCTTTAAAAAGGAAAAGATTGCAACGAATAGCAGGAAATAGCTCCTAAAAATTTAAATTAAATTCTAATTCTTTTTTCTGCTTAAAATTTTAGTTAATAATTCTTTTTCATTGTGGTATATAAAATACATAAATGCAAGCAGTAATGTGATTCCGACATAATAATTTTCTCTGAAGCCATAAAATGAAACTGCCGAAAATCCTATGGATAGTACCAAATAAATTGCAATTTTATTGGTGTCATACGGAATGGGGTAATATTTATTTCCAAAATAGTAGGAGATAAACATCATGCTACCATAAGCCGCAATCGTGGCAATTGCTGAGCCGTAATAGCTCATTGTTGGGATTAGAAGGTAATTCAGTCCGAGTGTGATTATGGCTCCTACTATGGAAATATAGGCACCAATATGGGTTTTGTCAATCAATTTGTACCAAACGGAAAGATTCGTGTAAATACCAAGGAAAAAGTTAGCCAGAATGATTAACGGGACCACTTTCATGGCTTCCCAATACGACTCATCCTGAATCATGATGTATTTTAAAACATCGGCAAAAACAATTACTGACAGTAAAATAAAAGATCCAAAAATGACAAAATATTTTGTAATCGTGGCGTAGGTTTGAGGTGCATCCTCCTTATCAGCGTGGCTAAAAAAGAAAGGTTCGATTCCTAAAGTATAGGCCGTACGGTACAAAACCATAAACAAACCAAGTTTATAACAAGCGGAATAAACCCCTACTTCGGCTTCAGCAATATTAGCAGGCAATAATTTCCCTAACAAAATTTTGTCGAACTGTTCGTTGATGGCAAATGCGATTCCGGCAACCATAATAGGCAAACCATACTGCATCATTCGCTTCCAAAGCTTGTAGTCAAACTGCCATTTCAGTAAAAGGTAATTAGGGGAAAGTATTAGGAATGTAACTAAGCTCGCAACGATATTGGACACAAAAATATAACCTATTTGAAAATCTTCTAAGTAAAAAGAACTTAAAAAACTATCGGGATTTGATTGCGCAATTGCTGGTAAATAACTCAAAAAGAAAAGGTTTAAAACCAGATTGATGGCAACATTTCCAATTTTGATTAGGGCATATTTTACAGGTTGCTGATTCACTCTTAATTTAGAAAAAGGAACAATCACCAAGGCATCCAGGACTAAAATCCAGATGGTATACGTAATATATTGTGCATCAATTCCAGACCAAATGGCTAATTTATTTCGGAATAATAAGGCTAGGAATAAAAACAAAATGGATGTCCAAAAAAGCGAAACGGACGTTGTTTCCACTACTGATTTCTTGTCTGTTTCTTTATTATAAAACCTAAAGAAAGCAGTTTCAAATCCGTACGCAAGAATGACATTAAAAAAGATCATCCAAGCAAAAATGATAGAAACCTTCCCATATTCAGCTTTTGGAAGCAAATCTGTGTATAATGGAACCAATATAAAGCTGAACATTCTTGGTATGACCGTAGCCAATCCATAAATGGCAGTCTGTTTAAAAAGATTTTTATATAATCCCAAAATGATGTGTCTATTACTGTTTATAAAAACAAAAATAACGAATTCTTTGGTTTAATCATCTGAAGTGAATATTTGTTTTGGAACAGAAATACCTACGACAAGAACTGATTCATTTTCACCAAAATTATCTTAATGGCTTTTCTATGAGATTTGTTATTTTAAAAAACTGTATTTTATTCTCTTTCTTGTATTCTAATACTGCTTCGTTGCGTTTTAAATCAAATTTAGATTTTTGAATAACCGGCGCTTTGTTTCCATATTCTTTGGCAGGATCTCTGTGCAGAATCAAATCTTCTTTTTTATTTTCTTTGTGAAAATGTGCTACAAAGGTGTTTTTAGTGATTTCTTCAACGGGAGATTCTTGATTGTGAAAATAGATTTTCTCCAGTTTGATGTTTGCCTCAAGCGGTTTTTTGAATTCGATATAAAAATGAGTTCCCCCATTTTCCTTACCGTCTTTCATTTTCCGATAAAAAGCAGATTGTATTTCTTGAGGAAATTCCGTTTGAAATTCTTGTTTCATGGCACAAAATGTCAGGCTAATTGCAATTATAAATAAGAAAACAACTGTTTTATACCCTTTCATACTTTTATTATTTAGCTTAATCCTTCTTCGTTTAAAATTTTAAGAAAATGAAATCCTTTTGGGACATATCCTTGGTTATAGTAAAAACGATGAGCGGTAAAATTTCCGGTAAAAGCATCCAAAACAATCATTGTACATCCAGTTTCTTTGGCTTTCGCATCAACATAATCCGTCATCATTTTGCCCAACCCTTTAGAACGATGATCCGGATGAACAATAAAATTATCAATCTCTATGTATTTTCCAGACCAAAGTTTTGTTCCAGACCAAAATCCAGTAACCGCCACACAAACCTCATTTTCAAAAACGGCTACTTGCTTGTAATTATGCGGAATCATTTCGACCAGATACGATTCGTATTTTTCTAAAGTAAATGTAGGATATAGAAAACGCATTACTTTAATGTTAGCAAGCATTTCCTCTACTGTGGTCAGTTCTCTAATTTCTAATTGCATTCTTCCTAGTATTGTTTTAAACTATAAAATTAAGCAAAAAAAGAGCCACGCAATGCGTGGCTCTTTATATATTTGAATAAATTTTTCTTATCCGTTCAATGCTTCAGCTCCACCAACAATCTCTAAGATTTCATTAGTAATAGAAGCCTGACGTGCTTTGTTATACGTTAATTTCAATTGATTTCTCAACTCCGTTGCATTATCAGTTGCTTTGTGCATTGCCGTCATACGCGCTCCGTGCTCGGAAGCAAATGAATCGCGAATTCCTTTGTACAATTGTGTTTTTAATGATTTTGGAATCAAAGTCAACACTATTTCTTCTTTTGAAGGCTCAAAAATATAATCTCCTGTTGAAACTGGAACATCCGATTTTATTGGTGCTAATGGCAAAAATTGTTCGGTTTGAACGATTTGTGTCGCAGCATTTTTAAATTGGTTGTAAATCAACTCAATTTTATCGTATTCACCAGAAACGAATTTCTCAGTCAACATATCTGAAATCTTAGCTACATTATCAAAAGTTAAATCGTCAAAAATAGCGCTTTGATTGTCAACCACTGAAAGTGTTTTACTCAAAACATCGTTTCCTTTTTTACCGATAGCAAAAATATCCACTTGCTTTCCTGCGTAAAATTCAGCACGGTTTTTAGCTTCTTTAATTGCATTGGTATTAAAAGCACCTGCTAAACCTCTATTTGAAGTTACTACAACTAGTAATACTTTCTTGATCTCACGTTGTGTAGTAAACTCTCCACCTGCATCACCTTCAAGTGTAGCAGAAAGATTTTGCAATAATTCCGTTAATTTTTCGGCATAAGGGCGCATTGCTGTGATTGCATCTTGTGCTTTCTTTAGCTTTGCTGCAGAAACCATTTTCATTGCCGATGTAATTTGCATCGTAGATGAAACGGAAGTAATTCTATTACGGATTTCCTTTAAATTTGCCATTTTATTTGTAGTGAAGAGTGAGTCGTGAAAAGTGAATAGCCAAAACTACTCACTTTTCACTTTTCACTAAATTAGTTATATTTTGCTGATAATTCTTTTGCTACAGTTTCGATTACATCTGTAATTTCGTCTGTTAATTTTCCTGCTTTCAACGCATCAAGAGTAGCTCTGTGTTTATTGTTCAAGAACTCCAAGAAATCTTTCTCAAATTCTCTTACTTTGTTCACAGGAACATTTCTCAATAAGTTTTTAGAACCAGCATAGATAATCGCAACTTGATCTTCAACAGTATAAGGATCGTTCAAACCTTGTTTCAAGATCTCAACGTTTCTTTTTCCTTTTTCAATTACATTTAAAGTAACGGCATCTAAATCAGAACCAAATTTAGCAAACGCTTCCAATTCACGGAATTGTGCTTGATCTAGTTTTAAAGTACCTGCTACTTTTTTCATTGATTTAATTTGTGCATTTCCTCCAACACGAGATACCGAAATACCTACGTTAATTGCTGGACGAACCCCAGAGTTAAACAAATCTCCATCCAAGAAAATTTGACCATCTGTAATCGAAATTACGTTTGTTGGGATATATGCAGAAACGTCACCAGCTTGAGTTTCAATAATTGGTAAAGCAGTAAGAGAACCACCCCCTTTTACAATTGATTTCAATGAATCTGGTAAATCGTTCATGTCTTTAGCAATTCCATCATCTGCAATTACTTTACAAGCACGCTCTAATAATCTACTATGTAAGTAGAAAACGTCTCCAGGATATGCTTCACGTCCCGGTGGTCTTCTTAATAAAAGAGAAACCTCACGGTATGCAACAGCTTGTTTAGATAAATCATCATAAACAATTAAAGCCGGACGACCTGAATCTCTAAAATATTCTCCAATTGCAGCACCTGCGAAAGGAGCATAAACTTGCATTGGAGCTGGATCAGAAGCATTAGCAGCAACAATAATGGTGTACGCCATTGCTCCTTTTTCTTCTAACATTTTAGCAATTCCTGCTACAGTTGACGCTTTTTGTCCAATTGCAACATATATACAGAATACTGGTTTCCCAGCATCGTAAAATTCTTTTTGATTTAAGATGGTATCGATACAAACAGTTGATTTACCTGTTTGACGGTCACCAATAACTAGCTCACGTTGTCCACGACCAACTGGAATCATAGCATCTACTGCTTTGATACCTGTTTGTAATGGCTCAGTAACTGGTTGACGGAAGATAACTCCAGGAGCTTTTCTTTCCAAAGGCATTTCGTATAAATCTCCACCAATTGGTCCTTTTCCATCAATTGGAAAACCAAGGGTGTTTACTACACGACCTACCATTTGTTCTCCTACTTTAAGAGAAGCAATACGTTGCGTTCTTTTTGCCGTTGAACCTTCTTTGATTCCTGTAGATGGTCCTAAAAGTACCACACCTACATTGTCTTCTTCAAGATTCAAAACAATAGCTTCTAATCCATTGTCAAATTCAACTAACTCTCCATATTGAACATTAGAAAGCCCGTAAACACGAGCAATACCATCTCCAACTTGAAGTACTGTTCCTACTTCTTCTAGTGTAGCACCAGATTCAAAACCTTCTACTTGCTTTCTTAATATTGCTGAAATTTCAGCAGGTTTGATTTCCGCCATCTTAATTTATAATTTAGACACTTAAATGTGCAATAAAACTAATTACTTAACTCTCTTTTTAATACTTGTAATCTGTTGGCTACTGAAGCATTGTATTGCTTGTCGCCTATTCTTAGAATAAATCCTCCAATGATTGAAGCATCTACTATATTTTCTATTGTAATTTTTTTATCCGATAATGTTGCAATTTTAGCCAAAACTTGTGCTTCTAATGCTGCATCCATAGGAATCGCTGTAGTAACCTGAGCTACTTCAACACCATTCATAATGTCAGATAATTTACTGTATTCTATTGCAATTGCTTCTAGAATTTCGAATCTTTTGTTTTCAAATAACAAATGAAACAACCCTTGAGTTACACCATTGATACCTGCAAAAACTTCTAACAGTGCTTTCTCTTTCACTTCCACTTTCATGGTCGGATTTTGAATAAAAGTACTCAATTCCAAATTACCATTAATTGTCGAAGCAATAGATTTCATGTCGTTATTTACAACTTCGGCAACACCTTTTGAGTTTGCTAAGTCTAGAATTGCTTTTGCATAACGAATTGCTGCTCTTGTACTTGCCATAATTGTTAGTTTAACTTTACGTCACCTAACATTTTCTCAACTAATTTAGTTTGAGCTTCTTTGTTAGATAATTCGTCTTTCAATATTTTTTCTGCGATACTCAATGATAACGTTGAAACTTGTAATTTCAATTCAGCCATTGCTGCATTTTTTTCACTTTCAATTGCTGCTTTCGCTTGTTCGATCATTTTCAGACCTTGAACTTGCGCTTCGCTTTTAGCATCAGCAACCATTTTTTCTTTCATTTCACGAGCATCTTTAAGCATGTTGTCACGCTCTAATCTTGCTTCTTGCAAAATACGTTGGTTGTCAGCTTGAAGATTTTGCATTTCTTTTCTAGCATTTTCAGCAGAAAGTAATGCATTTTTAATTCCTTCTTCTCTATCATTAACTGCATCAAGAATTGGTTTCCAAGCGAATTTTTTTAACATGAATATCAATCCAACAAATATTACTATTTGCCAAATAAACAAACCAAACGAAAAATCATTTATTAACTTATCCATTATATCTAATTATAAATTTTAAAGTATGAATTGCTTAATCGCAATTTTTAATGTTTTAATTTTAAAAACAATAGTCACAACCAACCGTTGCAACTATTGTTTTTTAAGCTTTAATTAAGATGCGAATAACGCAGCGAAACCAATACCTTCAATAAGTGCAGCTGCGATAAGCATAGCTGTTTGGATTTTTCCAGAAGCTTCTGGTTGACGAGCAATAGCGTCCATTGCTGAACCACCAATTCTACCAATACCTAAACCTGCTCCGATAACAATCAATCCTGCTCCTACAATAGTTGGAATTTGCATAATATATATATTAAAAATTAAACATTCTTATTAATAGTCTAAAGTTGTAAAGTCTAATGTCATAAAGTCAAGCTGACTTTTAAACTTTCGACGTTTGACTTTCGACTTAATGGTGAGCTTCCTCGTGATGATGCTCTTCATTTCCTGCTCCAAAATAAAGTGCAGATAACATTGTAAAAATATACGCTTGCAAAAAAGCCACTAATATTTCAAGAATCATTAGCACAAATGCCAATCCAAATGACAAACTGCTTCCAATCCAGCTTTTAAAAATAAACATTAAACCGATGATACTCATCAAAACTACGTGTCCTGCTAAAATGTTAGCATACAAACGTATCATTAATGAAAATGGTTTAATGATTGTTCCCAATAATTCAATTGGAGCCAAAATAAATTTCATAGGTGTTGGCACACCTGGCATCCAGAAAATGTGCGCCCAATAATTTTTATTAGCCGAGAAAGTTGTGATTAAATACGTCAACAAAGCTAGTGATGCTGTTATCGCAATATTTCCTGTTATGTTAAATCCTAGTGGAGTTAATCCTAAGATATTTAGAAATAAAATAAAGAAAAATATCGTCAATAAATAACTCATGTATTTCTTATAATTCTTTTCCCCAATATTTGGTATTGCAATTTCGTCTCTAACGTATAAAACGATAGGTTCAAATATACGTCCGGCTCCAGAAGCAATTCCTCCGTTTTTTGTGTACGATTTTGCCAAGCCTTTAAACAAGAAAAACATTAAAGTTGCAACAAATAAAATACCAACAACACTTTTAGTGATTGATAAATCCAATGGTTTAACATTTGTTGGATGACCGTGCTCTTCTGTCAAAGCTCCATCCGCCTCCGTTTTGTATATTTTTTCGTGATGCAATACATAGAAGTTTCCATTATGTTCTGCAGTTTCTTCACCATAATGAAATTTTGAAGAAGAAAATACTTGCAAACCATTATCCCAAAGAATAATAGGCAATGAAAAACCATTATGTGATCCTGTTTCCTTATCCGCATTTAAGGTAAAAGAATGAGAATCCAAAAGGTGATGATTAATAAATTCCTTAATCTCAGATTTTACATCTGTTGGTTCAGCATGAGCTCCTTCATGAGCTTCTTCTGTTTTTACTTCATGAGCAACTTCTGTTTTTACTTTCACAGAATCCTGTTCAGGATTTGCAAAACTCATTAAAGGAAGACAGGCTACTAAAGTCGCTACTATAAATCTAAGTGGTTTGTTTGAAATCACCATAACAGTTAATTATCTTAATTTATTACGTTTCTGAAATTTGGTGCAAATGTACATCTTTTATTAATATTCAAAAGAATATAAAAAATTATTTTTGATGGATTTGTTCCTTGAATAACATATTTATTGCTTTTCGTTTAATATACGTATTGTTAATATGGTTTCAATTGCTAAAAAGAGAATAAACATCATAAAAAAATTCTTTTTCTCTATTGCATTGTTTTGTGTTGTAGCCTGCAATATAGGCTTTAAAATCAGATAACAAACAATCATTTTAATACTGGTGCTTAAAAGAAACGACATGCCCACGTTATCAAAACTGCGTTCTTTGACTTTTAACAAGACCACAAATACCATAATAGACAATCCCAGAAACAACATATAAAGGGTTTCTATCGAATAATAAAAAGTCGCATCATCTATGTCTAATACATAAAAAGCAACCCGATGAACAACATAAGCCAATCCCGCAAGTGCCAATAAAGGCAGAAGTGGTTTGTAATTTTTTAAATTCATTGTGTTTGTTTTTTGCCGTAATGGCACTAAGGCGCAAAGATATTTTAATTTACACGACCATCCAGACATTTACAGCTCGTTTTTATTGATTTTTCTTTTGAAAAATTATTGCATTTTATTGATTTCGTTTACCTGTCGTATCACATTATACAAAGCCAGTGCAACGCCAACCATTACTAAAACTTTACTGTAATATACTTTTGGATGGGGATAATTTTCATCTAACCAGTCTCCGAAATAGGAAAATAGAAAGATGATCGCTCCCATTTGAATCGGAATGTTAATCAGCGCGAGCCATTTATTCGCTCTTTTTTTGTTGGGATTGCTGTCCATCGTTCTGGATTAGATTTTTTATATTTGTCTTCATTTTACAAGAAGCGCTAAAATCAGCACCGGGTTCTACTGATAGTTTTCCCGTGGTAACTTCTCCATGAATACTTGCCTTTGATTTTACATTCAGCACTTCGGTTACTTGAATTTTTCCGTCAAATTTTCCTTCAATATCCGCATTTTTACACACAATATCTCCAATAACGCTTCCGGCTGGGCCAATGACTATTTTCCCTCCAGACTGAAAATTCCCTATCAAGTTTCCGTCTAATCTAAAATCAGCATGCGAAATAATATCGCCTTTTATAGTAGTTCCTTCAACAATTCTATTGGTTTTACCCAAAAGATCAGTGTATGATTTTTGCTTTTTATCAAACATATTTATGGATTTTTTGGCGCCAAATAAGTGTCCATATTTTTCTTGATTTGAATCACTTTGTAGTTCTCACCCGAAACCACGATAGCAGGATCGACCAATTTATATTTTACATTATCCTTCAATACAAATACAATATCTTTAGCGTAAACTTCCGATTTTATTCCGTGAATCGTGATGAAATTTTCTTTTTCAGTATAAATGTCATAGGAATAATATAGTCCCTGAAGGTCTTCAGCAGCAATAAACGTTTTGATTTTCTCCTCTATTGCTTTTGTATTTTTATCCTCTCGTGAACCTACTCGATATAAAATTTTCCAATTATTTGAATCGGTTGTATTCAACTCCATTTTCTCTAAAAACGGAATTTGACTCGTCAAGATTTCTTGGGCATTTTTGCCTTCTTCGCTATTTGGATAATTATCAGCCACTCCCTGCAGGGCATTTTTGTATGCCATTACTCCTTGCAGTTTTCCAATGGCGTTTGCTTTAAGCAGTTCAAATTTTGATGCAATTTCATCTCCCGAAAACTGATTAATCAAAGCGTCTGAGTTCTCTAAAACCATAACAAACTGTTCTTGTTCGTATAATTTATACCATTTAGTATACACATTTTCTGGCGTTTCATTTACAGAAGCCATATTGGAACTTGTGTTGTTTACAATTTGTGCATAACGAGAATCCGGATATTGAGCCGATATTCTTTTTTTCATCTCTTCTGCTTTGTTTGCATCCGTGATTTGATATAATTTATACAAATTATACATCGATGGAAGAACCAGTTTTTCCTCTGGATTATTGTTAAATAATTGTTCCAGTTTAGCGATGGCTAAATTATTTTCTTTGAATTTTTCTTTATAAATAATTCCCAATTGGTAGTAGGCAAAATTACGTTCTTTACCAATACTGTCTATTTCCGTTTGTGTTATTGGAAGTTGTTTCAAATAAAAATCCGTGGTGTACTGCTGCTGCTCCATTTTATCCGCAGTTGATTCTTTCTGAAAAGTTTCTTTATCATCACTCAACGGATCCACCGAAGTTTGATTTCCGGTGCTGGATGATATTCTCCAATTGCCATTCGGGGTTCTGTCACCCCATATTTTTTTGAATTCTATTTTTCCGAAAGCTACGGTAGTAGGATTATAAAAATAGAAAATACTACCCGCTTGTTGTGAAGAAACATTAGTAATCGCCGGCGGCAGCAATGCTGATTTTTTTGCCGGTTTTCCAGGTTCCTGATTAGAAGCCGGATCAATAGAACTGGTTGTACTATTTCTTTCTATATTTTCTTGTTTTTCTTTTCGTTTTTCTTCTAAAACTCTCTTGATTTCATCCCCTTCTTTTAGTTTAACGATGTACTTTTCAAAATAGGCAATTTTATCATTCTCATTCAATGAAACAACATTCAAAATACTATCATTTCTTTTGGCAAGACCTTCATACAAAATCACTTCATCCAGATTATTTCTGATTTTTTGAATTTTATTATGCTCTCTGGTTTTGTCATTGAGTTTTACCAATGTACTGTCATAATATTTTGCAGCAGCAGGATATTCAGCATTTCTAAAATACATATTTCCTAAATTTCGGTAATTTGAAGCTACTAAATAGGAATCTTTTGAATCTGTTCTTAAGGATAAGTTGTAAAAATCTAAGGCTTTCTTCTGATCGTTTTTCTGATCATAAAACACCGCCATATGATGAAAAATTAAATCTTTATAAGGTCGATTTTCTCTGTCTTTGGCCAGTTTATCAAATGTTTTTGTAAAGGAATTGAAATCCCCGTTTTGATAATCAAATAACTCTGCTTTTTTAGCATGCGCCTGAATGACAAATTTTCTGTCCGCTTTTCGGTTCATGTCTATCACTGATTGATACGCATTAGCGGCGCTGTCTTTGTATCCTAATTGTTGATACAATTGTCCCAAAACAAAACGATATCGTGCTCTTTCCTGATTTACTTTGGCAAACTCTATGGCTAATTTTAGTTTAGCAACTGCGCTGTCTTTTTCTTCCAAATTCAAAAAAGACTCTGATAAAAGAGCATTTGCATCAGCAAAAACTTGTTTTTTTACTTCATGATCTTCTAATAATTTACTTATATTTTTTATTACTAAAGCGTCATTTCCTAAACGCATATTGGTTTTTTCTCGCCAAATTTTAGCTTCATAAATCTTGCTGCTGTTGGGATATTTGTACAAAATATAATTGAAAGCGTCAAGTGCCGGAACAAATCGTTGGTCGTAATAGCGGGATTTACCAAGCATAAGATATGCTTCGTCAATTTGAGTGTTCTTCTCTCTTCCGCCAATGTTCATGGAATGTTTTTGAATGGCTTTGGTAGCTTTGGCTTCAGCCAATTCAAAATTCGTGTTTTTTGGTGTTGCGGTGGAAGTGAAGTCTTCTACAATTTGCATTTTTTCTACCGGCAGACGTTTCCAGAAATCATCATCACTGTTGGACTTTATTTCCTTGACCCCTTTGTCCAAACCGACTTGACCGTTGTATAAAATATTATACTTTGTACTTAAGGCATGGGAATTTCTGGCCAAAAAAGTATCTCTCTTAGTAGAACAGGCTACTAAAAAACCGAAAAATAAGAAGAAAAATAACTGTTTGAATCTATTGACTTTCAATGGAAAACGTTTTTATCAATTAACTTTTAAATATGCTTTTTAGTATACTTACTGGTAAAAATACGTTTCTTTTTGATATCGTGAAAATTATCGGGGTTTATTTGAGTCACATGCGCGCGTGAGGAATGTAACGGAAATCCTTTTTTATTCTTTTTTTTAAGAATAAAAAAGATTGAGAGTGAAAGCCCGACCCGGATTTTTTTTCCGGGTCACGCCCAAATTAAATTTTTAAACCGCAAAAAAGGCTTCTAACTCCTTTAATGTTTCCTCAGAAGTTTGAATGTCTTTAACCACTTCGCCTTTGTGTAAAGTGACAATTCTGTCACTTACCTCAACGGTGTGCAACAAATCATGGCTGGAAACCAGCACAGTAACATCAGGATTGTCTGCTAAATCCTTGATGATTTTCTTCAATCTAAATTGTGTCGTTGGATCTAAATTAGCAAACGGTTCATCTAAAATTATCACTTCAGGATTCCCGATTAAAGTGGCGATGATTCCCACTTTTTTCTGGTTTCCCTTAGATAAATCGCGTAAATATTTTTTGTTTTTAAGTATTTCTCCGTTGAAAAATTCTTCGTGTGTGGCCAATAAAGCATCGACATCGGCTTTGTTTTGTCCGCGTAAATCGCCTATGAAATAAAAATATTCTTCGGGCGTTAAGTAGCCAATTAGGAAGCTTTCATCAAGAAAAGAAGCGGTGAATGGTTTCCAGTTTTCGCTGGTGTTTACTTGTACCTCATTGTTGACAATATTCCCTGTTGAAGGCTGGATTAAATCCAATAAAAGGCTGAAAAAAGTGGTTTTTCCGGCTCCATTATTGCCCACTAATCCAAAGCTTTCTCCTTTTTTTATTTCTAAATTGTCTATTTTTAATACGGTTGTTCCGTTGTATGTTTTTGAAAGGTTGTTTACTTGTATCATTTTCTTATGGTTAATTCGGTTATTTGTTAATTTGTTTTTAATCGGTTTTGATTAACTCTTTTGTTTGTAAGCTGCAATTGTGGCGTATTTTTCGGATTTGTAAATTTTTTCAATCAAAGAAAAAACCTTGTCTTTCAAAGCAAATCCTATAACTCCCATCGACGCCACTAGTGCTAATCCCACATTGGCATTGCCTAATTTAGAACCTAACCAATACAATAAAACGGGCAATCCTAATTGAGGCAGTGAAATAAGCATGGTTTTTACATTGAATGCTTTTTTATCTCCAAAAGCACCTTTACCGGAACTCAAATCGATTGGCGTTTTGGTATACGCGCCACCTAATAAAACCAAATGGGAATTGACTCCAATATTATAAATTGCACCAACCACTATTGTCAAATAAATCTGCCATCCAAAATAGAGATAGAAAGAAGCAATAGTTGTGGTAACTATTGTCGCGATTACCATCAGCCACCATTTAGAACTCAAATAGCCTTTATAAGGAATATTTTGCGTCATCATCAACTGGTAATAGGCGCTGTCCCAGCTGGGTACAAATTGTCCAAAAGTGATAAGAAATCCACCCGAAACGAAAATTCCGGCAAAAATGTGCATCATAGGGTTATTGTATACTTCAATTGCATTGGTAAAGAAAAGAAAGCCATAAAAAAGGAACATAACGCTCAATCCTATGGTGGTTTTAGATCGTTTGTTTCTCTTTATTAGTTTAATGTCATTTTTCAAAAAGGTTCCGATGGTTCCAAATTGATTCAACCAAGTCAACTCCTCTGTTTTGGCAACATCGTGTTTGTTCGACAATCCCGCATCGAGGTATAAATTCTTTTTGAAATATTGGAAAGTGACATAATATATGGCGATTAAAGCCAATACCGGAATGGCAAAAGCCCAATACGTATTGAAAATAGCATTAAAAAACGGAGTCGTATAATCCGTGATATTGAACAGTCCATAATACTGTAATCCTCCTAAAACGGATGCTATTGCTAAGAAAATCGCAAATAAATTGTCTTTATTACTCAATACAATATTTATAAAATTATTGATGTACAGCAGTGAAAACAGCGCAGTATACCAAAGGACCACTGACACTACATCATAGCCTTCGATAATTAAAACAATACTAAACGGAATCAGGAAAAAACCATGCACCAAATTAAAGAATGACAAAACGGTTTTTCCTAAAGAGAAATGAACAATAGTGGATTTTTTTATGGGGAAAATCAACATCGGACGAATGTTCATCACGGGGATTTTTTGCAACAGCAATCGGATGATTAAATCCATCAGTATATAGTAAATCAAGAATTGATTCACGGTAACGATTGGATCCAGATTCATTTTCTCTAAAATATAAAATGCCCCGACTCCTAATGCTAAGAAAATTAAAATGAAATAAACGGCGACGAGACCCATCAGGATTTTCAAAGCCAAATTAGTAGCGAAGGAAGCTGATCTGATAAATGCTTTCCATTCAAGATAAAGAAATTTTTGAATCATAGTTTGGTTATTTTGGTTTTATAATATGTAGTCAAAATAAGAAAACGTTACAGTTTTTCTAATTTATATTCCGGGTAGGTTTCTAATAGGTATTCTCTAGTCTTAGAAGGGATAATTTTGAATAAAATATAATTTAAAATTCCAAAAAGTACCAACATCAAACTTACAGAGAAAAGCCAGTAATCATTTAATAAATACCTTTCTGCACGACTGCTTATTTGAATAAAAAAATAAAACGGAACTGAAAAAGCTCCTGAAGAAACACCATATTGGTTGATAATTTCTTCAAACAACCATTTCTTTTTACTTGTTTCTTTCTGTATCTTTCTAATTTTCTTAATCTTATAGAATTCAAAAAAAATAAATCCGAAATAACTAATACAAATGGCAATGAAAATATAGTTGTTATACATGCTTGTTTTAAGAATCTTAAAAAGTAAAAAGGTGATTCCTATTGTTAATAGAATTTTTGGTACTCTAAAAAATGCTTTAAAATGATTAAATACTAAGCGATTGTATTTTTTTCCTAATGCAGCTTGACGACTTTCTACCACATCCATAAAACCAAAAACACCAAACTTCCTGAATTCTTTATTTAAAACTTCGTCAAAAGTAAGTTTGGGGTTTTGTTCCCATTCGGTTTCAATAGCGTTGGCCAAATGATCGACTAATTCCGTTTGTAAATCATACCATTCTACATAATGCTGACGGGTAAAAAGGTAGAGTTGGTCTATTTGTTGGGCGGTTAGTTTCATGATTTGGAAAGAGATTGTTTTTTAATCACACGTATATGCTGAAATACCAAAACAAAATCAATCATGAAAAACAAAAGGATCATAAAAAATACATATATAAATCCCATTTGAACATCTGCATCAATATTCATAAGTTTAATAGGAACTAATCCTACACCCAACAACAAAGGTTGGAAAAACACTAGAACACTTCTTTTTTTAAAGAGATAACTAAAAGTGGTTTTGCTCTTATATTTCCAAATTATTATCCAGGCTATTGTTACCAAAAAAACTTCTGTTGCAAAAAGAATTCTTATTGCTTTTGTAAAAAAATAAATGAATGTTTCGGTATTAAAAAAGTGAATAAAAGCTGTTGCAATTAAAGTCAAAGGAATTGCACCTAAAGTAATATACCAAAATCTCGATTTTGTATACCTAGCCATTTTATCCATTATTATTTTGGGTCCAGAATAACTACGACCGAGCCATAAACCATAGGAAGCTGGTCTTAATTCCGGTTTCCATTTCTCAAAAACTTCTTTAAAAGCAAGTTCAAATGAAACTTCTTCATTGATTGTTTTTTCTTCTATTTCCGAAGCGATATGATCGGTTACTTCTAATTTAATGTCGTCGTAAATCAGTCCATTAAAAACCAAAGTTTCTTCTATTTGAGCGATTTGTTCAGTAGTTAGTTTCATCTTCAAAAAATTAAAATTCCAGTTTTGGGTTTGGGTTCACTAAGCTTTGCATGTTTCTAATAAAATCTTCCAGTTCTGAAAGTCGGTTTACTGTTTCTTTCTGACCGCTTTCCGTGAGTTTGTAATATTTACGCATGCGGTTATCCACTTTTTCAATCTCGACATCCAGTAAACCTTCGGCCTCGAGTTTGTGCAACGCCGGATACAAAGCGCCTTCAGTGATGTTCAACTCGCCTTGGGTAATCCCTTTTACTTTTTGGGTGATTTCATAGCCGTACATCTTGCCGTTTTCTTCCAGCAATTTCATAATAATGGTATTCAGACTTCCTTTGTATAATTGAGAATTTTTCATGGTTCAGTCGTTGCAAGTTTAGTGGTATTTCTTATTTCAAAAATCAAATATACATAAGATTCTTATACATAACCATTTTAGGTATGTAAATTTTCAATCCTTTTGATTTTTAGAAACCTAATGTGTTTCCTATCTTTGTAAAAAAATAATCACATGCCATCTTTTTTAAAACTAATAATAAAAGAAGTAAAACGCGAAACCAAAGACGCTGTTTCCGTACTTTTTAACGTACCCGAGGAATTAAAAGCGAATTATACTTTTGTTGCCGGTCAATATATCAATTTAAGATTAACACTTGACGGCGAGGAAATTCGTCGTGCCTATTCTATTTGCTCGGCTCCTGACAGCGGGGAATTACGAATTGCTGTGAAAGCAGTGAAAAACGGTGCTTTCTCTCAATTTGCTAACACAAAGCTTAAAGCTGGAGATGTGCTTGAAGTAGGAAAACCGGAAGGAAAATTTATTTTTGAACCACAAGTTGGCCGACAAAAAAATTACGCCGCTTTTATAGCTGGAAGCGGAATCACACCCGTACTTTCCATCTTAAAATCAGTATTGAAAAACGAACCTAGAAGTTCATTTGTATTGGTTTACGGGAACAAATCTCCGGAAGAAACCATCTTTCATCAAGAATTACACGATTTGCAATTGCAATATGTGGGCCGTCTTTTTGTCCATTATGTTTTCAGTCAAGCCAAAGCAGAAAATGCTTTGTTCGGACGAATTGAGAAATCAACCGTGAATTTTGTGTTGAATAACAAACACAAGGAACTGGAATTTGATAAGTTTTATTTGTGTGGTCCGGAGGAAATGATTAATACTGTTTCCGGAGTTTTGAAGGAACACAATGTAAAGGAAACTGCAATAAAATTTGAATTGTTTTCTTCTTCTACGAAAGAAAATAAAATCGAAAAATCATTAGGAGGACATTCGAAAATCACCATTATGGTGGATGATGAGGAAACGACTTTTGAAATGTCACAAAAACAAACCGTTCTTGATGCCGCTTTAAAACAAGGTATCGATGCTCCTTATTCTTGTCAAGGCGGAATCTGCAGCAGTTGTCTGGCTCGAGTTACATCTGGAACTGCCGAAATGACTAAGAACTCCATTCTTACCGATAAAGAAATCGCCGATGGTTTGATTCTTACCTGTCAGGCACATCCAACATCAGAAAGCATTTATGTAGATTATGATGATGTTTAAAAAAGTCTAAATGATAACGAAAACTTCTCTGAAAAGGGAAGTTTTTTTGTTTTAGGGAAGTTGTGATTTTTATTATATTAGCAGAATAATAAGACCCGCAAAATCTGCTCTATTTTTGAGTATATAGTAAATAGTCATACCTATACATCTAATTTTGGCAGCTTTATGTGACTCTATCATACATCTGAACGAGTTGGCAGTAATAGCAAAAAATGCAAAATACAATTATGAGTGAAGAGAAAAATATATCGGTTTTTGATTGGCAACGGATATTTCTTTCTGAAAATTTCCCACCGGCATATTTGTTTGAAATTGTTTTCAAAAGCGCTGTAATGTTCATACTTCTAATAGTTGGATTGAAGTTTTTAAGTAAAAGAGGCGTAAAACAACTTTCTGTATTCGAGTTAGCTATTTTAATAGCTTTGGGCTCTGCAATAGGTGATCCGATGTTTTATGACTATGTACCTCTTACACACGGAATTGTTGTTTTGTTAGTTGTAATTCTGTTGTATAAAATCATTACAGGTTTAACTGCAAAAAGTAAAAAAATAGAACGCATACTTGAAGGGAAGCCCACTTGTCTTTTGAGCGACGGAAAAATAGAATATGAGAATTATAAACATATTGGCTTGCCTTATGATAAATTTTTTGCCGAACTTCGATTAAATGGTATCGAACATTTGGGTCAAGTACAAAGAGCCTACCTTGAAACATCCGGTGAAATAAGCGTTTATATGTTTGAAGATGAAGAGGTACAGCCAGGTTTACCAATTTTTCCAGAGCTGGTTGATAATCCTTTAGAAAATATAGAGAAGAAAAGAAGATACGCTTGTATTCATTGTGGGAATGTTGAGATTATTGACAACCAAAAAAGTCTATGCAGTATATGCCACAACGATAAGTGGATAGTTCCAAAATCAAACTTGAGAGTCAGGTAATTTATAATTTTTAAATTCAGCAACTACTCTAACAGCTAGAGTTTCGTTACGTGCGCAACACGAACAATGAAACCCGTGTTGAACGGAACCGATTACAAGTCCGTTAACACTATGGAGTTATCGTAAAGTTTTGAGAGGAATTTTGATGAGGGTTTTCTATCCTCTTTTTTTGTTGGGTGAATAGTCCATGGCTTTTTTTAGTGTTTTCCGTCACTTGCCAAGTATAGGAACGTTCTGTAATATTTTAAAAAAAAACATTGCAAATGTTACCAAATTTTGGTGCTTTTAGTGAAAAATTAAAATCATGGGAAAGAATACGTCAATCTCTTTAGGGAATCATTTTGAAACTTTTGTGGAAAAAGTATCTCAAAAGGTCGGTTTCAAAATGCAAGTGAGGTAATTCGAGCCGGTCTTCACATGTTAGAAGAAAAAGATAAAATTTTAATGTTAAAAAATGCCATTCAGGAAGGTATTGATAGTGGATTTGCAAAAGACTTTGATCCAAAAAAACACCTAGAAATGTTACAATCAAAGAAAAAAGCAAATGGCTAATATCATTTGACAAATTTGGCTGTTAACGATTCGGCTGAAATCTGGGAGTATACTTATGATGAATGGTCAGAAAAACAAGCCAACAAATATTATAACCTATTATTAGAATCTTGTCAGGAATTAGCAAATTACCCGAACTTCGGGAAAAATTATGAGTTAGTTCAACCGAATCTTTTAGGCTATAAAGCCAATCATCACATTATTTTTTTTAGAATTATTTTAGTCAAAGAAATAAAAATATTAAGAATACTTCATGAAAGAATGGATTTGAAATCTAAGCTTTAATTCAGAATCAACTATAAAAAAGCATTCCACAAAAACATATTTTTTTGTCTTTTATTTTCTTCTTTATCCTCACCATAGGTGAACCAATCCTTTGTTCTTTCTTCTATCAACGATTTTAGACCCGTTAAGTCATAGGTTTTTTTGGCTGTAATGGGTTTTATGTCGGATGGGTTACTGATTGTTAAATCTATTTTGGTAGCTATAAATGAGGTGTATAATCTTGGTATTGAAAGTCCCAAAATCATACCCGGTAAACCATTTATAGAACATGGACCCCCAGAAATGGTAATATCGTCTGTGTAAAAAGCAAATACATATACGTCATCCATTATTTTGCCTACAGCTTTTCGGCAATTATAACCGGCTATTTCTCTATGTTCATTTGTGATTTTCCATTGTATATTTGGTATGCTGTCTGCTATTACAAAATTAGTTCCTACTATTTGTTTTTGCATGTTCATTTTTCTTGTCGTAAAATCAAAATACCAAGTGTTTTCTTCATCTGCATCTTTTTCGTGTTTTGGTATTCTTGTTTTTGGACTCCATCTATCAAATTTATATATGCTTTTGTTGTCTGCAAAAGTATAGGTGAAATAGGATATTTTTAGGTCAGACAGGTTGTCTTTCATCATCTCATCCCAGCTGTCATTACTCATCGTTTTTTTGAGGTTGGTATTGACTTCATATTCAATTACAGCTTTATCTATAAATTGCTGTGCCTTTGATGTAGTTGTAAAAATTAGTGCTGCTATAAAAAAAAGTATTGATTTCATATGTTGTGAATTGTGAGTTTTATTGAAGTTTCCCGTAGTTACATCCCAATAAATGTTTAACTTATTTTTTTACTGTTTCGCCTTTGTTTTTAAAATTCCAGGTAAAGCCTATCATAGCATATCTTTTGAGCCTATCGTTTCGTTCCTCACCTATTGTGTTTTCATAAACATATCTATTTATGCCTATATTTTGATTCAAAATATCCCGCACTAGGATATAAGCTGTAAACTCATCGTTTTTAAAGGTCCGTTGTAGCCTTGCATTCCACAATTGATTGGTGAGGTTGGTTTTAAAATCGACCGTTTTTTGTCGGGAATATAAATTATAGTCTGTGGACAATTTCCATTTTTCTCTGAAATAAACCCCTATGTCCAAGCCTAAATTATTAGTGTTAAATGATTTTATTTCATCGTTTTGAGAAGTACTGTTTCTGTTGTTTGAAAAATAATTACTTAAACTAAATTCGTATTTCTTTTCTTTTGATTTATTTAAATAAATTGAAAATCCTGAATTTAAAGTATTGGAATTATTGATTTTGTTATTAATACTAAGTACCGATTTGTTATAGTTAACAGATGGATTAAGATTAACGTGTAAATCTATTTTTTTTATCTTAAATCCATATCCAAAATAAAAATTTCCTGAAAAATTTCCGTTTGTATTTATGGGTGTGCTAATTGTTTTAGCACTTTCTGGATCTATATCTTTGTTGTAAGTAATTAAATTGGAAGTTGTTCTAAAAGAAATACTTTGGTAAAAATGCGATTCTGTCAAAATACTATAACTATTGTGTGATATGTTTACACTATTGGTAAAGGATTGCTTTAAATCTGGATTACCTAAAGTTTGATTGAAAAAATCTTGATTGTTTCTCAAAGGCTGTAATTGATCGATGGTAGGCTGTCTGGTTGCGCCTTGATAATTGAAACGCAAGTTACTATTGCTTTTGTACTTGTAAGAAAAATTTGCAGTTGGAAAAAAGTTAGTATAGCTGCGCTTATATTCTTTATTTAAAGTTTGATCTTGCAAATCAAACGAAGTAAAACCAAAACCACTTCCAAAGCTATAATTTATTTTTTTAGCATTGTAACTCAGTTTTATATTGGGCTTGTTAGTTGTTATTGTCTGTTTGAACTGGTTAGATAAAGAATCTACAACCACATCATACTTGCCTGTAACATCCGAATAATCATACGTTAAATAGTTACTTTCGCCCGTGTTATGAGCAACCTGATAGGCAATTTGCATTGCAAATTTCTTACCAATAGGCTCTGTATAGGTAACATTTACAGCAAGGTTTTGACTTGTTTTTTCTCCTATTTTATTTTGGTCTACATCATCCCTAGAAGAAAAAACACCTCCATCATAACTTTCGTTGGAAGACTTTAAGAAATTATTTGAATCTGTATTCAACGTGTTCCAACTACCGTTTACAGAAAATGTACGACGGGCTTTGGTGAATTTATGTTTATACAAAATACTGGCAGACAAAGATTCCTTATCCGAATTTGTATTAAATATTTTTTCCTGTTTGTTTTTTAATAATCCATCACCTCCCGTTGTCTCACCATTTGTAAATTCATCACTTTCGGTATTATAAAAATTAGTTTTGGCGGTAAATTTTATCGAATTTATAGAATCTAATTTTACATCGTAAATAGCATTTAGTTTAAAATTACTTCTGTTTACATTGCTTACCGTTGATCTGTTTTCGTTTAATTGGGTTTCTCCCACTTGTGTTTGGGTAACCCTGCTTTTATTGTTTGTATAAATTTGGTTGTTGTATTTTGGTGATAGATTCAATGTTTGTTTATCATTCCACTTGTTGCTGTACTGCAATCCTGCGTTGGTGTTTTTGATAAACCCATTTTGAGTGTCAACATAAGGTTCTTCATCATTATTGCCACCTGTCCATTCATAACTTACATTTCCATCGTCATCCATGTTCATGCTTATATCATCCCGTGCTCCAAATTTTTCGCTGTCTTGCCAGCCAAGTCCATCTTGCCCAGTATTCCCATTTAATAAAAAAGCAGATAGTTTTCTTTTGCCTTTAAAAGAGCTAAACATCAAATTGGTATTGTATCTGGAATCCGCATCTGTAAATGGCTGATTTGCACCATCTATTTTACCAAAATAACCTTTCTTTTTATCTTCCTTTAATTTTAGGTTAATTGTTTTTTTTGTGTCGCCATCATCAATTCCTGTAAACTCGGCTTGATCGCTTTTCTTATTAAAAACTTGTACTTCTTTCACTGCATCGGCTCGCAGGTTTTTTACCGCCATACCCGGGTCATCGCCAAAAAATTCTTCTCCATCTACCAATACTTTTTCTACCGTTTCACCCATGGCTTTTATAACACCATTTTTATCAACTTGAATCCCCGGCAGTTTTTTTAGTAATTCTTCTACATTGGCATTGGCATCTACCTTAAAATCACTTGCTCTGTAACTGGTCGTATCGCCTTTAATTTTAATAGAACCCGACTTTATAATTACTTCTCTAAGCGCATTAATTTTGCTCATCAAGGCAATTGTCCCCATTTTTTTTTCGCCTTCTTCAATAATAATAGCATCTACATAATCGGCATATTGGCTATGAGCCGTCATCAATATATAATTTCCTGCTTTTACATTTTTGAAACTAAAGTTCCCCTCTTTATTTGATCGGGTAAACTTGTATAAAATAGAGTCTTTGGGAGTTAATAAAGCAACAACCGAATTGTAAATGGGTTTTTTTTCGCTACCATCGGTTAAAAGACCCGAAAGGTTTGTTTTTTGAGAAAACGCTGAAAAAGAGAATATGAACAAAATTGCAATTGTTACAGTAATTTTTGGCATAAATAATTTCTATTTTATTGTATTAGCATTTCGAGATTTCTAAAAGCAACTTAACCGAAAAGAACAATCCTCTTTCGTCTCAAGTTAGCTTTGAGTGCAAAACCTTACGCACTTAAGCCAAAAATAGTATTATTCCCACTAAAAATTTAGAATTATTTTGTTATTAAAATGTTAAAGTTATTCTTACATAAAAACAACAAAAAAGTGAAGAAATTAAAATCTTACTTATTGTTTGCCGGCATTTAAAACCTTTATAATAGAATCAACAGTAATCGTTCGCATGGCGTTTTCATAACCTTCCACTTTTTTATTTCCGTACACCGAAGTAGGTAATTTTGGAAATTGATTTCTGTCCGAAATCAAAGCATTTTCTAAAGGTTGATTGAAAGGTGAAAATCCCGCATAAGGATGTGTGACCCCCCAAAGCGTAATCACTTTTACTCCGAGCATGGCTGCTATATGTGCATTTCCGGAATCCATCGAAAGCATCGCATCCAGATTGCTGATGAGCTGTAATTCCTGCTGAAATGTGAGTTGCCCCGCCATGTTGATGACGTTTTCTTTGTTGGAAGCAAGCGAATCCAACAGTTGAATTTCTTTTTTTCCGCCACCAAAAAGCAAAATTTTATATGCTGTCCCGAAACTTCGGGATTCTGATAATTGATTAATAACTTCCTGCATTAAATCCAACGGATACACTTTAGAATCATATTGTGCAAAAGGAGCAATTCCTATTAGTTTGTGATTTTTTTGTCCAATTATCGCTAGAATTTCTAGACTCAAAACTGCTTTTTCAGGAAAAAGTGTCTCGACACTTGGTGATGATAAATCAACTGTAAAACCGAGTTGTTCGAATACTTTAACATGTCTTTCAAACATGGTTGGCAGTTGTTTGAAAACTTTATTTTCGGGTTGGGTTAAGGCTTTTTTTTCCGCTCTGCCTTTATCAACTGAAGCTGTTTTTTTTCCCCTAAAAGCAAAAAGGTTTCGGACGATTTTAGAACGCAAAACGTTGTGTAAATCGGCAAAAGCATCGATTTCTAAACATTTTAAATCTTGGAACAAACGCAACAATCCTAAAAACCCTTTGTGTTTTTCTTTTTCATCGAAAGCAAAAAAAGCAACATTGGGAATTCCTTCGAAAAAAGGTTTAAAAAAAGGTCTGGAGATGATCGTGATTTTAACTTCGGGATGCTGCTTTACAAAAGCGCGTAAAACAGGAACCGTCATAGCGACATCTCCCATTGCGGAAAGTCTCATGACGGCTATATGTTTGATAGTATTTGACAATGCTAAGTTTGTCAAAAATTACTTCTTGTTTTGGTACAAAACAGGATTCAAATCATCATCGTTGTACATTTTCATTTGTTTGTACACTTTCATGAATTTATTCCCATTTTCGATGTCTGTCAATAAATCATCAATGGCCAAAGACAAGTCTGTTCTTTGTTCCAATAAAATATTCAATTTAGCTTGACATTTGTCTCTGTGATCTTGTGAAGCTTCGGCACGAGTGGCTTCTTCATTCATGTGATAAATTTTCAATGCCAAAATAGACAATCTGTCAAAAGCCCAAGCCGGACTTTCTGAGTTGATTTTCGCTTCGTCTTTTACCTTTACATGACTGTATTTTTGAAGAAAATAACTGTCAATATATTCCACCATATCAGTGCGTTCTTGATTAGAAGCATCGATTCTTCTTTTCAAAGTCAAAGCAGCAACAGGATCAATATTTGGATCACGAATAATATCCTCAAAGTGCCATTGCACGGTATCAATCCAGTTTTTATGATACAATAAATGTTCGAATTTATCTTTTGGAAAAGGATTATTAATCGGTTGGTCAACATTATCAAACTGATGATAATCTTTAATACTTTGTTCGAATACGGAGTACGCTAATTTTGAAAACATATCTTTATATTTTAAAGGACAAAGATACTTTTTTATACTTTTATAGATTATAAAATTAAGTATAAGTTTAATTACAAAATAAAAATATGCAAATTCATTATTTATCAGAAGGCAATAGCATCCTAAATCATTTTTTGGGACAAATTCGAAATGTAAATATTCACAATGACAGCATGCGTTTCCGAAGAAATATTGAACGTATTGGCGAAATAATGGCGTATGAATTAAGTAAAAAATTACATTACAAAAACATACAAATTGAAACACCATTAGGTATAAAAAAAACAACCGAAATTAAAGATCAATTGGTTTTATGTTCCATTTTACGAGCTGGATTACCCTTGCATTTGGGGTTTTTGAATTACTTTGACAATGCCGAAAATGGTTTCGTCTCCGCCCTTAGACATCATCCCAACAATGACGACTATTTTGATATATTGGTGCAATATCAAGCTATTGCTGATATAAATGAAAAAAATCTGGTATTAGTCGATCCTATGCTTGCTACTGGACAATCAATAGTTGCTGTTTACAATAAATTAATGGAAAGAGGTACGCCAAAAGAAATTCACATTGCAGTTGTAATTGCCGCACCAGAAGGCATTGCTTATCTTGAAAAACATTTGCCGGAAAACTGTCATCTTTGGGTTGCTACATTAGACGAAAAACTTAATGAGCATAGTTATATCGTTCCCGGACTAGGAGATGCAGGAGATTTAGCGTACGGTGAAAAATTATAATTGGGAGAAAAAAGCAAAAAGACTGCAGGCAGTCACCACATACATAACTAATTCTTGATTTAATTTTTCTTGAGGAATTTCAATATGGCTGGTTGCCATCATGGCCAAAGGCGCAAATGTAAACGGCAACAAATCATTACTTTTATTAGCCGAAATTAAAAAAATCAGTACTCCGATAAAGAAAGATGCGATGATTTTTTTGAAAGAAGTATGCAACAATTGTGGTCTGTTTGATAATGTGGCAAACATAGAAACCAGAAAAAACAAAGCGATTGTGGCATAGATTGACAAAGCACCGTTTTGATAATTATTCGTAAAATAGTTGATTTCAAAATTAATTTGTACACTTTTAATGATGTATTCAATGACATTCAAATCGAAAACCGTTGCATAAATCATGAACAGGATTCCAACAATAAAGAAAGCGATAAAAGGTAATATCCAGTTTCTATAATCTCTGGAAACATGGAAAATTATTGATATGAAAACCAGCACTATGAAAATTATACTCCAAAAATGAAATAGTGCAGCCAGAAAAATCCATAACGAAGCATCAAATATTTTTTCTTTGGAAGCTTTCAGGGATTGCAATGAAATCAATCGGCGAAGCGCCAATAGAATAAAGAAATTAGACAAAATCAGGTTTAAATTATCTAATATTGAAGGAAAAAAAAGTAGAAACAAAAAATAAAAAAAAACCGTGTAACTACTGTCTTTACTCAATCCGTTTTTCTTAGCAACAAAATTCGTGATAAAAACAGAAGCCAATAAAACACAAAACAACATTCCTTTTTTTAAAATTAATAAAAAGGAATTCATCCAGAATAAATCTTGAAATTGGTATATAGAAAAGAAAACCAGCATTAAAATTACGACCAATGAAAAATTTAATGGTGTAGATTTTCTAAAAATACTTGTTATCATAAGGATATTTTATACTTTTGTGTTCGTAAATATAATACTTGTTTAAAAAGTAAACCCTGGAAGTTCAAAAAGATTCTTCAAAATAAGAGTTTTTAATACCCAGAGTTCCTCAAAAACAATTAATAAAATTAATTTTATACATTATGAAATCATTTTTCGAAGGAATAGAATACTTATTTGTAAAGATTTTATTTGCTCCACTAGACTTTTTACGCTCATTAGAGCTTACATCTTGGTTTGCTGCTAATACAATCAACTGGATTTTCATGATTATTTGTGCTTCGGCAATGGTATATTGGATCAAACAATTGAAAATTTTTGAAGACGCCGGAACTGAGAAGCAAGATACTACCGCTCACTCTTTCTTAAAATAAGAATTAAAAAAAAGTGAACGATAATTGGAAACTATTTTAAGTCGTTTCCAATATCTTTTCTAAAATACATCTTATCAAAATTTAGTTTAGCTATGTTTTGGTAAGATTTTTTTATGGCCTCTTCGAAATCATTCCCATACGAAGTTACTGTTAAAACCCTTCCTCCGTTTGACACTATGTTTCCGTTATCAAGTTTAGTTCCTGCGTGAAAAACAATAGAATCCTCAATGGTTTCTAATCCTGAAATCACTTTTCCTTTTTCGAAATCCTCCGGATATCCGCCAGAAACAACCATAATTGTAGTTGCACTTCTTTCGTCAATTTCCAGATTAATTTCGTCCAGTTTTTCATTGGCTACAGCCAAAAATAACTCTACTAAATCGGTTTTCAATCTTGGGATAACCACTTCGGTTTCCGGATCGCCCATTCTCACATTGTATTCTATTACGATTGGTTCGTTATTCACATTGATTAACCCAATGAAAACAAAACCTTTATACGGAATTCCGTCTTTTTGAAAACCATCAATAGTAGGTTTTACAATGCGTGTTTCGATTTTTTCCATCAAAACGGCGTCAACGTAAGGAACTGGAGAAACAGCTCCCATTCCGCCTGTATTTAATCCTGTATCGCCTTCGCCAATGCGTTTGTAATCCTTGGCTGTTGGCAATATTTTGTAGTTTTTCCCATCCGTAAGAACGAAACAGCTTAATTCTATACCGTCAAGAAATTCTTCGATTACCACTTTAGAACTGGCGTCACCAAATTTTTGATGAACCAACATGTTTCTTAATTCTTCTTTGGCTTCTGCCAAATCCTGAATAATCAAAACTCCTTTTCCGGCGGCTAAACCATCTGCTTTTAAAACATACGGAGGTTGCAATGTTTCCAAAAACTCGCATCCTTTCTCTACTGTTTCCGCAGTAAAACTATCGTAAGCAGCTGTTGGAATTTTATGCTTGATTAGAAATTCTTTAGCAAATTCTTTACTTCCTTCCAGTTGCGCACCAATTTTTGAAGGACCGATAACCGGAATATGACTTAATGCCGCATCGTTTAGAAAAAAATCATAAATCCCTTTTACCAAAGGATCTTCTGGTCCTACCACAACCATTTCCACTTTTTCCTGAATAACAAACGTTTTTATAGCTTCAAAATCAGTTGGACTAATATCAATATTCTTGGCTATTGTTGCTGTTCCAGCATTTCCTGGGGCTACAAAAAGGGTATCACATAGCGGACTTTGAATCATTTTCCATGCAAAAGCATGTTCTCTTCCGCCTGAACCTAGTAGTAAAATTGTCATGGTGTAGTTTTCTTTAGTTGTGGTGCAAAAATAGTTCGTTTTATGTTGAAATAATAATTTTTTTTACTTACTTTTGACGTTAGTAACGCAAAAGATATGATAATTTCATTTGGATCTAAAGAAACCGAAAAAATATGGAATGGAATTGTTGTAAAGAAACCTTCAATAGAAATACAGCAAATTGGTAGAAGAAAATTAAGAATGCTAAACAATTCTCAAGATTTGATCGATTTAAGAATTCCTCCGTCTAACCGATTAGAAAAATTAAATGGCAATTTAAAAGACTATTATAGCATTCGAATTAATAATCAATGGAGGATTATTTTCATTTGGAAAGACGGAAATGCAACTGAGGTAGAAATTATAGATTATCATTAAAATAGTCAAAATGGAAAAATTAAAAAACATACATCCGGGTGAAATTTTATTAGAAGAATTTCTTATTCCTTTGGAAATAACAGCATACCGATTATCTAAAGATTTGAAAATTCCGCAAACCAGAATTTCTGAAATCACTAAAGGAAACCGACGAATTACGGCTGATACCGCTTTGCGGTTGAGTCTGTATTTTGGTAACTCGGCAAAATTTTGGTTGGGTCTTCAAGATGATTTTGATATTGAAGAAGAAAAGGAAAATAAAGCCGAAGAATTGCAATCTATCAAACGTTTTGACATTCCAAAAGTAGCGTGATGTTTCCACTATTCGACTTATCGCTGCAGCTAAATGGCTTCCAAATGAAGGAAGCTAAAGCCGAATTGCGGAAAATTGTAGCATTTTCTGAAAAGGAACATGAAGTTTTCGTTGAAAATAAAAAAACGGAAATTGTCAATTTTCATTTGCAAAATAATACTTTTTATAAAGATTTAGCAGGAATGACAACTTTTACAAACTGGGAAGACTTGCCCGTTTTGAATAAAAAAAACTTACAAAAACCATTGCTTGAAAGGCTTTCTAAAAATTATTCTCCTAAAAACTGTTATGTTAATAAAACATCCGGTTCCAGCGGGACTCCGTTTATTTTTGCCAAAGATAAATATTGTCATGCGTTGACTTGGGCTTCTAACAAGTACCGCTTTGGTTGGTATGGAATTGATTTTAATACTTCCTACCAAGCGCGTTTTTATGGAATTCCAATGGATTTTATTGGAAACAAAAAAGAACGTTTCAAGGATTTTTTGAGTCATCGGTTTCGGTTTTCCATTTTCGATTTATCGGATGACGTTTTAGAAAAGATTCTGAAAAAATTTCAGAATAAAAAATTCGATTATATCAATGGATATACCAGTTCGATTGTTTTATTTGCTAAGTTTTTACTAAAGAGAAACATCATATTAACCACAATTTGTCCCACTTTGAAAGTATGCATGGTAACTTCTGAAATGCTTTTTGAAGAAGATAAAATACTTTTAGAAAAACAATTTGGCATTCCTATTGTCAATGAATACGGTGCTTCTGAATTGGATTTAATTGCTTTTCAAAATCCTAAAGATGAATGGCAAATTAATTCCGAAACGCTGTTTGTAGAAATTTTGGATGACAATAACAAAGCCGTTCCTAACGGCACTGCAGGCCGAATTGTAATCACTTCCTTGTTCAATAAGGCGCATCCGTTCATTCGATATGACATTGGCGATATTGGAATTCTGGACGAAAAAAGCACGTTACAAAAACCGATTCTCAAAAAATTAATAGGCCGGACCAATGATGTCGCTATTTTACCAAGTGGGAAAAAATCCCCTGGACTTACTTTCTATTATGTGACAAAAAGTATTATTGAAGACGACGGAAATGTAAAAGAGTTCATAATCAAGCAAACGAAAATTGATACTTTTGAAATAGAATATGTGAGCGAAACCGAATTAAATTTGGCACAAATTCAAAAAATTGAAGAGGCGATTTCTTTGTATCTGGAACCCAATTTAAAATTTAATTTTCTTAGAAAAAAATCTTTAGAAAGAAGCAACAGAGGAAAATTGAAGCAGTTTAAATCAATGATTTAACGTAACGTGGTTTTATCATTAATTGCGTAAACAAAAACCCCGTCATACAAAGTATTGAGACAACTACATTAAACCCATGAAACGTTCTGTAAACGGCAAAATTATGTCTTAACAGCTCATATTTAGAAGCCGAAATTGAGTTTTCTCTGATTCTGTAAAAAGCTAAACTTTCCGGAACGGGTTGTGCGGTTTTTATTTTCTTAAGAATTATAAGCCAATGTATCCAATCCTGGCGTTTTCGAATAGAAGAAACAGTTATTTTTCCGAAGTAATTTACGTCATAGATCCCTGTTAGATTCCCAACATAATTACAAAAAAACAACTGACGATAAGAGAGGTTTCTTGGTGATTCGACTCTCCTATTGAGCGATTCTCCTGCTTCATTAATACATTCGTAAAACGAAAAAGTAAACGGTAAATTATGTTTTTTGAGAAAATCAATTTGTAGCTCTAACTTGAATGGTTTCCACAAATCGTCTGCGTCTAAAAAGGCTATATATTTTCCGGCTGCTTTATTCAAAGCGGTATTTCTGGCAATTCCGGTTCCGGAGTTTGTATCGAGCTGAAAAAGTTGAATTCTATTATCTCGACTGGAAATTTCTTTTATTATTGAAACCGTTTGATCGGAAGAACAATCGTCTACAATAATCATTTCCCAATTTTTATAGGTTTGATTCTGTACTGACAAGATTGTTTTTGCGATAAATTTTTCACAATTGAAGGATGGCGTTATTATGGACACAAGCGGTTTTTCCATCTTAATATGCTTTTTCTTCTCCCTTTAAAGTATTGTATACCGTGATAAAAATAATCTTTATATCTAATAAAATAGACCAATTTTCCATGTAAAAAATATCGAATTTTACTCTATTTATAATATCCACATCTGTTTCGACTTCACCTCGAAACCCTTTTGTTTGAGCAAGTCCCGTGATTCCTGGTTTAATAAAATGACGCACCATGAACTTATCAATTTTTAGCGCATACATTTTAGCGTGGCTAACCATATGGGGTCTAGGACCAACGACTGACATTTGACCTAATAAAACATTGAAAAATTGTGGTAACTCATCGATACTTGTTTTTCGTATAAACCGTCCTGTTTTGGTAACTCGAATATCGTTTTTGGAAACTTGTTCCAAATCAGCTTGATCATTTAGTTCCATCGATCTGAATTTGTAACAGTTGAATTCTTTATAATTTAATCCATTCCTCTTTTGTACAAAAAACAAAGGTCCTTTAGATTCCCATTTTATGACAATCGCTAAAATTGGTATGAGCCAAGATAGTACACCCAAAATTATTATTACAGAAAACAAAAGGTCAAAAACACGCTTAACGACCTTGTTTAAGGTATCGTCAAGCAATATATTTCTTAACGAAATTACAGGGATATAGTCATAATATTCAAATGTAAAATTTCGGGAAAGGATTTGTTTTTCGTCAGGAATAAATTTTAAAGTTTTTAAGTTGTTATCCGCAAAATAGACAATGTCGTTAATCTGTTTTTGTGTCAAATCACCCATAGAGCAATATATTTCGTCTATTTTATGCTCTAAAACAAATGCAAAACTTTCTGACAGATGATTCCTTTTATCATGTCCTAAGTCGAAAACTTTCTCTAATTTATACCCATAATCTGGATTTTCTGTAAAAAAAAGTTGCAGTGGATTGATACTTTTATTATTTCCCAATAACACTACTGTCCTAAAATTTCCTCCAAAAAGTACTCTGTATTTCTTTAGAAAAAAATAGATAAATAATTTGATAATCAGAATTATAAATAATGAAGTCGAAGTAAATAAAATAATCTTTTTGAAACTCGAATCTTCAGAATCTGAGAAAGCTAATGCAAGACAAAATAGTGTAAATAAAATCCCTTGTTTCATTGCACAATTTAGTATAGAAATTACTTTAGTGTATCTATATACCTCATAAAAACCTAAACTGGCCGCTATAATAAACCATGCAGCACTAATGAAAACTGAATAAAAAACTTTATTAACAGGGAAATCTGTCAAATATACCAATAGTATATTGATAACCATAAGGTCTATTAAAAATGAAAATGGGCGAATATAGCCCGAGTATCTCCCTGTTTTGGTTTTCACTAGCTTATGTACTTAGAAAAATCTTTATGCTCTTCTTTGGAAAGCTCTTCTTTAGATAATGATTTAAAGTAATCATAGGTGATTTTCATTCCTTCGGCACGACCTACTTTGGCTTCCCATCCCAGTAATTCTTTTGCTTTCGTGATGTCAGGCTGACGCTGTAAAGGATCATTTATAGGTAAGGGATGATACACTACCCTTTGATTAGTTCCTGTCAATTTTATAATTTCTTCGGCAAAATCCTTGATGGTAATTTCATCTGGATTTCCAATATTTACCGGATAAACATAATCCGAGTGCAATAATCTGAAAATACCTTCGACTTGATCGTCTACGAAACAAAAAGAACGCGTTTGCATTCCATTCCCAAAAATAGTTAGATCTTCACCTCTAATAGCCTGACCGATAAAAGCCGGAATTACTCGGCCATCATTTAATCGCATCCTTGGCCCATACGTGTTGAAAATTCTAACAATTCTAGTTTCTACTCCATGAAAAGTATGGTACGCCATAGTTATAGATTCCTGAAAGCGTTTCGCCTCATCATAAACACCTCTTGGTCCAATGGTATTTACATTTCCATAATATTCTTCGGTTTGAGGATGAACCAATGGATCTCCATATACTTCGGAAGTAGATGCTATAAGAATTCTCGCTTTTTTAACTCTTGCTAATCCTAAAAGATTATGTGTTCCTAAAGAACCAACTTTTAAAGTTTGTATCGGAATCTTTAAATAATCTATCGGACTTGCCGGTGATGCAAAATGAAGTATATAATCTAAATTACCCGGAACATGAACAAACTTCGTGATATCATGGTGATAAAATTCGAAATGTTCGAGTTTAAACAAATGCTCAATATTTTTTAAATCTCCAGTAATGAGATTATCCATCCCTATAACAAAATAACCTTCTTTGATAAAACGGTCACAAAGATGTGATCCTAAAAACCCTGCGGCTCCGGTGATAAGTATTCTTTTCATAAGTGATTTTTATACTGAACAAATGTAGTTGAATTGCTAATTATAAAAAACACTTTCATTATTTAACTTTTTGTGATAAATAAATGGCTTCTAAGTCTTTTATTTTTTCAATAATATTATAATTCAATTCAAAGGTTTTCTTTGCATTTATTGAAAACACTGCATGTTTATTTTTATCGTTTAATAATTGAATGACTTTTTTACTAAACCTAATTGTATCGTTTTCATTGATTAAATATCCGTTATAATTATCTACTATTAAGTCCTTATTCCCATCACAATTTGATACAATGCAAGGAATCGATAGCGCCAAACTTTCAATTACAGAATAAGGCAAACCTTCATACCGTGCAGTTGAAATATACAATTGTGTTTTACTTATTATGTGAAGCACATCTTCTCGCGAGGCCCAATCTAATAGTGTTATGTTATTTGATAAATCAAATTCTGAAATCATTTTTTTTATCATTCGCAACTGGCTCGCATAATGACCAACACCCATAATCACTAAATGAATATCCTGCTGTTTTTTTACTTCATAAAAAACGCGAATCATTTCATCAATATTTTTTTGATAACATGGTCTTCCCACCGTACAGATATAGTTATCGGGCCAAGTTTTCTTTATGGATAAAGAATTTATTTCTGTTAAAGGTCGTATGGCGTTGTTAAAAAGCAATACGTTTTCTTCATCAAATCCTACTTCATTAATAGCTCGATTCATTTCGGACTTTGAAGAAGCTAAAAGAGTGACATTCCCTTTGGATAATAATTTTTCAATGAACAGAAAAACCATTCTTTTAAAGTTATTATTTGTACTTAAATAGGAGAATGCCTGCGGAGTATATACAACCGGAATTCCCGTTAAAATTGCAACCATCCTTCCAATTACACCGCCTTTTGCACTATGACAATGAATTAAGTCTGGTTTTTCCTTTTTTAGTATTCTGTATGTTTTTATTATTGAGATAAAATCATTTGCAATCGCTATTTCTCTCGATATAGGAAATTTATATTCGGCAACAAGTACTTTATTTTTATCATAAAATCCTTCTTTTGTATCAACAATTCCATGGATTACGATATTTTCAAACTGTAATGGATTGCTGTTTTCAAGAATTAGTCGCAACGAAACATCAACACCTCCTACGGAATGGAGAATATGGGCAATTTTAATTTTTTTCATCCCTATATTTTGCGGTTATAGAAAATACGATTGCGGTTAAATAACAGCCAAATTGTCTGTTTAATACATTTTCCATTAAAAAAAATAACGTTAAAGAAACAACGATTGAAAAAAAGTAAAAATTTCCTATAGCATTTTTCATCATAGAAAAAATAAAAAATAAAAACAGTCCCAATCCTAAAAAACCACCAACTAGAAAAAAATCAATAAATTGGTTATGAGAATTATATTTTTTAGCTAAAAACCATGCTTTTTTACTTTCATTTGTAATAGAATCAGCATAACATTCAACGTATTGTTCCTGCATCCAATTGAAGCTTTTACTTCCAAAAATTAAATTAAAATCAGACGAACGAATTATCTCTGATGCACAACTCCAGATTACAACTCTTGGTTCATAATCTTTCATCGTTTGAAAACTGTCGGCGACAAAAAATCTGTTTGACAAATTTTTATAACTCAACAAAGCAGTAAATAAGGCTAGAAAACAAACTGTAATAATTATTGCTTTTTTTATAGCGGATAAACCCGAATAGAATAATAGATAAATTAAAGCGACTCCAATTAATGTGATTAAAGACAATCTTGCCGCAATAAAAAAGATAAAAATTCCAAAAAACAAACCCAAAACCAATAGTCCTTTCTTAAATTTTGGAAATTCTTTTACCATATATAGGCATAAAATTAATGCGACAAGGCACATAAATCCCATGTATGGCCTTTCTATTATCAAAATTCTATTTACGTCTTCTCCATTACTGAAAGGAAGCGTTTTATCCTTTAAATAATAAACTGAAGTGTTAATTAGAGCAATAATCGTAGCGATAAAAACCGATGTTATAAAAACCCAAATTATTTTATTTCTTGGAACGGGAATAAATACTATTGGAAGTGCAATTACTATTAAAAATCGACTAAAAATATTTACTTCGTTACCAATTGATGAACTGAAAATAGACTTAACTAGGAGATACAGGAAAAGTAACCCAAAAGGATAAAAATAGTGCTTTTTTGGAAAAACTATTTCTTTTTGATAAAGCAATACGGCATAAAACAACAGAGCAACACCTAAAATAATATTGGGTATTGATTTTGAAAAAGACAACGCCAATACTAATAATAGAATAATATTGCGATAGCTTTCTTCCTTTGAAAACACACTCATTCTTTGAATCATTCTTTGAGCCTTTTTATTTTTTGAATTATCGAATGGGGTAAAATATACAAAATCAGATTTTTAATAATTCCGTAAACAGGCCAAAAACCAAGATAAAAATTATCTTTAATAATCCTTATTCTGCTCCAGACTTGTACTTTCCTTTTTGAAAACGAAATCCCTGATGGATTAATTTCATATTGTAGCAGAAATTCTGGCAGATTAGCCGTTTTGAATTCTTTTACAATTTTAAAGAAAAAAGCATAATCCTCAGCAGCTTTATAATTTGTGGGATACTTCCCAACAATAGCTATAATGTTTTCTGCAAACATAACTGTTGGATGAAGAAACATATTGTTAGTAAACATTTTGTTCTTTATTTTTTGGTTCTTTTCTGGAAGTAAAGTCTTGTATAAAAAATTACCTTTTGGATCCACCGCAATAGCATTCGAACCTACTAATTTTATTTCAGAATTTTCAACCAGAAATTTTTCTTGTATTTCAAACCGTTTACCAATACAAGTATCCCCACAATCCAATCGAGCAATAAAATGATATAGATTTGTCTTTACAATATAATCTAAGCCATGGTTCAGCGCAGATTCAACCCCTTCATTATTTTCTAAATAAATATAAGTAATTTTTCCTGTTGATTTGAAAGCGCTATTTATAGCTGTTTCGTTAATTCTTTCATTGATGCTCCCATCATCCACAATGACGACATCCAATGCTTCTGAAGCTTCTATTGATGCCACAGATGCCATTAATCCAAGCGGATTATTATAGTGAGGAATTAAAAGAATAACCTTATTCATTTATCGTTATTTTTTCTTGAGACAATCGCATCAAAATTGCTAAGGAAAGCCAAATACCATAAATTCTAAAAGTATCTATCTGCAACCAATTAATAAATAAACCTGAAAATGAAATTAATAGTATATAAGACAGGATTTGCTTCTCTCCACTACTGTTTTTTATGAATATTTTTGTTTGTTTTATAGAATAATAAATTAATGCCAATAGAATCAAAAACCCAATTATACCCGTTTCTGCCAACAATCTGGTATAAAGATTATATCCCGGAGGGAATGATTTTACATTCTTATTCTTATATATCAAATCAAACTCATAATTATCTTTTGTAGCCCAAGTTGGATAATGTGTTCTGCTGTGATACGTTTGTTGTCCAAAACCAACCCCAACAATAGGATTTTCCTTAAAAACCTGTAACGAAGCATATTGCATTCCAAATCGGGATTTATTTGAAATATTATTCTTTAAATTTCCTTGAAAATCTAATGATTCTACTTTTTCAGTCAATGCTTTAGTAACTTTTTCTCCATTAAAAATAAGCATTACCGAAAAAAGTGCAAAAAAACCAATCAAAGAATAAACAACATAAACTTTGAATCTTTTATCCTTATACAATATTGTCGTAAAAATAAATAGCTGAAAAAAAACTACTATTAAACCTGTTCTTGAACCTGAGAAAAAAGTCAGTAGCAGTATTGCAATTGTTGGAAAAAACTTCCAAATTCCTTTTTCTGTCAGAATATAACTAAACATCCAGCCAGCAATTGTAATTAAATAAATAGCTAGAAAAGGCGGTTCATAAGCTATAGATGAGATTCTACCTAATCCTGCAATTTTAACTTCTAAAAAAGGAAAATAATCAAAAAGTTTTAAAACTGGAAACACTGAATTTATGCCAAAATAAGAAACCAAAATTTCTAAAAATCCGTAAATTGAAGCAATAACTAACGAATAGAAAAATGCCTTTCTAATTTTAAAAAGGATTTCTTTTAGATCCATTTTTATAAAGACATTACAATATAAAATCAAGAAAAAACAACCGGAAATCAGCAATGCAAAGTATTGTCTAATAAACCTATTTATACCTCCAGTATGTTTAAAATAATTAGTTGAAACCGAAACTACATTGAGTAAAGTGCTTATAAAACACCAGATTAAAAAAATTGCACCTATTTGAAAAATAGGACTTTTGTATGGTACAAATATTCTTTTTGTCACTACAACTTCAAGAAGCAAAAATAAAAACCCTAACATCAAAAAAAGGGCTCCTGCTTCACTTTTAAATTCTCCCAAAAAAGGAATCCCTTCATACTCGTTGAACGGAAAGAAGAAAAGTCCTAAAAAAAATAATATTGTATATAATTTTCTGAGCAATATTTTTAAGTTTTTTTGAATTTAAAATTATTTAAATTTCGAATAATCTCTGAAGTTTTTGGGTGATAGGTCAATTTAACCGCTAAAACTAATAAATATAAACCAGCTACAGATTTGTTTTTTATAATTTTCAAAACCAATGCTTCAAATATTCCTTGGTTTTTTAAAATGTCTTTATGGTATTTCTTTGATAGCATATTGACTTCTGGATCAAAAACCATTATTTGTATTTTTTTAAGTTTATCACTAAAAGAAATTTCTGCTGTGGCATACTTAAATAGTAAATAAAAAACCTTCTGGATAAATCGAATTGCTTTTAGTTTCTCAAATTCCCCGTAAGGAATCGTTAGGTTATATCTTTTTTTATAATCTACATGAAGTTTTTGACGAGCTATCCCAAAATAATCTATTTTAAATATATTCTTAGATACTCCATTAAAAACTTCTCTATAAAAATAGCCTGCATAATCTATAAAAAGCACATTCGAAACCGTGTTAAAAACCCATAAATTAAACATTTGATCTTCTTCATATTCATTTGGAAAAACAATGCTATGAGAAATAATAAGCTCTCTTTTGTAAATTTTATTCCAAACTGCAAACAAATCTTCTCTTTCTAATAAATTTGGAATAACATTTTTTTGAATGAAATTTTGATCATACAATATATTCACTGGAAATATTGCATTTTTAATAATGTACTTATCATCTCTTCCCAAAAAATAATTAGAGATAACTATGTCAGTATCAAATTCAGTTGCTCTATTGTATAAATTTTCAAACATCTCCTCCAAAACAAAATCATCTGAATCTACAAAACCAATGTATCTCCCCGTAGCATCAATTATCCCTATATTTCTAGCGGCACTTCGTCCTACATTCTCTTGATTTATTAGGATAATCCTATGGTCCTTTTCTTGAAATTGTTTTATAATTTGCTGGCTGGAATCAGTTGAGCCGTCATTGACAAAAATAAACTCACATTCCTCTAATGTTTGACTTATCAACGATTGAATACAATCAGCCAAAAATTCTTCTGCATTGTATACAGGAATTATGACGCTTACTTTAATTTGTGTCATGGCTCTTTTATTAGCAGAATTTATCCGTTTCTCTTTTTGCATAAAACCACATTCCTAATACGATAAAAATTTGTGTAATAGTAAGCGCAATTGCCGTTCCAAGTTCTTTATAAAAGTAGGTTAATCCTAAATTTATACTGATGTTTAAAACGGTTGCCCATAAGATGACCCGAAAATATAAATTATCCTTCCCTAAATTTAGTAAAATTTGTTTACCAAACATCGTGTCTAAGAATGATGCAAGTGGTATGATTATCAATATTTTAAATAAAATGATGGCTGGATTCATCGCTTGTCCATAAACTAATGTTATTATTTCTTTAGAAAAAAAGAATCCCAAGAGCACTATAGCCGAAAAAAATATTCCTCCAATTATTGTAATCTTATTTATTTTCTTAATCGTCTGTATTTTATTTGAAATCATTTCACTAGCCAAAAAAGGAAACAAGGCATTCGAAATGGGAGTTTGGAAATTCCCAATTGCTCTCGCTAATTTTTCTGCACCACTAAAATAACCAACTGCTTGATTGCCTACAAAAATCCCTAATATCAATGTATTGGTATTGGTAAATAAAGAAATTTTTAATTCGGACAAAAAAACATATTTCCCTTTAATTAATTGGTTTTTAATTCTTTGAAAGGATTGTAGTTTTAATGGTAAATCAAAGTGCTTCTTCACAAAATAAAAAGATATGATTCCGGCGCTAATAAAGCCTAAAGCATTAAAAATAGGAACTAAAAAATAATCCTCTTGTTCTTTAACAAAAACAAAAATTGCGATGGTGAAAATAATTTTTGTGAATAAATTTATATAGGTAATATATCTCATTTTTTGCATTCCTTGGAAAAACCAAACTGGAAAAATAGCCTGACCAAGAACCGATCCAAAGGAGAAAAAATAAATTTCCCAATGATTTCTGAATATTTCAAAACTAAAAACAATAATTGACATCAAAAGGAAACAGAAAACAAGCAAAAATAATTTTGTAGACATTACATCGTTAAAAATATCTTGTTGCATTTTTTTGTCATCGATTGCAACCGAAATATCTCTGGTAGCGATTGCGTTGAATCCAAAATCTGTAACAATCTGAAAATAGGTGATTAATGCTAATGAAAAAGACAGTAATCCGAAAGTTTCTATTCCCAAAACTCTGACCAAATAAGGTAAGGTAATTAAGGGTAATAACAAATTTAGACCTTGGAGTATAGCAAGGTAAACAAAATTAGAAACTAATATTTTGTGCTTTTTATCGTATGGGACATTATTAAAAAAACTAAACATTTGTTTCGTGTGTTTTATATAAAAAGAAGGCTATACCTTAACAGGAATAGCCTTTGAAAATTTTGCTCATTATAAACTATAATTTAACCCCGCTAACTTTTTCAAGCGCTATATAAATTGCTGGTTTTGTATTAAAAATCGGGTCGTATTGATCTCCTTTTGGAAGGAAAGTCACTGTCGACGAAGTCTCATCAAATGCTATAAATTCATTAGGCGTAAAGTATTTTAGCAAATCTTTTTGATCAACTCTAAATGTTCTGCCTTCAAAACTTAAAGTTATGGCGTTAATTTTTAGCGGTTCTTGATCTTTTTTCGAACTAATATCAAAACGAATATCATTTGGTATAACTCCTTCAGGAATGCTGAATATTACGGTTTGAGGCTCTTGTTTACCTTTCAAACCATAATAAACGGTATTTTTTTCGTCAAAATAATTAATTGAAGGGTCTTTATAAAAAAGGATTAATTCGTCATCTTTTTTAATCACCAACTCAACTGTAACATCAAATGTGTTGGCTTTTACTTCTTCAACTGGGGCAGCCACTTCTTTCTTATCTTCCTTTTTACAAGAAACTAATGCTAATGTTAAGAAAAAACTTGCTGCTATTACTTTTATTTTCATTTGTGCTTTTTTACAAAAATATATTTTATTTCTTAAAGAGAAATTTGTTTTTATATATTTATCTGTTCTTGAATTATTTTTTACTTTACAATCGTTTTACCCTACTTATTAGCTGTTTTGTAATGCTTTTAAAGCTTGTTTTCTATAAAAAGCGATAAACAATCGGAAAAAAATAAAGCCCAGAATAAACAACATTGGCAGAACAAATTTTAATTTTCCGTTGACAGAACTCTTATTTTCAATATTCAGTGTTGAACTGTTTTCTTTTACAATTTTATCTAAACCTATCAAACTAACTCTATGGGTTCCCTGCTCATTAATTAGAACTTCTTTAGTCTTGATAATATCATTCAACTGTGTGTTTTCATTATAATAAACCAGTTTCTCACTTTTTGCAGCGCCATTTACCCTGTTAGAAAATCCGTTTAAAACTCCATTTATTTGTGAAATCATAGAGTCATTTTGGATCATCTTAATTTGAATATTGTTTATTTCTTCTTTTTGAATTATCTTGTAATAATCGGTTTCGTTCAAAAAGTCTAATAATGGCTGAACTGTTTCTTTATTGTTGGTTAATTTTCCTGTGATAAATGATACCTTATGAAACGTATAATTTTTACTGGTCAAATTATCCTCGACCGTCTTTTTAATATCACCATCTTCCGCCATCAACTTGATTAATTCAAAATTTTCCGGTTTATTTTCAATAAATTTATAAACATCCGCTATTGGATTAATTTCAATTTTTATTAATTCTTTAGGCTTTTTTATACCTAAAACTTCTTTTAAAAAAACGGTGTCTCCCTCTTGGATTTTTGATTCTACCAAATCAATCTTTGAATATAAATAATCCGTACTCCCAAAATTTGGAGTAACAATAATTTGATGATTATAGATTTTTTTTGTTGCGTCTAAATAAAACCCTAATCCAACTCCAATTACCAGCAAAATTGAGACTACAATCGCATTTTTTACAAAAAATTGAATACATCTAAATAAAAACGTATTAATATTTTTAAAAAAACTTCCTATTTTTTTAAAAATTTGCATCAAATCAATTTCCTGATCCTCTTGGTTGTTGGGTTGGTTTTTGCTCATCCTATGTTTTTATTTTGCGTTGAAAATTTGTTCTAATATTTTAATGGTAATCAAATAAGTAGGTTTTACACCCGTAGTTCCCAGCCCGCCTGAAGCCAATGTACTTCCGGTTTCCAAAGGATTATCTGATGCATAATACGCATATCTCACTTTGATATCATGAGGAACACTTTTTCTAATTTTTGATGCCGATTGAATGGCTTTTTGGTAATAAGAACCTTCCATTTCCAATCCAATAACTCCCCAAGTTGATTCATAGAAAAACTTCAATAAATCTCTGTTTTGTAATGAAGTTCCCAAAACAGTAACCATTGGTCCGGCAAAAACAGCAATATCATTCCCTTCAAACATATCTGCAGTCAATTCATTTTCGAAAAAATAATTATCCGCAGTTCCTTCATTGATATGTGCGTTCGGAATCATAATATCTCCTTTTCCACCTTCCAGAATTCCCGCTTTTCCCATGATAGAAACTGATTCTACATTAAGTAAAGTCGCTTTTTTATACGGTTTCAATAACTCATCTATCGTTTCATAAGCTTGCTCCCCAAAAGCGTAATCCATAACAATCAATACTGGTTTTTTATCTCCGGTATTTGCCTTAGGAAATGATGTTTTGGACCAATCAATTTTGGCTGTATCAAAAATCTGAACGTCAATATTTGTTCCCGATGTATCCGGCAACGAAATCATTCCGTGTTTCAAAGCTACCGCCGAAACCTGATTTCGAACTTCATGAGCGCCAGACTTGCTCAACTCTTCATAAATAAAGAAATCAGATTTGTCTATAAACTTCGTTTTTAAAACCTCAGTGGCAAAAATAGAGTTCATCACACTGTGCATGTTCGCACTAATCACATGAATCTGACGGTCTAAAAGTTGGTTGTCTTTTAAAACCTCCTTGATGTTAGTAGCCCAAATTTCGCCGTGAATATGATGTCCCAATCGTTCTCTTAAAATAGGACTAAAGGTAATCGTTCTCTTATTATCGTCTACTATTTCTTCAATAGCGAGTTTTCCTAACCAAAAAATAACGTGCAAAAATCGATCTGGCGCCGCCGTTGAACCAAATGCATCATAAATATCCAACACTTCCTCAAATGTTCTCCCCAGAATATTCGCAGCATGGGATATGGCTTTTTCTTTTTCTACAAGGGTCAATTTTTTCTTTTGAGAAACGGCTTGTTCCAGTTTGAACCAATCGCGGGATACTTCTCCGGCGTCATCCAGTAAAACTCTGTTTCTAATTTTGTGTGATTCGATGAAAATAAACGTCAAATGCGTCAAAATATCATAAATATCCGAGCGTCCTCGGGTGATTTCCACGTTCATTTGTTCCTCATCGATACGGTAACAATTGCGTCGTCTTTTTGGCGGAACAATCGCTTGAAAATGAGATTTTGAATAGCCTTCTTCCGAAGTTAAATTGATAAATCGACATTCTTCAATTCCTACCGGAAGACGCTCTATAACGTACAAAAGCCCATTTAATTCTACTTTTTCATCTGCAATATTTCCATATATTTCTGGGCTTAATGCCAATAATGCTTCTCTCAATGTATCTCCAGAAACACCCATTGGCTTATAAAATCCTCTATTGAAAAGATGACGCATGGTGATGTACATTTTTTCAATTGCCGCCGATGATTCTTGCGCTCTAGAGCGTGATATATTTTTGGTTTCTTTCATTTTCTAATTATTTTCTAACCTTCAAAGGTAACTTTTTTATTTATTTTTTAATAAATCTACGATATTTCTGTCATTAGAAAGTCTTGGGATTTTATTTTGTCCACCCAGTTTACCTATCGATTTCATATACTCTTGGAATCCATTTTTAGCCACTTTGGTGACAACCACTTTCCGCAACACTTTCCCCACAATTAAATCATCATAATACATGTTTTGTTTGCGCATCGCATTGTCTAACGCTTCCGCAAAAATCACACTGTGCTCTGGTTCGTTCTCAAATTCTATGAACCATTCGTGGTACGGCAATCCTTCTGCTGGTGTAATTTGAGGCGCCACCGTAAATTCATTGATGCGAATATTCGTTCCGATAATTGCTTCCTGCAACGCACTTTCCACTTCTTTACCGATCACATGTTCCCCAAAAGCCGAAATATAATGTTTGATTCTTCCCGATACTATGATTCGGTATGGTTTTAAACTGGTAAACTGAACGGTATCTCCAATATTATACCCCCAAAGTCCCGCATTTGTAGAAATAATTAAGACATAATTCACCCCCAGTTCCACTTCTCCGATGGTGTATCGTCTTGGATTTTCAGTATAGAATTCATCACTTTTTATAAATTCATAGAAAATTCCGGAGTTCAAAAGCAGTAACATTCCCTTTTCTTTTTGGGAATCCTGATACGCAAAAAAACCTTCCGAAGCAGGAAATAACTCAATACTGTCTACTTTTCTTCCTATCAGATTCTCAAATTTAGCGCGATACGGTTCGTAATTTACTCCGCCGTAAATAAACAAATTGAAGTTTTTGAAAATGTCTCCCACGGGCTTCCCTCCTTTTTGATGTAATTTCTCAAAATACATTTGAACCCAAGATGGAATACCAGAAATGACCCTCATGTCTTTATTAAATGTTTCCTCTACAATCGCATTTACTTTGGTTTCCCAATCCTCGATACAGTTTGTTTCCCAAGATGGCATCCTGTTTTTTTGAAGGTATTTTGGAACAAAATGCGCCACAATTCCAGACAATCTTCCTAATTTAACTCCATGTTTTTCTTCCAATATTGGGCTTCCTTGCAAGAAAATCATTTTGCCGTCAACAAAATCAGCGTTTCCTGTTTCATGTATATAATGTAGAATTGCATTTCGAGCCGCCTCAATATGAAAAGGCATGGATTCCTTAGTCAACGGAATATATTTAGCTCCGGAAGTAGTTCCGGAAGTCTTGGCAAAATAAAGCGGTTTTCCTTTCCAAAGGATATTTTCCTGGCCTTTTACCACCTTATCAACATAAGGTTTCAATGCCTCATAATCCCGAACCGGTACCTGTTTTGCAAAATCTTTCTCATTTTTTATTTGGTCAAAATGATGGTCAATGCCAAATTGTGTTTTCTTCGCTTCTTTGATTAATTTTTGTAAGACCTTCTTTTGAGTTTCAATAGGATTATTGGCCCAAAGTTGTGTTTTTTTGAATATTTTTTGTGCAAATAATTTTGCAGCAGTAGATTTTATTGACATTATTAGAGTTATTTTTTTGTGTCTTGTCTCCTTCCCTTCGGGGAAGTTGGGAGGGGATTTTTTTCTTCTTTCGCTACTTGCTCTCTCAATTCCAATTCTTGCTTTGATGCAGATAAATCAGCTTGAGAAGGTACTTCATCTGCTGCCGAAAGTATCGAATCTTTATTGAATTTTGCATATTCTAACTCTCCTGTCAACACTTTTTGAATCGACTGGATATAGGCTTCGTTTTTCTTTAAGGCTCGTGACAAAGAATCTGATTTTAAAGCCAGTCCCATTGCGTCTTTCTTTAATTTTGAGGAATAATAGCCTGGTATAAATTCTCGTAAAGGAGTAAAAGCAATAACAAAAGTGGTAATGATTGTAATTATTATTGCCCCTAGAGTCGCTACCACAAAAACATTCATTAAAGTAAGTTTCAAAGAAAATGTCTCTTCAAAAGTATCTTCGTTAAGTATTATTAAACGTCGTTTATTGAATAAATTTTCTTTGATTTTGCGTCGTTTTAGTCGTTTTTTTGACATACTTTTTTATTATTGAACAAATATAACAATTATTGTCGTTGATTGTATTCGCTTGTTTTTGTTCACTTTTCTTAAACTAAATTTATTTTTAATAAATTTTTAACGCTTTTAAAACCAAATAAATGTACCAAAATGAGATTCCGTTAACAAATTCTATTTACCTTTGCCTTTAGATTTATTACAAATTTGCTTCGGCATAAATTATCATATTATGAGTAGTATAGGTGTTACAGAAATCCTTGTTATATTGGCCATTGTTTTATTACTTTTTGGAGGTAAAAAAATTCCAGAATTAATGAAAGGTTTAGGAAGCGGAATTAAAGAGTTTAAAAACGCAGCCAAAGACAGTCAACCAGCTGATAAAAAAGAAGAAGAAACAAAATAAAAAAAGGCTTTTCATAATTTGAAAAGCCTTTTTTTTATTTTTTAAAGTATCATACTCAACTGGATACGTTTTCTGCCTTCATCAACCTCAGTGACTTTTACCTGAACGTGTTGGTGCAATTTAACTACTTCATTGACATCACTTACAAAACCCGCTTTGAGTTGGGAAATATGAACCAAACCACTTTCTTTCACTCCAATATCCACAAAACAACCAAAATTGGTAATGTTATTGACAATTCCAGGTAAAACCATTCCTGTTTTTACATCTTTAATCGTTTTTACATTCGGGTCAAATTCAAATACTTTAGCTGCTTTTCTAGGGTCTAATCCCGGTTTTTCGAGCTCTTTAATAATGTCTTTCAAAGTCAAAACTCCAATATCGGGCGTAATGTAATTTTCGGGTTTTATCAAAGCCGTTTTTTCTTTGTTGGCAATCAAATCATTCACTGTAAGTTTCAAATCTTTTGCTATTTTCTCTACAATTCCATACGCCTCGGGATGCACTGCTGAATTGTCCAAAGGATTTTTTGCATTCGAAATTCGAATAAATGCAGCACCTTGCTCGTATGCTTTTTCACCTAATCTGGGTACTTTTTTCAGTTGTTTCCGATCAGTGAAAGGGCCGTTTTCAGAACGATATTGTACAATATTTTCGGCCAGCTTCTCTCCTATTCCACTCACATAACTCAACAAATGTTTACTCGCCGTGTTGATGTTTACTCCAACAGAATTCACGCACCGAATCACCGTACTGTCTAATTCTTCTTTTAGCTTATTTTGGTCCACATCGTGCTGGTATTGGCCTACGCCAATGGCTTTTGGATCAATTTTTACCAATTCGGCCAATGGATCTGACAATCGCCGTCCGATAGAAACTGAACCTCGAACTGTGACATCATAATTAGGAAATTCATCTCTGGCAATTTTTGAAGCAGAATACACAGATGCTCCTGCTTCGGAAACGATAAAAACCTGAACCAGTTTATCAAAAGCTATTTTCTTGATGAAGAATTCCGTTTCACGTGAAGCCGTTCCGTTTCCTATTGAAATGGCATCAATTTTATACGAATTCACCATCGAACGAATTTTTTTCATCGCCATGGCTTCCTCTTTTTGTGGCGCATGCGGATAAATGGTTTCATTGTATAACAAATCTCCTTTTTCGTCTAAACAAACAATTTTACAACCACTTCTAAATCCCGGATCGATTGCCAGAATTCGTTTTTCACCCAATGGAGGAGCTAGTAATAATTGTCCGAGATTGTTCGCAAAAACCTGAATAGAATTGGCATCAGCCTTGGCTTTTGCTTCTTGCAAGGCTTCATTTGAAATCGCCGGATTCAATAATCTTTTATAGCTGTCCTCGATAGCTAATTGTACGTGTGGCGTGGTTTTATTTTGACCTTTTAAAACTAACGCATCAATAATATCATATGCTTCATTGATATCAACTTCTACTTTAAACTTGATAAAACCTTCGTTTTCGGCACGAAGCATCGCCAACAATCTATGCGAAGGCGCTTTCGTCAACGGTTCTGACCATTCGAAATACTGATTGAATTTCTGGGCTGCTTCTTCGTCTTTTTTAGTTTTTACTACTTTGGTGGTGATGGTTGCTTTGCGTTCGTACAATCTTCTGAGTTGCTTTCGAACATAAATATTTTCATTAATCCATTCGGCAATAATTTCTCTGGCTCCTTGCAACGCTGCTTCTTCATTGATGACATTTTCATTCAAATATTGTGTGGATATAAAATCGACATCGTCATTATTTTGCGCCATAATGATTTTGGCTAACGGTTCCAATCCGTTTTCACGGGCAACATCGGCTTTGGTTTTTTTCTTCTTTTTGAAAGGCAGATAAAAATCTTCCAGTTCTTGTAAATCAAAACTTTGCTGGATTTTTTTCTCTAATTCTGGACTAAGCGCATTTTGTTCCTGAATCGATTTTAAAATCGCTTCTTTGCGTTTTACGATTACTTCATACTCCTTTTGGAGTTTGGCAATTTGTTCTATTTGTACTTCATCGAGATTTCCTGTTGTATCTTTTCGATAACGCGAAATGAACGGAATGGTACAATCTTCTTGTAATAATTGAACTGTGTTTTGAATGTTTATCGCTGCAGTGGCAACGACTTTTGATATGAATTGTATATTAGTCATTTTAAATTTAAGATTATAAAATCATGTTGCTAAAATAGTATCTTTGAGTCAAAACTCCTTATTTATGTCTTTTTTATTCTGGTATTTTCCGCTTATTAATTTAGTTGCTTTTTCAATAATAGGAGTTGACAAACGACTGGCCATACAGCAAAAATGGCGTATTTCAGAACGTAATTTATTGCTTACGAGTGTAATTGGCGGAACAATTGGTTCTGGATTAGCGATGCTTGTTTTCCGACATAAAACTTCAAAAACATCTTTCTTATGGAAATTTTTTTTAATTGGTATACTGCAGGTTTTTATAGCATATTTCTATGTTATAAAATCTAAATAATTACTCTTGTTAATGACTTCAAAAGTAGCATCCGGATAGGCTTTTGCGAAAGCGGTAGGAATTTTAACTTTTTTGGTTTCACTCCACTTAAACTCAAATCCAGCCAGTTCTTCTCCCTTTTCTTCAAGCCAGTCTAGTTCTTGCTGATCATAAGTGCGCCAGAAATAATTATTGTTTTTTATTTTTAAATAATTTTGCTTTTTAACGCGTTCTACTGCCAAATAATTTTCCCATAAATCACCTACATCTGTTCTGGAATCTAATCGATTGAAATTATTAATGATACCGTTTCTAATACCATTGTCGTAAAAATACCAACGACTGGATTTCACAATTTCCTTTCGAAGATTGCGACTGAACCCTTCTACCTTAAAGATAATAAACACTTTAGAAAGCAAATCTAAATAAGTAGCAACTGTATTTTTAGACATTTGCAACTGATTTGCTAATTCCTGCAACGAAACTTCTTTCCCTAATTGATAGGCTATCAATCGCAGCAAATCATATATTTTATCGGCGTGTTTTATTCCATCAAATACTAAAATATCTTTAAGTAAATACGAATTGATGATTTCATACAAATACTCTTTTTTATCCTCCCAATCTGAATATTGAATCAGTTCCGGATAGCTTCCAAAGAGTAATCTTTCCTCTAATTTTTCTGCAGTTTGTTTGTAATTTTCGTATTGGGAATATTCCATTTGTGCTAATGGAAAAAGAAACAAAGTGTTTTTTCGTCCTACTAATGGTTCGCCAAGAGTATTGTTTAAATCAAATATGGAGGAACCTGTTGCAATGATTTTGATTCCTTCAATAGAATCCACAATTAGTTTTAAAATAAGTCCAATATCAGGAATAGTTTGGGCTTCGTCTATAACCAATAAATCAATATTGTGTAATAATCGCTTATAATTCGCTACGGAACGTTCTTTGAGTAAATTAGAGTCATTGATATCTTCTCCGTTCAGTTGTAAATAACTTCCGTCAGGAATAGTTTGAAGGTAATTTTTTAGTAGTTCGGTTTTTCCAACACGACGTGCGCCCAGTAAAATTAATACTTTATTAGGAAGTACTTTTTTACCAAAATCTTGAAATAACGCTCTTTTTAAATAATTTTCCATTCTATTTGATTTAGAAATCTAAACCAAATATAATCAAAAAACATTAATTCAGTCAGTGTATTGACTGAATTAACATTAATTCAGTCAATACACTGACTGAATTAATGTAATTTCAGTCAATTAAAAGTTTCTAGCAAGAAATTTTATCTACACGATTTTGGTGTCTTCCACCTTCAAATTCGGTATTTAAGAAAGCCTCTACCATTTCTACTGCTTGTGGAATTGAAGTAAAACGAGCAGGAATACTAATAATATTCGCATCATTATGTTGACGTGCCAAAACCGCAATTTCTTTCATCCAACATAAAGCAGCGCGAACTTTAGACTGTTTGTTTACTGTCATAGAAATTCCGTTACCACTTCCGCAAATAACAATTCCAAAATCAGCTATTCCTTCAGCAACATCAGTAGCAACAGGATGACCAAAATCTGGGTAATCTACACTATCTGCTGAATCCGTTCCGTAATTAGTAACCTCATGTCCTTTTGCTTTAAGCATTTCGACAATAGCTTTTTTGTAATCTGGTCCTGCGTGATCGTTTCCTATGGAGATTTTCATCTTATATGTATTAAGTTGTGTGGTGCAAATTTAAATAAAGAAATCTAGTTTTGCCGAATTTAAATCTCGCTTCTTTAATTGATTATTACAATTGATAAAAGTCATTAAAAATAAAATTAACAGTAGATTTTATAACTATCAGATTATTATTTGATTAGCGGTTATCAACAATCTTAATAAATCTATAAATAGCTATAAATCAATACGTATTTTATTTATAAAATGTTAAAAATTTACATTGTTAATAGTAAAACGCAATTCACTGATATTCAGTTAACCTTAAATTAACATACAATGTTCATAACTTTAGATAGAATATTAGAAGTTTTTTTGGGTTGTAACCAAAAAATAAGTAATCCAAAACCCATATTAGAAATCCAAATTTAGTTCGTTGAATTTTTAGAATAGTTATCAATATTAAAAAGTAGTTTATCAACAAATTTTAAAAAATTACTTATCTACAAAATCAATTCATTTTAGATTATTAACCATTGTTAATTAAAATTAGAAAAGACTTTAAAACGAAGACTTTAGTATAAAATAACTATGTTGATAAGTCCGTATAACATCTTTAAACTTGGTTTCAACACATTTTAAAATAAATTTATTGCGACTATTAACACACTATAATAACAACCAAGAAAGAATTTAAATTTAATTTTTCTTTTTGTTTATTTAAATATATGTTGACAACTTAAAAAAAATTAGAATTCAAAAAATAGATTTTAGCGTTTTAATTTGTTTTAAACGATCGTTAGATTGTTATTCAAGTCGTCTAAAAATTTTTGTACTTTTTCAAAATCACTGATGTGAATTTTTAGCTTGATTCCACCGTATGCAAAACTCCCAAATGGATCGACTGAAACTAAGGTTTCGTTTTCAAAAAAATAGTTAATTTTTTCTTGTTCCAATAAATGCTTCAGCACTACAATTTCATGTGAATAATTAAAAATTGCAATTGTTTGAAAGTCTTCCATTTTGATTGTTTTTATAAAGATACAACTATTCTTTAAAGTTATATTTTCTTTAAAACTGTGAACTCTTTAACGATAACAGTTTAGTATTTTGTAATTTTAGACTTTTAAGAACAGATTTATGAGTAAAAGATTAAGAAAGCCGATAAAAAAAGAGAAAGATTTCTCTGATAAAATACTAAAAATATTATCGCAAAGTGCTAATAAAGCATTCAACTACAAACAAATAGGAGCAAATCTGGAACTCGACGATACCCAAAGCAGAAATCAAATTATAAAAGATTTGAAGATTCTGGCTTCGCAAAATAAAATTATAGAATCAGAACCTGGCAAATATTTAGTAAAAGCAGTGAGTCAGGATTACTATGAAGGTAAAATTGACATGACGGGACGTAAAACAGCTTATTTTGTTTGTCCTGAAATGGAAGAAGATGTTTTTATTCCTACCAATAATTTGAATCATGCTTTAGACAAAGATATTGTCAAAGTGTATGTTTATAATCGAAGAAAAGGGAAAAGACCTGAAGGTGAAGTGATTGAAGTGATTGAAAGAAACAAAACCGACTTTGTTGGTGTAATCGACATTCAAGCTAATTTTGCTTTTGTTTCTACAGCCAATCCAAAAATGTATACTGATATTTTTATTCCAAAGGATAAAATAGGCGAGGCGGAGCAAGGCGATGTAGTTTTGGTTCATATCGAAGATTGGCCAGCCAGAGCCGATAGCCCTTTTGGTTCCGTAATAAAAGTTTTAGGAAAACCTGGAGAACACGATACGGAGATTCATGCTATCCTTGCAGAATATGGATTGCCATCAGAGTTTCCTATTGAAGTAGAAACATTTGCACAAAAAATTGATACCTCAATAGAAGAAAGTGAAATTGCTAAACGACGTGACATGCGCGATACGTTGACTTTTACCATTGATCCAAAAGATGCTAAAGATTTTGATGATGCTTTATCATTTAAAAAATTAGAGAATGGTAATTACGAAATTGGTATTCACATTGCCGATGTTTCGCATTATCTTCAAGAAGGAACAATCCTGGATGATGAAGCGTATCAAAGAGCGACTTCGGTTTATTTAGTGGATCGAGTAGTGCCAATGTTACCGGAAGTATTATCAAATTTTGCTTGTTCATTACGACCTAACGAAGAAAAATATACGTTTTCGGCTATATTTGAAATTACCGAAAAATCACAAGTAGTGAATCAATGGTTTGGTAGAACAGTAATTTATTCTGACCAACGATTTTCTTACGAGGAAGCGCAATACATCATAGAAACGAAGGACGATGTTATTCCAGAAGAAATTTCGATAACCGGTAGTTCGTATCAAGTTTCGGAAGCAATTGTCTCAGCGACGCTAAAAATGGATGAATTAGCTAAAATTTTCAGAAAAAGAAGAATGGCCGATGGAGCCATTTCTTTTGATAAAGTAGAAGTAAAATTCAATTTAGATGAAGCAGGAGAGCCTCAAGGTGTTTATTTTAAAGTTTCCAAAGATGCCAATCATCTGATTGAAGAATTCATGCTTTTAGCGAATAAAAAAGTAGCAGAATACATTGGTAAACAAAAGAAAACCTTCATTTACAGAATTCATGATGAGCCAAATGAAGATAAATTAATTGCCATGCAAACGGTAATTGCAAAGTTTGGTTACAAAATCGATTTTAGAAACAAAGGTGATATTTCGAAATCATTGAATGCTTTGATGGAAGAAGTAAATGGTAAAAAAGAACAAAACTTAATTGATACTTTGGCAATTAGAAGTATGAGTAAAGCCAAATATTCTACGGATAACATAGGACATTACGGTTTGGCTTTTGATTATTATTCACATTTTACATCGCCAATTCGCCGTTATCCTGATGTAATGGTGCACCGATTATTACAGCATTATCTTGACGGAGGAAAATCAGCTGATGAAGAAACGTATGAAACGAAATGTGTTCATTCTTCCACTATGGAAGGTTTAGCAACAAATGCGGAAAGAGATTCTATCAAATACATGCAGGTAAAATACATGCAAGATCATCAGGATCAAGAATTTTTAGGAGTAATTTCTGGTGTGACAGAATGGGGAATTTATGTGGAAATTATTGAGAATAAATGTGAAGGAATGTGTAGAATTCGAGATATAAAGGACGATTATTACACTTTTGATGAGAAACAATATGCACTAACTGGCGCAACTTCGGGTAAATTATTACAATTAGGAGATGAAATTTACGTTAAAGTAAAAAATGCCGATTTGGTTAAAAAACAACTGGATTTTAATTTTTTAAGAAGAATTGAAGAACCAATAAAATAAAAAAAATGAAAAAATTAGTGATTATTACCTTTGTATTGTTAACTCAAATAACAAATGCTCAGGTATCCAGAAACTTAGGAGATTTTGATGAAGTAAAAGTATTTGATAAAATCAATGTAAAATTAATTTCAGCTTCAGAAAACAAAGTTGTTATAACAGGAGACCGAGCTGATGAAGTAGAAACGGTTAATAAAAATGGAGAATTAAAAGTCAGAATGCCATTTCCACAATTATTATCAGGGAACAACATTATTGTGAAATTATATTTTAAAAATATTGAAAGCATCAGTGCAAGCGAGGGAAGTTATGTTTCAAGTGAAGCTGATTTTAAACAAACAATGTTGGATTTGAATGCAAAATCTGGAGCAGAGATAAAAATTGAAATAGATGTTGACAAAGTTAATGTAAAGGCAAATTCTGGAGGAATAATTGATATTTCAGGTAAAGCCACAAATCAAGATGTTGTTATTACTTCAGGCGGAATTCTAAAAGCAAAGGATTTACATACAACACAAACATCAATAAGCGTTGCTGCAGGAGGAAAATCTGAAATACATGCAACTACATTGGTTGATGCAAAAGTGAAAGCAGGAGGCTCTATTTTTATCTATGGTAAACCAAAACAGATTAATAAGGAAGTTTTCATTGGCGGTACTATTTCAGAAAAAAATTAGTACTTTGGTTTAGATTTTTGGTAATAAATTTAAATTTTTAATGATAAACGATATTTTATCTGGTATTCCTTGGGGAATCTTCTTAAGTTTTATGATTGGTCCTGTTTTTTTTATTTTACTGGAAACAAGTATTATAAAAGGATTTAGAGCTGCTTTAGTATTTGATTTAGGCGTAGTTTTAGGAGATATTGTTTTTATTGGAATTGCTTATTTAGGCAGTTACAGGTTGATTCAAAGTTTAAAAGATCAACCGGCACTTTTTATTTTTGGAGGTGTATTGATGGTAGCTTATGGTATAATTTCCTTTATACAATTAAAAAAAGAAGAAAAAATAAATACGGATATTATTGACAGGGAAATAGTGAAAAAAAACTATTTAAGCCTTTTCATAAAAGGATTTCTGTTAAACATTATCAATATTGGTGTTCTTGGTTTTTGGTTGGCTATTATTATTTCAGTAGGACCAAAACTAGAAATGCAAACCTCTAGAATGATAACTTTTTTTATATCAGTAGTAGCTTCTTATTTATTTATTGATTGTATTAAAATACTATTAGCCAAGCAATTAAAAACAAAACTAACACCTGTAAATATTCTTAAAATTAAGAAAGGAATCAGTATTGTAATGATGGTTTTTGGGATGGTTTTAATCACCCAAGGTTGGTTTCCGGAAGAAAAAGCAATGGTTAAAAAAGCATTTGAGAAAATAGACAAATAATTTATCTTCAAAAATATTTACAAAAAGAGACTATTAGTAGTCTCTTTTTTTATGACTTATTTTAATGTGATTGCTTCGTTCCTCGCAAAGACTTAACACACGTCTTTGCGAGGAACGAAGCAATTACACTCGCTAATTTTCTTAAAAATTAACATAAAAAAAAGAGATACATTTCTGTATCTCTTCTTGAGGCATCGTCCGGATTCGAACCGGAGTAGGAGCTTTTGCAGAGCCCAGCCTAGCCGCTCGGCCACGACGCCATTCTTAAACGGATGGCAAAAGTACTTAAAAAGTTTAAAAGTTAAAAGCTTAAAGTTTAAAAGTTTCAAAAAATATTTTTTTACCCTTTTTAAACATCTCTTATTTAACTTCTATATTCTTCCATTTCTATAGTAACTGCTTCAACATCACCACCAATAGGAGGATTTAGTTTAGAAACTTGTAAAATAATTCGTGAAATTTCAGGAATTTCACGAAAAATTCGGGTTACGATACGATTTGCAACATGCTCTAATAAGTTCGATCGTATGGCCATTTCCTCCTCAACAATGCTATTTAAAAGCACATAATCCACTGTATCTTTCAAATCATCTGATATACTGGATTTTCTTAAATCGGTTTTGATTTCTAAGTTTACTGAATAATCAGACCCAATTTTACCTTCCTCGATTAAACAACCGTGGTAGGAGTAGGTTCTGATATTTTTAAGTTTTATAATTCCCATTTTTATTTTTGTTTAAAGTGTAAGGTTGGTGGCACGGTCTTTTAACTTTTTATAGGTTTCTAGAGAACTTTAAACCTTAAACCTTAAACTTTTTTTATCTTTGCTAAAATAAAACAAAAAAATGTCAACTGAAGAAAAATCACTCCATTTTATAGAACAAATCATTGAAGACAGTTTATCAAACGGTTTTCCCCAAGATAAATTACGTTTCCGTTTTCCACCAGAACCTAATGGGTATTTACACATAGGTCATGCTAAATCGATTTGCTTGAATTTTGGATTAGGATTAAAGTACAATGCGCCAATTAACTTGCGTTTTGACGATACAAATCCAGCCAAAGAAGAGCAGGAATATGTAGATGCTATAAAAGAAGATTTGCAATGGTTGGGCTTCAATTGGGCCGAAGAAAGGTATGCATCGGATTACTTCCAACAATTGTACGATTGGGCTGTAAAAATGATTAAAAACGGTAAAGCTTACGTTGACAGTCAATCTTCCGAAGAAATGGCGGAACAAAAAGGAACGCCTACACAACCAGGAGTTGATGGACCTTATAGAAACCGTTCGGTTGAAGAAAATATTACTTTATTCGAAGGAATGAAAAATGGAGATTTTCAGGAAGGAAGCCATGTTTTGCGTGCCAAAATTGATATGACTTCGACTAATATGTTAATGCGTGATCCATTGATGTATCGTGTTTTACACCGTCATCACCATAGAACCGGAAACGATTGGAAAATCTATCCAATGTATGATTTTGCACATGGCGAAAGTGATTATATAGAACAAATTTCGCATTCTATCTGTACGCTAGAATTTGTGATGCACCGGGAATTGTACAACTGGTTTTTGGACCAAATTTATGATGACTCAAAAGTAAAACCCCATCAATATGAATTTGCGCGTTTGAACTTGAATTACACCGTAATGAGCAAGCGAAAACTGTTGCAATTGGTTCAGGAAAATATTGTAAACGGTTGGGATGATCCAAGAATGCCAACTATTTCAGGATTGAGAAGGAGAGGATATACAGCGAATTCTATTCGTAAATTTTGTGAAATTATTGGTGTTGCCAAAAGAGAAAATATAATTGATTTTTCGCTTTTAGAATTTTGCTTGCGCGAAGATTTGAATAAAACGGCGCCAAGAGTTATGGCGGTTTTAGATCCGATAAAATTAGTAATTACGAATTATCCTGAAGACAAAGAAGAATGGTTGGAAGCTGAAAATAATCAGGAAGATGAAAGTGCCGGATTTAGAAAAGTTCCTTTTTCAAAAGAATTATTTATTGAAAGAGAAGACTTTTTAGAAGATGCTCCGGCGAAGTTTTTCCGATTGAGTTTAGGCAGAGAAGTACGTCTAAAAAATGCCTATATCATTAAAGGAGAAAGTGTTATAAAAGATGCCGCTGGAAATATCACTGAAATTCATGTAACATATGATGAAGACAGCAGAAGCGGAAGTGGGAGTGAAGCGAGTCAACGTAAAGTGGCAGGAACCTTGCATTGGGTTTCTATAAAACATGCTTTAGAAACAGAAGTTCGCCTTTACGATCGCTTGTTTATCGATGAAGCACCGGACAGTCATAAAGAGAAAAACTTCTTGGAATTCATGAATCCTAGTTCGTTACAAATTGTAAAAGGATTTGTAGAACCAAGTTTGGCAACGGTTCAATCCGGAGAGAAATTCCAGTTTCAACGATTGGGTTATTTCAATGTTGATAAAGATACAACCGAAGGTAAAATTGTCTTTAATAAAACCGTTGGATTGAAAGATGCATGGGAAGAAAAAGGTAAAAAAGAAGAAAATTTATTGATGAATACTCAAAAAGAAATCAATAAATATGTAAAAGAAAAGGATGAAAATAATGCTAATTTGATTCTAAACAGTATTGTTGAGAACATTAAAAGTATTGATAATTACAGTTTAATCATTCAGACTATTGTCAAAAATATCAAGAATGATAATAACTCGTTGTTGTTTTCTAATTTGATTTTGCATCATTCAGATAAAGTGCAGGTAAAAGATATCGAAGAAGAAGCTTTGACAAAATTATATACGATGTCATTAAAAAGTCAAATGGCAGCCGTTAGAATTTTAGCCATTGAAAATTTACAAAATGATTTGAATAATTTTAATCTTTTTAAAGTTCAACTTTCAGAATTAAAAACGAACGAGAAAAACGAAAAAGTGTTACAATTATTAAATGACCTTAAAATATAAGGTTTATTTTTTAAATAGATTTTATCAATCAAAAGCTCTCTTTTTAGAGGGCTTTTTTTATTATTGTAATTTCTTATAAAAATACTGTTTTTAATATTTTTTTTCAATTAAAAATGACGTCCATAAATTGATTTTAAGACAATTTTTTGGAATAAACAACACTCAATACAAAATTCAAATAAACGCGCGATAGCTTGCTTTTATTTGCTTTTTGTCTTGTAAAATTGCACTTTAACGAGTTGTTAACGGGTTCTTGTTAATAAATCTGTATCTTTATGAAACAAACTTTTAAAATTAAGAATCATGTCGAATAATTCAGGAAATACATTATTGGCTCTTTTGACTGGAGCAGCTATTGGAGCTGGAATAGGAATTTTGTTTGCACCAGATAAAGGTTCAAAAACAAGAGAGAAATTAAAAGAAGGTTTTGATGATGCTAAATGTGAATTGAAAAATAAATTGGATACTGCATCTTTAGAATTGAAAGATAAATTCACAAGTGCAAAATATGACTTAGAGGGAACATACGAAGAATTAGTTTCAAATATGAGTCACAAGACCGAAGATGTAATTTCTTTTTTGGAAGAAAAATTAGCGGAGTTAAAAAGACAAAACGCAAAGCTTCAAAAATAATCTTGATTTACCCATCTAACAAATCTTAAAACTAAGCGTATGGCTTTTGAAGAATTAAAAGAAAATACAGAGGATATACAAGAACAAATACAAGCTTATATCCAGAGCAATGTATCTTATTATAAATTATGGGGTTTCAAAGTAGCAATGAAATCAACCACAATGATTCTTAAGTTTACCTTGATTTTTTTATGTTTGAGCATGGTTTTATTATTTTGTTCTATTGCTGGAGCTTTAGCAATTGGTAAATATTTAGATAGTTATTGTTTAGGATTTTTGATTATTGGAGGAATATACCTTTTATTATCGGGCCTTTTATTCACAATTAGAGATAAATTTTTTGAAGGATCAGTATTGGAGAAATTTTCTGAAATATTTTTTAACGACGACTAAATTATGGAAACAAAAAAATATTCATCCTATGCTCAAATTGATAGGGAACTTGAGATTTTAAAGATTGAAAAAGAAATCAGTTATCAAAAATTGGTTTTTGGAGTAAAGAAAACCAAAGAAAGCTTTTCGCCTCAGCATATTGTAAGTGATTTAATAGGATCGTATAGTTCTGCTATTCCTTATGGAGCAATCGTTTCTACAGCGGTTCCTTTTATATTGAATAAAGCAGTTCCATTTATTAAAAATTGGATAACAAAAAGAAAAAGAGGCAATTAAGCCTCTTTTTTTATGAATTCAAGTAAATTATTCTTCCGTTTCCGGGGCTTCTGGAGCTTCCGGTTTTTCAGGTGATTCTATATTATTTTCTCTTTTGGAAACTCTTTTTCCATTTCTTTTTTTCATCAATTCGCCTACTTGATTGGAAGCACTGAAGGACGCAATCATATTGTTGAGCATGTCACTTCCGGCTTGTGGAGAATTAGGCAATAAAATCAAATTTGAATTTGCATCAGCACCAATGGCTTGTAACGTATCATAGTGTTGTGTTACTACGATTAAAGCCGAGGCTTCTTGGGAGTTTATCCCAACTCTGTTCAAAACATCCACACTTTCTACTAAACCTTTGGCAATTTCTCTTCTTTGGTTGGCAATACCTAGTCCTTGTAATCGTTTGCTTTCAGCTTCAGCTTCGGCTTTGGCTACAATTCTAATTCTGGAGGCTTCCGCTTCAAATTCAGCTACTGTTTTTTCTCTATCAGCAGCATTAATTCTGTTCATGGCATTTTTTACTTGAATATCCGGATCAATATCCGTTACCAAAGTATTAATAATAGTATACCCATACGTAGTCATAGCCTCATTTAATTCCCCTTTTACCGCAATGGCAATGTCGTCTTTTCTTTCAAAAACATCATCCAGTTTTAATTTTGGAACTTCGGCACGAACCACATCAAACACATAAGAAGTAATTTGATCGTGCGGATATTCCAGTTTATAGAAAGCATCATAAACGGTTTCTTGAATTACCATAAATTGAACTGAAACTTTTAGTTTCACAAAAACGTTGTCTTTGGTTTTTGTTTCAATGATAACATCTAATTGTTGAATTTTAAGATTCACACGTCCTGCAATTCGATCTATTAAAGGAATTTTCAAATGCAAACCGGATTGTCTGATACTTAAAAATTTTCCAAATCGTTCTACAACAACAGCTGTTTGTTGTTTTACCGTAAAAAACGAAGACAGCAAAATGAAAAGTCCAAAGACCAGTAGGATAATTAATGCAATGTTCATAATATTTTTGTTTTTAGTTAAAAATTATCTCACAATTTACAAAAAAACTTTAGGTTTGTCTTTGTAAATTTTAAATATATGAGAAAGATATTGCTTACTTTACTTTTTGTTTTCATTTCCATCACAGCCTTTTCTCAATATGAATATAGGGATTCAAATAGGATAGGAATCAGTTTCGGAATCAATCAATTTACTTTAAACACGAATAACTTTCAAACTAAACCTGAATTGGGTTGGAATGCAGGACTTTCTATGCGAGGAAATTTCTATAATGATTGGGATATGGTATATACTATTCAATTTAGTGAGAATAATTTTTCTGTTGCTACGAACACTTTGACTTTGGCAAAGGAAGATGTGAACTATAAATTGGCGTCAGCTCAAGTATCTTTACAAGTGAGTTACAGACTTATTGAAAATCATTTGAGTTTGGAGTTTGGACCCATTGTTCAAGTAAACGGAAAATTAAATATCGATAATAATGACGCAAACAATGTTATTTCTGGGACAACCTTGTTAGCCAAAGATATTGTAGATATTTCCAAGTTTAATTTTTATCCAACAGTAGGAATCACTTTTGGAGTTCGTCATTTCAGAGCCAATGTTTCCTATCAATATGGAGTTAATAACATGCTTGAAAACTTAAATAACAAGAATTTAGGGGTCAATTTCAAGGGAAATCCTGGAATAGTAAATGGAAATTTGATTATTTATTTGTAACGAATTACATAAGAATGAAAGTAAGAAGGCTCAAAGTTCACTACGTTTATTTAGTGAACTTTGAGGCTTCTTGATGAACTTTGTATTTAAAAACTACAAAGCAGCTATTGCTTTTTGAATTCTTTGAATAGTTTCGTCTTTTCCAATTACTTCAACAATATCAAATAGGTGAGGACCTTTCAGCGCGCCAACCAAACTCAAACGAAAGGGTTGCATTACTTTTCCCATTCCAATTTCATTTTTTGTCATCCAGTCTTTTACAATCGTTTCGATATTCATAGAAGTGAAATCGGTTATTTCTTCCACAACAGAGATTAATTCCTGCATTAATGCCGGTGTTTCTTCCTTCCAGTTTTTGCTGGCTTTTTCATCATACGCTGTTGGAGCCACAAAAAAGAAATCACTCATTTCCCAAAATTCAGAAACAAAATGCGCACGTTCTTTGATTAAAGAAACCACTTTTGTTAGAACATTATCAGCTACAGAAAAACCTTTTTCAGCCAAAATAGGAGCATAGGTTTTCGCCAAAGTTATATCTTCCTGTTTGATTAAATACTGATGATTGAACCATTTGTTTTTTTCCGGATCAAATTTAGCGCCAGCTTTATGAACTCTGTTTAAATCAAATGCTGCAACTAGTTCTTCCAGCGTGAATAATTCTTTATCCGTTCCGTCATTCCAACCTAATAATGCTAAAAAGTTGATTACGGCTTCCGGGAAAAATCCTTTTTCTCTGTAACCTGATGAAACGCTTTCTGCGGTTTTCCAATCCAATGGAAATACAGGAAATCCCATTTTGTCACCGTCACGTTTGGATAATTTTCCGTTTCCAACAGGCTTCATAATCAATGGTAAATGTGCAAATTCCGGTGCTTCCCAACCAAATGCTCTGTACAATAAAACGTGTAAAGGCATCGATGGTAACCATTCTTCACCACGAATTACATGCGACGTCTCCATTAAATGATCATCCACAATATTAGCCAAATGATAGGTTGGCATTCCGTCACTTTTGAACAATACTTTATCGTCTAAAAGATTCGTTTCAAATTTCACATCGCCACGAATAATGTCATGCAAATGCAACGTTTCATTCACCGGAGTTTTAAAACGGATTACATAATGTTCGCCATCAGCAATTCTTTTAGCAGTTTCGCCTGCAGAAATCACTAACGAAGTGTCTAATTTTTCTCGGTTATGGTGATTGTATATAAAGGTTTTTCCTTGTTCTTCTTCTAATTTTCTTGCTGCATCCAAAGCTTCGGCCGTATCAAAAGCATAATAAGCATTCCCGGAATTTATTAATTCAGCAGCATATTGTTGGTACAAATCTTTTCTTTCGCTTTGACGGTATGGACCAAATTTTTCATTTTTGTCAATAGTCTCATCTGGTGCAATTCCTAACCATTCCAGCGCTTCCATGATATATTCTTCGGCACCTGGAACAAAACGGTTTTGATCGGTATCTTCAATTCTCAGGAAGAAAACACCATTGTTTTTTTTGGCAAACAAATAATTGAATAATGCGGTACGAACTCCGCCAATATGTAAAGGTCCAGTTGGACTTGGTGCAAAACGCACCCGAACTTGTTTAGACATTGCTGTAAATTTTTTGCGAAGATACAAATTCGATTACTCAATTGGATTATCTGAAAATGAGATAATGTAAGATTAATGAGTTTGATGATTTTTAACATTTCTTTAGTCATATAAATTATTACTTTTATTGGTTACAAAAAACAAAGCATACATTTTGGAAAATCAGCAATTTATTTATCAAAAATTAGAAGCTTTCATCAGGAAGTTTTATACCAACGAATTGATACGGGGAACTATTTTCTTTATCGGTTTAGGATTGTTGTATTTTCTATTTACGCTTTTTGTCGAATATTTTCTTTGGCTCAAGCCAATAGGAAGAACCATTTTATTTTGGACTTTCGTTGGAGTAGAAGTGTATTTGTTGTTTCGTTTTATTTTGTTTCCAATTTTTAAATTATTCAAACTTCAAAAAGGAATAGATTACAACCAGGCTTCTGCAATTATTGGAAATCATTTTACGGAAGTGAGTGACAAGTTGACTAACTTTTTGCAATTATCAGATTCTGATATTCATCAGAATAAATCGGAATTATTAGTCGCATCAATTGAGCAAAAAGCAAACGCATTACAACCAATCCCTTTTGGGAATGCCATAAATTATAACGGAAACAAAAAGTATTTTCCTTTGGCTTTAATTCCAATATTGTTGTTTGCTTTCTTTTATTTCTCCGGAAACAGCAGCATGATTTCACAAAGTTTGAATAGAGTAGTGCATTTCAATTCGGCTTTTCTACCGCCGGCTCCTTTTAAATTTGTGATTCTAAATCCGAATTTACAAACGGAACAAGGAAAGGATTTTATACTTCGAATTAAAACCGAAGGAAAAATAGTTCCTGAGAATGCAATGATTTTTATTGATGACGAAAGTTATTTTATGGAATCGGCTAAAGCGGGTGAATTTCAATTTAAGATTGGGAAGCCTTCAGAAAACATTTTGTTCCACGTGGAGGGAAATGCTATTTCTTCTCCGGATTATGAATTGAAAGTGATAACCGTTCCTTCGATAGCTAATTTTGAAATGCAGTTGAACTTTCCATCGTATTTGAATAAAAAACCGGAAACAATCAAAGGAACAGGAAATGCGGTTATTCCGGAAGGAACGCGTGTAACTTGGAAAATGAATACGCAAGCGACACAAAATGTAGCGTGGATGGACGGAATTTCAAAAGCTTCTTTTTCGAAAACAGAAAATACCTTTATTTTGTCCAAAAATATACTACAAAATACAGATTATCAAATCCTTACTTCAAATGAGAAGGTAAAAAACTACGAAAAACTCAATTATCAGCTTACTATTGTTAAAGATCAGTTCCCTACGATTAATGTGAACAATGCACCGGACAGTTTGAAGGTGGCTAAGAACTATGTTTTAGGTCAAATCTCTGATGATTATGGTTTGTCTAGGCTTCAGATTGTGTATTACGAAAGAGAGAAACCTAAAACTGCCAAACGTGGAACAATTGCTATTAAGAAAAGTGCTTTTGACCAATTCGTATTTTCGTTTCCAAGTAATCTTCCGGTAGAGCAAGGCGTATCGTATGATTATTATTTTGAAGTTTTTGATAATGATGCGATACATAATTTCAAAAGCACGAAGTCTTCCGTTTTCTCTAATCGGGTGGCTACAGATGAAGAGAAGGAAGATCAAATTTTGCAACAGCAAAATGGCAACATCAACAGTTTAGAGAAGTCTTTAAAAAACCAGGATAAGCAAATCTCTGAAATGGAGAAATTGCAAAAAACCGGAAAAGAGAAAGAAAATCTGGATTTCAAAGACCAGCAAAAAGTAAATGATTTCATCAAACGTCAAATGAAACAGGATGAGATGATGAAAGAATTTACAAAAAAAATGAATGATAATTTGGAGCAATTCAAAACCTACAAAAAGGATGAGTTAAAAGAGGAGCTTCAAAAACGAATGGACAAAGCCGAAAAAGAATTGGAAAAAAACCAGAAGCTTTTAGACGAACTGAAAGAACTGAACGATAAAATTCAGAATGAAGAGTTGTTGTCTAAATTGGATAAATTCAAACAAAACAGTAAAAACCAAACCAAGAATTTAGAACAGTTAGTGGAATTGACCAAGAGGTTTTATATAGAAAAGAAAGCAGAACAATTAGGTGACAAACTAGACAAGCTTTCTGAAAAACAAGATAAATTATCTGATGAAGAAAAGGAAAATAAACTAGACAAACAAGAAGACATCAATGCTGAGTTTGACAAAATCCAAGATGATTTAAATGATTTAAAAAAAGAAAACAAGGAATTGAAATCACCTTTGGACTTGCCTAAAGATGATGCTAAAGAAAAAAGCATTGATGAAGATTTAAAGAAAGCTTCTGAGGAATTGAAGAAAGATAAAAAAGAAAAGGCCAAGCCAAATCAAAAAAGCGCTTCCAAAAAAATGAAAGAGATGGCGCAAAAAATGGCACAAACTTTGGAGGATGGAGATATGGAACAGTTGCAGGAAGACGTTGCAATGTTGCGACAAATTCTTGACAACTTATTAGCGTTTTCTTTATCACAGGAAGACTTGATGAACCAGTTTAAAAAGCACAAATCCGGATCTCCGGCGTTTAATAAAAACATTAAAATTCAACAGGATTTAAAACAACAGTTCAAGCATGTTGACGACAGTTTATTTGCGATGTCATTACGTAATCCAAAAATTGCGGAGGACATCACCAAAGAAATTGGCAATGTAATTTACAACGTCGATAAATCATTGTCCAGTTTAACTGATGCTCAAGTGCCAAAAGGTTTGTCACACCAACAATACACTATCTCAGCAGCTAATAAACTAGCGGATTTTCTAAGCGATATGCTTAACAATATGCAAATGCAAATGTCAGGAATGGGTTCTGGGAAACCGAAGCCGGGTCAAGGTCAAGGAATGCAACTGCCGGATATTATTAAAAAGCAAGAAGGTCTTGGCGAGAAAATGAAGGACGGAATTAAAAAAGGAGAGAAGCCGGGCGATGGTGAAAAAGGTCAAAACGGGAAACAAGGTAAGCCTGGAGAATCGGGTCAAGACGGAGAGGGTGGCGAAGGTGATGCGCAAGCTATAATGGAAATTTATAAAGAGCAAAAGCAATTACGCGAAGCATTGCAAAACGAATTGAATAAACAAGGATTGGGCGGTAATGGACAAAGTGCTTTGGAACAAATGAAGCAAATTGAAAAGCAATTATTGAATAAAGGTTTTAAGAACGAAACGCTTCAAAAGATACTGAATGTGAAACAGGAATTATTGAAATTGAATTCCGCCATTCAACAACAAGGCGAAGAAAACAAGCGTCAGTCTGAAACGAACAAGAAGGAGTTTAATAATCAATCTAATGCGCTGCCAGCTGCTTTATTAGATTATTTAAATAGCATTGAAATATTAAATAGACAATCCTTACCTTTGCGCTCGAATTTTAATCAAAAGGTTCAAGAATATTTTAATAAAAAATGATCAATTTTAATTACGAAACCGACTTTAATTTAGACAACGAAGAAGATATTACGACTTGGTTGGAGAATGTTATTGCTTCGGAAAACAAGAAAGAAGGAGAGATAAATTACATCTTTTGTGATGATGAGTATCTGCACAAAATTAATGTTGAGTATCTGGATCACGATACATTAACGGATATCATCAGCTTTGATTATTCTATGGGTAATGAATTGCATGGGGATATTTTTGTTTCTGTCGAAAGAGTAAAAGACAATGCTGCTGATTTCAAGGTTTCTTTTGAGGAAGAATTAAAGCGCGTTTTAGTACACGGAATTTTGCACTACTGCGGCTATAAAGACAAAGGGGAAGCCGAAGAGCTTTTGATGCGTTCTAAAGAAGACGAAAAGATTGCTATGTTTCACGTGGAACAATAATACGGTTTTTAAATTCCAAACCTAAAGTGTTTCACGTGGAACATATCGTTTAGGTTTGAAGAATATGTATGCAATGTTTCACGTGGAACAAAAAAATAGATTTCAAAATTACAATCCTGAATAGGGGTTAAATTATAAAAGAAAATGTTTCTAGATGAATATGATGTAATCGTTGTGGGCGCAGGACATGCTGGTTCTGAGGCTGCGGCTGCTGCTGCAAATCTCGGTTCAAAAACCTTGCTGGTTACAATGAGCTTGCAGAACATTGCCCAAATGTCATGCAATCCAGCGATGGGTGGAATTGCCAAGGGACAAATTGTACGTGAGATTGATGCGTTGGGTGGATACTCTGGAATTGTTTCGGACAGGACTGCAATCCAGTTCAAAATGCTGAACAAATCCAAAGGACCTGCAATGTGGTCGCCACGCGTTCAAAGTGATCGTATGCGTTTTGCTGAGGAGTGGAGAATGATGCTGGAAGGAACTCCAAATCTTGATTTTTATCAAGAAATGGTCAAAGGTTTGATTCTTGAAAACGGAAAAATAAAAGGTATCCGTACTTCGCTTGGAGTAGAGATTCGTTCTAAATCGGTTGTGTTGACAAATGGAACTTTTCTGAATGGTTTGATTCATATTGGCGAAAAACAATTCGGTGGCGGAAGAGCAGGCGAGAGTGCTGCGTATGGAATTACCGAAGATTTAGTTGCTGCTGGTTTTCAATCGGGACGAATGAAAACAGGAACACCTCCAAGAGTCGATGGACGTTCTTTGGATTATTCGAAAATGAACGAAGAAAAAGGAGATGCTAAGCCGGATAAATTTTCATATTCGGATGTGACGTCGCCATTGATTCATCAGAAGTCTTGTCACATGACCTATACGTCTCTTGAGGTTCACGATATTTTGAGAGAAGGTTTTGATCGTTCGCCAATGTTCAATGGAAGAATAAAAAGTCTTGGGCCAAGATATTGCCCGTCAATTGAAGATAAAATTAATCGTTTTGCAGATAAGGAAAGACACCAATTGTTTGTGGAGCCGGAAGGATGGAATACGTGCGAGGTTTATGTAAATGGATTTTCTACGTCACTTCCTGAGGACATTCAATTCAAAGCGTTGAGTTCTGTTGCTGGATTTGAGAAAGTAAAATTCTTTCGTCCGGGTTATGCAATCGAATATGATTATTTTCCGCCGACACAATTGAAACACACCTTGGAAACAAAGTTGGTTGAAGGATTATATTTCGCCGGACAAATAAATGGAACAACGGGATATGAAGAAGCGGCTTCTCAAGGATTGATGGCTGGAATAAATGCGCATTTAAAAGTGCATGAAAAAGCGCCATTAATTTTAAAAAGAGACGAAGCCTACATCGGAGTTCTGATTGATGATTTAATTACGAAAGGAACAGAAGAGCCATACCGGATGTTTACGTCTCGTGCGGAATACAGAACATTATTGCGTCAGGATAATGCCGATTTCAGATTGACGCCAATGTCGTATGAAATTGGTTTGGCTTCAGAAGCGCGTTTGCGTAGAATGGAACACAAACTAAAGGAATCTGAAAAAATGGTCGCTTTCTTCAAAGAAACAAGCGTTTCTGTTGCGGAAGCAAATCCTATTTTAGAATCTAAAGATACGGCACTGATTTCGCAAGGGGATAAAATGTTCAAAGTGTTTTCTCGTCCGCAAATTGATTTGGACGACATGATAAAATTTGAAAAGGTTGCAGCTTATATTGCGGAAAATGATGTTGACCAGGAGATTTTAGAACAAGCCGAAATTCAGGTGAAGTATTCTGGTTATATCGAAAAGGAAAGAAATAATGCGGATAAATTACTTCGATTGGAAGATGTAAAGATCCCGGATAATTTCGACTATGAGAAAATAAAGTCCATGTCGATTGAAGCTAAACAAAAATTAAGCAAGATTCGTCCGGTAACTATTTCTCAAGCTTCACGAATCAGTGGTGTTTCGCCAAGTGATGTTTCGGTGTTGTTAATTTATATGGGACGTTAGGGTTTTAGATTTAAATCTGGGATCTAAAATCGTTAATCCTCAATCTGCAATCAATTTGTTCCACGTGAAACTACGCTGTGAAGCCTTGTTACAATTGAAGAATCACAAAAATAAAGAATTCAGCCCTGAAAGTATCTGTCGGTGTTTTCAGGGTTTAGTTTAAAATTAAAATATAAAAGCACTATTAATTAATGGACATTTTAAACCAACAGCCTTTTTTAACCGTTAAAGATTATTCTGTCTCTCAGGAAATTTTCGATTTATACCATGATGAGAAATTAGACATGCTGATTACGTCTCCGCAACCCAGTTTAGAAAATTTAGGAAAGTATTACGAAAGCGTTGATTATATTTCGCACACAGACAGCAAAAGGTCTCTATTTGAAAAAGCATATCATTTTGTAAAAACTATTGCACTTAAAAATAAGTTGAATCTAATTAATTCATTGCAATCTAATAAAGGAAGTATTTTAGACATTGGTGCCGGAACAGGAGATTTTTTGTCTGTGGCCAAAGAAAACGGTTGGTATGCCACAGGAGTGGAGCCAAGCGAAAAAGCAAAAGCCATTGCAAAAAAGAAAGGCGTTTCGTTTGTTGGGGCAACAAGTGAATTAGACAATCATTCTTTTGATGTAATTTCGATGTGGCATGTTTTGGAACACGTTCCTAATTTGGATAACCAAATCAAAGAATTGAAACGATTATTAAAACCAAATGGAACTTTAATAATTGCTGTCCCAAATTTCAAATCTTTCGATGCAAAACATTACGGAAAGTTTTGGGCTGCTTATGATGTGCCGATTCATTTTTGGCATTTTTCAAAAACGGCTATAAAAATGCTTTTCGAAAAAGAAGAAATGAAATTGGTTAAAGTGCTTCCTATGAAATTTGATTCTTTTTATGTGAGCTTACTTTCGGAAAAATACAAAACTGGTAAAATGAATTATATAACAGCCTTTTATGTTGGATTGCAATCAAATTGGAAAGCCAAGAAGAATTTTGAGTATTCTTCACACATTTACATCCTGAAAAACAACTAAAAATCATTTTAAGCGTATTTAAGCGTATTTTTTGATGAAATCGAGGGTAGTTGTTGGTTTTTTGAACTAATTCGTTTACTTAAAAGATATGTAAGTTGTTTTTAATAGGCATAAATTATGCATTTATAAATCACAATAATAAAATCTTATATCATAAAAAAGCAGCATTTTTTAAACTTTATGTCAATGCTATTTATTTTTTTATATTTTTGTCACCAATACTTAAAAATTAGAAATTAACCAAAATGAAAAAAGCATTAGTAATTATCGCACTTTCAATTTCACTTGTTGCTTGTAATAAATCTGCAGAAGTTAAGGAAGTAAAAACAGCTTACGTAGACACTTCTGAATTAATGAAAGAATATACAGAGGCAAAAGACCTTGAAGCAAAATATAAAACAAAAGCAGAAGAAAAAGGAAGACAATTAGAAGCTGAAATTAATCGTTTCAAACAAGAAGCGGCAAGTTTTCAATCTCAAGCACAAGCAAACGGTCAGGCTTGGGCACAACAAAAAGGTGCTGAATTGCAAAAAAGAGAGCAACAATTGAGTTACGCGCAACAAGCGTTGTCTCAAGAATTGCAACAAGAAAGTGGAAAAGAAATGGATTCTTTAGTAAGCGGAGTGAAAAAATTCATCAAAGTGTACGGTAAAGAAAAAGGATACGCATACATCTACGGTACAGGTGACGCAGCTTCAATTTTATACGCTGAAGACAAATTTGATATCACAAAAGAAATCATCAAAGCCTTGAACGACAAATACAAAGCACCTGCTAAAACGGAAGAAAAAGCAGCTGCTAAAAAATAAATTTTTATATTAATTCAAAAAATTGCCTTCGTCTATAGTTAGATTGAAGGCATTTTTTTTAAAGCTATTTCCCGCTTCTGCTTCAATCTCTCTTTTAGAAAGTGTTTTTTCGTACCCATAAAAGGAGCTTCTTTTAGTCGCTATTTTCCGGCCAGAAAAAAATCATTTTCTAAATTTCGAGGATTTCCGTTGCTATCGGGGCTAAAAAACATTCGAATTACAATTCTAAAATGTTTTCCATAAATTAAAATAGTATTCCTAATTTTCGATACTTTAGCTTTATATATACTCGCCCAATGCAAACCATTTCAGAAGCCGCCGTTTATACTTTACGATTCATCAATCAAACCCATCGATCGGTTTTCCTCACCGGAAAAGCAGGAACGGGAAAAACCACCCTTTTACGGGAAATTATCCAAACCACGCACAAGAATACCGTTGTTGTGGCACCTACGGGAATAGCCGCGTTAAATGCCGGCGGCGTTACGATTCACTCCATGTTTCAGTTGCCGTTTGGAGGATTTATTCCGGATAATTCATCGCCTCAATTTTCCGAGAACACCAAATTTGAAACCAAAGCCACGTTGCGCAGGCATTTCAAAATGAGCGGTTTGAAGAAATCAGTGATTCGCAATATGGAATTGTTGGTAATTGATGAAGTCAGTATGCTTCGCGCTGATTTACTGGACGCTATGGATTATATGATGCAAACCGTACGTAAAAAAAATAGTGCTTTTGGTGGCGTCCAAGTCTTGTATATTGGCGATTTATTGCAGTTGCCACCGGTAATTCGGGAAGAAGAATGGCGTACGCTGAAAACGTATTACAAAGGAAAATTCTTTTTTCATTCGCATGTGGTACAGCAAAATCCGCCTTTATATATTGAACTGTCCAAGATTTTTCGCCAGACGGATGATACGTTTATTTCGGTTTTGAATAATCTACGTAACAATCAGATTTCCCAGCAAGACATTCAAACTTTAAACCAATACGTAAAACCCGATTTTGATTTAAAAGCAAATAAAGGGTACATCACGTTAACCACGCATAACAACAAAGCCGATACGATGAATGCGCAGGCTTTGGAAGATTTAGAAGGAAAGTTGGTGACGTACAAACCAGAAATAACAGGAGATTTTCCGGACAAGATATTTCCTGTGGAACAACAATTGCAGTTGAAAGTAGGCGCACAAATTATGTTTGTAAAAAACGATTTGTCCTTTGATAAACACTATTTCAACGGAAAAATGGGAATTATTAAATCGCTTTCGAGTCAGGAAATCCTGGTTCATTTTCCGGAAGAAAACAAAACCATAGAAGTCGAAAAATACGAATGGCAAAACATCCGCTACAAAGTAGATGAAACCACTAAAGAAATTGAAGAAGAGGTTTTGGGTACTTTTGTGCATTATCCCATCAAATTGGCATGGGCAATTACGGTGCATAAAAGCCAAGGATTGACATTTGACAAAGCGGCACTTGATGTTTCGCAAGTTTTTCTTCCGGGGCAAGCTTATGTCGCATTATCGCGTTTGCGCTCGTTAGAAGGGCTTGTTTTGCTTTCTCCGTTGCGTATGAATGGCATTTCAAACGATCAGGATGTGATGGATTATTCATTAAACAAAGCCTCGGATTCGTTTTTAGAGAGTGCCTTGCATTTTGAAACCAAAAATTTCATTCATAACTATCTGATAAACACGTTTGATTGGAATGATTTGGCTCAGGAATGGCGCAATCATAAATTCAGTTACAACGAAAAATCAGAAATTTCAGAAAAATCCAAACATGCCGTTTGGGCCAAAAAGCAAACGGAAATCATCGAACAGCTTTTGGACCCGTCCAAGAAATTTATTTCGCAATTGAATACCCTTTTTGGTCAGGAAACGGTCGATTTAAATCATGTTTCTGAACGCATTCAAGCCGCATTCAGTTATTTTTTAAAACCTATGGATGATTTGGTTTTTGAAATCCTTTGGAAACTGGAAGAAGTAAAGCGCATCAAGAAAGTAAAAGCGTTTTATGATGAATTAATCGTTCTGGAAGAATTGCAAACCAAAGCCGTTCTGCGATTAATGAAAGCCAAATTATTGATAGAAACCGTTGTTGCTGGAGAAACCATTTCGAAAGAGAAATTAACTTCGTCAGAAATAAAAAAATACATCAGCCGAAAAACGGAAGCCATACAAAATCAATTCAAGGAAGTAAATATCACGCTGATTGAAGACGATAAAGACGTGGAACGTTATACTTCGAAAAAATCCAAAACAGCAGCACCTAAAAAATCAACGGTTCAGGAAACCTATGAATTGTGGGTGGAAAAGAAATCAATTGCGGATATTGCGATAATCAGAGTGTTGACGAAACAAACGATTTACTCGCATTTTGTAAAACTGATCCAAACCAAAGCAGTATCCATTTCGGAAGTTTTACCGGAGGATAAAATGCAGGATTTGGCAGCTGCTTTTGCAGGATATAAAGAAGAATCACTGAATACCATGATGGAAAAACACGGTCATAAATTCTCTTGGGAAGAAGCCAGAATGTATAAAGCGAGTTTGAATTAAAAACCGGAAAGCGCTAAAACTAAAAAACCCTATTCGGTAAGAATAGGGTTTTTGTTTTTATAGTGACTCAATCAATATCCAAGCTTCTGGATTGTGTTTTTCTTGAATTTCTTGTTTTGCTTTTTCGGCCTCTGCAATTGTAGAATAACTACCATATAAAACCGGAAAAAAACCGTTTTTGTTAGGAGCAATACGTTTGGCATCATATCCTAAGCGATTTAAAATTCGCAACGTCTTATTGGCATTTTTTTCTTCTCGGTACACACCAGCCATAATGTGATACGGCATTTTTGTTTCGGTAGTCGATTTAACGGATAGTGTTACAGCCGGAACTGGACTTTCGATGAAGAAAGTGGCTTGCTGAATTTTATTTTGAACTTGTTTTTGAACGGCAGTTTCAACAAGAATCGTTTCTGAGGCGATTTGGTTTTGATACATTGGATAACCAACACTTCCTGCAAGACCTAATCCTAATACAAAAATAGCGGCGTATTTTAAATACGGATTTGCTGTTCTAGTTTCAGGAACCAAAGCGATTGGCGCTTTATCTTCAATTGCTTCTAACTCTTTTTCGAAGATTTCTCTTTTTACAAGTGGGGAAACAAAAGGTGCCAATCCAAAAGAACTGATTAAATAATTCGTTTGATCGTACGGAGTGAAAACTATATTTTTATCCGCATTCAAACGAAGATCTCCCACATTTTTTATAGAAAAAAGTTCGTTTTCTTCTAATGCTTTTTTCCAATTAAAAACTTCATATTGAATCGCGCTTACGGCATATTCATAAGAAGTTTTCTCTGCTGAAGCGATATGATTGGCTAATAACCCATCATTGTTTTTCAAATTAGCATTGAAAGCAATCATTTTTTTGGGTGGAGAAAACGAATTCGTGCTTTCGTTTAACTGAGCCGATTGAATTTCGGTCAAAAAAGCTCCGAAACCCGGAACGGTTACACATTGATAACGGTATAAAAGCTGCGCGATGTATAGTTCGATTTTCATATTTACAAAGTTATACAACGAAAATAGTTATCAAAATTTTATTCACAATTTTTATTAACAATCCGCATAAAAATTTATACATTTCACTTTCAAATAATTAGCATGAAAGAGCAGGATTTATTTTATTTATTGGCATTGCAAAGAATAGATGGAGTAGGCGACATCATGGCCAAGAAACTGCTTACCCATTTTGGTAGTGCAGAAGCCGTTTTTAATGTGAAGGCATCGCAACTTACTGCTATTGATGGAGTAGGATCTGTTTTGCTGAAAAATTTGAAGGATAAATCAGTTTTCGAAAAAGCAACACAGGAATTGGAGTTTATAAAAGCGAATGAAATCAATGTGGTTTATTTTCAGGACTACGACTATCCGGAACGGTTGAAACATTGTATTGACGGACCGCTTTTATTATTCACCTCAGGAAATATCAATTTAAAAAACAGGAAAATAATCAGTATTGTAGGAACGCGACAAATTACGTCGTATGGAACTGAATTTTGTAGAAAACTAATTGAAGATTTGGCTCCGCTGGATCCTATAATCGTAAGCGGATTTGCGTATGGTGTTGATATTGTCGCACATCAAGCGGCGATGGAAAATAATTTGCAGACAATAGGAGTGGTGGCACATGGTTTGAACCAAATTTACCCGAAAACCCATAAAAAGTATGTTGCCAAAGTAGAACAAAACGGTGGTTTTATGACTGAGTTCTGGAGTTCATCCAATCCGGATAAAGAAAATTTCGTTCGAAGAAACCGAATTGTTGCTGGTATGTCTGAAGCGACAATCGTTATTGAATCAGCCGATAGAGGTGGTTCATTAATCACGGCAAATATGGCCAATGACTACAACCGTGATGTTTTTGCGGTTCCGGGACGTGTTACGGATAAGTACAGCCAGGGTTGCAACAATCTGATAAAAACCCAAAAAGCAAATGTCTTGATGAGTGTTGCCGATTTGATTTATATTTTGAATTGGGACATTCAGAAGGAAACAAAACCAGTACAAAAACAATTGTTTGTAAGCTTAGAGGAAGACGAGCAAAAAGTATACGATTACCTGTTAAAAACTGGAAAAGAACTGATGGATATTATTGCTTTGCGCTGTGATTTTCCTATTTATAAAATCTCAGGAATGCTGTTGAATATGGAACTGAAAGGCGTGATTCGACCTTTACCGGGAAAATTGTTTGAGGCGATATAATTGTAACATATAAGTCATATAAGCTTTTGAAAATAATGATATAGTAGCTAAAAAAAACTTACATGACTTATATGGTTTAAAAAATTTATTGTTACACCTCAAACCCCAATTTCTCTCTCACTCTTGCTAAAACGCCATTGGCAACAACGGCTGCTTTTTCGGCTCCTTTCTTGAGTAAAGCATCTACTTCGGGAAGGTTATTCATGTAGTAATTGTATTTTTCTCTTTCGGTTTTGAAAGTTTCAGTAATCAATTCAAACAACGCTTGTTTGGCGTGACCGTAGCCATAATTTCCGCCAAGGTAATTCGCTTTCATCGCTGCGATTTGTTCTTGATTAGCAAGTAATGAATAAATTGCAAAAGCATTGCAGGTATCCGGATTTTTAGGATCTTCCAGCGGTGTGCTATCTGTTTCAATACTCATCACTTGTTTGCGTAGTGTTTTATCGTCCAAAAAAATATTGATAATGTTATTGGCTGATTTACTCATCTTCCCGCCATTGGTTCCCGGAATCAACATGTTGTCTTCCTGAATTTTGGCTTCGGGAATTACGAATGTTTCTCCCATTTGATGGTTGAAACGGGATGCTACATCACGAGTAATTTCAAGGTGTTGCAATTGGTCTTTTCCTACCGGAACCAGTTCAGCATCGTATAATAAAATATCGGCAGCCATCAACATTGGATACGAAAACAAACCGGCATTTACGTCTTCCAGTCTATCCGCCTTGTCTTTGAAAGAATGCGCTAATGTCAAGCGTTGAAAAGGAAAAAAACAACTCAAATACCATGATAATTCCGCTGTTTGTGGCACATCTGATTGCCTGTAGAAAACTACTTTGTCCACATTCAAACCACAAGCAAGCCAAGCTGCAGCGGTACTGTAGGTATTGGTTCGTAAGGTTTCGCCGTTTTTTATTTGTGTTATCGAATGTAAATCGGCAATGAAAAGAAACGATTCGTTTTCAGGTTTATTTGATAATGCTATTGCGGGAATGATTGCACCAAGTAAGTTTCCTAAATGCGGTGTTCCTGTACTTTGAACGCCTGTAAGTATTTTTGCCATTATTTATTTTTTCTTAACCGTAATCCCGATAGCTATCGAGACGCAAAGTTTTTTAGCAAATTTAATTCTTTTATTATTATTCGCCTACGATTTCTTACTTTTGAACTTATGAGAGGATTAAAAATTGTTTTTTGGGTACTGTGGCGGATATGGTTTTATATTTTGATGGCCATTCCCATATTGGTGATGTTTCCTTTTTTGGTTTTGTCTATTTTGACGGAAAGCGGTTATCCTTATTTTTTTAAGATGGCTCGTATTTGGGCAAAATGTATTCTTTTCGGGATGGGATTTTATTATAAAATAGATAAAAGTGAAGAACTGGAACCTCATAAAAGCTATATGATTGTTGCAAATCATACCTCAATGGCCGATATTATGCTGATGCTTGTCACAATTAAAAATCCATTTGTTTTTGTAGGTAAAAAAGAATTGTCAAAAATTCCCTTGTTTGGATTTTTCTACAAAAGAACGTGTATTTTGGTGGATAGAAGTTGTTCTAAAAGTAAAATGGAAGTCTTTAATCGGGCACAAAAAAGAATCAATCAAGGATTGAGTATCTGTATTTTTCCAGAAGGCGGTGTTCCAGATGACGAATCGGTTTTGTTGGACACTTTCAAAGACGGTGCTTTCCGATTGGCGATAGAACATGAAATTCCCATCGTTCCTATTACTTTTGCCGACAATAAGAAAAGATTTTCCTATACTTTTTTCAGCGGAAGCCCAGGGATTATGCGTGTAAAAATGCATTCACACATAGAAACTTTGGGGAAAACTGGCGTTGACCGGAAAGAAATTCGCGAAGAAGTACGCGAAATAATATACAATCAACTAATAGCTTTCGATTCTAATCCAATTAAAAGCTATAGCTAATACCGGAATACAATCCGATAAATAGTGGTTTAAAGTCACCTGAGTTGTTTGAAAATGTATTCAATTGATATTTAACCATTGGTTCCACATTAATTTGGAATGATTTTATAATTTGGTACTTAAATCCTAAACCCACATTAGTACTAAAATGGACTTGATTCAAGTTTTTTGCTTCTCCTAATTTTACATTGGTTTCAGATGAAACTAACGATATTTTATTCTGGCTGAGAAATAAAGTACTTAAGCCTCCAATAATGTTGATTCCAAATTTTTTATCCAAAACAGCATAGGAAACTTCCAAAGGGATTTCATAATAGCCCATTTTTTGGTTGATAGCACCTGTATTCGTTTTTTGCAAGCCTTTTTCAAAAGTGATTAAGCCGTTCAGAGCGGATTTGTTTTTAATCTCAATTAATGCATTTGAAGAATAATTAATATTTGCAAGATTATTGTTTGCCAAACCGGTTGAGTAGACTACGTTATTGGTGTTATATCCCAATGAGAGCTTGTTAATTCCGCTTCGTAAGGCTACTTTTTTAGAAACAGCATAATTTACCCCAATACCAAAACTTAAGCTGTTATCGGCTGTTTTTTGATTTTCTGAAAATTGAGGGTCAATGGCGGAACCGCCTGAATTCGAATTCAGATATACAGCTGCGATGTTTGGCGTAATTTGCCACTTGTTTTTCTGGTTAAGAACCACAACTTCTTTTTCTTCTCCTTTTTTATTTTTAAGGATTTCTTCTAATTCGTTTGGAGTTTCAACACTATTTGATGGTTGTTTTTTAGAATCTATGATGGCAATTTTAGAGTTTTCACCCTCTTTTAAACCACTTTTTTCGAGTGTTTGATTTTGCGGAATATTTTCAAATGGATCATGGGTTTTTGTGCTGTTTTTTTCAGCGTTAACAGCCGTAAATTTTAGGTTGTTAGTATTTGCTGCTGTTTGTTTTAGCGGTGAATTATTTTTTTGGAAATAAACAACAGAACCGTTCTGATTCTTCTCTTTGTTCGAATTGATTTTAAATCTATTAGGAGATATAATTTCTTTTTCATCTGTTTTTCCTGTTTTAATTTTGTTTACTACGACCTGGGGAATTGTTTTCACTTCTAAAGGATTACGCTCTTTTTTTGTTTTATCAAGAGTAGAATCCTTTCCATCAAACGAATTTTTTAAAATTTTCGTGTCTATAACGACACCGTTTTTTATTTCAATGGTATTGTTTACAACGGTGTTCAATGCAAAAAAACCTAAAAGAAAAGCAGCAGCAATCCCAGAAGATTTTATCCAAAACGGAATTACTTTTCTGTCTTCCTCTTTTTCTTTTAAAGAGGCCTGAATATTTATCCAAACCTGTTTACTTGGCTCTGATTCAAAATCTTTGAATCGCTCTTGAAACAATCGGTCTATATTTTTTTTATCGTTCATTTTGCCAATGAATTTATTTTAATTTTTGTATGATGATCAATTTTTTCTTTCAAAATAGTTCTTGCTCTCGCAAGATTTGACTTTGTGGTTCCAGTACTTATTTTGAGCATTTCGGAGACTTCTTTATGGGAATATCCATCAAGTACATAGAGACTGAAAACTAATCGATACTGGTCTGGTAACTCTTGAATGATTTGCATGAGATAATCGATAGAAATATTTTCGTCTTCAATTTCGACTTCTTCCTCAGGAATATTGTCGTTTATAACCTCCATATATCTAACGCCTCTGAATTTTTGAAGGGCGTTGTTAATTAATATTCTCTTTGCCCATCCTTCAAAAGAACCTTTAAAATTATATTGTTCAATTTTACCAAAAATAATTAAAAACCCATCCTGTAGATTGTCTTCGGCATCTGCATAATCTCTGGAATATTTTAAACATACCCCAAAGAATTTTTTAGAAAACAATTGGTACAATTGCTCTTGCGCTTTGGGGCAGTTTTTTTTACATTGATTAATTATTTGATCCAATACCACAGTTTTTACCGATATTAATTAGTCACTGGAATTTCAACTTCTTCAAATATATTTTGACCATTGGCGTCCTCACCTTTATAAAACTTAAAAATATAGGAGCCGGTATTGGTTACGTAAAAATTGAAAGAAACCTCTATTGGCTCCGTAGTTAAAGGTTTGCAATTTGTACTTTCAAGAACGGTAGTTTGTATACCAATTGTTCTTACGTTCAAATTTTTATCGTAATAGATTCCTTGAAAAGAATGGCAATCTGAAGGTTTTTTGTACTTCAATTTTATTTCATAGGTTTGTCCTAAGGTGAAAGATTGAGGCAATATGTAACTGTCTATCGGGAGTACTTCATAACTGTAATTAGGTTGATCATCGTCAATACTACAACCCGTTAGGGTCAATAAAAAGAGGGTGAGTAAAACAATTTTTTTCATCTTTAATAATTTAAAAGTTAATACTATTCCGTCAGTTTAAAAGTTTTTAGTGACGGTTTTCTTAATAGATGAAATTTTTTAAAAAGGTTGCGTTATAAATCAAAAAAACCCGAAAATTTTCGGGTTTTAGTTTTTATGCTTCTGCTAATTCTTTTATTCTAGCTTTAATTTTTGCTTCAAGCTCATCGGCTAATTCTGGATTGTCTTTTATTAATGACTTAACAGCATCACGGCCTTGTCCTAATTTGGTTTCACCATAACTGAACCAAGATCCCGCTTTTTTGATGATTTCAAATTCTACTGCAAGATCTAAAATTTCTCCTGTTTTTGAAATTCCTTCACCATACATGATGTCAAATTCAGCAATTTTAAAAGGCGGAGCGACTTTGTTTTTCACCACTTTTACTTTGGTTCTGTTTCCAAGGACATTATCACCATCTTTAATCTGCGTAGAACGACGGATATCTAAACGAACCGAAGCGTAAAACTTCAATGCATTTCCTCCCGTAGTAGTTTCGGGATTACCAAACATTACACCAATTTTCTCTCTTAATTGATTGATAAAGAAAACAGTACAATTTGTTTTGCTGATGGTCCCTGTTAATTTACGTAATGCTTGAGACATTAAACGAGCGTGAAGACCCATTTTAGAATCTCCCATTTCTCCTTCAATTTCACTTTTTGGAGTCAATGCGGCAACCGAGTCAATTACTACAATGTCAATTGCGCCTGAACGAATCAAGTTTTCTGCAATTTCTAAAGCTTGTTCCCCATTATCTGGTTGCGATATGATTAGATTTTCGATATCTACGCCTAGCTTTTCTGCATAATTTCTATCGAAAGCGTGTTCTGCATCAATAAAAGCAGCAATTCCACCCGCTTTTTGAGCTTCGGCAATGGCATGAAGTGTTAAGGTTGTTTTTCCAGAAGATTCCGGACCGTATATTTCAATAATTCTACCTCTTGGATACCCGCCAACGCCTAAGGCTAAATCGATTCCTAAAGATCCTGATGAGATGGTTTCCACTTCCTCAATGGCTTTATCGCCCATTTTCATCACCGTTCCTTTTCCGTACGTTTTGTCTAGTTTGTCAAGCGTAAGCTGTAGCGCTTTTAATTTGGATTCTTTCTCTGTACTCATCTTCTCTTTTACCTTTTCTTTCATCGATTTGTATTATTTTATAACTCTAAAAACTGACAGGATGAATAATTATCTTGAAAATTTTATTTGTGTACGAATATTTGTTTTCGTAAAAATACTTCTTTTTTTAATGTGAATTTTCTCTTTCAAAAATATTTTAAATTTCAGTAAAAAAATAAGTTAATCCTACTTGTTATATGAATAAAGCTTTCAGCTCTGTAGCATCTTCAGGTTTTATTTTTCCAGCCAAAAGTAAGCTGAGTTGCTTGCGTCTTAATGCAGCATCAAAACGTTGTTTTTCCAGCTCTGTTTCCGGAACTATTTGCGGCACTTCTACAGGTCTTCCGGTATCATCAACTGCAACAAAAGTATAAATCGCTTCATTGGCTTTAGTTTTGTTACCAGATTCTCGGTCTTCTACCCAAATATCAATAAAAATTTCCATAGAACTTTTGAAAGATCTTGAAACTTTTGCTTCAACAGTAACGACACTTCCCAGCGGAATGGCTCTGTTAAAGGCTACGTGATTTACCGAAGCCGTAACTACAATTCTTCGGGAATGTCTTCGTGCCGCAATACTCGCTGCGCGATCCATACGGGCCAATAATTCACCACCAAAAAGATTATTTAAAGGATTGGTCTCACTTGGTAAAACCAAATCAGTTAATATCGTCAGGGATTCAGAAGGATGTTTTGGACTCATATTTTTATATAAAATGGAATTGTTGTTTTGTATAATGATAGTTTTAGTTTAACCAATAAACGGCCAATATTGCAGGGATAAAATAGATGACAATTGTTCTGGCGCCATCATAATCTTTAGCCATTCTTTGTCCGAAAAGCAACATCAATAAAGTGATACAGGAGAATACTGCTCCGTAAAAACCGAATATTCTTCCGTTGTTTATGAATAATTCAATACAGCCAACTACACATAAAATACCAGAGATTAATTCTAAAATTAAAATGTTAAGTAATGCTAATGGCACATGATTCTTTAATGGAGTTTTGGCAAAATGACCTTTTAACCAGCCTACATTGTCTTTCCAATAAAACAGTTTGTCGTAACCGGATTGTAGAAAAGTAATGGCTAGAAAAATTAAAATTAAAATCGAAGTAATGTTGTTCATTTTTTTATTTTTTGTGAATTAAACGCGTGAGTTTTATAGATAAATCGGTTAAAATAATTTTAGCATTTCCGTTGCGCTCTATGTGATACATGGCATCCGAAAGTTCTTTAAAAATATCATTTATATTGTTGCCATTTACAAAAGGGGCAAAATTCTCCAATTTGAATTTTTCTACTTGTGGCTCCATGTAAACTAAGCTTGGAGTTTGGTAATTCAGTAACAATGCCTGACGGAACATATCGATACAAAAATGTAAAAATTTCTTTTGGGTTTCTCTTCCCAAACCTGCAATTTGCTCGCTCCATTGAATCAAATCCTGAATGGCGGCGGCATTTCCTTTGGCTCTAAAAGCAGCACGAACCCAATCAACAAACCATTTTTCAAAAAAAACAGATTCGCTGTCCGGTTGTAATAATTGCAATGCTTTGTTGTAATTTCCTTGTGCTTGATGTGCTATTTTTAAAGCTATTTTAGAATCCGTATTTTCTTTTGAAACCAAAGCCTCTGCAATAATGGTTTCACTTAATCCGTTAAAATGCAGGACTTGGCATCGGGAACGAATGGTTTGAATTATATCTTCTTCGTTTTCTGAAATCAGGATAAAAACCGTTCTGTCCGTAGGTTCTTCGAGTAGTTTCAATAATTTATTGGAAGCGGCAATGTTCAATTTGTCGGCCATCCAAATAATCATTACTTTGTATCCGCCTTCGTAGGATTTTAAAGCGAGAGATTTCAAGATTTCCTGAGCATCATCAACCCTAATTTCGCCTTGTTTATTTTTAACGCCTAGAGTTTGATACCAATCAAACAAACTTCCGTACGGGTTTTGGTTTAAAAATGCTCTCCATTCCGTGATAAAATCGATGCTTTTGGGTTTTGTTTTTACATCTTCAGTACTTACGGTTGGGTAAATGAAATGCAAATCAGGATGCGAAGTTTTCTGAAATTTGATGTTACAGGCCTCGTTTAAACTGGAGTTTTCCCCGTTTTGATTGCTGCAAATAATGTATTGTGCATAAGCAATTGCCATGGGTAAAGTACCGCTTCCTTCAGGGCCAACAAACAACTGCGCATGTGGAATTCTTCCCAAATCAGCACTTCTTGTCAAATGACTTTTAATGTGTTCCTGCCCTAAAATTTCTGAAAATTGCATAAAGCAAAGATAGCAGAAAATGGTTTAGTCTAAAATTTTCGGATGCAAAGTTTCAGGAAAAGCACGTTTCAAAATGCTATCAAACACGTTTTTTTTTCAAATTTATTTTAACTTCTATGGGATTAAAAATAGTTAAAGCGTTAAAAAAGCGAATTAATTGTTGGTTTACAACGATTTCGTTGACAAAAGCTATTTTTTTCAAATTTATTAATAATTTAAAAGTTCTATATTTGTTATTCTTTCAAAAAACAAACTAAAAAAATACCTGATGAAAACTTTAAATGATTTTGATTTTGCAGCTAAAAAAGCAATAATACGTGTCGATTTTAATGTGCCTTTGGACGAAAATTTCAATGTAACGGATGCCACTCGTATCGAAGCGGCAAAACCTACAATTGACGCCATTCTTGCTCAAGGCGGAAGCGTAATCTTGATGTCACATTTAGGCAGACCAAAAGGTGTTGAAGAGAAATATTCATTGAAACACATTCTGAAAACAACTTCTGAAGTGCTTGGAGTACCAGTTCAGTTTGCTTCGAATTGTATTGGTTCAGAAGCTGCAACTGCTGCTGAAAAATTACAGGCAGGTGAAGTTTTATTATTAGAAAATCTACGTTTCCATGATGAAGAAGAAGCTGGAGATGTTGCTTTCGCAAAAGAATTAGCGTCACTTGGTGATATTTATGTAAACGACGCTTTTGGAACAGCACACAGAGCACACGCATCGACTACAATAATTGCACAATTTTTTCCTACTGAAAAATGTTTCGGATTATTACTAGCTAAAGAAATCGAAAGCTTGAACAAAGTTTTGAAAAACAGTGAAAAACCAGTAACAGCAGTTCTTGGGGGGTCTAAAGTTTCTTCTAAAATTACGGTTATCGAGAATATTTTGGACAAAGTAGACCACATGATTATTGGCGGTGGAATGACATTTACTTTTGTAAAAGCATTAGGAGGTAAAATTGGTAATTCTATTTGTGAAGATGACAAACAAGAATTGGCATTGGAAATCTTGAGATTGGCTAAGGAAAAAGGAGTTCAGATTCACATTCCTGTTGATGTTGTAGCAGCAAATGCTTTTTCAAATACTGCCGATACTCAAATTGTTGACGTTTCAGCAATTCCTGATGGATGGCAAGGACTTGATGCAGGACCAAAATCGTTGGAAAACTTCAAAAAAGTAATTATGGATTCTAAAACAATCCTTTGGAATGGCCCATTAGGCGTTTTTGAAATGGAAAATTTTGCTAATGGAACGATCGCTTTGGGGAACTTCATTGCTGAATCAACGGCAAACGGAGCTTTCTCACTTGTAGGTGGTGGAGATTCTGTAGCAGCAGTAAAACAATTTGGTCTGGAGGACAAAATGAGTTACGTATCAACTGGTGGTGGTGCTATGTTAGAAATGCTCGAAGGTAAAGTATTGCCAGGAATAGCAGCTATTCTTGACTAATAAAGGCATTGCTAAACAAATAAAAACCGTTTGATTTGTAATGATTTCAAATACAAAAACGGTATCAGAATTAAATGAAAACCTCAGTGATACTATTTATCGCTGAGGTTTTTTTACATTAAATTTTAAGAATTGTTTTTTTAAAGGGATTTTCACCTCCAAAATCAATGAAAATTCTTTACAAATGCGTGAAAGATTGCACTTTTAACAATATTTATGGAATTTTTTAGTTTAAACCTGTTAAGTTTGTAAAAACAAGCTTTGTAATCATTTGAAATATAGGTCATTGATCGTAAAAATATGAATATAAAAAATACCGCCTTATCGTTTTTTCTATTAGCATCAGCGCATTTATTTTCGCAAGAAACAGTTGTAAATAAAGACTTCGCAAAAGTAGAAACAAAACTATCTTATTTAGATTCCATCAAGAATACCTTCGTAAAAGATGACTTAGCATCTTGTGTTGACAGTTTGTGGATGAAAGAATTAACAAATCTGGATTTATACAACAACCTATCGGATGATATTAAGAACATTAATATGGACCAAATGGTGGATTATGAATTACCTACTGCGCTTTTGAAAGAAAGATTGGCGGCAATGGATGCCAAATCACCTTTCAATATTGAGTACAATCAAGGTCTGGAAAATATCATTAAGTCATTTCTAAAAAACAGAAAGAAATCTTTTGAGCGCTTGATGGGCACATCAGAATATTATTTTCCGCTTTTTGAAGAAGCTTTGGCGAAACAAAATGTTCCTTTGGAGATCAAATATTTGGCTATTGTAGAATCGGCTTTAAATCCAAAAGCAGTTTCTAAAATGGGTGCCACAGGACTTTGGCAGTTTATGTATCAAACCGGAAAACAATACGGGTTGAAAATTGACTCCTATATTGATGAACGTAGCGACCCATTGAAAGCCAGTGAAGCCGCGGCGCAATACATGACAAATATGTATAAAATATTTGGCGATTGGGACTTAGTTTTGGCCTCTTATAATTCTGGTCCTGGGAATGTTGCTAAAGCCATTAGACGTTCTGGAGGGCAACAGAATTATTGGAATATCAGAAAAAATCTTCCCAAAGAAACTCAAGGATATGTACCCGCTTTTCTCGCTACAATGTACATTTATGAATACCACAAAGAGCACGGAATTATTCCTAACAGAGCGTCAGTAAAACATTTTGCCACGGATACTATTATGATTAAGAAACAGATGACGTTCAAGCAAATATCGGATTTGTTAGATGTTCCGGTGGCGCAATTGCAGGTTTTGAACCCATCTTATAAGCTAAATGTGATTCCATTTTATCACGATGAAAATCATTATTTGAGATTACCACAAGAAAAAATAGCCGTTTTTGTGTCAAATGAAAACCAGATTTACGCCTACACTCAATATGAATTAAGCAAACGTGAAAAGCCATTTCAGGTTGAAAAAACAATGGTCGTAAAGGACACTGCTAATTATATGGCTCAAAGAGTTGCGCTTGCCAAAACAACATATTATAAAGTTAAACGTGGAGATAATCTGAGTATAATTGCCGGTAAATATGACGTTGATGTTGCTGATATAAAAAAATGGAATAAACTCAGAGGGAATGCTTTGGCTTATGGTAAAAGTTTAAAAATAGTGATGGGTCAAACTGATGTAGCGGCCGTTAAGAAAGAGCCTAAAATGGATCAAGTTCCTTCAGATAAAATTTCGAGCAATCAAAGAGTAGTTGCTTCTGAAATGAAAGCAAATAAGGATGATAAAACGAAAAAAACGGTAGAACCAAACACATTTTCTTCTAATGCAACAGCATTTTACGTGGTTCAAAAAGGAGATAATTTAGGAAGCATTGCTAATAAATATGATGTTACCGTAGCCGAAATCCAAGAATGGAATCACCTTTCAAATGATAATGTACAGTTAGGAGTTACATTGCAAGTTGTAAAAAAAGCGTCAGACAGTAAAGAAGAATTAGTTTCAGTTCCCGAACGAAAAGACATTGAATATGTTGTTCTGCAAGGAGATAATTTAGGGAGTATAGGTAAGAAATTCGGCGCTTCATTAGCGGATTTAAAACAATGGAATAATTTACCGGACAATACTATTGGCATAGGTGCCACTTTGATTGTTGCCAAAGATGAAATAGTTATCAATACAAATAAAGCAACGGTAAGTTCATTTAAGAGAAAAACAAATATCGCTGAATCCTATAAAAAAGAAGCAATTGATTACTATGTGAAAAAAGGAGATTCCTTGTATAGTATTTCTAAAAAATATCCAGGAGTAACCATTTCGGACTTAAAAAAATGGAACGGTATTCGCAGTGAAGAACTCAAGCCCGGAATGAAGTTAAAAATAAACGGATAATACGATAAACTTCTATAAATTTGGGTTTTATTTTATAATTGTATAGTAATGAATAAAGCCCATTTTTTATTTCTTCTGATTTCTTTGATGTTGTTTTCCTGTAAAAAGGAAAATGAATCTTTGCCACGAAAAACTTCGGGAAAAATCAATACTATTTCGGTCATTATTGACGATCAATTATGGAATGGTGATGTGGGAGACAGCATTCGAAACAAGTTTGCATCGCCAGTAATTGGTTTGCCACAAGAAGAACCATTGTTCAACATAAATCAATATCCAGTTAAGCTTTTGGAAGGTTTTATGACCGATACCAGAGCGATTATTGTGGTAAAAAAAGGGGAAATAAATAAATTTGAGATTGTTAAAGACCAATATGCATCTCCTCAGAATGTATTTCATATTTCCGGCAAAACAAGTACGGATATTATAACAACCATGGAAAAAAATGCGCCTAAAATGATTCAGCTTATCAAGCAGGCAGAAATAGCCGAAAGCCAGAAAATCAATAGCCAATCTCATATTGATCCGAAGGTAATTTCGAATAAATTCCATCTCACATTGCAGGTGCCTTCCGGTTACGCATACGTGCTTCACAAAAGCAATTTTATGTGGTTAAAAAAGGAAATTATCGGAGGAAACACAAGTCTTTTAATTTATCAAGTTCCTTTAAACACGATTAATAAAGACGCCGATTTAATATCCAACATTATTAAAATGCGAGATTCCATTGGTAAATTATACATTAGGGGAACGGAGCCTGATACTAATATGACTACTGAAGAGGCGTATGCTCCTTACCTTTTCAAGATTACTCTTGATGATAAAGAAACCTTTGAAACGAAGGGAACTTGGGAGTTAAATAATGATTTCATGTCAGGTCCTTTTATCAATTATGCCATTATCGATAAGGAATACAATCGAATTCTGGTTTTAGAAGGATTTTGTTACGCGCCATCCAAAGAAAAACGCGATCTCATGCATGAACTCGAATCTATTATAAAATCAGTAAATGTATTGAAAAGATAATCTTATTTTCTTTTATTTGTACGATACAAAAAACATAAAAACAGGCATGATATTACAATGGGAAATTAAGGCGTTTGATGCATTAACGGTTCACGAACTATACGATTTGTTGCAATTAAGAAGTGAGATCTTCGTAGTGGAGCAAAATTGCGTTTATCTTGATCTTGACGGCAAAGATAAAGTAGCGTTACATCTTATAGGCGAATTTGACGGTAAAATTGTCGCTCATTCCAGATTATTCAAACCCGGAATCAGTTTTGATAATGCTTCTATCGGAAGGGTAACTGTTGATGCAAATTACCGTGACAGAAAATGGGGTCATGACTTAATGCGAGAATCAATTGCCGGGATAGCTTTGCATTTTGGCGAAAACAAAATCACTATTGGAGCGCAATTGTATCTAAAAAAATTCTACGAAAACCACGGATTTGTACAAACCAGCGAAATGTATCTGGAAGATGATATTCCGCATATTGAGATGAAAAGAGAGTAATTAAATTTTCATAATAAGAAATTCGACTCTTCGGTCTAGCGCTTCCCCCAGACCCGTAGGGAATTTGTTACCACTTCCAATATACTTCATTCTAAGACTGTTTATGCCTTTAGATATTAGGTATTTGTATACGCTTTTGGCTCGATTCAAAGATAGTTTCCTTTCGTGACTGTCTTTATCGACGGCATCATCATAATAATTGGGAGTACAACATACGTGTCCTTTAATGTCAAATTGTACATTTTTTTGCTTTTGTAGGATTTTTGAAATTTTGTCTAATTCCAGTTTGGATTGTTCCGTTAATTTACTGCTTCCCAAAGGAAATAAAATATTGTCTAAGTAGACTCGATCCCCAACTTTATGATTATCCTGAAAAGAGTTATAAATTCCTTTTCCAAAACTATTTTTCTTAACAAGAAACAAGTCAACACGCCTATTTTTGGAACGGGTTTCGTTTAAATTTTCAAAAGCATCATTTTTTAAAATCACCCGACCTTTACCCTCGATAATAACAATTTTATTTTTATTAAAACCATTAGAAGTCAGGATATCTTGGACGGTTTTTACTCTGTTGTCCGATAATTTATAATTGTAATCATTATCGCCTCTATCGTCACAATACCCATAAATTTGTATGGATTCGACTTTTGAGGTATCTACTTTTTTTATAAAATCGATTATAATTTGTACTTGGTCATTATAAAGATTGTATTTGTCAAATTCAAAATATACGGTCTCTGCAGTTTTACTCTGTGCCGATAGATAACCAAAAAACAACAGGAATAGTAGACTAAATAAGTTTTTCATCATATTTTTAAAATAGTCTTATACTCGGAGTTGTTGTTCAAAATACTTACGGCTTTCTTAATTTCGGAGTTATTTTTTATGTAATACTGATACAATCCTTCTTGATATTGATAGCGTTTAATGATTTCATCCAAAATCAGATTTTTAATTTCTTTTTGGTTTTTATCCAATAAAGCATTCTCACTTTTCTGAAGTGCAGTAAGCAATTGTTGGTATTCGACAAGGATGGATTCCTCTATTTTTTCTTTTTTGGCTACAGCCAAAGTGTTTTTCAACGCGAGTTCTGTTTCGGTGTCAAAGGAGAATTTTTGCACTTTTAAAAACTGCTTGAAATCCAGAAAATCCGCATCAGAAATGGTAGGAATACGATTCCCTAAATCGGGGTTTTTATAATAATAACTAGTTACGTAATTAAAAATCCCGTCATTTTTTATCAAAGCATCGGTTATTGGACTTGATTTTGCTTCTTCCAATTCCACATCGGGTTGAATACCACCGCCATCATAAACCATTCTTCCTTTTCGGGTTTTAAATGCATTGTAATTTTTCTCGTCTGTCTTTACAGCTTTGCCATTTATGTCTTTTCGGGTGTAATCCAAGGCTTGAATGCATCTTCCTGATGGCGTGTAATAGCGCGAAATGGTTACTTTTAGTTGCGTTCCATACGTTAAATCCACCGGCCTTTGTACTAATCCTTTTCCAAAACTTCGGCTTCCTACCACCACAGCGCGATCTAAATCCTGCAAGGCGCCAGCCACAATTTCTGATGCCGAAGCACTTCTGCCATTGACAATAATGATCAAAGGAATGTCAGTGTCTACAGGGTCTTTACTCGTTTTATAGGTGCTGTTGTGTTTTTCTATTTTTGATTTTGTAGTAACAATGATTTCATTTTTTGGAACAAAGAGATTACAGATATTCACCGCTTCATTCAAAAGCCCACCCGGATTATCTCTTAAATCCAATATAATTCGTTCAGCACCGTCTTTTTTTAATTGTTCCAATGCTTCTTTGGTTTCGAAGGACGCTTTTTTGTTAAAATGAGACAATACAATATATCCGGTCTTGTCGTCTATTTTTGCGAAAAAGGGAACCGATTTGATTTCGACTTCGTCAAGGACAATTTGAGTAGTGTTCATTTTTCCTTGTCGGATGTATTTGATGTCGATTTTAGTGTTTTTCGCACCTTTAAAAAGCTGTGAAGCATCTTCTTTGAAATCAGATAGTAATACATCGCCTATTTGAGTAATTTCATCACCCGCTTTAAGACCCGCTTTATCCGCAGGGAAATTTTTATACGCTTCCTTGACTATTAATTTATCTTCTTTTCGAGTCAATAAAGCGCCTATTCCGGTATATTCTCCAGTGTTGTTTATCTTGAATCGCACGACATCCTGCTCGTTGAAATAAACGGTGTAAGGGTCTAAATTAGCTAACATCCCTTTGATGGCTTTGTCCATTAATTCACCGGGATTGGTTTCATCGACATAATTCCTGTTCAATTCCTTGAAAAGGGTTGTGAATATCTCGATTTGCTTTGCGATTTCAAAAAAATCGTCTTTGAAACTAGCACCAATGAACAGAAATGCCGAAGCGACAACGGGAATTATGAATTTTTTTTTGAAGAAAGAATACATTGTTTTATATTTTTTTTGTCTTAAATCTTTTTCTAATAAAGTAACCTATAGCAAACAGGATAATGATAAACGGCCAAATACTGAGTAAATTTATAAATAAACTCGACATACTATTGAATCCCGATTTGATAGCAGTCCAAATTTTCATTCCATAAGAGGCTGTTACGCCACTTTCTTCAGCGATGGATTTATAAAATTCTACAGTAATTGTACTAAATGAAACTCGGTTTTGCATATAGTTCAACTGTCCTTCTTTTGCTTCGATTTCTTCACGAATGGAGGACAATTGTTTTTCAATTTCCAACATTTCTGTAACCTTATTTGCTTTTTTCAAAAGTTCGAGATAACGGTTTTCCAGTACTTTTTTAGCTTTTAATCGAGCATCAATGTCAATAAATTCAGCAGTTACATCTTGAGATGATATTTCTTTATTGTCAAAATAAGCAACTCCTTTTGAAATGTCTTTCAAAAACAAGTCGAAATTTTTGCTAGGAACTCTAATGATTAATTTTCTAAAAACTGACTCGTAATCCTTGCCTTCGGTATCATTTTGAATAGTAGCATTATGGCTCTTTGCTGCATTTTGTATTTGATTATAAGTGGCTGTTAAATCATTGGTTTGAAAACGAAGACTGCCTTCTTTGATGATTTTTTGTTCAATACTTTGAGGAGTTTCTTTTGCCGGCGCATTTAAATCGGCTTTGTCATAAAGAGCATTGCCGGCCGAAGCTTCTTTTGGAGGAAGTTTGATAGCCGATACTTTCATATCTAAATCAGCCTCAGCTTTTTTACAACTGGAAAAAGAAAGTATTAATAGAAAAAACAAGGCTATTGACTTCATAAACATTAAATTTTAATGCTAAAAATACAAAAAATAGAATTGCTACTCTTCTTTTTTTATTTGAAGCAAAAACTTCTCGAACAATTGAATGGTTTTGGTATTAATTTCCTCATATGCCAACCGGTCTTTAGTTTGGTAAAAAAACATAAAGGAATATGGTTGGTCCAGATTGTCAATCAATAAGTGTTTGTTGAGACGGTAGGTTTCGCGCAACACACGTTTGAAATAATTGCGGTCTACGGCTTTCTTAAAATTCTTTTTGGAAACCGAAACGCCCATTTTTATTTTTTCACTTTTGTCAAAGGAACCGGCTTTATATACCAATCGCAACGGATATTTAGATACTGATTTCCCTTCGGTAAACAATAATCCAATGGTGATTTTACTTTTTAGCTTTTCGTTTTTTGGGTAAGTGAAGTTCATTTTAATAGAAAAAAGACATAGATTTTGATTGGCAAAGTTACGATTAAACGTTGAGCCTGTATATTGTTTCGGATTTAAATCGGGCTAAAAATATATTTCTTACTTTTGTGGCAAATTTTTAAAGCATGCAAAAACTAATTTCGTATCCCATTTCCGTAATTTATTATTTATGTTTCGGTCTTACATTGGTTATTTTTCATCCAATTCAATGGGTTTGCTTCAATGTTTTTGGTTATCAAGCCCATAAAAAAAGTGTCGATTATTTGAATTTTTTCTTATTGAAATGCACGAATCTTTTGGGAACAACGTACAAATTTGAAAACATAGGAAGTATTCCTAAAAATGTTCCGTTGATTTTTGTGTCCAATCATCAAAGTATGTACGATATTATTGCTATGATTTGGTTTTTCCGCCGATTTCATTGTAAATTTGTCAGTAAGAAAGAATTAGGAAAAGGAATCCCAAGTGTATCGTTTAATTTGCGTCATGGAGGCTCTGCTCTTATCGATCGTAAAGATCCCAAACAAGCCATTCCGGCTATCAAAGGATTGTCAGAATATATTGAAAAACACAACCGCTCCGCAGTTATTTTTCCGGAAGGAACAAGAAGTAAGACTGGTAGACCAAAAGAGTTTGCTCAAAGCGGTTTGAAAATTTTATGTAAATATGCGCCATCGGCATACGTAGTTCCAGTAAGCATAAACAATTCTTGGAAAATAGTTAAATACGGGTTTTTCCCTTTAGGTTTAGGAAATCGCCTTACCTTTGTAGTTCATAAACCATTGGCGGTTAAAGATTATGCTTTTGCTGACTTAATCGCACAAACAGAAAAAGCAGTTGTTCAAGGAATAAAAATTTAATTTATATATAATGTCAATAAAAAACATTCGATTAGAAGTAATGCAGTTTTTGGAAAAAAACGTAGACAGCTTTGTCGATCAGTATCTAATTCCAGTAGAAAAAATATGGCAACCAACGGATTTTTTGCCTAATTCTCAAAGTGATACTTTTTTTGATGAGGTGAAAGAATTACGTGAAATCGCAAAAGAATTACCGTATGATTTCTGGGTAACTTTAGTAGGTGATACCATTACTGAGGAAGCTTTACCAACCTACGAATCCTGGTTAATGGACGTAGACGGAATTGATAATGTAGAGCGAAACGGTTGGTCTAAATGGATCAGACAATGGACTGGAGAGGAAAATCGTCACGGTGATTTACTGAATAAATACTTGTATTTATCAGGCCGCGTAAACATGCGTGAAGTAGAAATGACAACTCAACACCTGATCAACGACGGTTTTGATATTGGAACAGGAAGAGATCCATACAAAAACTTTGTGTATACCAGTTTTCAAGAATTAGCGACCTATGTTTCTCACAACAGAGTGGCGCAAATGGCTAAGAAATATGGCGATAACAAATTGTCTAAAATGTGTAAAATGATTGCTGGTGACGAAATGCGCCATCATCATGCGTACAGCGAATTTGTAACTCGTATTTTTCAGGTTGATCCAAGTGAAATGATGCTTGCGTTTCAATACATGATGAAAGCAAAAATCGTTATGCCTGCGCATTTCTTGAGAGAATCCGGTGAAAAAATCAGTACTGCTTTCGAACAGTTTTCTGATTCGGCACAAAGAATTGGGGTTTATACCGCAGCGGATTATGTGGATATAATGCAAAAACTAATCGACAAATGGGAAATTGACAAAATTTCCGGTTTGACAGATGAAGCAGAAAAAGCCCGTGATTACTTGATGAAATTACCGGGTAGAATGGCAAGAATTTCAGAAAGATTGGTAATTCCACAAGAGTCACATATCTTCAAATGGGTAGAGCCAGCTTTAGTAAGATAGATTTTGAGTTCTAAATAAAGAATAAAAATGTTGAATTTTGAAGTTGTAGAACTTTGAAATTCAACATTTTTTTTAAAGTATATAAACAATGATAAACCCTGATTTAATAAGCAAAACGATTCTTTTTGTAAAAGCAAAACTAGAAAATGCCGAAGGCGGACACGACTGGTTTCATATCGAAAGAGTGTTTAAAAATTCTGTTCTGATTTCAAAAAATGAAGCTTGTGATACTACTGTTGTTAAACTTGGGGCTTTGCTGCACGATATCGCCGACAGTAAGTTTCACGATGGTGATGAAACCGTGGGTCCCAGAATAGCAAGAGCATTTTTGGAATCAGAAAATGTTGACAAAGAAATTATAACGCATGTGGTGAATATCATTGAAAACATCTCGTACAAAGGCGGTAATTTCCAAGAGAAATTCTCATCCATAGAATTGGATGTGGTTCAGGACGCAGACCGTTTAGATGCTATTGGTGCCATTGGAATTGCCAGAACATTCAATTATGGCGGATTTAAAAACAGAGCGCTCTACGACCCTAAAATTGCTCCAAATTCCAGCATGACCAAGGAAGAATACAAGAAGAATGATTCTCCAACACTCAATCATTTTTATGAAAAGTTATTGCTTTTGAAAGATAAGATGAATACCGAGACCGGAAAACAAATCGCACAAGAAAGACACCGTTATATGGAAAGATTTCTGGCGCAGTTTTATGCGGAATGGGAAGGGGAGAAATAGGTATTTGTGTTGTAGAGACGCACCGTAGAGACTCACTGCAGTGCGTCTCTACAACGTGAATCATTTTTTTATATAATCCCTTTTGCCTTCATTTCAAGAATCACATCCGAAGCGTTTTTAAAAGTTGGTGCTTGCTCAATAATAGTTCCCACTCTTTTTTTATTGAGCTTAAAGGTGATATCATTCTCTGTTGTAAACAGCAAAGCGGTTAAAAACGGGTTATTCATATACGGAGCCAATATGATAAAAGCTTCGTCAAGCGAATGGAAACTTTCTACTTCTTCGGTTTTGTAACGCGCCGTAACCGAAAGACTAAAAACGTCATTTTCCAGTAAAACGGGACGCACATAAATATTTTTCAGTTCCGTATCACCAATGGTTTTGGCAAGTGTTAATTTGGCGTAAGTTCCATTTTGGATGCTTTCTTTTACCTTTTCCCAGAAAAGTGCAAATACAGGTTGGAAGGACATAAGTTTAATTTTAGATGGTGTGTTATATTTCGAAACGGGTCTGTAAAATTAAGTGTTGTAAAGCAAACAATCCGTTTTTGAGGAAAGATTATTTTAAATGCAATCACTTGTAAACTAAAAAGAGAACCAATGTGGCTCTCTTTTGTTATTATTTCCCAGTAAACACTGCTTTTCTTTTCTCCAAGAAAGCCGTTGTTCCTTCTTTAAAATCTTCGGTTCCAAAGCATTTTCCAAAAGCTTTTATTTCGGTTTCATAACCGTTTTTGCCTTCTTTGAAATTAGCATTGACTGCTTTTATGGCTTTGCCAATAGCATACGGAGAGTTCTTTATTATTTTATTTGCCACGCTCACACAGTAATCTAGAAGTTCTGCTTCTGGGACTACGTGATTCACCAGCCCAGTTCTATAAGCGTCTTGCGCGGTTACCATTCCTGCGGTCATTATCATTTCCATTGCGCGTCCTTTTCCTATCAATTGTGGCAAACGCTGTGTTCCTCCATAACCGGGAATTACACCCAGAGAAACTTCAGGTAATCCCATTTTTGCATTTTCCGAAGCCACTCTGAAATGACACGCCATCGCTAATTCTAATCCGCCACCCAATGCAAAACCATTGACAGCCGCAATAACCGGAGTTTTTAAATTCTCTATAAAATCAAATAATTTTTCTTGCCCTTCAGCTGCCAGTTGCATCCCTTCTTCAATCGAAAAATGAGCAAATTCAGAAATATCTGCTCCAGCCACAAAAGCTTTTTCACCACTTCCAGTTAGAATAATAGCACGAATTTCATCATTTTTTCCTAATGTTTTGAAAGCTTTATGCAAATCAGAAATGGTTGCAACATTCAAAGCATTTAGTTTAGTCGGACGATTAATGGTAACCGTTGCAATGTTGTTTTCGGTAGAAATTAAAATACTTTCGTAATTCATAATTGTATTTTTAAGTGTTAATTATTGGAAGTGATACAATAAAAGTAGTTCCTTTTCCAAATTCAGTTTCAAAGGTAATTGTTCCTTTATAATTTTCAATAATGTTTTTTATAATACCAAGACCAAGACCCATTCCACTGCTTTTAGTGGTGAATTTTGGTTCAAATATCCGGCTTATGTCTTTGGGTTGAATGCCAATCCCGTTGTCAGCAACAGTAATTAGAACGTTGTTTAATTCTTTTTTTACCGATACAATGATAGACTTGTTTTCCTGTTGTTCCGGAATGGACTGAATGGCATTCTTTGCTAAATTCGTGATAATTCGGATAAGTTGTGTTCGGTCAATTTTCGAAATAATTTCGGGAGAATCACTGTGAAATTCAATGTATTCTTCGTTGAAAATATCCATTGCAAGTTCTACTACTCCCACTACGTTTAAGGTTTCATTTTGCTGGGCCGGCATCGATGCAAAGTTCGAAAAAGCCGAAGCAACTGCACTCATCGTATCAATTTGTTGAATTAAAGTTTCGGAGTAGTCATTCATTTTCTGTTTTACATTGGGATCAGTCGGATCAAATTTCCGCTGAAAACTCTGCACTGTTAATCGCATTGGCGTAAGCGGATTCTTGATTTCATGCGCCACCTGTTTCGCCATTTCGCGCCAAGCTTCTTCACGTTCGCTTTGCGCTAGTTTGATGGCACTTTTCTCCAGTTCATCCACCATTCCGTTGTATGCTTTTATTAAAAGATTAATTTCTTTGCTGCTGGCTTCCAAAACAATTTTTTCGTTTTTTTGATTCAAACTCGTTTCGCTTAATTTGTCTGAGATTGTTTTCAACGATTTAGTAATGTAAGAAGAGAGAAAATAGGCCAATGCAAAAGCTACAATTAGCATAAAAGAATATACTTGTCCCAAACTGATAAGAAAACTATTTAACTCATTTTTATAAAATTGATCGTCTTCAATATAGAGTAAATTTAAAATACCAAGCGGTTTAAACTTGTCGTCCTTTATTTGGCTGTAAGAGGAAAGACTCTTTATCCCATCAATGGTTTTAATGTCCACGTATCTTTTTTCAATAGAGGAACGAACTAATTTCAGGATGTATTTTGGGATAGGAGGAGCTACTTTATCTACAGAAAACGATTCTTTGGAGGATTTTAGTAACTTTCCATCCAGACTGTAAATGTTGATTTCAATGTTATGAATTTGTGCTAATTCGTGAATTTTATCTTTAAAAATTAAATCTAAATTCCCTGATGTCAACGGATATGTAGTTGTGGAAAGCACATAATAGATATGCTCTTTTACAGCATTTTCTTTTCGCTCCAGACGTTCTTGATGGTATTCCTTGGCTTCGTTTTTAAACTGAAAAATAGAAATGGAAGCCAATAAAACGGAAGCCATTACTATCAATACAATCATCGAAAGGAAAATCCTGATTCGTAATGAAAGCATTGCTATTTTGAAGCTTTTAAACATATTAAGATTGATTTCTTTCTCTGATTTTTTTATAAAATTTAAAACCTAGCATGATTAAAATGGAAAAGAGAAAGATTCCAATTACACCATAAATCCAGTTGACAGCATTTTTTAAAATTACTAAAAAAACCACTGCAAAAAGGATAATTGTCGCGCCTTCGTTCCACATTCGCATGAAATTTGTTGAATGTTTCACCTCGTCATTTTGCAATTGCTTAAATATTTGATGGCATTTTCCATGGTATAAATACAACACAAATACGAAGCCAAGTTTTACGTGCATCCAAGGCATTTGTAACCAAGAACGTCCTAAATCAGTAAAAAACAACATCCAAAAAGCAAAAATACTGGCTAAAACTGCTGATGGCCAAGTGATAATGTACCACAAGCGATAGGTCATTATTTTGTATTGTTTTTGTAAAATTTCTTTCTCTGGCGATGGTTTTTGAGCCGCTTCAATTTGGTAAACAAACAAGCGAACAATATAAAATAATCCTGCAAACCATGTGATTACAAAGATGAGGTGTAAGGATTTAAGGTAATTATAGTATTCCATCGTTAGTTTGAATCAATTTTGTGTTCATTTCTTTTTTTAGAAAATAGCCAGTCAATAGTGTTGATAAAATATCAGCAATTGGGAATGCAATCCACACTCCAAAAATACCTAAAAAATTTGGTAGAATCAGCACTAACGGAATCAGGAAAAATCCTTGTTTGCTTAAGGTCAAAAGCAGTGCTTTTTTCGCCTTTCCCGCCGCTTGAAAATAAGCCGCGCCAATTAGTTGTACGGCTATGATTGGTGAAGCCGCAAAAACGTAACGCAACGCTTCCGGAGTTTGGGCAATCACGAGTGGATCTGTGGTAAAAATGGCGACTATAGGTTTGGCAAAAATCAAAATAACCACAAAAATAACAGTAGCTAAAAAAATTGAATATTTTATCGAAAGCAGCACACTTTCTTTGACTCTTTCATAATTTCCTGCGCCGTAATTAAAACCTGCAATTGGTAGAAATCCTTGCGTAATTCCCAGAATTGGAAACAAAGCAAACATCAACATTCGGCTGATAATTCCATAAATAGCAACGGAATGTTCACCGCCGTACGTGTATAAAGTATGATTCAATATTATGGCTAAAATACTCACCACACCTTGTCTAGAAAAAGTTACAAAACTCAATTCGGTTATTTCCTTTACAATAGGAATGTTGAATTTGAAATGTCTGGCTTTTAGTTTTAGTTCACTTTTAAAATAAAAAAACCAAAACACAAATAAGAAGCACGTAAAATAGGATATGGCTGTAGCCAAAGCAGCACCAAACATTCCTAAATCCATGTATTTTATAAAAATAATGTCTAGTAAAATATTTATAAAAGCGGGAATAATCATCGCTACCATGGCAAATTTTGCCTTGCCTTCTGCACGAATTACGTTGTTTCCCATCATGCAAAGTGCTAAAAACGGAACGCTTATAATTATGGGAAAGAAAAATTCTTTTGCGGGTTCCATTATGACTCCTTTCGCACCAAAAAGCATCAACATTTCTTCGCTAAAAAAAAGACCAAATAACACAAAAACAGATGCCAATAAAAAAGTCATCATGATTTGATTGCCAAAAGTATGCAATGCTTTTTCCTTGTGGTTGGCTCCCAATGCCCTGGAAAGTACAGAACCTCCGCCCACACCAATCGCCATTCCCAAAGAAGAAATCAAAAAGGTGATAGGCAAGACTACTGTTACCGCTGCAATAGCTAAAGTTCCGATCCATTGCCCAACAAAAATGGTGTCAATTAAAATATTAACTGACATGAATAAAATCCCAATAGAAGATGGAACCGCTTGTTTTATCAAGAGTTTTTTGATGTCCTGAGTTCCTAACTCATCGGCGGTAACAGCCATTTAAGCGTTTATTTTTTCTGAGTCAACTTTAATGGATGAAGAGGCATTCGACCAGTTTGAAATCCAATTGCTTACAGTTTTACACCAGTCGTCACCATCATTTAAACAGGGAATTGCTAAAAATTCTTGACCTCCATGTTCTTTAAACTGATGATTGGCTTCCATGGCAATTTCTTCCAAAGTCTCCAAACAATCTGATACGAATGCCGGCGTTACAACTGCCAGATTTTTAATACCGCGGTCAGGCATTTTATTTATTTCCACATCAGTATAAGGCGTTAGCCATTTGTCTCCTGCTAAGCGTGATTGAAAAGTCTGGCTGTATTTTCCTTCTGGGATTCCCAGTAATTTTACTACTTGTTTGGTAGTTTCGTAACATTGGTGACGGTAACAAAACTCATGTGACGGTGAAGGTGTGTTGCAACAAGAACCGTCAATTTTACAATGCGATTTGGTGATATCCGTTTTACGAATGTGTCGCTCCGGAATTCCGTGGTAGGAGAATAATAAATGATCATAATCAAAACCTTTTAAATGATCTTTGATAGAATCGGCCAGATTTTTTATATAATCAGGTTTGTTATAAAATGCGGGAACGATGGTGAATTTCATTTCCGGGAAGTGCTTTTTACGCAATTCTTCGGCCAGTTCTAATATTGTAGTTGTAGACGCCATCGCATGTTGCGGGTACAATGGAAAAAGCAGCACTTCATTTACGCCTTTGTCATGCAATTCTTGTAAACCAGACAATAAAGAAGGATTTCCATAACGCATCGCTAAGGAAACAGGAATATCAACTAATTGCTTTACTTTGGCGTGCATTCTTTTGGAAATGACCACAAGTGGGGAACCTTCGTCCCACCATATTTTTGCGTAAGCGGCGGCTGATTTTTTAGGTCTTGTTTGTAAAATTATTCCACGAACTAACAATGCTCGCAACAAAAACGGAACGTCAATTACGTATTTGTCCATTAAAAATTCATCTAAATACGGTTTAACATCTTTAGGAGTTGGACTTTCCGGAGAACCTAAATTAACTAATAATACACCTTTCATGTTTCTGGTTTTTGTTGGTACAAAAGTAAATAAACTTACTTTTTTATAAATTGTGATTAACTATTTTTTATTTATTGTTTAATATAAGGAATCGATTCTTTACTGCATATTTGGGTTGATTGACATCAAATATTTCTTTGGCGTGGTAGCAAATTTCTTTTTGAATGCTGCTATAAAATGACTTCCGGTGCTGTATCCAATTTTCAATCCCACTTCGTTTACATTATAGGAACCGCTGTCGAGCAATTTTCGGGCAAAATCCATTTTGTAGTCAAACAGAAACCCATAAACGGTATCGCCATAAATTTGTTTGAAACCCATTTTTAGCTTCTTTAGATTCAACCCTATTTCATCTGCTAATTCCTGTAATCCTGGCGGTTCAGCCATATTAGCAATGATAATTTCTTTGGCTTTTTTAATTTTCATTACATTATCCTCATCTATTAAAAACGGACATTGTTCTGCGTTTGGATCTTCAGTTCTATTGAAATACAAACTCAATAATTCGTATCCTTTGCCTTTGTAATATAGGTTTTTTATGGACGGATGCAAACTGTAATGAAACAATTGAGATAAAACAATTGCCATCGACGGGCTGATATTTCCTTCGTTGTAATATTTTTTGTCCTTATTATCGGCACTTAAAAAGGTGATATAATCTGCTTCTGTCGAAAATAAAGCGTGGAATTTCTTGATCGAAATAATCACAGAAATCACCCAGGAATTTGGCGCTAACTCCAGATTTAAAGGCAATTCTTTCTGAGGATTGTATAAAAGCAATGATTTTTCTTCTTTTAATTCCAAAGCATAATTCCCTTGATTGAAGATGAACTTGGCACTTCCTTTTAATCCAAAATGAAATTGAATCAATCCGCTGCTTACTTCGCGTTGGGCTTGAAAGACATCGGTGCCGTCATTCTGAAAGCGAATTAAGGTAAAGTCATCTTCAATTTTTATAATTTCTTGAGAACTCATAGCGATGTTTTTTTTACTTAAAAATGATAATTATCAGATTGTTTTATTTAGAAACACTCTAAATAGAGCGATTAAAAAAACCCATTTCTGCTACAAAAATAAGGGTTTTTATAATAAAACAACGATTTAAAACCAAAAAATCACTTAGCGATACAAAAAGAACTTCTAGCGTTACTTTTATAAATACTATAGTCATAATTTTGTCACACTTTCTGGAAAAGTGCAAATATGGAAAACAATAAAACATTAAAGCATCACTATTTTTACGCAGTTGGATTGAGCTATAAAAAAGCGGATGCTGAGATTAGAGGCAAGTTTAGTTTAGACGCTGCTGCAAAAACGCGTTTACTCGAACAAGCTAAGAATGAAGGAATAGAGAGTTTAATAGTTACTTCTACCTGCAACCGTACTGAAATTTATGGGTATGCGGAACATCCCTTTCAATTAATCAAATTAATTTGTGAGAATAGTCAAGGGTCTGTTGAAGCATTTCAAAAAGTAGGTTTTGTCTATAAAAATCAAGAAGCAATCAGTCATTTGTTTCGTGTAGGGACAGGTTTGGACAGCCAAATATTAGGTGATTTTGAAATTATCGCCCAAATAAGAAATTCTTTTTCACAATCAAAATCGTTGGGTTTAGCCAATGCTTTTATGGAACGATTGGTGAATGCCGTTATACAAGCCAGTAAAAAAATAAAAACCGATACGGAAATTAGTTCGGGAGCAACTTCGGTTTCTTTTGCTGCGGTTCAATATATTTTCAAGAATGTAGAAGACATTGGAAACAAAAATATTCTATTGTTTGGTACTGGTAAAATTGGTAGAAATACCTGTGAAAATTTAGTTAAACATACTAAAAACGAGCATATTACGCTAATTAACAGAACTAAAGAGAAAGCAGAAAAATTAGCCGGAAAATTGAATTTAATTGTAAAAGATTATTCGGAACTGCATTTGGAATTACAAAAAGCAGATGTTGTTGTGGTAGCTACCGGTGCACAAAATCCAACTATTGACAAAGCGATTCTGAATTTGAAGAAACCACTTTTGATTTTAGATTTGTCCATTCCGAAAAATGTAAATGAAGATGTTCAGGATTTAGAAGGCGTTACGCTGATTCACATGGATTATTTGTCTCAAATGACAGACGAAACTTTAGAAAACAGAAAAAAACACATTCCTGCTGCTGAAGCCATCATTGAAGAAATCAAAGAAGAATTTATTACCTGGACCAAAGGCAGAAAATTTGCCCCGACAATCAATGCTTTAAAAGCAAAATTGAATGCGATAAAAACATCCGAATTGGATTTCCAAAGCAAGAAAATTTCAAACTTCAACGAAGAACAGGCCGAAATAATCAGCAATAGAATTATTCAAAAAATAACGACACACTTTGCCAACCATTTGAAAGATGATGATACGATGGTGGATGAAAGTATCGAATGGATTGAAAAAGTTTTTAAAATCGGAGTGACTACAAAATAATGAATAAAACCATACGCATAGGAACCCGCGACAGCGAACTCGCACTTTGGCAAGCCCATAACGTCGAAAAAAAACTAAATGATTTAGGGTATAAAACCGAAATTATAGCGGTAAAATCACAAGGAGATCTTATTCTCGACAAACCACTTTACGAATTAGGAATCACAGGAATTTTTACTAAAACACTGGATATCGCTATGATTAATGGTCAAGTGGATATTGCAGTACATTCGATGAAAGATGTTCCTACGGCTTTGCCAATAGGAATTGTGCAAGCAGCAGTTTTGGAAAGAGCGAATACGTTAGATATTTTGGTACACAAAGGAAACCTTGATTTTCTTAATGGAGAAGGCACAATTGCGACAGGTAGTTTGCGCCGTCAGGCACAATGGCTCAATAAATATCCCAATCACAATGTAGTTGATTTGCGTGGAAACGTCAATACGAGATTGCAGAAATTGCAGGACAGCGATTGGAATGGAGCTGTTTTTGCGGCAGCAGGATTGGAAAGAATCAACTTGAAACCCTCAAATTATATCGATCTGGATTGGATGATTCCGGCGCCGGCTCAAGGCGCTATGGTGATTGTAGCCATGGCAAATGATGATTTTTGCAGAGAAGCTGTTTCTGAATTGAATGATATCGAAACTGAAGTGTGTACCCATATCGAAAGACAGTTTCTAAAAACACTCGAAGGTGGTTGTACGGCACCAATTGGAGGTTTGGCCGTATTTATAGAAGATGAAATAGTGTTTAAGGGCGTTTTGTTTTCTATTGATGGAAAACAAAAAATCGAAATAGAAAAAACCGTTCCCTTGCAAGAATGGAAAAAATTAGGATTTGCATCAGCCCAAGAAATTTTAGAGAATGGCGGAGCAGAATTGATGAGGGAAATTAAAATTAATTTGAAGAAATAATGAGCCAAACAAGCATTTTATCCACCAAAACATTGTCGGCAGAGCAAAGGCAAGTATTTATTGATGCTAATTTTGATCTTTTAGAACAAGATTTTATCGAAATTAAAAACAACCTTTTTGAACTGAATACAATCAACAACAACTTGATTTTTAGTAGTCAAAATGCTGTTTTAAGTTTGATAGAACAAAACGGTTGGGAAGTTTTAAAGACTAAACCTGTTTTTTGTGTAGGTATTAAAACCAAAGAATTACTGGAATCGCATGGCTTTACTGTGGATGTTTACTTGGATTATGCATTTGAATTAGCCGAAATAATCACTTTAATTTACAATAAGGAAAGCTATACTTTTTTAAGCGGAAATTTGCGTAAAGAAACGTTGCCTGAAGCATTAAAAAACGCTGGAATAACTTTTAACGAAATCGAAGTGTATCAAACAACACTTGCGCCTTTTAAAATATCAGACCAAGAAAATTTTGACGGAATTCTTTTTTTTAGCCCATCTGCCGTTGAAAGTTATTTGACAAATAATAAAATCAAGAATGAAGTTTGTTTTTGCGTAGGCACCACTACAGCATCAGCATTAGAAACAAAGAAAATTAAAAACATAGTAATTGCCGAAACGCCAACTATCGAAGAGGTGATTTTGGAAGTTATTGAATATTATACAACGGAAAGCATCTAGCAATCTGCTAAAATCTAAATACATGATTAAGAACGACCTATTTTTAAGAGCACTAAAAGGAGAAACAGTACAACGCCCACCAGTTTGGATGATGCGTCAAGCGGGAAGATATTTACCGGAATTTATCGCTTTGCGTGATAAATATGATTTTTTTACCCGTTGTCAAACTCCGGAATTAGCTGCCGAAATCACCGTACAACCAATAAGAAGAATTGCTCCTGATGCTGCGATTTTGTTTTCGGATATTTTGGTAATTCCACAAGCAATGGGAATTGAGGTGTTGATGAAAGAAAATTTTGGTCCGTTTTTACCAAATCCAATTCGTACGATTCAGGATGTGGAAAAAGTAATCGTTCCAGATGTTCATGAAACATTAGGATACGTTTTTGACGCTATCAAATTGACTAAAGAAATGTTGAACGATGAGGTACCATTAATTGGTTTTGCAGGTTCTCCTTGGACAATTATGTGTTACGCCGTGGAAGGGAAAGGTTCTAAAAGTTTTGACATGGCCAAAGGATTTTGTTTCCAACATCCAGAAGCTGCTCATGTTTTATTGCAAAAAATCACCGATACCACGATTTTATACCTAAAAGAAAAAGTAAAAGCGGGAGTAAACGCCGTTCAAATTTTTGACTCTTGGGGCGGAATGTTGTCTCCGGTTGATTATCAGGAATTCTCTTGGAAATACATTAACCAAATCATTGAAGCATTGGCAGATGATGCACCTGTAATTGTTTTTGGAAAAGGATGTTGGTTTGCTTTGGGTGAAATGGGGAAAAGTAGAGCTTCGGCACTTGGTGTGGATTGGACTTGTTCGCCAAGAAACGCAAGATACTTGTCGGGCGGAAACATTACGTTGCAAGGAAACTTTGATCCGTCTAGATTATTATCGCCAATTCCGGTGATTAAGAAAATGGTGCACGAAATGATTGACGCATTCGGAAAAGATAAATATATTGTAAATCTAGGTCACGGAATTTTACCGAATATTCCTGTGGATCACGCGAAAGCGTTTATTGATGCAGTGAAGGAATACAATCAGTAGTCAGTCACAGTCACAGTTTTACTTTCCATTTTTGGAATTAAAAAATTGCTGCTGAAAACTAATTTATAATGAAAGAACAATTTTACACCTACATACAAAACCTTCAAGATCAAATCTGTAAAGGATTGGAAGCAGTTGAAGGTCAAGCCAAATTCCGTGAAGATCTTTGGGAACGTCCGGAAGGTGGTGGCGGAAGAACCCGCGTGATGGAGAACGGCGAAGTTTTTGAAAAAGGCGGAGTCAACATCTCGGCCGTTCACGGGAAATTACCCGAAGCCATGCAAAAGATGTTTAACGTGGGTGAAGCTGATTTTTTTGCATGCGGATTGAGTTTGGTGTTGCATCCAAAAAACCCAATGGTGTCAACTGTTCATGCCAACTGGCGTTATTTCGAAATGTACGATGACAACGGGAACGTGATTCAGCAATGGTTTGGCGGTGGACAAGATTTAACACCGTATTATTTGTTTGAAGAAGATGCAATCCATTTTCATCAAACCTGTAAAACAGCTTGCGACAAACATAATCCAGAATTTTATCCCAAATACAAAAAACAATGTGATGCCTATTTCTGGAACGCTCACAGGAATGAAGCGCGTGGAATTGGCGGATTGTTTTTCGATTATTGCAAAGCAACAGATACAATGTCAATGCAAGATTGGTACAACTTTGTAACCGAAGTTGGTAATAGTTTTCTGCAAGCGTATGTTCCCATTGTTGAAAAAAGAAAAGATTTACCGTATACTCCAGAACAAAGAATGTGGCAGGAGATTCGCCGCGGTCGTTACGTAGAGTTCAATTTAGTTCACGATAAAGGCACTTTATTTGGTCTAAAAACCAACGGAAGAATCGAAAGTATTTTGATGAGTTTACCGCCGCATGTGCAATGGGTATACGATCATCACGCAGAAGCAGGAAGCGACGAAGAAAAATTAGTAAACGTATTAGAAAATCCAAAAAGTTGGATTGCAGATTGATGATTAACGATTTTTGATTTCAGATTTTCTGACATCAATATCAATATTTCGTTTCAAATCATAAATCAGCAATCGCTAATCTAAAATCACAAATCATATGTTCCCATTACACAGAGGCAGAAGATTAAGAACGAGCGAATCTATTAGAAGTTTAGTTCGTGAAACCAGTTTAAGTCCATCGGATTTTATGTTTCCTATGTTTGTTGCTGAAGGCGAAAATGTACAAGTGGAAATTCCTTCTATGCCAGGTATATTTCGTCGTTCTATCGATTTAACCGTAAAAGAAATCAAAGAATTATTTGATTTAGGCATTCGTGCGGTAAACATTTATGTAAAAGTCAGTGAAAATTTAAAAGACAATACGGGACTGGAAGCATGGAATCCAAACGGATTGATGCAAAATGCCATTCGTGCCATCAAAGCTGCTTGTCCGGAAATGATTGTAATGCCAGACGTAGCTTTGGATCCTTATTCTATTTATGGACATGACGGAATAATTGGAAATGGCGATGTAGAAAATGATTCGACTGTGGACGCCTTGGTAAAAATGGCCGTTTCTCATGCGCAAGCAGGTGCCGATTTTGTAGCGCCATCGGACATGATGGATGGACGTGTATTGCGTTTGCGTGAAGGTCTTGACGCTGCGGGTTTTCATAATGTAGGCATCATGAGTTATTCTGCAAAATACGCATCTGCTTTTTACGGACCGTTTCGTGACGCTTTAGATAGTGCTCCTGTTGATGCGACTGAAATTCCAAAAGACAAAAAAACATACCAAATGGATTATGCCAATCGCATTGAAGCCATCAAAGAAGCGTTGTGGGATGTAGAAGAAGGTGCCGATATGGTCATGGTAAAACCCGGCATTGCCTATTTAGACATCGTTCGTGAAGTTAAAAATGCGGTAAATGTTCCCGTTACGGTTTATCATGTTTCGGGGGAATATGCGATGATTAAAGCCGCTGCCGAAAGAGGCTGGCTCGATCATGACAAAATTATGATGGAACAATTAATGTGTATCAAAAGAGCAGGGGCAAGTTTGATTTCAACTTATTTTGCCAAAGAAGCGGCGATACTTTTAAACAAATAGAAAATGAAAAAATATTTAATAATAACTGTTTTGTTGCTTTCAAGCAGCATTTTTGCACAAGTTGAGGTAGTTTCCACTTTCATCGAAAAGTGGGATAATTCCAAAGATTATTTAATAGCTGTTGCACAAGCCATGCCGGAGGATAAGTATGATTACAAGCCTACAGCGCAAGAAATGTCCTTTAGAGAACAATTATTTCACATACAAGACAACATGAAATGGTTGAGCACAACTCATTTTTCTGAAGAGAAATATGTGAAAAAAGAAGCAGCAAAAGGACTTTCAAAAGCGCAAATAATTCAAGAAATAGAAGCCTCTTTTGATACAGCAAAGACATTTGTACAAAAAACGAAGGATGTTAAATTATCCCAAAAAGTAGACTTTTTTGCCGGTCCAAAATCAAAATTACAAATACTTAATTTGATGCAAGACCACGTTACCCATCACAGAGCACAAATTTTAGTATATTTGAATCTGAATCAAATTCAGCCACCCAAATATATCGGCTGGTAATTTTTAGTCATTGAGACGCCTACAATTAAAGAAATTAACATGAGAAAGACGCTATTTTTATTAGCCGTTTTAGCGGTAGCTTCTTGTAAAAAAGAAGAGGTCAAAAAAGAACCTTTATACCCAACTTCTACCGAGGAGGTTGCCCAAATTCCAGAGGAATTGGGAGCCGAAATTTTCAAAGGAAAAGGAAATTGTTTTGCCTGTCATCAAGTAGACAAGAAAGTGATAGGGCCAAGTATACAGGATATTGCAAAAATTTATAAAGATAAAAACGCAAGTATCGTAACGTTTTTAAAAGGGGAAGGCGAGCCTATTGTTGACCCAAGTCAATATGAAGTGATGAAAACAAACTTCGTAGTTACCAAAGCCATGTCAGATGACGAATTGAAAGCCTTAGAAGCGTATGTGTATTCTAATTTGAAATAATCCTGGTATTTTTCAGGAGCTAATCCCGCTCTACGCTATATCTTTATGTTTTTAAAGGAAAAACATAAAGGATGCCGCTGCTATCGGGGCTAACATACAAGAACCATTCGTCTCTGCGAATGGTTCTTTTTATGTTCAAAACGTTTTTAGCGTATTTATTTCTGAACTTTGTTACTTCTTTAGGACAATGTGGGTATTTTTTTTATCTTTAAAATATGGAAACAGCATACATCAAAACGCCTTTAGGAATTGCCACAATCATAGGCGATGAAAATGGGATATCCGTAATTTCAGTTGCCGAAGAAGGAACAGTTTTAAGCACAATTCCTGCAGTTTTGCAAGAAGCTGTCTCACAACTCACTGGCTATTTCGAGGGAAAGCGAACGGATTTCGATTTTGCACTTAATCCTAAAGGAACAGCTTTCCAACAAAAAGTCTGGAAAGCATTATTGGATATTCCATATGGAAAAACCAGAACATATCTCGAACAATCCAAAATTTTGGGTGATGTCAAAGCCATTCGGGCTGTCGCTTCTGCCAACGGGAAAAACCCGCTTTGGATTGTTGTTCCCTGTCACAGAGTTATTGGAACAGATGGATCGCTCACCGGATATGCAGGAGGATTGTGGCGAAAAAAATGGTTGTTAGAACATGAGAATCCAACGACACAACAAAGTCTATTTTAAAAATAGACTTCTTAGATTTTTAGAGGGTTAGACACATTAGATTTCTTTGATTGTTAGAAATTTAGATTGCCATAGATTCAAAAAAATCGATCAAGTCTACTAATTTAGGTTTTGTATTCAATCTAAGATCTAAGAAGTCAAAAAATCTAACAAATCTAGCTAATGATAGAAAAAATAAACCTCAATAACATTCTGTTCCTCGATATAGAAACCGTTCCGGAAGCCGAAGATTTCAGTGCTTTGGATGCCGAAATGAAAGACCTTTGGGAACACAAAACGCAGTACCAACGCAAAGACGAATACACTCCCGAGGATTTTTATGACCGGGCAGGAATTTGGGCCGAGTTTGGAAAAATTGTTTGTATATCGGTGGGTTATTTTACGATTAAAGGCGATATTCGCAATTTTCGGGTGACTTCATTCTTTGGAGAAGAAAAGAAAATATTGTTGGATTTTAATAATTTGCTGAACACTCATTTCAATCAGCCTCAACATGTTTTGTGTGGGCACAATGCCAAGGAATTCGATATACCGTTCCTTGCCAGACGCATGATTATTAACCAAATTGCCATTCCGAACAAACTGAATTTATTTGGAAAAAAACCATGGGAAATTCCACATTTGGATACCTTAGAATTATGGAAATTTGGCGATTACAAACACTATACGTCTTTGAAATTAATGTGTAAAGTCCTTGGTATTCCTTCTCCAAAAGGTGACATCAACGGCAGTCAGGTGGGACATGTATTTTATGTAGACAAAGACATTGACCGCATTGTAACCTATTGTGAAAAAGACACCATTGCCGTGGCGCAAATTTTCCTCCGATTGCGAAGAGAAGATTTATTGATTGAGGACGAGATTATTCATGTATAGATGAAGGAACGCAGATTGCGCAGATTTACACAAATTTAATCTGGGTTAATCCGTGCAATCTGTGTTTGAATTTTTTATGCTTTTTATGCTTAAATAATTACATTTACAAAAATTATAGATTATGGTATTGAGTAGATTTTGGTTGGTCATTTTTATTTCAGCAATTGTATTTGTAGTGTTTAGTTTGTTTTCTGGAGACAATTATACTATTGACCACGTTTTGAACGGAAAGAAAGATGATCCAATTCTGATTTCGGAGAAATTTGCAGAGCAACTTCCTGCCTTTATTAAAGACAGCATCAAAAAAGCACCAGAACAAACCATGATTATCGATCATGATACGCTAAATGCTGACACGACTTATGTTTATAAAAACAAAACCGTAAAAATATATAGTGGTGTTCAAAAATCAGATGGTTTATTGCCAACTTGTAAAAGCACTTTGCTAGATTTAATCCTTCCGCTTATTGCTTATTTGGCTTTTTTCTGTGGATTGATGGAACTTTTAATCATTTCTGGTGCCTCAGGAAAGCTTGCTAAAGCATTGAGTCCTGTTTTTGTAAAAGTGTTTCCCAGTATCCCCAAAAACCATCCGTCGATATCCTATATGACCTTAAATTTTGCTGCCAATTTCTTAGGATTAGATTCTGCAGCAACTCCTTTTGGTTTAAAAGCCATGGAGAGTTTACAAGAAATAAATCCAGATAAAGACAAGGCTAGTGATGCACAAATTATGTTCATGTGTTTGCATGCTTCGGGCCTTACTTTGATCGCTACATCTATTATAGGATACCGTGCAGCTGCAAATGCAAGCAATCCTGCGGATGTGATGTTGCCTTGTATTATCACTTCTTTTATCGGTACGATTGCTGCCTTTTTAATTGTTGGAGTTAAACAAAAAATCAATTTCAAAAGTGCTTCTTTGGTTATCGTATTGATCACATTAATAGCTGGAATTATTGGTTTGTTGATGTATGTAAATCATTTAGACTTAATCGGAAAAAACTATTTTACATCTAATCTTTCCGCTTTAATATTAATTGGAATTATCGCTTTTACCTTGATCTTTTCATTTATTCATGAGAAGAAATTTACAGAAGCATCCACAACCGTTTTTGAGACCTTTGTAGTAGGAGCCAATAACGGTGTAAAAACAGGAGTGACTATTTTTCCTTATGTATTGGGCATGCTGGTTGCCATTTCTTTATTTAGAAACAGTGGCTTATTTGAAATTATTAGCAATTGGATCGCTTTTATTTTTTCTAATATGGGAGTAAGCAAGCAAATTACGGATGCTTTACCAGTTGCCTTACTTCGTCCCTTTAGTTCTGCCGGATCAAGAGGATTTTTGATTGACTCGATGAATACTTTTGGGGCCGATTCCTTAACAGCAAGATTGAGTAGCATTTTTCAATGCAGTGCCGAAAGTACGTTTTATGTGATAGCCGTTTATTTTGGTTCCGTAAATATTAAAAACACGAGGTATGCCCTGGGAACGATGCTTATAGTCGATTTGATTTGTGTGATTACGGCTATTTTTGTTGCGACTTGGTTTTTTTAAGAATACGAGTAGTTTAAGTTAGATTTCATTCGGAATTTAAGATTAGGTATAAAATAAAAAAGCCTCACAATATTGTGAGGCTTTTCTTTTGGTTGGAACGTATTAGTTTTTAATGAATTTCTTAGCTTCAGTTTTTTGACCGTCACTAACTTCTAGGATATAAACTCCGGATACTAATTTACTAACATTTATTCCGTTTTCAGAAACTTTACCTGCATCAACCTGTTGACCCAGAAAGTTATACACTTTGTAAGAACTATTTCTACTGTCGGCCATTCTAATATTTAGAATGCTGTTGGTAGGGTTTGGATACATTGAGAAATCAGAAATTGAATTTTCGTTTCCTAATTCATTCACAATCTTAGCATTAGGGTTTTTAACAGTAGTTAAGCCGCTAATTGCAGTTCCGCCAATAATAACGGTATAATCTTCTACTTCACCGTAAGAGAAAGTTTCACAAGCCGTTTGTACAGCATTGTATTTCATTGAAACTCTCATGCGAGTTGGTCCCGCCAAAGCTGATGTAGGAACCGTAAAAGCACCCGATAGATTTGCACTGCTGGAAGAAGATCCAGACACCATTTCTTCGGTAGATTCAAAAGTACCATTTTGGTTGTAATCAATCCAAACTTTCCAGAATTCAGTATAAGCTGTACCACTAAATCCAGCACTAAATAGGATTGTATTGGAACCATAAGGCAGATTACCAACTAGAGAGGTAAAGTTACCATATCCTGCATTTCCAGCTGTTGTATTAGCAATTCCTCCAATTGAAACATAATCGATATACTCATCAGCTACGCTGTTTCCTTTAGATGCACAATAGGTAAGGGCAGTTCCTGATGTAGTTACATTTACCACATTGCTGGAAGCAGAGATGTTTCCGGCTGCATCTTTTGCTTTTACAGAGAAAGTATATGCTGTACTGGCTGTCAATCCTGAAACTGCGTAAGTGGTTCCTATAACAGAGGCTTTTAATGTTGCGCCTTGGTACACATCGTATCCTGTTACATCTACATTGTCTGTAGAAGCAGTCCAAGAAAGAGTTGTTGCTGTAGATGAAGTTCCTGAAGAAGCGAGGCTTGTTGGAGCTGTAGGTGCTTGTGTATCGACAGTTGCGGTAACAAGATTAACAGTATAATCTTCTACTTCGCCATACGGTATTGCTTCACAAGAAGTAGGGACTGCGTTGTATTTCATAGAAACTCTCATTCTTGTAGAACCTGTAACAGCGGTTGTTGGTACAGTAAATGAACCTGTAGCCGGAGTAGTGGTCGAAGCAGTTTTACTCCAAACTAATTCACCTGCATCTGCAAAATCTTTATCTCCGTTTAAATCAATCCAAACGGCATATCCTTCTGCATAAGCAGTTCCTGTCCATGTTGGTGTAATGGTTATAGCAGTAGCATTTCCTTTTGTTAAATTAGTTGTAGTAGCTGTAAAATCGCTATAACCTGTTCCTCCAGTTGAAGTATTGTTGATAGTTCCCAATTGTACTCTGCTGATATATTCATCAGCTACACTATTTCCTTTTGAAGCACAATACGTTGCTGTAGCTGCGCTGGTAGTTACGGCAACGGCATTACTTGCAACTGATAAATTTCCAGCAGCATCTTTCGCTTTTACTGTGAAAGTATAAGCAGTGCTGGCTGTTAATCCTGTTACTGAGTAAGTCAATCCTGTTACGGTTGTCACCAAAGTTGCTCCGTTATAAATAGTATATCCGGTAACAGCTACATTATCTGTAGCAGCAGACCATGATAAATTTGTTGAAGATGAAGTCGTTCCTGTTGCAGCTAAACTAGCCGGGGCTGTTGGTGCAACGGTATCAGTTGAACCTGAATAAGCGGCTCCAACACCAACTGCGTAAAATGCATTTGTAGTGGCGATGACTTCGGCAGAACCGGCTCCATATAACTCAACAGCTGATTGAATTCCAAATGTTCTAGCATTCGCAAAAGTAGAGTTAGCAGATAAGTAAACGCTTTCTAGTCTGTAGGCAATTTTAGCTGCTTTATCGATTGTAATTCCTGTAACATTGTATGAACTTCCAATATCATTTGTTCCTGTTTTCCCAACGGATAAAATATAAAACCAATGGTTTAAAACCCCACTATTAGTATGAACCCCACAATAATCATTGGTTTGAGTTGGTGTACCGCAGTTAATAACTTTCCAGTTTGTTCCGCCGTACGTATCTGGTTGTCCTTCTAATTTTGGATTACTCATGGAGCGCAAAGCTGTTTTACCGGCTCTTCTTTCGATATCTTCACCAATTAACCACGTGGACTTTGCAGGTGCTGCAAAATATTCAACACAAGCGCCCCAGATATCAGAAAATCCTTCGTTCATGGCTCCTGATTCTCTTTGATAAGCCAGATTTGCTGTTTTCTCACATACCGCATGCCCTATTTCATGTGCTGCTACGTCCAAAGAAGTTAGAATGTCAAAGTATGTTCCGCTTCCGTCACCATACGTCATAACACTTCCATTCCAGTATGCATTATCATATGCATTATCAAAATGGACATAACTTTTTATGATAGCTCCTGCATTATCATAACTGTTTCTGGCATGTTTGGTAGAAAAGTAGTCGTATGTTTTTTCTGCACCCCAATGTGCATCAAGAGCACCGTTGTCTTTGTTTGTATTGTCAAATTCAGCTGCAGTCCAGTTATTATCAACATCTGTAAAGTTAACCGCTGCTGTGTAGCTGGTTCCTTTTTTCATGTTGAAAGTGTTTATTCCGTTACCACGCGTATTGTCAGAAAGAATATAAGACGAACCGCTTAATAATGTTTGAATGGTTTGTGCACTGCTGTAACGAGTTGCTGCATTTGCGACAACAAATAGTGAATTTTCTATTTTTTCATCTGATTTTTCAGCTAGGTTATGGTTTCCATGACTGTATTTGCCTAGGTGTTTAATGGTAGCATTGTAGAATAATGTTTCTCCAGTTATGGCGTCAACATATACATCACCACGACTTACGGGATTTGTGGCATAAATGTCAAATTTATAAGCTAGTCGAATGTCGTTGTTTTTTTTACCAGACTTCTCGTCATCCATCATTGGAAGTAAAACCAATTCGCCAGAAGGTTTTTTGTAGTTAATTGCGGTTGCTTCTGTTGGTGTTTCCCAAAGATATTCTTTAGCTCCAATTTGAGAAATTGCTTTGTTAAGGGCTTGTTCTTTTGTTAAAATAGGGTTGGTATTGATGTCTTCAAGTTGGTAAAACTCACCATTCATCGATTCCAATTTTGATTTTTTTGAATGCAACGAGTACGTTGAAAATTCTACTTTTAATCCTTTATGGAATAGTTGAAATTTTTCATGCAGAAAACCTAAATCATCTGTTTCAGTTTTAACTTTTGAAAAATTTGAATTTTCTTTCAGTCCTAATTGTTCTTTTAGTACTTTTTGAGAATCTGTAGCCTTGTAGGTAGATTTATCACTAAAAAGGATTAAAGTAGGTTTTCCTTTTTCATCTGTGATTTTTTGCTTTACATTTTTGTCAGTTTCTTGAGCAGTTGTTTCCAATGCCAGAAAAGAAACGGAAGCAAAGAGAGCAATTTTTCCGAGTAATTTTGTTTTCATTTGTTTTGGTTAAGTGTTAATTATTTATTAAAATTTGGGTTTTCAAATTTAACATAAAATCATTAAAAAGTTATATTTTTTTAATTTATTTTGATTTTTTTGTGCAATTTTATATAAAAAATAGAAATAAACTCAATGACAGCTGGAGTACAGGATTAAAAAATAAATGACGTTTTAATTAAAAAAATAACTTATAATTTAATTTTTATGGGTTTTAACTTTGTTTTTTTTTAACAAAAGATGAGATGTTTTTTCCTGGTTTTATTTTTTTCAGGAATGTAAAACAAACAAAATAGGCTGTCCATTTGGACAGCCTATTTCTTCAATCGATTCAGAACCGAAAATGTTTAGTCGATAACCATTTCAGGAATTTCACCCTCAATAATTAAATCAGCTTCAGTAGAAGCGATTATATATTCAACGGTTACACCCGGTGCGCGTTCTAAAAGTTTAAAACCTTTTGGTGTCACTTCTAAAACGGCCAGTTCTGTTACTACTTTTTTAACGCAACCCACGCCGGTTAACGGGAGCGTACATCTTTTTAGAATTTTAGATTCGCCGGCTTTGTTAACATGCATCATGGCAACGATAATGTTTTCGGCTGAAGCCACTAAATCCATTGCGCCACCCATTCCTTTGACCATTTTGCCAGGGATTTTCCAGTTGGCAATATCACCGTTTTCGGCCACTTCCATAGCACCAAGAATTGTTAAGTCAACATGTTGTCCTCGAATCATTCCGAAACTCAAAGCCGAGTCAAAAAAGGATGCGCCCGGTAAGGTGGTAATCGTTTGTTTTCCGGCATTGATAATGTCAGCATCTTCTTCTCCTTCAAAAGGGAAAGGTCCCATGCCAAGAACGCCGTTTTCGCTTTGAAATTCAACATCAATTCCTTTTGGGATATAATTTGCCACTAATGTTGGAATTCCGATTCCGAGATTCACGAAATAACGGTCTTTAAGTTCTTGTGCAATTCGTTTTGCAATTCCTATTTTGTCTAACATAAATAAAACTGTTTTAGAATTTTTAAACCATTAAGAAATTAAGGTTTATTAAGTTTAATAAATAAAGCGCTATTTCTATTATCTATTTGTCTATTGTCTATTTTCTTTCTCTTACGGTTCTCTGTTCAATTCTCTTTTCGTATTGCTCTCCTTGAAAGATGCGTTGAACGAATATCCCAGGAATGTGAATCTGATTTGGATCTAAAGTTCCGGCTTCAACTAATTCTTCTACTTCGGCAACAGTTGTTTTTGCTGCTCCAGCCATACACGGGTTGAAGTTTCTTGCCGTTCCTTTGAATATCAAGTTTCCGGCAGTATCGCCTTTCCAGGCTTTTACAATGGCAAAATCAGCTTTGAAAGCGTGTTCCATAACATGCATTTTTCCATTGAATTCGCGTGCTTCTTTACCTTCGGCTACTTCAGTTCCATAACCGGCTGGTGTGAAAAAAGCGGGGATTCCTGCTTGTGCTGCACGACAACGCTCTGCTAAAGTTCCTTGAGGAATAAGTTCAACATCTAGTTCTCCAGAAAGCATTTGGCGTTCAAATTCCGCATTTTCACCTACATAAGAAGAGATCATTTTTCTGATTTGACGCTTTTGCAAAAGCAATCCAAGTCCGAAGTCATCTACACCGGCGTTGTTTGAAATACAGGTTAAATCCGTAGTTTCTTTTTTTACTAATTCGGCGATGGAATTTTCCGGAATACCACATAATCCAAAACCGCCAAGCATGATGGTCATCCCGTTTTCAATTCCTTGAAGGGCATCCTTAACGTTGTTTACTTTTTTGTTGATCATAATAATAAGCTTCTAATTTTAAACAATTGAGAGGTTGTTTTAGTTCAATATTTTAAGATTCTGGAACGCTGCTTTTGTTGCGTTAAGTCGAGTCAATATAAATTCGTCTCTATTAGTGCCTTTTTTGGGCTCTAGATTTGTAGCAAAAAAGTAGACTTTGTTTTTTACTACAAAATAACCAACATACCAGCCATTATCGACTCCGTTTTTTACCGACAAACCTGTTTTTGCTCTTAAAACATAGTCATTTGTTTGCTCCATTATCATTATGTTTTTGACTATTGATTCCGTTCTTTTTGAAATCGGTAATTCTGAAAAGTGGAGCCTTTTTAAAAAGGCTATTTGTTGAAATTGTGTTATTTTTGAATCTCCTTCTAGCCAAAAATTATCGATGGTATTATTATCAAAGACCATCCCAGTATAATTTAATTTTTTCAAATAAGTTTTCATTCCTTCGTATCCTATTTTTCGAGCTATTTCTTGATAACAAGGCACACAAGAAACGTGATAGGCTTCTTTGAGGGTTAAATCTTTTTCCCAGTTTTTAGACCATTTTTTTTCACCATCCCATTTAAAAATAGTGGAATCGTTTTTTGCCACTCCCGTTTCGAGTGCAATAATTGAGTTTGGAATTTTGAATGTCGATGCTGGAATAAATCCCGTTTTTGCCCAAGAAAAATCGTTGGAATAATAAGTCTTACTCGCAACGTCGTAAATTAAAATTGCCCCTTTTACTTTTAATCTATCTAAAATTTTGTTGAATTCAGGAACCACAACTTCTTTTTCTGGACTATTTTTAGAATGCTTGTTTTTTGTTTGACAATTTATGTTTAAATTTATCAATAAAAACAGGGTTAAAAACACGGGTATTCTTTTCATTTTTGCTGTTATTTTTGTTTTGAAAACTAGCGCCCTAGCCCAGATAAAAGCGACATCCTTTTAGTCTCATTTTTTAATGAGACTAAAAGATATAGCGGATAGCTGGATTAGCTCCTAAAAAGAATTTTACAATTCAAATTCTTCGGTATCCTGTTCAACCGCAGTGGTGTCTATTACTTTTTTAGGAACATAACAGTCTACTTTTATGGAAAGATTTGCAGGTCTTTCAAAGCCTTCCTTAGAAACTTTAAGGGCTGGATCAGCATAACACAGTTTCATGAAATAACCCCAAACCGGTAATGCGGCTGTGGCTCCCTGACCATAAGTAATACTCTTGAAACGCGCCGAACGGTCCTCGCAACCTACCCAAACTCCAGTTACAAGATTAGGAACCATTCCCATAAACCAACCATCAGATTGGTTTTGAGTAGTACCTGTTTTTCCTGCAATGGGATTTTTAAACGAATAAGGATAACCGGTCCAGCGATTGTCGCCGTTACCGCCACCGGTGGTGCGCAAACGGTCTCCAGAACCACCTTCGGTTACACCTTCCAGTAACTTGATAACTGCATAAGCGATGTCTTTATTTAAAACATCATGCGATTCAGGAATTGGTTCGTAGATGATAACGCCGCTTTTGTCTTCAATTTTTGATATAAATTGAGGTTTCATATAAACACCTTGATTGGCAAAGGTGCTGTAAGCGGCAACCATGTCTTCAACGGTTATTTCAACAGCTCCTAAAGCAATGGATGGTTGGTTTACAATTTCGGATTTAACGCCTAATTTGTGGGTTAAGTCGATTACTGCTTCCGGACCAACTTTATCAATTAATTTTGCAGATATTGTATTTATGGAATTAGCCAAACCTCTTTTTAAGGTAACCATTCCGCGGTATTTGTTATCAGAATTTCTAGGTTCCCAATCTTCAGTAACATGATGACGTCCTTTTCTGATTACAAATGGTCCATCAATAATCGAGTCACACGGAGACATGTTCAATTGCTCGATAGCAGTTGCGTAGACAAATGGTTTGAAAGTCGAACCTACTTGTCTGGCTCCTTGTCCTACGTGATCGTATTGAAAATATTTGTAATTGATACCGCCAACCCAAGCTTTTATATTGCCGGTTTGTGGTTCCATTGCCATCAATCCGGATTGCAAAAAGTGTTTGTAATATCGAATAGAATCTATTGGTGTCATGATCGTGTCTTTATCTCCTTTCCAAGAGAAGACGGTCATTTCTGTTTTTTCGCTGAACGATTTTATAATTTCTTCATCACTTTTATCCATTGATTTCATCACAGCCCACCGGTTAGATGATTTCATTGCCTGATTAAGAATTCGTTGTGTTTCTACAGAAGAAATATTAACAAAAGGAGCGTTTTTATTACCCTTAGATTGACTAAAAAACTCTTCTTGAAGGTTTGCCATGTGAGCAGTAACCGCTTCTTCAGCATGCAATTGCATTCTGGAGTCAATGGTGGTGTAAATTTTCAGACCGTCTTTGTAGATGTCATAATCTGAACCATCCGGTTTTTTATTTTCCTCGGCCCATTTTTTCATATAATCACGCAAATATTCTCTGAAATACGTAGCTGTCCCGTCTTTATGTGTTTCTAATTTGAAGTTTAACTTAATCGGTAAACTTTGAAGTCTTTCTTTCTCTTCTTTTGAAATGATTTTTCCTTTTTCCATTTGCAAAAGCACCACGTTTCTGCGGTTTTTTACACCTTGTGGATTTCTAATAGGATTGTATAAACCAGAGTTTTTAAACATACCGACTAATATTGCCGACTCACTGATGGTTAAATCTTTCGGTTCTTTAGAAAAATAGGTCTTTGCTGCTGAACTTACTCCAACAGAATTATTACCAAAATCATATACGTTGCAATACATGGCAATGATTTCATTTTTAGTGTATTGTCTTTCTAATCGAATAGCGATAATCCATTCTTTTATTTTTTGTACAATTCTAAAAGGCAGAAATTTAGATCCTTCTCCGTGGAATAATTGTTTGGCTAATTGCTGTGTTAATGTACTTGCACCACCGCTAGTTCCTAAACTGGAAATAGCTCTCAAAGTTCCTCTTCCGTCAATGCCGGAATGCTCATAAAAACGAGCATCTTCAGTTGCGATTAATGCTTGTACCAAGTTTTTTGGCAAGTCAGAATACCGTAATTGAGACCTATTTTTTTCGAAATACTTACCTAAAACCACTCCGTCAGCCGATATGACTTCAGTAGCTAAGTTTGAATCTGGATTTTCTAAATCTTCAAAAGAAGGCATCGAACCGAAAAGTCCCCATGAAGCAAATAAGAAAAACAAACCGACAGCGCCCATTCCATAAAAGAAGATTTTCCAAAATTTCTTTTGATAGTGCGCAATGTCTTTCACATTACCTCTTGCTGGATTGTTATTTTTTTTGATAGCCATAATACTATTTTATTCTTTTTTTTCTATTCTAAAACCTACTTCTGTAATTCCGTCTAAAGCCGTTACGCCGGGAACTTTACCGTTTTCTCTAACCGCTTGTTTGATATAGACTTTGTATTTAGATCGGAACCGTACATTTTCCTTATAAAAGAGTTTGCTTTCTTTTATATCCGAAAATCCATCGCCTAAAAGTGTTCCGTCCGGATCTGCCATTTGGTATTCAAGCGTGTCCACTTTTGTAAAACCATTTGGTAATTCCAATGCCACAATTAAAAACAGATTATTGTATTGATAATTGTTATTCGCTCTCAAGTTTACAAATAAATTATATCGTTTTGTGGAGTCTAATTCCGGTAAATTGAACGTTACAATACTGTCTTTGTGCCACGCACTACCTACAGATTTATATTCATCAAAAACTCTTTTTTTATCACATGAAGAAAAGAGGATCACCACTAAAAGAAGTAAAGCGCTATTTTTTATCCACATTTTTAGTAATAATTATTGGTTTTCTTGGTTCCGCAGGCTTTTTGTCATTTGGATTCTGACGATTATTATTGTTGTTGTTTGCGGGCTTGTTGTTATTTGCTACAATTGCATTTTCACCAGCTGGTTTGCGTTTTTTATTTGCTTTTTTCTTTGGTTTTGGTTGGTCAAAACGAGTCAAGCTTTCTTGGCCCATTGCATTATTGAAGTTTTTCTCTGGCTCTGCAATGATTTCGATAGCATAATCTTCTAACGAAGAAACTTTGTTTTTTAGTTTGTTTTCGGCAACAATTTCTTTGACTTGTTCAATTTTTAAAACATGCCAATTAGCAAAATTATTGGTGTACGCAAACCACATTAGTCCTTTGAAAATATCTTGTTTCTGGCAAATAGCATCTCCTTTTTCAGTCACCAATTTTGTTTCGAAATCCGGAAAATCTTTCAGGGCATCCATGTATGTATCCAACTCATAGTTCAAGCAGCATTTTAATTTTCCGCATTGTCCTGCCAGTTTTTGTGGGTTCAAAGACAGTTGTTGGTAACGTGCCGCTGAGGTGTTTACACTTCTAAAATCCGTCAACCAAGTAGAACAACACAACTCTCTTCCGCAAGAACCAATTCCGCCTAAACGAGCTGCTTCCTGACGGAAACCTACTTGTTTCATCTCGATTCGGGTACTGAATTCTTTAGCGAAATCCTTAATTAAAGCACGAAAGTCAATACGGTCATTTGCGGTATAATAAAATGTAGCTTTTGATCCGTCACCTTGAAATTCAATATCAGAAATTTTCATTTCCAGTTTTTGAGCAATCGCCAGTTCACGTGCGCGAACCTTCATCGGCTCTTCACGATCTCTTGCGGCGGACCAAATATCAATATCTTTTTGGGATGCTTTTCTATAAATTTTTGGAATTTCATTACCCAAGTAATTGGCTCCTTTTTTCTTCATTTGAATTTTAACCAACTCACCTGTCAAAGTAACAATTCCTATATCATGACCCGGAGAAGCAACAGTAGCAACGATGTCGCCCATGCTTAACGTTAATTTCTCTGTATTGCGGTAAAATTCTTTTCGTCCGTTTTTGAAACGTACTTCAACACAGTCAAAAGGGGCGTCGCCATTAGGTAAACTCATATTAGAAAGCCAATCGAAAACCGTTAATTTATTGCAGCTATCGGTGCCGCAAGTCCCATTATTTTTACAACCCTTAGGTGCGCCACCATCAGAAGTTGAACAACTTGTACATGCCATAATCTTATATCTAGTGTTGCGACGAGCACAACTTAAGTTCTTAAAACGTTTAATGTGTAAAGATAGTATTTTTTAATTTTACGGAACAATGCCTATCTGCGCCAAAAAATCATAAATTTTAAATAAAAAAAACTCATTACAAATCAGATTGTAATGAGTTAATTTTATAGGATTTTATCCTAATATTTAATCTGTGATTTTATATAATTTATCAGATAATCGAATTCTGAACGGCAGTTTAAAAGTACAAGTGTCTCCAGAAATTGCTTTTTCTTGTGCTAAATCGTTAACAAGCATTTCTTCGATTACTAATTTTTGTTCGCCGGTTGTAGAACCTTTAATTAGAATGGTATCGCCGATTTTGATTTCGTTTTCTTCGATTAAAAACTGACCGATACTTGGTTTTGGAAAGAAATGCGTTCCTTTTCCAATATAAACTTTCTTAACTTTTGGTTCTTTTTTAACGGCAGTTTTTGGTTTTTCTGCAACAAAAACACCATGTGTTTCTTCCTGATTTTTGAAAGTCAAAACGTCTGATTTTCCTTTTTTGAAAATCTTATTTCCGTTTTTGATTCCTCTGCGAATGGCTTTTTGCTCTTCTTCAGGCAAGTGAATTACAGTTACACATTCAGCAGAACAGCAGCCTTCCATTTTCGCTGCACAAGAATCACATTGGATGAAAAGCAAATGACAGCCTTCGTTCACACAATTGGTATGTACGTCACAAGGTGCGCCACATTGATGGCATTGCGAAACAATATCGTCAGTGATTCTTTCGCCCAAGCGGTGATCAAATACAAAGTTTTTTCCAATGAATTTACTTTCTAATCCTTCAGCTTTTACCTGGCGCGTGTATTCAATAATTCCGCCTTCGAGTTGGTACACGTTTTCAAAACCTTTGTGTTTGAAATAGGCACTGGCTTTCTCGCAACGGATTCCTCCGGTGCAATACATCAATAGTTTTTTGTCTTGTTTGTGTTCCGCAAGTTGTTCTTCGATAATGGGTAAACTTTCTCTAAAAGTATCCACATCTGGTTTTATGGCTTTGGTAAAATGTCCAATTTCGCTTTCGTAATGATTTCGCATATCGACCACAATCGTGTTGGGATCTTCCAGAAGTTCATTGAATTCCTTTGCTTTTAAATGAATTCCAATATTGGTCACATCAAAAGTTTCATCGACCAAACCATCAGCCACAATCTTGTCACGCACTTTTACGGTGAGTTTCAAAAACGAGTGATCATCTTGTTCTACGGCAATATTTAATCGGATTCCTTTCATGAAATCATAGACTTCAATAGCATCTTTAAACGCATAGAAATTGTCGGCAGGAAGTGATAGTTGGGCGTTGATTCCTTCACTGGCGACATAAATTCGACCCAGAACTTCAAGTGAGTTCCACGCCAGAAATAATTCGTTACGAAATTGTGTTGGATTTGAGATTTGCGCATAAGCATAGAAAGACAGCGTAAGACGTTGTTTTCCGGCATCATCAATCATGATGGCTCTTTCCTCTGCGCTTAATGTGTTATACAGTTGCATGCTATAAACAGTTTAAGTTGAGAAATTTATTTTTTGCAAAAGTAGAGAAAAAGTTTCAGAGGAGCAAAGGTTCAAAGAAGGATAGGGAGAAAGAGGCAAAGGTTTAAGAAGGGAAGAGAAGAAAGGGAGTAAAAGCAAAAAAGCACTAAATTAATAGTGCTTTTTGTAAACTTTGTGCCTAAGCACCTTTGTTTCTTTGAACCTTTTCTAATTAGCAATACTCGTTGAAAGCGTCTTTTAAGTTTTCAGCAATTAGTTCTGCGGGGCGACCTTCAATGTGGTGACGCTCTAGCATGTGCACTAATTCTCCGTTTTTGAACAAAGCCATACTTGGCGATGATGGAGGAAAAGGGAACATGTGTTGTCTTGCGGCATCAACTGCATCTTTGTCAACTCCTGCAAAAACAGTGATTAAATGGTCTGGTTTTTTAGCGCCATCTAAACTCATTTTTGCTCCTGGACGTGCGTTTCTAGCAGCACAACCACAAACCGAATTTACAACTACAAGTGTTGTTCCTTCTAATTTCATTGCGTTCTCTACTGCTTCAGCACTATGTAAATCTTGAAAACCTGCAGCTGTTAATTCCGCTTGCATTGGTTTTACCATTTCTTCTGGATACATATCTTTTTTATTTTAAATCAATAATAACTTCAAGTTGCAAAGTTACAAAGTTTACATTCAAGAACAGGAGTTCAATTATAAAGTTTTGTTATAGTTTGATTGTTATTTCATTGTTTTGAAACCAACATGAAACAGGGCTTTAATAAATAATGATTTTGGGCATTTTAAAATCACTTGAATGTCTTCCTTAAGTGAAGTTTCCTCATCCAAAAATTTAAAAATTAAGCTTGGATTTCCTTTTTTGAACATCGAAGAAAAAATAGGGGAACCCAATTCATTTTTTCGGTCTAAAATGTCTAACAAAAGCAAATCGTAAAACCAGAATTTGGTTCTTTTATGAAATTTTGTGAAGTCGGTTTCCCTTTGAAGAAATGCGATCAATTGACTTGATTTCTTATCGGAATTTTTGAAAGTATAACCGGTACTGGCTTTCGTCCAACCGCCGGAGGTCCCAATATTGAGTACGTTTTTAGTATTCGCTTTCCAAAAAGGATAACACGTCATCGGAATACTGCCTTGTTCTTTTTCGACGATTTCATACTTGGTAATGCCAAGTTTCTGAATGTATTCCTTTATTCCGTTTTCGTATTCCTCCGTCTTTAAATGGTTGTGCGAAAACAAGGTGTATTCCAGTAAAGCTTCAGTTTTAGAAGTGGGTAACACGTACATAAAACGGGTATTTCCTTTTTGCTCCACCGAAAAATCCATGAAAGTCGCTTGTTTCGAATTGAAAACAGGCTGTTCACTTTTGATAAACCAACCAATAAAATGTTGCTGCAGCAAAGGATATTTCGTCTGGTTTTCCGCTTTTTGTTTGTTGTAAATACTATTAAATAATTTCGAGCACGAAAAGGATACGTTTTCGGTTTGTATCAGAATTATAGTTTCGGATTCTTCAATTTCCAATACTTTCTGATGGAGGAAAGTGATGTTGTCTTGTTTCGAAAGCAAATCAAATACTTGAGTGTAAAAATCAAGCCCTTTCACCATGTTGTATTGATATGGTTTCAAGTCTAAATTTCTGCGAAAGTCTTCATTGGCAAACAAAGCCGAATCCCATTTTTTTGAGATTGAATTTTCCCAAACTGAGTCATTTGTTTTCCAGAAACACCAGGTTCTGTCGTTGGTTTTTTTAGTATTTTCATCCAATAACAAAATACTTTTATCCTTAAATGTACCGGATTGCACCATTTTATACACGGTCATCAAAGCAGATAATCCGGCACCGGTAAAAATATAATCGTAGTGTTTCATTTGGGAATTTGATATTTTCCCAAAAATAGACAATTTTATTCTTTTAGTTTCTCTAAAATCAGCTTAAATTCTTTTGGTTTTAAGTATCCGCTGTGTTGAAAAATAATCTCATTTTCACTGTTTAAAACACACAAAACAGGAAAGTTCAGTTGCTTATTTACCGTCCCTAATGCTATGGCCAGTTCATGTGTTCCGGAGTTGTTTCCTGTGGGCTTGAATTGAAAAGTGGTTTTGTTGAAAACTACCGTTCGTTTTTCTTCGGCGTTGAAATCAACAAAATAGAAATAAGTGTTGAGTTCGGTAATAATTGCCTCGTTTTTGAAAGTAGTGTTTTTCATCGCATGGCAAAATTGGCACCAATCGGTTTGAATGAAAACAATCGTTTTTCTCTTTTCAACACTTTGTAAACTGTCTATTTGTTCCAATGAAGCCGAATGTAGCTGTGCAAATCCAGTAGGAATTGCACAGCATAAAAGCAACAGTATGGCAAGCTTTTTTTTCATTATTTCAACGTATAGCGAAGTCCGAAAAAACTTCTGATTCCTTGGTTGGGTCCATACACATAAGTCGTGTCAAACGTTAATCCATATGGATTTTCAGGCGTTGCCAGCACTTGTCCGTTAGTATCGTACGTAACATTTTTATCAAAAGGATCATTTGTTCTTGCAATTAAAAATGGGTTATTTTGTTTAGGTAAAAAGTTCAACAGGTTTTTTATTCCGGCATAAAATTCAAAGTTTTTTAAACCAGAATACGTGAATTGGATGTTTTGCAAACTGTACCATGGCGATTCTGAAGCACGAGGATCTAAAGAACTTAAAAGAGGTAATTGCATTGGACTGTAAACATTTCCAGTGTAATCAATATTTAAATCGATAGATTGAATTTTATATGAAACGCTCCAAGTTGCAGTAAACTTTTCGGTTAGAAAAGGTGTTTCTTTTCGGCCATTTTCAACGTTTTTATTGTCTAACAAAGAAGCACCTGTGATTATTTTTAATCCATTCGGAAAATTGAAATCGATATTCGTACTGATTCCCTGGCTTATCGCATAGCCATTAATGTTGTCATAAATAATTTGGTTTGGATCAGTATCATAATCCGAAACAATTTTATTGCTGAATCGGGTATGAAAAAAGGAAGTTTCAATTCCTATAAAGGTGCCGTTGTCGAAATTTATTTTTTTGATGTAATTCAAATTGGCATTTATGGATTGTTCCGGTTTCAGGTTATTTGCGATTATAATTTCACGAGCGCCAGTTAATGCTGCATGATCTTCGGTAAATAAATTTACCACTCTAAAACCTGTTCCGGCATTCAAACGAATAATGTTGTTGTCGTCCAATTTCCATTTATAGGCTAGTCTTGGCGTTAAGATGCTTCCGTGAAAAGAATTGTAATCGTAACGCATTCCCAGTAACAGCTTGTGTTTTTCAGTGAACGTAATTTCGTCTTGAATAAAAATTCCCGGTAACCAGGTTTTTTCTGGGTTGTTGTTTCCGAGTTTTGAAGTTGCCGGCGTATTGTCATCGTAATAATTGTATCGGGCGGCAATTCCGGTAAGCAGATCATTTTTTCCTATTTTCTTGTCCCAAGTCAATTGTAAAAACCCAATTTTTTGATTGGCAATATAGCTTGTGATGCCGTACCGACTGTCTTGAAAATGTACATTTCCTGAAAATGAAAGCATCAGTTTTTCCTGAAAAGGCAAATGGTAACTTCCTAATAATTCTGCCCGTTTGGTATAAATGCTTTCGCCATAGATTTCGTCTCCGCCACGGTGTTTTTTCTCCCAACGCAGATCTCCGCCAAAACGGTCTTCATAAACGCCACGTGCCGCAATGGTGAACAATCGATTTTCTTTTCTATTGAAAGTCCATTTTTGAAAAAGGGAAATTCGGTCAGAAAGAGTAACATCGGTAAAATTATCATTATCGTTGTCTATTTTTTGATTGTATTTGAAATAATTTAAACCTAAAAGTGCCGTCGCTTTCTTGCCAACATTGAGTTTTACTCCTAAATCAACATTGGTTTCCAACCAAGAAGTAGAAAATACATCAGCGGAAAATAGGGGCGCGTTTGTTGGATTTTTAGTAATGATATTAATCAAACCGCCAACGGCTTCACTACCGTATAAAGACGAAGCGGGACCTTTTACGATTTCAATTCGTTCCACCAATGAATTTGGAATTCCGGATAACCCGTACACTGTTGATAAACTGCTCACGATTGGCATTCCGTCTATTAGAACCAAAGTATACGGGCCTTCCAGTCCATTGATGTGGATGTCGCCCGTATTACAAACGCCACAATTAAGCTGTGGTCTTACGCCATTTACATTTTGTAAGGCTTCATAAATACTGGCCGTTGGGTTTTTCTTGAAAAATATTGGAGAATAAACCTCAACTGGAACGGCACTTTCTAGTCTTTTTACCGCTTTTAATGTTCCCGAAACAACTACTTCGTTGAGTTGATTTTCGGTATTTGAAAGTTCAAAATCCAGAATGCTATTTTCATTAATTTTGACAGTTATGTTCTTTTTTAAAGTTTGAAAACCGCTTGCTGTAATCTGAATTCTGTAATCCCCCTGAGGAATATTTTCGATGCTATACTTCCCTAAACTATCTGTTTGGGCGGCGTATTTTGTTCCAATTAAAAACACACGGGCATCCGAAACGCCCTTTTTTTCTGATGAGACGAATCCCGAAAGACTACTTTTTTCTTGGGCATAGCCGAAGTTAAACATCAGAAAAACAAATAACACATATAATTTTTTCACTATACTTAAATTAAATTTAGGCAAAGCTAAAAATTATATTTTGCAAAACAAATTTTTTAATTACATTTGTATCAATAACTTAATAATATGACTAAATCCTTAGAAGAAGTAAACCAATCGGTTTCCACACTAAACAAGAAATCAGTATTCCGAAAAATCCTTGCTTTTTTTGGGCCGGCCTATTTAATTAGTGTTGGTTATATGGATCCGGGAAACTGGGCGACGGACATTGCAGGTGGAAGCCAGTTTGGGTATGCCTTGCTTTGGGTTTTATTGATGAGTAACATTATGGCTTTGTTGTTGCAAAGCTTAAGTGCCCGACTGGGGATTGTTACCCAACGTGATTTGGCGCAAGCTTCCCGAGAAACCTATTCGCCATTTATCAATTATATATTGTATTTCCTTGCCGAAATTGCTATTGCTGCCTGTGATCTCGCCGAGGTTTTAGGAATGGCAATCGGTATCAATTTACTGTTTGATATTCCGTTGATCGAAGGGGTGTTAATTACAGTTTTAGACACCTTTTTGTTGTTGTTCTTAATCAACAAAGGCATTCGTAAAATGGAAGCTTTTATTATTGTATTGGTTGCTATCATTGGATTTTCTTTTATTTTTGAAATGATTTTTGCTCAACCAGAACTCGACAAAGTACTGTTTGGATTAATTCCTTCCATGCCTAATGAAGCCGCATTGTATATCACTATAGGAATTATTGGAGCTACAGTGATGCCACACAATCTATACCTGCATTCCTCTTTGGTACAAACTAGAAACTTCGACCGAAGCAAAGCTGGGATTAAGCAAGCTTTGAAGTACAATTTCATAGATTCTACGATTGCATTAAACTTAGCTTTTTTAGTGAATGCTGCTATTTTGATATTGGCTGCAGCCACATTTTATAAAAACGGGATGTTTGATGTAGCTGAAATTCAAGATGCCCACCGCTTTTTGGAACCGCTTTTAGGAAGCAAATTTGCGCCTATATTATTTGCGGTAGCCTTGATTGCTGCCGGACAAAGTTCCACAATTACAGGAACACTGGCGGGTCAAATTGTGATGGAAGGTTATCTTAATTTACGTATTCAGCCTTGGGTTCGAAGAATCATCACACGCTTAGTCGCCATTGTCCCTGCCGTTATTGTAATTACGATTTATGGAGAAAGCGTAACGGGAAAATTACTGATTTTGAGTCAGGTTATCCTGAGTTTGCAACTGGGTTTTGCCATTATTCCATTGATTCATTTTGTAAGTGATAAATCAAAGATGAAAGGATTTCATATCGGTAAAATTACCCAAATCGCTTCGTGGATTATTGCAACAATTATTGTTTCACTAAATGCTAAACTGGTTTTTGATGAAATAACAGGATGGCTTGAAACTTCCGAAAATCCACTTTTGTTATGGTTAACGGTAGTTCCCTTAGCCATAGGTTTCTTGATTTTGTTGCTTTATATTGTATTTAATCCTTTTGTTGCCAAAACAAAAATAGATATTCAGAATCATTCGCCACATAGTTTAAAATTGCAATTTTCTAAATCGGGAAGTTATACTAGAAAGAATATTGCGGTCTCCGTCGATTTCTCCAGTGCAGATGAGGTAGCGTTAAATAATGCTTTTGAATTAGGCGGAATAGAAGCAAAATACACTTTGATTCACGTGGTAGAAACCGTTGGAGCTATGATTTATGGTGAAAATACGGATGATCACGAAACGTTAATTGACGAAAAATTATTAGAGGAATACAAAGTAATGCTTACTGAAAAGGGATTTAAAGTTGAAACACAATTAGGATTTGGAAAACCTAATAAAGTGATTCCGGAGATCATCAATAAAGGGGAATTTGACATTTTGGTTATGGGAACTCACGGTCATACGGGATTCAAGGATTTAGTCTTTGGAACCACGGTTGACAAATTGCGCCACAAAATTTCTATTCCGTTACTTATTGTAAAAAATTAAATTTTTCAGGAGCTATTTCCTGCTATTCGCTATATCTTTTCCTGCTTAAAAAAGCAGGAAAAGGATACCGCTTCAAACGAAGTTCACTGAACTCCAATAAAAATAAAAAATAAGTGAAGTAATCAGGGCTAAAAAAATAAAAAAATGACATTTTCAGAAGAAAATTATCTTAAAACCATATATCACCTTACTATTATTTCAGATTCAGAAATAAGCACCAATGCTATTGCCGAAAAAATGGAAACCAAAGCTTCTTCAGTGACTGATATGCTCAAGAAATTAGCCGAAAAAGACTTGGTTAATTATAAAAAATACCAAGGTGTTTCTTTGACTGACCACGGAAAAATTACAGCAAAAATGATCGTAAGAAAACACCGTCTATGGGAAGTTTTTTTAGTAGATAAGCTAGATTTTTCTTGGGATGAGGTCCATGATATTGCGGAACAATTAGAGCATATCAAATCAGAAAAACTCATCAACAAACTAGATGATTTTCTGGGCAATCCCACCGAAGATCCACATGGAGATCCTATTCCTGATGCAAATGGTCAAATCGTTAAAATCGAAAAACAATTGCTTTCGGAATTGTACGAAAATCAGGCAGGAATATGTGTTGGCGTTAAAGATACCTCATCAGAGTTTCTAAAATATTTGGACAAACAGGGAATCGCACTGGGTTCTAAAATTGAAATAATAGGAAAAGAAAGTTTCGATTTGTCTTTGAAAATAAAAGTGGACAACAAAGATTTAACCATTTCAAATAAAATTGCCAGTAACCTTTTTGTAAAATTAACGTAACTATTTTGGAGTTATCTTTGGATAAACTATTTAAAAAATAAAGAACATGAAAAAGTCATTGCTGTTGTTTCTTTTGATCCTTGGTACGATAACTTTCGCACAAAACGCCAAAACAGAAAACGTTCAATCCCTAAAGATAACCCAGAAAAAGTGTCTTAAGAAAAAGGGATTTAATTTGGTTTTGGCAGCAGTCGTTTCTGATTCCCGCTGCCCGGAGGGTGTGACATGTATTTGGGCTGGAGAAGCCTCGGTTATAGTTTCGGTTTACAAAGATTCAAAATTAGTTGAGGATCACACGATGGTTTTTTCGATGAAAAACGAAGAAGAAAATAAGCAGTGGTTTTCTAAATATTTGCCGGAAAAACAAAAAAAGATAAAAAGCTTTAGTGTTTTTCCTTATCCAAAAGAAGGGGGCAAAATCAATCCGAAAAATTATTATGTAAAAATCGGGTATATAAAATAACATAATTATCCGTGAATAATACCAAAGAAAAATTTCGCCACGAATTCCACAAATTAGTGTTTAGCTTTTTATTTCAATATGAAAATTCGTGTGTAAAAAAACTATAACCCGCTCAGCGGACATTCATATAAAATAAACCTTGCAAAAAAAGCGAATGATTGCACTTTCTTAAATGAACTTATATACCTTATATGGCTTAAATTTCTTAACATATAAGGTATATAAGTTCATTTAAGTTTAAAAAAGTAGTACAGTAAATACTTTTTTTTATCCCTTTTTAAATCCAATTAATTTCCGATATTTCTGCTCGCTTTCCTCTAAAGCGACCTCAAGCTCTTTGTAATAGGTAATATCTTTTATATTTGCAACGGCGGCTATAACATAGTTGTTTTCATCTATTATGGGCCTGCCGCTAATGACAACCCGTTTTTTGGTTTTAGTTTCGGTATCTTCAATTATTATCTCAACATCATCCGTTGATTCACCTTTTAACGCTTTTTCCAATGGAAGGTTTTGGGCAGGAAAAACGGTTACTTCGTCAGGATAATAGAGATCATATTTAGTTGACCAATCCAGAGTGGTTGGCATTGCGGAATCTTGTTTTATCCCTATAATTTCTTCTGCCATGCGATTGGATAAAACAATTCTTTTCTGGCTGTCAGTTACAATAATTCCTTCGCCAATATTTTCCAGAATTAATTTCAATTTTAGCTCGTTAAGACGCACTAATTTGTCGGCTTCTATTTTTTCATTTTCCATTTTTTTTCTCAACGATATGTCTTTGATAAAAGCAATGAAGATATATCGTCCTAAAATAGTTGCCGGTGACACGGTTAACTCAATCTCAAATTCGACATTTTGTTTGTTAAGGGCTGTAATTTCAATTGTTTTATTAATAATGGGCCCCTCGGCTGTTATAAGGAAATTTTCAAAACCTTTAGTATGCGCTTCTCTGTGTTGCACAGGAATAATTAAATCTCGCATGGGTTTTCCTAGAACCTCTCCTAATGTCCATCCGAAGATTTTTTCGGCTTGCGGATTCCATCTGATGATAATTCCTTCATCATTTATTACAATTAAGGCATCTGGAGCTTCATTAAATATGGTTTGCAATTGACCTTCACTTTCTTTCAATTTTTGTTCAGCTGCTTTCCGTTCCGTAACGTCTCTCAGAATAGATTTATGCCCGGTTATCTTATTCCCTTCCCGTAACTGCATGACCGTTTGCTCCACCCATTTTTGTTCTCCAGATTTGGTAATGATAGGAAATGAAAACAAGGATTCATCTATTTTATTTTTAAATTGATTTAAATAGAATTCAGCCACACGGTCTTTCCACTCCGGAGCTACAAGTTCTGAAAAATGTTTCCCTATAAGTTCATCTGGCGTGTAACCCGTTAGTTTTATAGAAGCAGGATTGATATAGGTAAAAAAACCTTTATAATCCGATGTATGGACCACATCGCCTATATTCTCTACTATTTCACGATATTTTTCTTCGCTTTTACGGAGGGTTTCAATCGCTTCTGCTAATTGGGCGGTGCGTTCTGTTACTTTTTGTTCCAGTTCTTCATTTAGTTTTTTAATCTCGTTTTCCGAATTTTTTAGTTCCGTAATGTCGTGAATAACCAGAACCCCACCAGTGATCTCCCCAGAGGGGCTTTTTAATGGTCTGGCAGTTACAATAACAAAAAGACCTTCGGGTTTTTTATAATTTTGGATAAATATTTCCATATTATCCACCTCTTCACCATTTAATGCTTTTACTAAGGGGAATTCATTAGTATCAAAAATTGTTTTGGTATCGGGCAGAAAGAAGCCATAAGTTTGAGCCCATCTCTCTTGAGGAATATCCATGGGGCCAATCCCAATTATTCTTTCCCCAGCAGCATTCCAAAAAATGAATTTTCTGTTCTCATCAACTACAATCAACCCGTCACCCATGTTTTGTATAACAGATTGTAAAAGGGCGTTTTGTTCATTCAGTTGTTCTTTAGATTGCGCCACTTCATTGTCTCTTTTTTCAATAGTTGAAAGCATATCATTAAGCCCCAAGGAAAGGATGCTGATTTCATCTTTCCCTTCAACAGCCATGCGGATTTTATAATCGCCGGTATCCTTAATCTGTTGTATCCCTGTTACCAAATTCAATACGGGTTTCGAAATGTATTTTTTAATGAAAATGGCGATTAAAAAAGCGAGCCCGATTCCGACTATTAATAATACGATGCCCATACGTAAAACATCCATTTTTATTTTATTCAATTCTGACAATTCAAAGCGAATACAGACTAATCCTATAGTCTCTTTGTCTTTTTTGATTTTGCTGTACACAAAGAGATTTTGATTGGTAAATAAAAAGCTTTTTTCACCCATCACAGGAACTGAAAACCGATATCTGGGGTCGGAGCCAGGTTTCGTATAGGACGCAAAAACGTTGCCTTTTTTGTCAAGGATGTTTACATTCAAAATATCATTTTGCGCGGTTAGTTCCGACAGGATTTTTTTTGCGGAAGCATTATCCATAAACTCAAGAGAAGAAATACTATTAAATCCTACCACTTGCGCAATGGCAAAGGAACTCTTGACCTTCCGGTCCTTAAATCCTTTTATATCTATTAATACAAAAGCGGTAATACAAATCCCTAATACAAATGCAGAGGTGAAGACCTGCATGAGTACCAGCTTACTTTTAATGGAAATGTTGCGTAGATTCATCATTTTTTTTGTTTTCTAATACTGTAAATGCACTTTTTCGTAAGTTTTTCCTTCTTTACCCAAATTCACACACAAATTGAACGATCTAAATTTGTAATTTGATACTATTATTGCACAATAATTGCATGTTTCAGCAAGAAGGAACTGATTCCTATTCCGGATTTATTTATTGCTTTTAGATTTACTTCAAATTTTAATTTATTGTCGACTGTAACAAAATTCACGTGTGTGCCTTTTTTTCCGTAACCATTTTGTTCTGTCACAATCAGTACTGGTTTACCGGAAAATTTAGAAAGAATGGTTTCAATTGGTATGGTACAATTGTAAGGAATAAACAGAATATTGCAAAAACCTAATTCGTTCAAATTTTTATATTCCTTGACTTCAATTTTTTTGTTTTTAGTAATGTCAAGTAATGAAGTAGTAATTAGGCTTTCCTCCAGAACAGCAATCTTGAAAGTTTGTTTTTTAGAATAATTTTTCCAATAAACATAATCTACAAAACGATACAGAAAATCAGCTTTTAGAGCATATTCCTTCTCCCCGGTGCCCTCTTGGGCTGACATTGGATTTCCTCCCATTAAAATAATAATTACTATCCAAAAAAACATGTGCTCTCTACGTATCATCTATTTTGTTTTTAAGAAGTTCTGTCTTGATTGAAATTATTGATTCTATCGTGTTTTTTAAATAATTCTGATATTAGAATTTATAGATTAATGATAAACTAAACAAGGTCCCTAATTGGCTAAAGTGATATCCTTGATAGGTCATTTGTGAATAACGGCCATTGAATGTAATTAAGTTAAATTGTGATTTTACTTGAGTAGGATCATTCAAAATTGTTTGTCCAGACGTGTTTTCGGATTTAAATTTCCATTCGGGCAATACATTTAATATATTGTTCACATTAAGAGTTACTGTTAATTTTTCTGTTGCAGCGTAATTAATTCCTAAATCAGTGACTATTTTTGGAGTAAACTCAGTTCTTAAATTTGGATGTAAACCGTCTTGTTTGAATGTTGTTTTTCCAAAATACGTGTTGTTAAGCGATAAGTCAAACTTTTTAATTTTGTAATTTGCTCCCAAAATCCATTTTGTTTCAGGTCTTGATGTAAACATTAATGCGTTAAGTGTTGCTCCAAAATTATCACTTGCAACCGGTGAAATTCTTTTGTTCTCAAAAGTTACGTTTCCTGATAAATTGATTCCTAATTCTCCAGTTCCTAATACTAGGGAACTGTAATTCATTACTACATCTAAGCCTGAAGTTCTCGAATCGAATGAATTTTCAAACCAGACAACGGTACCGAATGAAGTTACTGCTTCATCCCCCAAAATAATCCGGTCTTTTACTTTGATGTTATAATAATCTATAGTAAAGTTTAATTTTTTTAAAGGGTTGGCTCCTATTCCTACAGTTATGTTTGTTGATTTTTCAGCGTCTAATGGAGGAATGCCTAATTGGCGTGCTTGCGGTGAAACATTGTTTATAATTCCACTAACTCGGACCCCTTGGTCAGGTACAAATGAATATTGTGATTTTTGAGTGTAAATTTGGTGTAATGTTGGTGCTCTGAATCCAGAGGAAACGGATCCTCTTATCGTAATTTTATCATTCGAGAATTTATATCTGGAACTTAATTTCCAAACCGTTGCTCCCCCAAAATCGCTATAATTTTCATAACGAACCGTACCGTTTACTAAGAAATTTTTAGTAAAATCATACGCTAAATCGAAGTATCCGCCTAAGTTATAACGATTCCATTTACCTGAATCCTCGGGTCTGTTACCAGCAAATGAGTCCGCACCAAATCCATCCCAAGATGCTTTGTCTCCTGCAATCACTTCAAAAGTTTCTGTTCTAACCTCAGAACCAAAACCAATACTTATTTTATCAGATAATACTTTAGAAACATCTAAATTACCTACAATATGGTTAAACGAAGCTCCTCCCGGTTTAAAAAATATGGGACTGTTCTCTCGATATATATTAATCTTATTGGGATCTTGAATATCTGATCTATTGTGAGAGTTTTCTATGGTATAGATTTGCTTATTGCCACCTGCAGTTATGCTGGCATCAGTATTCCATCCATTCTTTATAGATTTATAACCAAAGCTAGCATGGTAATCGTTCAAATCTCCAATAAATGTCGGATGATACCCTTTGTAAGAAGCAGCCGTTCCGTCTCCAAAGAAGTCTAATAAGTAGGGAAGATCGTTTAAAGTAACTCCCTCTCCATAGCCCCAATAGGGTGTTCTGTAATTGGCAAAAGAATTTACTTTTTTATAGACATAAGCGGCATTATAATACAATTGTGTTTCATCTGATAAAACAAACCCGCCGTTTACCAGAAATTTTACGGCAGCAGTTTGTGGAGATTCATTGATGTTTTGAGCATCTGGATATTTTGCAAGAAAAGATTTAATATCTGCTAAGGTGTTAATGCCAGAAATAGTGCCGCCGAAACTGGCAAAATCTCCATCAGCATCTACTTTTCCGGGTCTGTTGGCCAAGTTCACTTTTGAAAAATCTAGCGTGTAATTTACAAAACCTTTTTCGCCTACAGTAGATCCATTGTTCAAACTCACGCCTAGCATTTCGCCATCACCTTCTGCCGTAATGCCTGTTCTTACAGTTACGGAACCATCATCGGTTCTTTTTTTTAAGATAATATTGATTACCCCGGCTATTGCATCTGAACCATATTGAGCCGATGCGCCATCACGAAGAATTTCAACTCTTTCTATGGCATCTATTGGTATTGCAGAAATATCGGCACCAGTTTCTCCACGTCCTGGAGAGGCTTGAACATAAAGTAAGGAGCTTAAATTTTTTCTTTTTCCGTTGATAAGGATTAACGTCCTGCTGGGTCCCATATTTCTAATTTCGTATGGATCAAGTAATGAAGTGGCATCATTTACAGGAGTTTGAACGGTATTGAAAGATGGTATTTTGTATTGTAATGCTTTGTCAAAAGTTGCCTGTCCGGTTGAAGTCAGTTCTTCAAATGATACTACATCAATAGGAAGTGTAGTCGTGGTATTGCTTCTGGGTACAGCTCTTGTTCCGGTAACCACAACTTCGTTAAGATTTTGTCCGCCTCCTTCAGATAAAAAAACATTTAGAATAGAATCGGTTGTGTCGTGTTCCTGCTTAGAAAAACCAGAGTAACTAAAGACCAAAATAGCTCCTTCCTTAACATTAATCTTGTATGCTCCATTGATATCAGTGGAAACGCTGTTGTTTGTTCTTTTTTCGGTGACGTTAACGCCTGACATCGCAATACCAGCATTATCTAGTACAAAACCCGAGATTTCTTTTTGTGCAAAAAGAAACGTGATGTTTAGCATAAAAAACACTATCGAGGCATACTTTTTCATGATCAGTTGATATTGGTTCATTTTTTGGTTTGAAATCAATTGCAACGTAATAATTATAAGAAGTTTTCATTGAACTACTTAATATGTTTTTTTTAGAAAAAGTAGTCAGTGAAAAGAATAATGATGAAATCAAAAGACAGTTCTCTTTAAGTTATTAAAAGAAGTCTATCTAAAAATGGCACTACATATTCCTATTAGATCTATCCCAAAACGAGAAATATTTTCAATGGGATTAAAGATATTTATAACGTATTTGTCAGATTTTTTACTAAAAATTATGATAGTCTAATCGTATGCGAATTACCAATTCATAATAGTTCTATAATTTCAATTACTTAGGGATAATGCTGAAATTATGTTCAAAAGCCAAATTAGATTCAAGTTCAAATCTGAAAGCATTTTTTTAAAGCTAAAAAACGGAAACGACTGATTTTGAGTCTAAAAACTTATTTTTTACTGTAGTAAATTTAGTCAAAAAAAAGTGATTTTCTATAAATTATAGAAAGATTTTTTTTATCTTTTTAAGGAAAGTTTAACCCTGTTGTATTTTAAAGTAACTCTATTTAAAATAGAAAAATAGGATTTTTAATGACAACCACAATCATCACCACTACTGCAATTTTTATCTGATTTTCTCTTTTTGAAAAAGAATTTTTTGATCAAAAAAGCAAGGGCAATTCCCAAAGCGATAAAAGCAATTATTTCTTGAATATCCATAATCGTTTATTTTAGAATTTGATAAGCAATTAAAGCCACTACATAGGCAAATCCGGACATGAAGATCAATTGTCCAGCGGGCCATTTCCATGAATTGGTTTCTTTTTTTGTAACTGCAAGTGTACTGGCGCATTGCATGGCAAAAGCATAAAACAACAGCAATGATATTCCGGAGGCAAAGTTGAAAATCTTTTCTCCGGTTACCGGATTGATTTCGGCAGCCATTTTATTTTTGATTGTTACTTCATTATCACTGCCGCCTACGCTGTAAATCGTAGCCAATGTTCCTACGAATACTTCTCTGGCAGCAAAGGAACTGATAATGGCAATCCCTATTTTCCAGTCGTAACCTAAAGGTGAAATTGCTGGTTCAATGGTTTTTCCCATTAATCCAATATAAGAGTTTTCTAGTTTTTGTGAAGCCACAGCATTCTCAAACTCTGCTTCTGACAGCGGATTTTGCTTGGTGTTTTCAGTAACAATTGTTTCTGCATTATTGAATTTTTTGCCGGGCCCGTATGATGCTAAAAACCACAATACAATAGAAATGGCTAAAATGATTTTTCCAGCTCCAAAAATAAAGGCTTTTGTTTTTTCGATTACATTGATTCCCACGTTCTTGAAAAGTGGTAATTTATAATTAGGCATTTCTACTACGAAGTATGTTTTTCCTTTTATTTTAAGGATTTTATTCAAAATGTAAGCTGAAAAAATAGCCATTCCAAAACCCAAAAGGTACAACAGCATCAAGGTCATTCCTTGCATGTTCAGAAAACCAAAAACGCGATTATCCGGAATTACCAGTGCAATAATAATGGCATAAACAGGCAATCTGGCAGAGCAGGTTGTAAATGGTGTTACCAGAATGGTAATCAATCTTTCTTTCCAGTTTTCGATATTTCTAGTGGCCATAATTGCAGGAATAGCACAGGCAGTTCCAGAGATAAGTGGCACCACACTTTTACCCGATAAACCAAATTTTCGCATGATTTTATCCATCAGGAAAACGACTCGACTCATGTAGCCACTTTCTTCAAGAATCGAAATAAACATAAACAGGAAGGCAATTTGTGGAATAAATATCAAAATTCCTCCTATTCCGGGAATGATTCCTTGTGAAATTAAATTGGTTAAAACTCCTGCCGGTAATTCTTCGGCAGCAAGAGTGCTCAACGTAGCAAAAGTGCCATCAATGAAATCCATCGGGATTTTAGACCATTCGAAAATAGATTGGAAAATAACAAACAAAATCAGGAAGAAAATTACATATCCCCATACTTTATGTGTCAGAACGCGATCCAGTTTGCTTCGGAAATCTTTAGCAATAGTGGTGTCTATTTTTAATCCTTCTTTCAAAACATCATTGATGAATTGATAGCGTTTTATGGTTTCTTTTTGTTGCAAACGTTTTAAATCCGAATGGGATTTAGTAAACGAACTTCGGATTTCATTTCGCTCTAAATTCAGGAAATTGACGTCCTGCGTAATTACCAGCCACAATTTGTATAACAATTGGTTAGAAAATGCTTTGCGCAAACTATTGAAATATTCAGGGTCGATACTTGACGCATTCAGGCATGGTTCGCTGGAAATAGTTTTATAACTGACAATCAATTTTTTCAATTCATCAATCCCAAAATTTTTTCTCGAACTGATCAGTGCGATTTTTGTTTTTAAGTGCTCCTCAAGATACGGAATGTCTAATGTGATTCCTTTAAATTTCATTCTATCCGCCATGTTTATGACTAATATTGTGGGAATTTCAAGGTCTTTTATTTGGGTAAAAAGCAGTAAATTTCGTTTTAGATTTTCAACATCAGTAACTACAAGCGCTACGTCCGGATATAATTTATCGTTTTTATTCAGTAATAATTCAATGACTACATTTTCATCAATCGAACTTGCATTCAGGCTGTATGTCCCTGGTAAATCCAGAATGTTAGCTTTAACATTATTGGGTAATTTGCAAAAACCAATCTTTTTTTCAACCGTAATTCCAGGGTAGTTTCCCACTTGTTGATTAAGGCCTGTCAACTGATTAAAAACGGAAGTTTTCCCCGTGTTAGGATTTCCGATTAAAGCAACATTGATATTTTGATTGGTCATTATAAGTTGTTTTTTAGTATTTCAACTTCAATTTCACGCGCTGTTTCCACGCGGATAGCAACGTGTGAGCCATTAATATTAAGGTATAAAGGATCGCCAAAAGGAGCAATTTGAAGCAGTTCAACCATATTTCCCGGCAAACATCCCATTTCTAGTAATTTCAATGGAACAATGTCAATATCAAAATCTTTGATAATGGCCTTTTCACCTTTTTTTAGAGAATGTATCGTTGTTTGCAAGTCTTATTTAGATTGAATTAAGATTGCAAAAGTACATATTATAAAACTAAAAAAAATGATAATTGTCAATTTTGTAGTTTTTTTGGATAAATTTAAGAATCGGGCAATAGTTTGTTTTGCTGGGTTTTTCAATCAGATTATAAGCGATTTACATAACCTTAAAAGTGCTTTATTCGTTGCTCAAAAAAGTAATATCTTCGATTAATCTTTTGATGTCTTCTTTGTTGGTGCCGTCATAAAAACCACGAACTCTTTTTTTAGTATCGACCAAAACAAAATTTTCGGTGTGAACCATATCATATAGTTCGCTTGGTTTTCCCAGTTTCACGGCCAAATAGGATTTTCTGGCCATTGCGTAAATTTCTTTTTTATCTCCGGTGACTAAATTCCATTTGGCATCATCAACATGATGTTTTTTGGCGTAAGCCTTCAAAACGGGAACGCTGTCAGTCTCCGGGAAAACGGTATGTGATAATAATCTCACCTTTGGATTATTAGCAAAAGCTTTTTGAATATCGGATAAATTGGAGGTCATTTTTGGGCAAATGGAGCCGCAAGTGGTAAAGAAAAAATCAGCCACATATATTTTTCCTTCATAATCTTTTTGGGTGATGGTTTTTCCGTTTTGGTTGACAAACGAAAAGTCAGCAATCGTATGATACTTGCTTTTGTATTGAACGGTGCTGTCCACTAATTCAGGATTTACATCCACAGGATTATAAATTGGAAGTGTTTTTTTTGGCTTTAAAGCCGAATAAAATAAGGATAAAATGATTGCCGAAAGAACAAGGAAGACTCCGAAAAAGAGTCGGTATTTTTTGAAAAACTCTGACATAACGCTATTTTGATGCAAAAATACGAAAACGAGATTTGTTTTTAATTCAAATTAACACAATACTCACGTCAAACGCATTAATATTAAAGTTTAAACCACATAGAAACATAGTCTTTATTCCTACAAAAATTAAATTCTATGTTTCTATGTGGTTCCATTTTTAATGCGTTTGACCTCACACAATACTTAGTTCAGATAGATTCCTTCGAAATAAAGGACATGAAATTAATTCTCGTTTTAATTAAACCTTTTAGAAATTTTGGAGTCCAATAAAGATGTATTAGTAAATAATAAATTTTAACTAAAAATCAGATTATTTATTAATAGCTTTGTTAAGATAACTAAAAAACAAAAAAAAATGAAAAAAACCAGCAATAAGCAATTGCTTTTTGTGATTCCTGCAATTATGGGTTTTGCGGTGAGTCAAGCACAGAATGCTCCGGCAGCTAAAGAACCGGGAATCAATGTTAATTACATGGATAAGGGCGTAAAGCCAAGTAACGATTTCTTTCGTTATGTAAACGGAACTTGGTTGGATAATACGGAGATTCCAGCTGATAGAACCCGTTGGGGTAGTTTTGATGAATTGCGTCAAAAAACAGATGCTGATGCATTGGCAATTCTAAAAGAAGCGACAACAAATCCGAGCTACAAATCGAATACAGATCAAGGCAAAGCGATTAATTTATACAAATCTATTCTTGATACCGTAGGAAGAAATAAGTTAGGTATTGCGCCTTTGAAACCGTACTTAAAAAAAATAGACGCGGTTAAAAACGCCAAAGATTTAGAGGCATTATTGATCGAAATGGAACCTATTGGCGGGATTGGATTTATGGGTGCCGGTGTAGGGACTGATGCAAAGAACAGCAGTAGAAACGTGATTAATTTAGGTCCTGGAGGCGTAGGTTTGCCGGATAGAGATTATTATGTTTCTGAAGATGCCGATTCCAAAGAGAAACGTGCGAAATATCTTTTACACGTTGCTAAAATGTTGCAATACCTTGGTGATAAACCAGCAGTTGCAAAAATGAATGCTGAAAAAATCCTGGCTCTTGAAATTGCAATGTCTAAACCAAGATTGGACAGGGTAGAACGCAGAGATCGTCGTAAATCATACAATCCAATGACATTGAGTGATTTGAGTAAATTAACTCCATCAATCAACTGGAATAATTATTTCACAAAAATTGGATTGGCAAAAGTAGATACCGTTATTGTGTCGCAACCAAAATACATGACCGCTTTAGAAGCTATATTTAAAGAAAATAAAGTAGAAGACTGGAAAGCATACATGCGTTGGAGTTTGTTGAACAGAGCTTCAAGCCAATTATCAACTGAAATTGAAAACGCAAACTGGGAGTTTTACGGAAGAACGTTAACGGGTGCTGTAAGTCAAAGACCACGTGACGAAAGAGCACTTCAAACCATCAATGGAACGGTTGGAGAAGCTTTAGGAAAATTATATGTAGAGAAAAAATTTCCGGCTGAAGCCAAAGCCAAAGCGGAGAAAATGATCAAAAATATATTTTCAGCTTTCGAAAACAGAATCAATAATTTGTCTTGGATGTCTGCAGAAACAAAGGTGAGCGCGCTTGCTAAACTGCATAAATCAAGAATTAAAATTGGCTATCCTGACAAATGGAAAGATTATTCAGCCTTGACGATTAAAAGTCCAGAAGAAGGAGGAACGTATTTCGAAAATGCGAAAAGCATGGCGCAATGGCGTTTCAATGAGAATATAGCTGAGTTGAACAAACCAGTTGATAAAGATAAATGGGGAATGTCTCCACAAACGGTAAATGCCTATTACAATCCATCCAATAACGAGATTGTATTCCCAGCAGCGATTTTACAACCGCCTTTTTACAATTACCAAGCGGATGAAGCAGTAAATTATGGTGGAATTGGAGGTGTTATTGGTCATGAAATTTCACATGGTTTTGATGATTCAGGTTCCCGTTACAACGCTGACGGAAACTTAGTAGACTGGTGGACTGCAGAAGATTTGAAACAATTCTCTGCTTTGACAGGAGCACTTGCGGCACAATACAGCGCTTTGCAACCTATTCCAGGAACTTTCGTAGATGGTAAATTTACGTTAGGAGAAAACATCGGAGATTTAGGTGGAGTAAATGCCGCTTATGATGGTTTACAATTGTATTTGAAAGAAAACGGAAATCCGGGATTAATCGACGGATATACTCCAGAACAACGTTTCTTCATTTCTTGGTCGACTATCTGGCGTTCAAAAATGCGTGATGAAGCCTTGAAAAATCAAGTAAAAACAGACCCGCATTCTCCAGGAATGTACCGTGCTTATGTTCCTTTGCAAAACATAGATACGTTCTATAAAGCGTTTGATATTAAAGCAAATGACGGAATGTATATTGCACCTGAAAAGCGTGTAAGAATCTGGTAGAAATACATACAAGTATAAAAAAGTCCCATTTGACACTGTCGAATGGGACTTTTGTTTTTACAGGATTTCGCTATTGTTTTTACGTGTTTTTCTCAACGAATAATTGACCATATATAATCCAAACAACGTAACTCCGCCGCCAATTGCAATGGCAGCATTGAGTACTTCGCCGAAAATTACAGCGCCTAAAATCACGGCTATAATTGGATTGATATACGCATAAATACTGCTTATTTCAGCAGGAAGATTTTGAAGCGCATAGATAAAGGCAATGAAAGTAAGTACCGAACCAAAAACAACTAAATAGGCAATTGACCACCATGAAATTGCTGGAACAGCACTCAAACTAACCGAAGTTCCTGTTGCTCCATTGTACGCGAAAAGTAAAATACTAGATATAAACATTTGCAGTCCCAAACTAAAATACGGATTAAAACTGGCAGCTTTTTTCTTTGTATATAACGAGCCAAATGCCCAAGTTAATGTAGCGATTAATGACAGTATAATCCCAAATCTAAAATCAGGAATCATAAAATCACTCAAATGATCGTAAAAGATAACGCAGACGCCACCAAAACTGATAATTAAACCGATAACCGTTAGTCTTGCCAATCGTTCTCCTCTAAAAAAAGTAATGATTACAATCCATAAAGGCACAATAGCTCCTATGATTGCTCCCAGTCCGCTGCTGATGTATTTCACGCCCCAAGTGCTTAATCCGTTACTCAAAACAAAATTAAGGATGCTTAAAATAACAATGGTTTTCCATTGTTTTCCTTTCGGCCAAGGTGTTTTTTTGAATAAGAAAAAGGAAATATACAGCAACCCGCCAATGAATTGTCTAATGGCAGCGAGTTGCAAAGCCGGCATGTGTTTTACGCCTTCTTTTGACGCAATCCAAGTAGTTCCCCAAAAAAAACTGACCCAGCATAAAGCCAAAACAGGTAATCCAATGGCATTAACTTTAGACGAAAAAGCATTCTTAATTTTAGTTCTCACATTATAAATTTGGTTTCGTAAAAGTATAATTTAAAACGTTTTCTAACGTATCACTCAGAATTATTTTTCCGCCAAAATTATTTTCATTATTAAACTTTGGAGAAGCCAAATTCAAAGCCATAGCTTTTTGAGTATAATAAATTTCTCGCGAAGGATGGTAAGGAGTTACTGCATTAAAAGTTTGGTTCCAAGAATCATTTTCTATGATTTTTAGAATAATACCGATGCAATCTTCCTGATGAATTAAATTAATCGGTGCATCGGGATTATCCAAATTTTCACGACCGGCCAGAAAATGTATCGGATGACGGTCTTCGCCAATTAAGCCGCCAAAACGCAATACTGTAGTTTTGAAATTGTTATTGCTCAGCAAAAGCTGTTCGGTCTCCAACAATTGCTTACCGCTTTCAGTTTCCGGTTTCGGAATTGTTTCTTCAGTAACAAACGCATCGGCATCATTATAAACCGATGTCGAACTGATGAAAAGTACGTTTTTAACAAATGATTTTTCTATAAACGGAATTATATTTCTAATTTTTGATACAAAATTTTCTGTCTCTGAACCACGAAGTCTTGGCGGAACATCGATGATTAAAATTTCTGATTTTTCTAGAAAATCAGTCAGGTTTCCAGTGGTTTTGTTTTCTGAAAGTACAATTAAAAAAGGCTTAATTCCGGCATTTTCTAATACCGCTAATTTCTCTGTCGAAGTCGTCGTGCCGTTTACTGAAAACTCTGCTGCGAGTAAGGCTATCCCCAAAGGTAAACCCAACCAACCGCAACCCAGAATACTAATTTTTGTCATTTTTTATTTTTTTAAATGAAATAGCGCTATTTCTGCCCTAGCTCCTAATCGTGCGGGAATTATACTTGTGCCAATCCCTTTTGAAACATATAGTTTTGTATTATTGTTGTTGTACCAACCTTTGATATATTTTCCACTTCCTTGTGGCAAAAAAGGAGCGAAACCAAATAAATTTATTTGCCCGCCATGCGTATGGCCAGATAGAATAAAATCCACATTGATGTCTTTTTTTAGTTGTTTTGATATTTCGTCGCTGTATTGTGGGCAATGGTTTAAAATTATATGGTAATCACTTTTTTTATATTCTTTGATTGCCATATCAAAATCGGATTTTCCACCTAAAAAATCGTCAACACCAGTTATAGATATGGTTTCATTATTAAATAAAAATCGTTTCGTTTGATTAATTAGTAAAGTGCAATTATTGTCTGCGTAGATTAAATCCAATTTATTGATATCAATATTTCCCCAATATTCCCAATTTCCTAAAATTGCAACTTTTTTTATATCTCGCTCTATTAGCTTTAAAAACTCATCCAGTAAGGAAATGTTTTTGGTTTTGTCTATTGCGTCCCCTGTAATTAAAATCAAATCAGGTTGAAGTTTGTTGATTTTGTTTGCCAGTTGAGTCAGTTGGTAATTTATTGATTGTAGGTGCAAGTCGGAGATTTGAATAACTTTTATGTTTTTTGTGTCCTTTGTTGCAGAACCAATATAGAATTCATTAGTTTCTATGAAAAATTTTTCAATCCAAAAGACATCTGCCAAAATTAATCCCGTTGCTGCAATAAGTCCAGTCTTAATGAACTTCCTTCTTGTTATTGCCATAGTCTCAAAATTAGTAACCAGTTTGTTTTCGTTCTTTCTGTGTTGTTTCTTTTTCATCTTTTTTGATGAGGTAATTTAGTGCTTCATAAATATCACTAAATTTCTTGTCGTAGTTAGCTTCTCTTTCAAGCAATTTTTCGTTAAATTCTTTGTGCTCCAAAGCGTATTTCCAAATCATGACGAAAGTACGCATGATAGCGATATTTACATGAATCGCCACTTCCGAATTTAAAATACCACTTAACATCGCTACGCCTTGTTCCGTGAAAGCAAAAGGGGTTACTGTTACGTTTCTTTTTATATGTGGTCACAATTTATGACCTTAAAGAATATCTCATCACAATTTGTGATGAGATAGTTTTATTATGGTTTTTTCAAACTGTCTTTAACAACTGTCATACTATCTTTTACAATAGAATTTGCAATCGTATTTTCCAAAGTATTTACAACTGATAACGGACTTGGTTTTATTTTTTGTTTGATTACCACAGCATCATTCAAAACAAAAGGAGTTGGCATCATCCAGTTTTCTCTTTTTGCTATTCCAAATAAAGGATTAGTCATTAAATCGAAAGAACTTTCCATCAGTTCCATATCTAAAACCGTTGCGACATTTACGCTGAACTGCATTTCCAAAGGTATGTTTCCAACTACATAATAACTCAATATTTTCTTTCCTTTTCGTTGGTAAAGTGAATTTTTCTGACCTAAAGTAGTCACGCCATTTGCTTTGAAATTATGAATAGCCATTTTTTCATTGGCAAAAATATCATAGCGATTGACGTTTCTATTAGGGGAAATTTTTATTTTCAAATACCTTTGATTACCAACCACTCGGTCTTCCAGGAATTCTATATTTGGTTTGAGGATCCCTTTTTTAGGAGCTTCGGCTGCATAGGTAAAACCAGAATTGTATTTGCTGAACAATGGTGTTTCATTCAAAGCCATTGCTTCTTTTGGGTTTTTACCCAAATAGCCTTTGGTCCAGGAATCAAGATTGGTGTCATACGTTGCCCAATTGGCTTTGTCTGTATCGGCATTGTAGACATACAATAAACTGTTTGATTTGGCTTTTCCATATTCGTAACCTGATTCAGAATGTGCTTTCGCAAAAAAGCCAATAGCAAGTACAAAAAATACTAAAGACCAGATTCCCTTTTTGGCGAAAGCCCCAAAAACAGGCAACAATAATCCAAAGGTCATAACAGTAAGAACAGCGCTTCCAAACAGCACTTTTAACCCCAAACCGATAGGAAACATCTGGATAAAAGGCGCTATGATTATCAAAGCCGGAATGCTAAAAGTAAGACTTAATATTTTACGGGATTTTTGGGTAATGATAAATGCAGCAAATAAAAATAATCCAAAATAAACAGGAATAATCAAGAATCCGGCTCCTTGTAAACTAAAAGCCAAAGCTCCATTAATCACAATCCAAATAAATAATGGGGCGACATAATGATTCATGGTCACTTTTTTGGCAGAAAAACGGTTGTAAAATGCTAAAGTTATTGCCAATGCCAAAAGCACAAATGCCGCAATGTAGGCGTGTCCGTTATAGGTAAATCCGTTGAGTAAATCCGTGTATTGCGGGTACAAGATCAGCAATGCTTTCCAACCAAAAAAAGTAATTAATCCAGTACCGATCAGGGAGCTTAAAAATGGTATAAATCCTATCCCAATTTCGCGGAATGATAAAATACGCTTGGCTCTTCCTAAAAATAACAGGAAAATAAACAGTGCCAATGCGATTACCACCATTGGTAAAACCCAGCTAAAAGGATAGTTTATAAAAGTATATGGAATGGTAAAATAGACGTGATCTTCGCTGGCTTGCGTCGTATTTAAATCGGCATTTGAGAAATAATTCAATAGCGGCATTAAATAAGTGCCTTGATGTGCTAAAGTATTTTTGTTTAAATGATTGATGTCATCCTGAGCGGTGTGATAGTTAAAATGGTCATCGATAAAAGCAAAATTATACCCTTGAATATTGCCTTGTTCTCTGAAAACGGTCAAATCGGTGTCGTTAGGTAACATTTTATAAATGCTGTACATCAAGGAATTTGAAACTGGAAAAGTCGTTTTTGCGGCAGCAAACTCTTTTACCAATCCGGCATTTCCCTTATTGGTTTCCATCAACATATAGCTGGGTCCGGAAGAACCACGCGCTTCAAAATTAAGTACCAAACCTATTTCTTTAGCCCAATGGTGTTTTGTGACAAACAATGCTGCGCCATTTAACCCTAATTCTTCCGCATCTGAAAACAGAATGATAATGTCATTTTTATGAGGGGTTTTGGAATATAAAAAAGCGCGAACACTCTCCAGGATTGTCGCTACACCGGAACCCGCATCACTTGCCCCTTTGGAGTAGGAATGTGGTGCGCTGTCATAATGGGTAAGCAATAACAAAGCTTTAGAGTTAGAAGTTCCTTTTATTCGAGCTAATATATTTTTTGATTGTACTAAATTTCCCCAATCGCTCAAGGTATATCCTTCCTGAACGGAAGTTTCCAGTCCTAACTTGTTCAGCTCTTTTACGAGATAATTAGCAACCACTTCATGTTCTTTGGAACCTACATAATGGGGTTGTTTTGAAATGGCTTCCACTTGTTTTAAAGCTCTCTTGGTCGAAAATTCAGAAAGAGGACCTTCTTCATCTGAAGTCCAATGCGGCATCATGGTAAAGTAAATCAGCCCAAGAATTCCTAGGAGAAATAAAGTGGCGAAAATTGAGGAATTATCTTTTTTCATTTTTGGTTAGATAGGTTTGGGGTATTTAAATGTCTTTTTTGACTAGCATATAATAATCATTGTCCAAAAACATATAGCCTTGGTCATACAGGAAATAGTAGGTATTCCCAGTTTTAGTTTGTAAAATATTGGTAAAAAACTCAAAATCAAAACCTTTGCTCAGAAGTTTTGCCCGAGTGGTTTTTGATTTTCCTTCAATATTAAGTTCTGACAAAACACGGTAATTCTTGCGTAACTTATTGTTGATGTTGCGCATAAAATTAGTACTATCTTTGTTTATTTTATTGTTGTAGGCATTACGACAACCGTCACTGCAAAACTTTTTGTCTTCGCGACCTACAATTTTCTCTCCACATTCTAAGCAGGTTTTATTCATGGATTGATTTTTTTAATTTCGTACAAATCAGTTCTGCGATCTTTTAAGATTCTGGCGCTTCCGTGTTCGTGAAGCTCTTTAAGCAAATTCAAATCCACGTCTACAATCAAAGTCATTTCAGTATTAGGAGTGGTTTCCGCTTTTATTCCGGTGCTGGGAAATGCAAAATCCGATGGAGTGAAAACAGCGGTTTGTGCATATTGAATATCCATATTGTTCACTTTTGGAAGATTTCCAACACATCCTGCAATGGCTACATAACATTCGTTTTCTATGGCTCGGGCTTGTGCACAGTGTTTGACTCTGATGTAACCACTTTGTGTATCGGTTAAAAACGGTACAAATAAAATATTCATTTCTTCATCGGCCATTAATCGCGCCATTTCCGGAAACTCAACATCATAACAAATCATGATGCCTATTTTTCCACAATCAGTATCAAAAGTTCTAATTTGTGAGCCACCTTTCATTCCCCAATGCAGGACTTCATTTGGAGTAATATGGATCTTATAATACATTTCAGAGGTTCCGTCTCTTTTACAAAGAAATCCAACATTGTACAACGTGCCATTTTCTAAATAAGGCATGCTTCCAGAAATGATATTAATGTTATATGAGATGGCAAATTCCTGAAATTTTTTGCGAATGGGGTCTGCATATTTTGCAAGCTCTCTAATGGCATCAGGTTCGGCTAAATGATTGTAATCAGCCATAAGTGGAGCAATAAACAACTCCGGAAAAAGGGCAAAATCACTTTTATAACCGGATACGGCATCAATAAAAAATTCAGCTTGTTCAAATAAAGCTTCTAAGTTTATTAGCGGACGCATTTGCCACTGAATTAATCCAAGTCTGATGATACTTTTTTGGGTATTTATTAATTGCGGACTTTCGTCATAATAAATATTATTCCATTCTAATAAAACCGCAAATTCTTTGGAATCGATGTCTCCTGCCAAATAGTTTTTCATAATTCTCATCACGTGAAAATCATTACTCAACTGAAAGGAAAGTACGGAATCGTGCAATTCTTTTAGTTTTACTTTTTCGATATATTTTTTTGGGGTCAGCTCTTTGGCGTATTTACTGTAATTTGGTATTCTTCCAGCAAAAACAATAGCCTTTAGGTTCAGTTTCTCACACAATTCTTTTCGCGCATCGTACAATCGTCTGCCAAGCCGTAAACCCCTATAGTCAGGATGAATAAATACATCAATTCCATACAATATTTCCCCTTTTGGATTGTGTGTAGAGAAAGTGTAATTCCCTGTTATTTTAGCGTAATCCGGGTTTTTATCAACTAAAATCTCGGGTACAATTAATGATAATGCAGCGCCTACCACTTTCTTATCTGCAATAATTACAAATTGCCCTTCAGAAAATAAGTCAAGTAATCTTTCAATGTCTTTTTCTTTCCAATACGAATCAGCAAGTTCAGGATAGGACTTTACCATTGATTTTTTTAATTCCTTGTAGTCTTCAATCTTTAGATTTCGTAATTCTACTTTTTTTATTTTGGCTAACATAAGAAGTTGATTTCTATCAAATATAACTAAATTTTTCCATTTACAAACGTTTACAAATAGTTACAACCGAAAGTAAACAGTTAGTAACCGAATACTTTTTGGAAGGCATCGCATCTTTGCAATGTTGATTTGAAACAATTTCAATAGCAATTACAATGACAATAAAAAAATTACATATACACTAACATTTAAATTTTACACGCCATGAGCACATTAAGAAACAAAGTACAGTTAATTGGACATGTAGGAAATGATCCAGAAATCAAAACTTTTGACGGAGGAAAAAAACTAGCCAATTTCACATTAGCAACAAACGAAAGCTATAAAAACGACAAAGGAGAAAAAGTAGAAGAAACCCAATGGCACAAACTTGTGGCTTGGGGGAAAACGGCTGAAATTATAGAAAAATATGTTACTAAAGGAAAGGAAATTGCCATTGAAGGAAAATTGACCCATAGAAGTTATGATGATAAAAATGGTGAAAAGCGCTATGTTACCGAAGTAGTGGTAAATGATGTGCTTCTTTTGGGGAAATAGTTTTTAGTGATCAGTATTCAGTCCCCGTTTTCGGTCTCATGTCTGCAGTTATTGTACTGTTGCAAACTATGACTGAAAACCTAATAAAAAACCATCGATATACCTCGATGGTTTTTTATTAGCTATTAGAACTGTAAACTAATTACTAACCACTATTTTTTTTGCGTAAATCAAATTTAGGGCAATTCTTGCAACGTTTATGTTCTCCTTTTTTATATTTTTCACAGCATTCGGACTTGAGGTTTTCTTTAGCAGATCCGTTTTTGAGGAGTTTTTTTTTATCCTTTTTCTTTTCCTTCTTTTTATCCTTTTTACTCAATTTCGGCAGCATTAAAATCAAGTTACACTATTTATTCTAAAGAGTGTCTCGCTATTTAGAGCCTTTAGATGTCTCGCTGTTTAAAGTCAGCTGTTGAATATCTCTGTCAAATAAATACAAACCACCTTTATCATCACCAATTAGATTTATTTTATCCAAAATAAGTTTAGCTTGAGCTTCTTCTTCAATTTGTTCGGCTACGTACCATTGTAAAAAGTTGTGTGTGGCATAATCTTTTTCAGAAAAGGAAATGTGAACCAATTCGTTAATCGAATCAGAAACAAAAAGTTCGTGCTTGTACAATTCTTCAAACATTTCTTTGAAGGTTTCATAACTCGTTTTTGGTGCTTTCAATTCAGAAACTCGAGCATGACCTCCACGCTCGTTTATATATTTCACCAACTTAAGCATGTGTGTACGTTCCTCATCGGATTGTGCATACATAAATTTCGAAATCCCTTCCAGACCATGAGTTTCGGCCCATGAAGCCATAGAAAGATAGGTTTGGGATGATTCAGCTTCAATTCTAATCTGATTGTTCAGCGCGTGTTCTATATTTTTTGATAGCATGGCAGTATGTTTTAAGTAAAGTTACAAAAATAATTCGTTTCCTTTTTTTTGAAACCGAGAAAACATAATGCATTTGGAATAAATTTAAGTATTCTCGCTAGAAAATATTTCAATAAAGTTGATTTATATTCAATTATATCCATCTTTAAATTTACGCATAACATATTCTTTTGTGGCACTGTCGTAGTAACCCAAAATAAAATAATCTTTAAATTTTATTATATTTTCTAAAGCCACTTCTTTATGCTGACTTAAAAAATAGGAAATAGTATCAATAGCAAGTGGTGGTGATTGCTGATTGTTAAACTCAAAATTTTTGTCCCAGCTGCTTTCAAAAAAAACAGTTTCTGTATGAATATTAGGTGAAAAATTATTTTGCGGAAACATTTGCTCAAATTCATCATCGGATTGCCCAAAACTGACATTATTCCTTGAATAATAATCCACAAAATCATTTTTTGGAGTTCCTCCAAATGTAATTAAAGTGTGTTTTTTGTTTTTAAAAACCGATACACCAATATCTAAATTAGACAAATACTGCAGGAATTTTTTCGTTTTGTTTAATTCTTTTGGCTTTCCATTCTCTCTTTGTATTAATAATGGGGAGTTTTTGAAACGAATTGTATCATTTTTAGAAACAGTAATGGTTTTTATAGTCAAACCAGAATCATAGTCTTTTACATCAAACAAAAAACCATCTACATTGGCATTAACCTGAAATATTTTGTTTTCATAAAAAAAAGAGTTTGATGATCGCGCTGCTTTTTTTGGAATGGGTTGAGCGAAGTTTTTTTCGGTTATAATATGGTTTTTGAAATTAAGATCAAAGACTTGTGTTTTTTTAGGATTATGATCTAATGTTATGATAATGCGCTCATCGAGCATATAAACTTTGCTTTTCTGCGTGCTTTTGAATAACGGATTGTAATCGTCAACTTCCATTTTTTCAATAGGAAAGGCTTCTATAACTTTATTAAAAGGTATTCTTTGTGTATTTTTATTTTGAAAAAGAAAGTCTGAAAAATCAAATGTTTTTTCTTCAGCTCTTCCATTTTTAAAAGCATAAAGAGTTAAAGTTTGTTCTGATAGATTTTTAGAAAGGAGATAGAATAAATTATTCTTCTGAAAAGAGGTTATAACATAATGATTTGAAGAAGGAAATCTAAATTTTAAAGCCTTAAAAGTTTTGTTTTCTAAATAATATTTGATCAGTATAATTTCATTAAAATCCATTGAAGACCAATAAAGAGTTGGATTTCCATCTTCGCTAAAACTATATCCAATTATTGATTTGTTTTCTAAATTTAAGATCGAACCAGTATATTGATTGGTCAAGAACAAAGCGCTATTGTATTTTAAAATAGTAATATTCTGCTTGTTTGCTATAAAAGCAAAAACATCATGTGTTATTGTGTTTTCAGCATTCAAAATCTGATTATTTTCTTCAGATTTCTTTAAATCTAAAGGATAGGAGGTCAATACTGTTTGACTTAACAATGTTGATTGGTAGATCAGTAGCAAGAAGAGTAAAATATTTTTCATATAGCTTTACCTACAAAAATCATTCCGAAATTTTAACAAAAAATTTTATAATGAACGATTCATCAATTCCTGAAAACAATCTACAAATTGTCCTAAATGTAAACCATCTACTAATCCATGATGTACATGAATTGACATTGGCATGGTTCTCTTGCCGTTTTCAGCAATTTTCATTTTTCCAAAAGAAATCTTCGGGCAGCTATCCGGGAAAGTATAACTTCTAGCATGCGATAACGAAGTGAAATCCAACCACGGAATTGCCGAAAAATGGATTACATTATCATCCGTAAATGTTCGGGTGAAAAGACCGGTCGTGTTTTGTATTCTTTCAATCTCCGCCAATGCAGTCGCAGTAAAAATACCAAAATCAGAGTTGTATTCGATTAAAGAAAATCCGAAACTTCCATCTTCTCTGCCAATAGTTGCAGAAGCATTAATTTGGTCATAAATATATATATGATCATCCGAAATCCTGTAGCGAAATGATTCGGTGGCATTGACGGCAACCAACGTTTTGTGTAAATAGTAGATAAAAAAGGAAGTGTTCAGCGATTTTGCGGTTGCATAGGCTTTGGTACAATCAATCTCTACAGTGGCGCCAAAAAAGGGTTCTTCAAATTTTCTAAAAAAATGGAAATGCTCCTTTCTAGACCAGTTGTCTATATCTAAAAGTGTTTTCAAGATTTTGTGATTTTATTTATGGTTCAAAAATACAGTTATTCTTTTGATACTTGAATTTGTTTTATTTAACTTTTGTCGTAAACAAACTAGAAAATTGAAGTTTATAATTCCGGGATATTCAAAAAAGTTTTTGATAGAACGGGGAATAACAGGCATAAAAAAAGCCCTAAAAGAAATTTCCTTTAGGGCTTTATGATATAAAAAAGTAGCTTATTTTACTATGAAAGTAACTCTTCTAACTAATTTTCTTGCATTTTCTGAAGTTTTATCAACTGAAGTATCTTCACCAGCAGCAATTACATTCAATCTTGATGCATCAACTTTAGCTTTCACTAAGGTGTTTTTTACATTAGCAGCTCTTGCATTAGATAATTTATCATTGTATGCAGATCTTCCTATTTCGTCAGCATGACCAGTAATGTCAACTGAAGAAGAAGGATTGTTTCTCAAGTATGTCAAGATAAAATCAATACCTTCAGTAGATACGTTAGTTGGTTTAGATTTGTCAAAATCAAAATAAACCGCAACATAACCACCGTTAATTAAGCTTTTGATTAATTCATTATCGTATACAATACCAGTATCACCAGTTTTAGCAGCGTAATTTTTCAAGATAAAAGCTTCTGTTTCGTCAGGAACATTATTGTTGTTTTTATCAATTGATCTTCCTTTAGTATCAACCATTGCGCCTGCAGGAGTACTTAACTCTTCATCTAAATAATCAGCTACACCATCTTTATCAGAGTCTAGCATTTTATTTTCAATAGCCATAAATCTTGCGTCAATTGCGTCAAATCTACCTTCGTGATCGATAACCCAGTCAGCATGTTTTTCGTTTTTACCTAAGTAAACAGTTAAACCTACTGTACCATTGAAAAGTACACCGCCGAAACCAGGAGATCCTATTGTACTTGCACCATCAAAAGTACGGTTTTGTTTAGCATTAAGAATTGTTGTAAAATCTCCAGTCAATGCAATTCTATTAGATAATTTAATTTGACCAGTAACACCAGCAATAAAATTACCCATTCTGTCAGTTCCTGAAAAGTTATCAGATTCACCAAAACCTAATCCAAAACCAGCGTGACCTAATAAACCAAGAGTGTTTGTCCAAGTTTCAAAGCTCATGATTCTTCCTAAGTTGGCAACTGCCTGTAAATCAGCTCTATAGTATTTAGAATCAAATCCTATTGAATTTTCACCTTCTTTAAAACTGTTATATCCAAAATCAGCTTTTAAACCAAATTTGTTATTGAACATATAACGCACACCTAAATCAGCTACATAAGCACTAGTAACAGCAGTTCTATATCCAGCAGTCATAGGTCTCATCGGTTTGTTTAAACCACCAGCTAATTCAACAGACCATTTGTTAAATTCAGTTCCAGTACTTGCGCTTTCTACATTTTCTGTTTGAGCACTCAAAGTTGTCATTGCAGAAGCAAAAACCAACGTAAGTATGATTTTTTTCATAATTTTATTATTTAATAATTTTATGCAAAAGTAAAACATATTGTTAGATAAGAAATTTTAAACAGTTAATTATGTAAGAATTAGTTTTAATTCTGTAAATCGAGTTAGGAATAGCGCTTTTGGCAATATTTTGTAATATTTTTATAGATTATATAAAAATATTAACTTTAAATCACAGTATTTTTGGTTGAAAAACATTGTAATTAATGATCAAAGAGGTTTAAAACAGGGTTTTTTATTCTAATCTTTTTAAAACTTCTGTTATTTTTTCGAAAGCACTGAAGTTTACATGTTCTACTTTATGGTCTATTTTTTCGTGTGCCCAAGTCGTATGAAACGGAATATGAACGGCGTGTCCGCCAATGGCTAAAACCGGTAAAACGTCTGATTTTAAAGAATTGCCAATCATAAAAAACTCCTCGGGTTGTATTTCCAAGCGTTTGATCAAGTCCGAATAATCAATTTCTTGCTTGTCTGACATCACTTCGATATGGTGAAAATAATGTCCTAAACCAGAATTATGAAGTTTTCGGCGTTGATCTAATAAATCACCTTTGGTGGCCACAACCAACTTGTATTTCCCATGCAAAGCTTCCAGGGTTTCTTCTACACCATCTAATAAAATAATCGGTTTCTCGAGTAATTCTTTTCCGTATTGGATGATTTTTTCAATAATTTCAATAGGAATGGTATTGTTCGAAATATTCATTGCTGCTTCAATCATGGATAAAATATAGCCTTTTATTCCGTATCCGTATAATTTAAGATTATCAATCTCCACCTTGAAAAGCTCTTGTGAAATTCCTTGATGTGACAAATAATCTTCCATCAATCCACAGAATTTTTTCTCGGTTTCATCAAAATAGGTTTCGTTGATCCATAAGGTATCATCGGCGTCGAAAGCAATCACTTTTAGGTTCATATTTGTTTCATTTTACCGCGAATTCGCTAATTAATATATTTAAGAGTATATATTAATTAGCGAATTCGCGGTTGATTTTTCTTAATTTATCGTCTCTCCATTCGCAACACCATCCGTGTCTGGATTTACAAAAACCAATTTCCCTTCGGCATTCGTAGTCATCAAAATCATTCCTTGGCTTTCTACGCCACGAAGATTTCTTGGAGCCAAATTCACTAGAACCGTTACTCTTTTTCCAACAATGTCTTCTGGTTTGAAACTCTCTGCAATTCCTGAAACTATCGTACGAACATCAATTCCGGTATCTACCTTCAAAATCAAAAGTTTGTTCGCTTTCGGCATTTTCTCAGCATCCAGAATCGTTCCTACACGAATGTCCATTTTGGCAAAATCCTCAAATTGAATCGCTTCTTTTTGTGGTTCTGCAACTTTATTCTCTGCTTTATTGGCGGTTTTAGTCGCTTCCAGTTTGTCAATTTGTTTTTGGATTTCCTCGTCTTCAATTTTAGCAAACAATAATTCAGCTTCGCCAATTTGGTGTCCAGCCGGAATTAAATCAGAATTTTGGGCAATAGTATTCCAGTTCAACGGACTTTCTATTTTTAAAATTCTTGATAATTTTTTAGCAGTAAATGGTAGGAAAGGTTCACAAAGTGAACTCAACGCAACAGCAATTTGTAACGCAACATACATTTGCGTTTGTACGCGCTCCGGATTGTCTTTAATGACTTTCCAAGGCTCTTCATCTGCCAAATATTTGTTTCCTAAACGGGCCACATTCATTAATTCACTCAAGGCTTCGCGGAATCTGTAACGTTCCAGAGAACTAGAAATCACAGCAGGATATGCTTTTAATTCGGTTAAAGTAGCTTCATCCACTTCCGAAAGTTCATTCGGTTGCGGAACAATTCCGTTGTAATATTTATTGGTTAAAACCACCACACGATTAATGAAATTCCCGTAAATCGCCACCAATTCATTATTGTTTCTCGCCTGAAAATCTTTCCAAGTAAAATCATTGTCCTTGGTTTCCGGTGCATTTGATGTCAACGCATAACGCAAAACATCTTGTTGGTTTGGAAATTCTTCTAAATATTCGTGCAACCAAACCGCCCAGTTTTTTGAAGTCGATAATTTATTTCCTTCCAAGTTTAAGAACTCATTAGCAGGAACATTGTCCGGCAAAATATAACTTCCTTCGGCTTTCAACATCGCCGGGAAAATGATGCAATGGAAAACAATATTGTCTTTCCCTATAAAGTGAACCAGTTTAGTATCCTTGTCTTTCCAGTAAGGCTCCCAATCTTTTCCTTCTCTTTGAGCCCATTCTTTCGTGGATGAAATGTAGCCAATCGGCGCATCAAACCACACGTATAATTTTTTTCCTTCGGCACCCTCAACAGGAACGTCAATTCCCCAGTCCAGGTCACGGGTTACTGCGCGAGGTTCCAATCCGCCGTCAATCCATGATTTTACTTGTCCGTAAACATTCGGTTTCCAGTCATTTTTATGTCCTACGAGAATCCATTCTTTCAAGAAATCTTCATAACGGTCCAAAGGCAAAAACCAGTGTTTCGTTGCTTTCATAATCGGAGTTTCTCCCGTAATGGTCGATTTTGGATTAATCAAATCTGTAGCATTCAACGTTGAACCACATTTTTCGCATTGATCGCCATAGGCTTCTTCGTTGCCACATTTTGGGCAAGTTCCCACCACAAAACGGTCAGCCAAGAATTGATCTGCTTTTGCATCATACAATTGCTCGGTCACTTCTTCGATAAAATCACCTTTATCATACAGTTTTTTAAAAAATTCCGAAGCCGTATCATGATGAATTTTAGCCGAAGTTCTGGAATAATTATCAAACGAAATTCCAAAATCAGAGAATGATTTACGGATTATTCCGTCATATTTGTCAATTACTTCCTGTGGCGTAATGCCTTCTTTTTTGGCTTTCATCGAAATCGCCACACCATGTTCATCACTTCCGCAAACAAACAAAACGTCTCTTCCCTGCAATCTTAAATATCTGGAATATATATCCGAAGGTACGTAAACACCCGCCAAATGGCCAATGTGAATCGGTCCGTTCGTATACGGCAATGCCGCTGTAATCGTATATCTTTTTGGATTCTGTATCATGATTCAGTTTTATTGAGTGCAAAAATAAGCAATAGAATTTTTATTTGAAGCTATTTCCCGCTATCCGTTGCAATCTTTTACTTTTTAAAGAAAAAAGTAAAAGGATTTTCACTGCTATCAGGGCTAAGGAATCGTATTGCGACAACTTTTTAAGAGAAGCATATTTAGTTAATTTACAATACTGAAAGATTAAAAAACTTAAGAATAGGAATTTATAGCACTCTAAAAAATAGTATTATATTTACATTTTTTTACTAAAACATTTTAAATCTAAACGCCTACAATTAAATTCAACAATTTATAAGATGAAAAAAATAACGATACTGTTACTGTTTTTAAGCATTTTTTCTGCTCATTCCCAAACTCAAAAAGAAGTTTCTAGCGATTGGACTTCTTTTAATCAAACTATTAGCATTCAAACTGCTGTGCCAAAAAAGTTTAAAGTAATTGCCTCTGTAAAAATGGAGTCCGAAGAACCTATGGCTTGGGCTGGGGTTTGGCTAGAGTAGATACTAAAAATGAAGAAGATGGCTTTTTTGATAACATGAGTGATAGGCCAATTAAAGCAAAAGCTTGGCAATCCTATACTGTTGAGGGAATCATCGATGCTAATACTAAATCATTAAGTTTTGGCGGCTTGTGTTTATATAACGGAAAATTCTATTTCGATAAATTTGAATTGCTTATTGAAAATGGAAAAGGCGTTTTTGAACCAATTACGGTTTTAAATGCCAGTTTTGAAACTCCTATTAAAAATGGTGAAATTCCAAAATGGGACTTAGGTATATCCAAAAATAAAATAGTTAAAGTGAAAGAATTTAAGATTACATCTGATAAAAGTAGTGCAGAAGGAGTTTTTGGGTTACTGATTGAAGGAAGTGGCATAAAAATTAAAGAAAATGGGAAAATAGGCAATATTGAAGGAGCTTCACCTCAAATCGGGGCTATGATTTCGATGCTTGAAGATCTTAAAGGGAGAGTTGAAGATGCAATTAAAGACATGAGTCAGTATGAATTAGATTATTTGCATGATGAGCAAGCGAATAGAATTGGTTCGTTAATCATGCATTTGGCCGCAGCCGAAGCTTATTACCAAGTTTTTACCTTTGAAAACAGAGATTTTAATGCGGAAGAAAAGAAAAAATGGAGTACTGCTTTGAATCTAGACCAAGGTGGTCAAGACGAATTTAAAGGGCATGAGGTACAGTATTATTTAGATATTTATAATCAAGTAAGAGCAAAAACCATAGCTGAATTAAAAAAACGAGATGATGCTTGGTTTGCAGAGGTACAAAAACGTTATGACTGGACTAATCATTATTGCTGGTTTCATGTTATGGAGCACCAATCGAGTCATTTAGGTCAAGTTTTATTTTTAAAGAAACGAATTCCGCCTCAAAAAGAACTAAGATTGGAGCAAAAGATTAAATACTAACTTAATAAAGATTTATCAATAACTCATCAATTAGGAAGTCGCATTTATAATGTGGCTTTTTTTATATTTGTAAACGTAAATAAAGTAGCTTCTACATTATGGCAAAAGGACCCGAAAAAAACACTAAAAATAAGGCTTTACATACCAAATTGCTAAATCGGAAAAAAGCCAAACTTCAAGAGGAGAAAAAAGAAAAAGCCTTGCGTTTGAAAGCTTTGGTTACCAAAATGAATCAGAAAAAGAGTAATGACGAATCTGATGTCATATAAATCGAATTGCATTTCTTTTCTGTAATAATTTACCCGAAATTTGCAGCACATATTCAAACACAAAACCTATGGAATTCGGTAGAATAATTATTTCAGAAACAGCCTTTAATAGTGAGAACCTTCAAGATGTGATTCACTCTAATATTTCGGTAATCAACTTAATGCGTGAGGAAGGTATAAACGATGATTTGATTCACGAAGATGCTATAATGAGTTATTATTTAGATTATTATACCTCACAATATACCGAAGGAAATTTTGCTCAGTTTGTACACAATTCGGGTTGGGATAAGGAACTAAACGAATTGATAGAAGAAGGTTTGGCACTAATTGGCGCCGAAAAACATTTGGAATTATTTCAACAACAATCCAAAAAAGTAAAATTAATGAGCAGTGTCAAGCTCAACAAATTCTTGAAAGGGAAATTGGAAGGCGTAAATCCTATCCGAGATTTGCTTAACAACGACACTTTTTTTGAAATAGAAGAAAACCTGGTTACTTTGAATGCCGCTTTTTTAAAAACACACCCCGATTTTGAAGTCCTTTCTGTAGACGACATGTTTGCAACCTTAGAAGAATTTGTGGGTCATGAGATTAAAAGAGCATAAACTAAGTCAAAAGTCGTAAGTCAAAAGTCTTAAAGGTGTTTTTCTATTGTACTCCATTGTCTTTATATTATATTTAAATAAAGGGTGATTAAATAAGGTTATTTCCTAGAGCTTGACTTTGTGACTTTATGACTTTGGACTTTTGACTAATTTTTTGTCCCATTTCTATCAAACATTTCCTTAAATTTGCTTCCATTATTATATAAGTTAGCGTTAAAAAAATCAAGCTATGTTACAAATCGCATTTATTAGAGAGAATCAAGAAAAAGTAATCACCGCTTTGGCAAAGAGAAACATCGATGCTACAAGTGTTGTTGAAGAAGTGGTACAACTGGATGAAAAACGTCGCGCTACGCAAGTGGAGTTAGACGGAATTTTATCCGAATCTAATAAATTATCCAAAGACATTGGCGAATTGATGAAAGGCGGAGAGAAATCGAAAGCCGCAATTCTAAAAGAAAAAACAGTTTTATTAAAAGAGAAAAGCAAGAAATTAGCAGAAACTGCTGATGTACTTGCCGCAGAACTTTTAGAGAAATTATATACCTTACCCAATCTTCCTGCTGATATTGTTCCTGTTGGGAAAACTCCCGAGGAAAACCTAAACGTTTTTGAAGAAGGGGAGATTCCAGTTTTGCACGAAGGCGCACAGCCACATTGGGAATTGGTAAAAAAATACGACATCATTGATTTTGAGCTTGGAGTAAAAATCACAGGCGCAGGATTTCCGGTTTATAAAGGAAAAGGCGCGAAGTTGCAACGCGCTTTAATCAATTATTTCTTGGATAAAAACACGGCAGCAGGTTACAATGAAGTTCAGGTGCCGCACATGGTAAATGAAGCATCTGCTTATGGAACGGGACAATTGCCGGACAAAGAAGGGCAAATGTATCACGATAAAACTGATGATTTGTACTTGATTCCAACGGCGGAAGTTCCTGTGACGAATTTGTTTCGTGATGTAATCCTTAACGAAAATGAATTACCAGTTTTAACTACAGCGTACACGCCTTGTTTCCGTCGTGAAGCAGGTTCTTATGGGGCACACGTTCGTGGATTGAACCGTTTGCATCAATTTGACAAAGTAGAAATTGTACGTGTAGAGCATCCTGATAAATCATACGAAGCTTTGGATGGAATGGTAGAACACGTTAAAAACATATTACAGGAATTGAAATTACCTTATAGAATTTTGCGTCTTTGTGGAGGCGATATGGGTTTTACATCAGCTTTGACGTATGATTTCGAAGTGTTTTCTACAGCACAAGATCGTTGGTTGGAAATCAGTTCAGTTTCTAATTTTGAGACTTTTCAAGCGAATCGTTTAAAATTGCGTTTCAAAGACAAAGACGGGAAAAACCAATTGGCACACACCTTAAACGGAAGTGCATTGGCTTTGCCAAGAGTTTTAGCCGGAATTTTAGAAAACTACCAAACACCGGAAGGAATCGTAATTCCAGAAGTTTTACGTCCGTATTGTGGGTTTGATATTATTGATTAGTTAAAATACTACTGAAAAATATTTTGTTGATGAAAAGAATTACGGTGTTCTGTGGCTCCAGTTTTGGGAATGATAAAAATCATGAGCTTCAAGCGGTATTGCTAGGACAGGTAATGGCCAAGAAGAACATTGATTTGGTTTACGGTGGAGCAAAAGTTGGTTTAATGGGTGCGGTTGCAGATGGTGTTTTGAGTGAAAACGGAAAAGTATTTGGTGTTTTACCTAGTTTTTTGATGTCTAAAGAGGTTGCTCACGATAATTTGACAGAATTAATTATTGTAGAAAGTATGCACGAAAGAAAAACCAAAATGAATGAATTAAGCGATGGCGTAATTGCATTGCCTGGTGGATTTGGAACTTTAGAGGAGTTTTTCGAAATGCTGACTTGGGCTCAGCTTGGACTTCATAAGAAACCAATTGGAATTTTAAACGTTGATGGATTTTATAATTTATTATTGCAATTTATCCAAAAAATGGTCGATAACGGTTTTTTAAAAGAAATAAATCAAAAGATGATTCTGGTTAGTAATGATGTGGAAGAGTTGTTGAACAAAATGGAAAATTACACGGCACCGGAAGTTGGAAAATGGATTAAAAAGGGAAATGAATAAATAGACTGATGTTTATTCCATAACCTAAATCTGAATTAAAAAAACAGATAAAAAATGAAAAAAATCGTTCTCTTTATACATCTGTTTTTATCGCTATTTGCGTTTGCTCAAAACGAACAATTAGCGCAGTATTATTATGACAAAGGCGATTTTGAAAAAGCGAAAATCAGCTATGAAGAGTTGCTGCAAGAGATTCCATTAAACTCACAGTATTTTTTAAGAATAATAGATTGTTCGCAGCAATTACAGCAATTTGACAGTGCCGAAAAAGCCATTCAAGAACGACTTGAAAAATACAATCAAGGGAATCTTCTGGTGGAATTAGGGTATAATTTTCAGTTGCAAAAAAATGATGCCAAAGCCAAAATTTACTACGAGCAAGCATTAGATCGAATCAGAAAAAATCCAAATGAAGTCTACGGAATTTCAAACGCTTTTGAGAGAAAAGTGCTGCTCGAATACGCTCTGAAATCCTACCAAACCGCAACAGAATTGGAACCGAATTTTAATTTCAATTATCAAATAGGATTGCTTTACGGTCAATTGTCTAATATGGAAATGATGATTTCTACTTTTCTGGATGAAGCGTTTGCGAATCCTCAAAACTCCATTCGAATCCAAAATCAATTGGTTCGTTTTATGGTTGACGAAGGTGACGCAAACTTCAATGAAATATTACGTAAAGCATTAATTTTAAGAACACAAAAAAATCAAGATCTTTTTTGGAATCATTATTTGAGTTGGTTTTATGTACAGCAAAAAGAGTTCGAAAAAGCTTTTATTCAGGAAAAAGCCATTTACAAACGCAATCCGGAATCGCTTGCCAATATTGTAAATTTAGGGCAACTGGCCATTGAAGAAGAGAATCAGGAAACGGCTAAGGAAATTTTGGGCTTTGTATTGGAAAACACACAAGATTTAGAATTGCTTATTCAAGCGAATTCTTATTTGGTAACCATGAAAATTGAAAAAGCATCCGAAAATGACTTTGCAGCAATCAGCACAGAATTAGACGGTTTGTTGAAACAATTTGAAATAAGTCCTTTTACCTTATCTTTGCAGCTGATTCAGGCACATTTTACAGCTTTTAATTTAAAAAAACCGGAGGAAGGAAAGGCAATAGTCAAGAGAGCGCTGGAATTGCAATTGAATGATTATGAATTGGCTAATGCCAAAATGGAACTGGCAGATATTTTGCTGTATGAAGAAAAATTTAACCAGGCTTTGATCTATTATTCGCAGATTGAATTGGATTTGAAGAATGATGTAATGGCGCATGAAGCCAGTTTGAAAGCCGCAAAAACCAGTTATTTCAAAACCGATTTTGCTTGGGCATTGAAGCAATTTAAGGAATTGAAATCGGCCAATACACAGTTGATCGCTAATGACGCTTTGGAATATTTTCTGTTAATCAATGACAATACCGCAGCCGATTCGACGCAAACGGCTTTGAAACAATTTGCAAAAGGAGACTATCTGTTGTATCAAAACAGAAATCAGGAAGCGGTAACGCAGTTTCAGACGATATTAAAAAATAATAAAGGACAGGAAATAGAAGCCGTGACCTTGTTGCGGTTAGGGAAAATATATGAAAAGAAAGGTGATTTTGCTTTGGCTCTAAGCCAATACCAAACGATTATTGATCAGCATAGCAACGGAATTTACATCGATGAAGCGTTGTATTTTTCGGCAGAAATTTATAACAAGCAATTGTTGCCTGAAAAAGCGAAACCACTATATGAAAAGGTATTGTTCAATCATCAGGACAGTATTTATTTTGTGGAAGCAAGGAAGAAATTCAGGCAATTGCGAGGCGATACTAATTTATAAAAAAGTTTGACAGGTTAAAAGTTTAACTGATTAACCAAAAAAACGATTAACCAAATTAACAATAATGATATTATATAACGTTACCACAAACATACATGAAAGCGTTCACGATCAATGGATGATTTGGATGCAACACAAACATATTCCTGAAATTCTGGCTACAGGGAAATTCTCTTCGGCAAGAATGGTACGGGTTTTAATTGAAGAAGAAATGGGCGGAGTAACCTATTCGGTTCAATACGCAACGGACAGCAAAGAAACTTTGGAGAAATACTACCAGGAAGATGCACCAGCTTTTCGCGAAGAAGGATTGAAATTATTTGGAGATAAAATGCTTGCTTTTAGAACAGAATTAGAATTGATTGCAGATTATTAAAAAAGTGTTCAGAGTTCGGTTTTTTAGTGTTCAGATTAGAAATCTGAGAATCTTGAAGTCGTAATTTGTGATCTCCAATTTTAAAAAAAATATAAAATACTTTGTGCCTTCGTGGCAAAATAAAAAACATGGAAAAAGTAACAGCCAAAAAACACCTCGGACAGCACTTCTTGAAAGACGAAAGCATTGCAAAAGACATTGCTGACACGTTGAACTTAGAAGGATATGATGATGTATTAGAGATAGGTCCGGGAATGGGAGTTTTGACAAAATATTTGTTGGATAAACCGGTGAACACCTATGTTATTGAAATCGATACGGAATCAGTAACGTATTTGGACCAAAATTATCCAAAATTAAAAGACAGAATCATATCTAAAGATTTCTTGAAATACAATATCAACGAAATTTTCGAAGGGAAGCAATTTGCAATAATTGGGAATTTTCCGTATAATATTTCGACACAAATTGTATTTCGAACCTTGGAATATCGCGATCAGATTCCGGAATTTGCAGGAATGTTCCAGAAAGAAGTAGCGCAACGTATTTGTGAAAAAAAGGGAACAAAAGCCTATGGAATTTTGTCGGTTTTAGTACAGGCCTTTTATGATGCGGAATATTTATTTACGGTAGATGAAAATGTTTTTATTCCACCACCAAAGGTAAAATCGGGTGTTTTACGTTTGCGCAGGAAGAAAGATTACAGTTTACCTTGCGGCGAAAAATTGTTTTTTACCGTAGTGAAAACAGCTTTTCAACAACGACGTAAAACGTTACGAAACAGTTTGAAAACCTTAAATTTGTCGGATAGTTTGAGAGAAGATGAAATTTTCAACCTTCGACCAGAACAATTAAATGTAGAACAGTTCATAGAACTCACCCAAAAAATAGAAGCCGATGGAGTTTAAAATCAGCAAAGAATTAATTCAGGAATTAGAGCAACTCATTCAAAGTAAAGACGACCAGCAACTGGGAGTGTTATTGAATGATATGCACCATGCTGATATTGCTGAAATTCTGGATGAGCTTGATTTTAATGAAGCGACCTATATTTTTAAAGTATTAGACAGTGAAAAAACTGCCGAAATTCTTCTTGAACTCGAAGATGATTTGCGGGAAAATATATTGAGCAGGCTTTCGCCAAAAGAAATTGCGGAAGAATTAGATGAGCTGGAAACCAATGATGCAGCCGATATTATTGCGGAGCTTTCTAAAGATTTGAAAGCCGAAGTAATATCAGAACTTCAGGATGTTGAGCACGCCAAAGACATTGTTGACTTATTGCGTTATGACGAAGATACCGCAGGTGGAATCATGCATAAGGAATTGGTTAAAGTCAATGAAAATTGGAATGTGCTTACTTGTGTAAAAGAAATGCGCATTCAGGCCGAAAATATCTCCAGAGTCCATTCGATTTACGTGGTGGATGATGAAGACCGATTGAAAGGGCGTTTGTCACTTAAGGATTTATTGACTACTTCTTCCAGAACAGCAGTAAGTGATGTTTACATCCGAAAATTAAACTCGGTAAAAGTAGATACCGAAGATGTTGAGGTGGCCCGAATCATGCAAAAATACGATTTAGAAGCCATTCCTGTAATAGATGAAATGGGACGATTAGTAGGAAGAATTACCATTGATGACATTGTGGATGTAATCAAGGATGAAGCCGATGAGGATTATCAATTGGCAGCAGGTATCTCGCAAGATGTGGAAGCGGATGACAGTATATTTGAGCATACAAAAGCACGGTTGCCTTGGTTAGTTTTGGCACTTTTGGGTGGTTTTATCTCCGTAAAAGTACTGGGCTTGTTTGAAGGAGCGATGTTCGAACATGGGAATTTATTCTTTTTCACCCCACTTATTGCCGCAATGGCAGGAAATGTAGGCGTACAATCCTCGGCAATTATAGTACAGGGTTTGGCTAACAATACGTTGAGCGGATCCTTGTTTAGCAGACTGATAAAAGAAGTGTCACTGAGTTTGTTAAACGGAGTGATTCTGGCCACGATATTATTTTTAGGAAGTCATTTTCTGTTGAATGTCGAAATCATCATTGGAATTATTGTTACCATAGCATTGGTTTCAGTAATTATTATTGCTTCGTTAATAGGGACTTTTATTCCGTTATTACTGGATAAATTTGGGATTGACCCCGCACTGGCAACCGGACCGTTTATCACAACCAGTAATGATATTTGCGGAATTCTGATTTATTTTTCGATAGCAAAAATGATTTTGGGGTTTTGAAAAAGTGAAAAGTGAGGAGTGAAAAGCGAGAAGATAATAACTTTTAAAAATAGACAATCCATCAAATTATATTTTTTAGAAACAAACGTAAAAAACTATAACCATACAACCAACACTTTCCCATATCATCCATTTCTTCGGAGAGTCCCGAAGCTTCGGTAAGGGAGAGGAAAACCACAACCAGCATGAGAGTACACATCATTGGCGGAGGAAACTTAGGCGTTTCTATCGCATTAGGACTATCAAAATTTTCACCAGAAAACCAAGTCACCATAACCCGAAGAAACACATCCAGCATTCTGTATCTTGAAAAATTAGGTGCTACGGTTTCCACCAATAACATCCATCAGATTCAGGAAGCCGATGTCATTATTTTAACCATAAAACCATACCAAGTAGATGTTGTTTTGGATGAAATTCTTCCTGTAATTTCCAATAAAATCATCGCTTCGGCAGTGAGTGGATTGTCCATAGAAAATTTACAAAAGAAGATAGGCGATTTGAATAGCGCTGTCCGAATCATGCCCAATATTGCGGCACAGTTTGGCGCATCAGCAACCTGTATTGCGTTCCATGAAAAAGACAAAGAGAAGGCGCAAGACGTAGTTTCTCTTTTTCAGAGTTTGGGAACCGCTCCTATTATTGACGAAAAATTAATGGATGCAGCAACCGTTCTTGCGGCCAGTGGAACCGCTTTTGCGCTGCGTTACATTCGGGCTTCAATGCAAGCCGGAATCGAAATAGGATTTGACTGGCAAACCGCCTTGGCAATCTCTGCGCAAACCGTAAAAGGCGCTGCCGAAATGCTGCTGGAAGAAAAAGTACATCCGGAACAATTAATTGACCGTGTCACCACACCACAAGGCTGCACCATAGCCGGATTGAACGAAATGGAAATGCACGGATTCAGTTCGTCCTTGATACGAGGAATCAAAACGTCGTTGAAACAAATCAAGGGGTAAACCTCATTTGGGCGTGCCCCCATTAAAAAAAGGGTTTTATCAGCTAACCGTTGATAAGACCTTTTTTTAATGGCGTCGGGCAATCCGCGCTAGTTCGGTAGCTTGCTTTTATCCCTCACGCGGAAAGAATTGACTTGTTTACATATTTTCACATCTGAAATCAAAAATCGTTACCCGAGCCTGAAAGAGCGAACAGGCGAAGCAATCAAAAATCTGTAATCATTCGTCATAGCTTTATTTATAAAATCATTTTTAAAAATCGATTTATTTGTAAGTAATTTATAATCAATGCTTTGATATTGTTATTTTTTTAAAACATGCGTATATTTACGGTTGCCTGCAATACACATACGAACCAAAATGCAATATTGTGAAACTGAAAATAAAATGAAATCACATGAAAAAATTAATAATAATTCTCATCATATTTCTTTTTGGATCCTATACTGTTTACTCGCAAAAAGTGTTTGACACACACATCCATGGAGAGACAAATCCTGATATTCAAATGCAACAATTAGAAACTTCGGGTGTTTACAAAGCTGCAATCAGTTCTTCATGGGATTTGCAAAATACGTACCGAAATAAATTCAAAATGGAATTATTACATGGATTAATGTTGCCATGTCCAAAAGGGAAAGTACCATATAGTAATCAGCTTTGCTTTTCAAACGGAAAGGAATTACCCGATATTAAATGGGTAGAACAGCAAATTAATGATGGCAAAATTGATTTTATAGGGGAGATACTAAGCCAGTATTATGGGATTTCACCATCGGATAAATTGCTATATCCTTACTATGCGTTAGCAGAAAAATACAATCTGCCAGTTGGCATTCATACAGGTTTAGCAGGTCCAAATCATGGATGCCCAAATTTTAGAGTGGGTTTAGGCAGTCCAATCTTAATGGAAGATTTAATACTGAAATTTCCAAAATTAAAAATTTGGATAATGCATTCTGGATATCCTTTTATCGAGGAAACGGTTGGTATTATGAGCGTTTATTGGAATGTGTACACAGATATTTCTGTTATTGCAAATCCAGACAATATTCCTTACAAAGATTTTTATGCTACAATGAAAAGATTAATAGATGCTGGTTTGGAGAACAGATTAATGTTTGGATCAGATAATGGAGATATCAAACAAGTGATAGAATCTGTAAATAAACTTGATTTTTTATCATCGGAACAAAAAGAAAAAATATTTTATAAAAATGCAGAACAATTTTTTGGAAAACCTAAAAAAAATTAAAAAACTCAGTTTCGAAAAGTGTTTATTTTATAAGCTGCGCAAATGTCTCTGACTTTGCGCAATTTTTTTAATTAAAGCTCCACAAATATTGATATTTCATATTTGTATAAACACTCAAATAAATACTATATTTGAAAAAAAACTACCATGAAAAAACTACTTCTTTTAACTCTTATTTTAATTTCAAGTTATACTGTAAACGCTCAACAAGGCAAACAAAAACAAGTTCTTAAACATGTTGTTATGTTTGGTTGGAAACCCGGTACAGATGCAGTAGCAATTGATAAAGTGGTAACTGCTTTTGGGAACTTGGAGCATAAAATCAAATTGATCAAAGCGTATGAATGGGGAATTAATAACAGTCCTGAAAACTTGAATAATGGTTTGACACATTGTTTTGTGTTGACTTTTAGCAGTGAAGCTGATAGAGATGCGTATTTGATTCATCCGGATCATAAAGCTTTTGTAGCTGTTTTAAATCCAGCGCCAGAGAAAGTTACTGTAGTTGATTATTGGACTAATAAGTAAACAGAAATCGAGTTAAAAGATTAAAAAACGAGTACAGACTAAATGAAAAAAGTAATAATAGTCCTGATTTTAGCATTCAATCTAAATGCAAACGCTCAAGAAGTACCAGTTGAAAAATCAATTTTTGGAATACAAACCGGATTTGGAGTACACACCGGAATTTGGTTTAACAATGAAAGCAAATTGTCAAGTAGCATCGCATTACGAAGTGAAATTGGTCTTGAAAAGGATTTTACGGTTGGAGATCATTACGATGGCGCCGGTTTTATTTTGCAACCGGTACTAACTGTAGAACCAAGATATTATTACAATCTGGAAAAAAGGAATGTAAAAGGTAAAAAAACAGCCAATAATAGCGGCAATTATGTTTCAATCAAGACAAGTTATCACCCGGACTGGTTTGTGATTAATTTAGCGGATAACGTAACCAAAACGGCTGATTTAGCTATTGTTCCCACTTGGGGTTTAAAACGCCAAATAGGAAATCATTTCACTTATGAGACTGCTTTAGGGTTTGGGTATCGTGTGGTGTATTTGAAAGAGAATTCAGTTAATGGTAATGTGCAGAATGTAGATGGAGCGTATAATAGAAATCAATACATTCCTTATTTGCATATAGGAATAGGATATGCCTTTTAGGAAAAAATAGTTTAGATTTCTGCCAGAACCATATAACGGCACTTTAACCGTTTGGCAACCAATAAATAATCTCAAGATGAATCAGAGCACAATTGTAGTCAGAATGTCTAAAAGTAGTGGAGTTTATAATAAATCTAATCGTTATATGTTGCGCATAGCCAATGAAATGGATTGTGAGATGAACAACAACAACAACAACAACCGGAAAGAATATATTGTTTTACCCGGAAAACATAATATTGAAATTGGTGATGGAATTTCTTTTCAAACAGAAGAAATACTACTTAAGGAGGGAGAAACGAAAGTACTGACCATAAATCCAAGTCTTACGTACAATCTTGGATTTGGGATGCTAACAGGAATGGTAGTAACAGGTTTGATTATTCAATTTGCAATACTTCAAAAATTTTCTTCTGTGATGATTATTTCATTTATGCCATATTTATTCATTAAGAAAAGAAATTTCAAAAATAGTTTTGCGATAAGTTATTCAAAGTAAAAGCTGTTACTACGCATCAAAAAAAGCCTGTTTAATATTACTTAAACGAGGCTTTTTTGATTAAATTAATTGTAATTAATATTATTGTGTTATTTTTTTGCTCTTGCAGGTTTCAAATTAAATTTTAACCATAAGAAACCAATGGTTCCGGCAATGAATGAAGCAATTAGAATCGCAATTTTGGAATACGTGATTACTTCTTCTCCGTCGTTTTTAAAAGCAAGAAGCGTAATAAAAATAGACATTGTAAAACCTATTCCGCCCAGCATTCCTGCGCCTAGAATACTGCTCCATTTTAGATCTCTTGGCAGCGTACAAATTCCTAAACTAACCGCCAGTAGTGAAAACAACCAGATTCCCAATGGTTTTCCCACAACAAGCCCTAGCATAATTCCAATTGTGTTGGGATGATTCAATCCCTCATGCCAATCTGAATTTATAGCAATGCACGTATTTGCTATGGCAAACAAAGGAAGAATAAAAAACGCCACTGGTTTGTGTAAAAAATGCTGTAATCGGTACGAAGATGTTTTTTTGCCTCCATTTCCAAAAGGAATTACAAAGGCTAATAATACTCCGGTTATTGTCGCATGCACTCCTGAATTTAGCATGAAATACCACATCGCTGCTCCACCAATCAAATAAGGAATAAGACTGTGTACTTTTCTTCGGTTCAGGATAAACAAACCACCCATAATAGCAAAAGCGATAAATAAATTTAGATAAGCAATAGTGTCCGTGTAAAATATGGCAATTACCATAATAGCGCCTAAATCATCGATTACGGCAAGCGCAGTCAGGAATACTTTCAAAGATGTAGGAACACGATTTCCTAAAAGTGACAGGATTCCAATAGCAAAAGCAATATCTGTCGCCATAGGGATTCCGGCTCCATTTTGTGTGATAGTTCCAAAATTAAACAGTAAAAAGATTCCGGCAGGAACAACCATTCCGCCCAAGGCTCCAAAAATAGGTAAAGCCGCATTTTTTATACTGGATAGTTCTCCTTGGTATATTTCACGTTCTAATTCTAAACCAATGAGTAGAAAAAAGATAGCCATTAAACCGTCATTGATCCAATGTGTTATGGAATGGCTGCCAATATTGGTTTCCCAAAATGCAATATATTCGGTTTGAACGGGAGAATTGGCTAATAAAAGAGAGAGTATTGTTACAAAAAGTAATAAGAGTCCACCGGCTTTTTCGCTTTCGAAAAAAGCGTTGAATGTTTTCGTTAATTTCATTTTTCGGTTTTCATTTATTATAAGCATACGATTTATAATAAAAATTGAGAAGGCTAATTTACGATTTTATGAGCTAATTTTCTTTGATAAAACAATAAACCGTAATTTTTTTGTTAATTTGAAGTATTAAAAAAGTACATTTTATGGACATCAAAATCCTTCATATCGATAGTAATAATCCCTTGCTTTGGGATCAATTGCAACAGTCCGGATTTATAAATCATAGTGATTTCACATCTTCAAAAGAGGAAATTGAAGCTAAAATTCATGAGTATCAGGGAATTGTTATCCGAAGCCGTTTCAAAATTGACAAAACATTTTTGGACAAAGCTACTAATTTGCAATTCATTGCACGGGTTGGGGCAGGATTAGAAAGCATTGATTGCGATTATGCAGAGTCCAAAAACATTACGCTTATCGCTGCTCCTGAAGGAAATAAAAACGCGGTGGCCGAACATGCATTGGGAATGATTTTGTCCCTTTTTAATAAATTGAACCAAGCCGATAATGAGATACGATCAGGGCATTGGAACCGTGAAAGCAACCGTGGTCATGAACTCGACGGAAAAACAGTAGGAATTATCGGTTACGGAAACATGGGAAAATCATTTGCCAAAAAACTACGTGGTTTTGACGTGGAAGTGTTGTGTTATGATATTCAGGAAAATGTTGGTGACGCCAATGCGAAGCAGGTTTCATTAGCAGAATTCAAACAAAAAGTGGATGTAGTAAGCCTTCATATTCCTTGGACTCCCGAAACAGATAAAATGGTCGACAGTAATTTTATCAGTGGATTTGTAAAACCTTTTTGGATAATAAATACCTCTCGGGGTAATAATATTGTCACTGCCGATTTGGTTGCTGCCATGCAATCCGGTAAAATTCTCGGTGCTGGTTTAGATGTTTTGGAATATGAAAAATTGTCTTTTGAAACCCTTTTTAACGATAAAAATACACCGGAGGCTTTTCAATATTTATTACAAGCTAAGAGTGTGATTTTGAGCCCGCATATTGCAGGTTGGACATTCGAAAGCCATGAACGGTTGGCGCAAGTTATAGTTGATAAAATAAAAACAAAGTATTTTGGTCAAGCCAAAGATACCGAGCCGGAGAAACGGGTTACGGGAATTGGCGGTTTCTTTTTTAAATCAAAAAATCCTAAAGAACTGGTAGCTTGGTACGGAAAACATTTGGGTTTAAAAACGGATCAATATGGTTCCACTTTTTGGTGGAAAGACAAAGAAGGAAACGATTGTTCTACCCAATGGTCACCATTTGCTGATGACACCAATTATTTTGCGCCAAGCGAGAAAGAGTTCATGCAAAACTTCAGAGTGGATGATTTAGAAAAATTATTAGAAAAATTATCGGATGAAGGTGTAACAATTGTGGGTGATATGGAGTCTTATGAGTATGGAAAATTTGGTTGGGTTCTGGATAGCGAAGGAAATAAGATAGAACTTTGGGAACCAATCGATACAGCATTTCAATAAATTTTTATATTTCAATATTTACTAACTTAAATTTAACCAAACCAAAATGGAAGAAATCGTACAAGAAACTTGGAACACTCCAAGGAAACCTATTCCCGTATTTAAAGTAGATCCAGTATTAGTATTAATTTTTGGGTTTTTAACCTGTGGATTGTATTTAATCTATTGGAATATTAAAGTTGCAGAGGTTTTTAATGCAGTTTCTGAGCGAGAAGTTATCTCACAACCAATCGCCATATTTGCCGGTTGTTGCTATCCTGTAAATATTTATTTCTTTTATTTAGCGGGTAGAGACGGACTTCCGGATGTATATCATAGGTCTGGTTCAGCTCAAAAAGATGATACGGTTTTGTTACTTATTTTAGGGCTTTTCTTTCCAATGATTGCTGCAATGATAGTTCAAAATGACATCAATAAATTATACAATTAATACTAAAGAGAAACGTAAAATTTACGGGATTATAGGCGCTATTCTAACGCTGATGATTCCGTTTTTTTTAATGTTTTTCAATGGGGATAATCATCTTGAGACCGATCAGTCTTTGTGTCCTTTCAAAATGATTACAGGTTTTCCATGTCCAGGTTGTGGGATTACGAAATCATTGGTTTATTTTTATCAAGGAGATTGTTACAAGAGCATAAGCTATCACATATTGGGCCCTTTTGTAATTGTATTTAGTGTTGTCAGTATTGTTATATTGACCATGGAATTAATCACTAAAAAGGAGTATTTTAATACGGTTGTGTACAATAAAAGATTGGCATATGGTTTGGGTTTTTCCCTTGTTGGGTATCACATTATAAGGCTGATTTTCTTTATAAAAAACAATTCTTTAGATTCCATTTTGAAAGAGTCTATCTGGAGATAGACTAGAAATAAAAAAAGAAATCCCGTTCTAAGTAAAGAACGGGATTTCTTTTTTTATTTCAATTTGGTATTAATCTTCTTTGTCATTTAATTTTCGTTCCAGTTCTTTCTGGAACTCTTCCATTACGGGCTTCATGGTGCTTTCCGGAATGTCTGCAATCCGGATGTACATTAATCCATCAACAGCATTGTTAAACAACGGATCGACATTAAAAGCGACTACTCTTGCGTTTTGTTTGATGTATTTTTTAATCAAGACTGGTAAACGCAAACTTCCTGGTTCCAACTCGTCAATAATTTTATCAAACTTATTCAAATCCGATTCGGTTTCATTGAAAATGAAATCTTTGTCGGCATCTTTCAGTTTTACTTTATACGCTTTTTTGGGATGAACGTATTGTGCAATGTAAGGATCATAGTAATTCGACTTCATGAATTCAATCATCAGTGATTTTGAAAAATCAGAAAATTGATTGCTGATACTCACGCCACCCAATAAAAATTTATGCTCCGGGTAACGTAACGTCGTGTGAATAATTCCTTTCCAAAGCAAGAAAAGCGGCATTGGTTTTTGTTGGTATTCTTTGATGATAAAAGCGCGACCCATTTCTATGGATTTGTGCATCATATCATGCAATTCTGGTTCAAATCGGAACAACTCATTGAGGTAAAAACCGTCCATTCCGTATTTTGGATAAATTTGTGAGCCTAATCCCATTCGGTATGCGCCTGCAATTTTCTTTGCTTCGTCATCCCATAAAAACATGTGATTGTAATACTGGTCAAATTTATCTAAATCAATAGACTCATTGGTTCCTTCTCCAACTTCGCGGAAAGTAATTTCTCGAAGTCTGCCTATTTCGTGTAGAATATTTGGAATTTTAGCAGCTTCAGTAAAAAAAACTTCGTAGTTTTTGCTTTGCAAAAGACGACAATCCGTACTTCTTAAAGCATCTACTTCAGCTATCATTTTCTCACTATTGGCTGGAGTAACGATTTTTTTCGGGCTTTTAGGAAGTTTTAAATTTGGAGTCGTCAGTAATTTGCTTTCTTTTTCGAAAGGATTGGCGAGCATGTATGTTTTCTTTCTCAAAAACTCCGAATATTCCTCTATCGTTGCGTGTTCATTTTGTTCGTTTACGGAAATAGATTTTCCAATACGAACTTTTATCACACGATGCTTTTGGCTGAACACTTCCGAAGGTAGTTTTGCTGTTCTAAAAGTACCGCTTATCTTAGAAAGTAAATAAAATAATCGACTGTTTTTAGCATGAAAATAAATAGGAACAACAGGAACTTGGGCTTTTCTAATTACTTTAATAGCGCCTTCTTCCCAAGGTTTATCCACCATTAATTTCCCGTCTTTATAAGTAGAAACTTCTCCCGCAGGAAACATTCCTAAGGGTTTTCCGTCGCTTAAATGACGCAGAGTTTCTTTAATTCCTACCACACTTGACTTAGCATCCCTGTGATTTTCAAAAGGATTCACGGGCATGATGTATTTCTTGAGAGGGGCAATTCTATGCAAAAGAAAATTAGCGATAATTTTGAAATTAGGTTCTCTTTCGAGCATTAATTTCAATAATAAAACACCGTCAATTCCTCCCAACGGATGATTTGAAATGGTGATATAAGCACCTTCTTTTGGTAAACGTTTTAAATCCTCTTCAGGGATTTCGAATTTTATTTGTAAATCATCTAATACTCCATTTAAAAACGCAACGTCTTTTAAATGTTTATTTCTGTCGTATACTTTGTTTAAGGTAGAGATTTTTAGCACCTTCATCAGCATCCAGCCAGAAAAAGTCCCCAGAACTCCGTACTTATCTGCATTTATTGCTTTTGCAACTTCTTTTGCGGTTACTAAACCCATGTGTTTTTTTGTTTTTTTTGAGCAAGAAACAAAGATAGCAAAAAACTCCATTTTCTCTCTTTTTCTGAATCAAACTTCTACTTTTTTGTTACATTTGAAACCCACATACAAACAATATAATTTTCCGATAAAATAAAAAAGTGGGTTCCTGACAACCGCAGGAAAAAAATAATTTTTCGGAAGAAATTCAAAAAAAAATTTAATGAGAATTATTTCATACAACGTCAACGGAATCAGAGCCGCCATTTCAAAAGGATTTATTGACTGGTTACAACAAGCAAATCCTGATATTATTTGTCTTCAAGAAATTAAGGCAACCGAAGACCAAATCCCGGTAGAAGATATCGCAAAAGCGGGTTATCCATACCAGTATTATTATTCGGCAACAAAAAAAGGCTATAGCGGCGTGGCTATACTTTCTAAAATTAAACCCAATAATGTCGTTCATGGAACCGGAATTCACCACATGGATTTTGAAGGAAGAAACCTTCGAGCTGATTTTGACGGTTTTTCAGTGATGAGTTTGTACTTGCCATCGGGTACAAATATTGATCGATTGGGCCATAAATTCACGTTCATGGATGATTTTCAGAGCTATATCAACGAACTTAAAAAAGAAACGCCAAACCTAATTATTTGTGGTGATTACAACATTTGCCACGAGGCAATCGACATCCATGATCCTATCAGAAACAAAAATGTATCCGGGTTTTTGCCGCAAGAAAGAACTTGGCTCGATGGATTCATGAAGTCCGGATTTGTGGATAGTTTTCGCCATTTCAACAGTGAGCCGCATCAATATTCGTGGTGGAGTTACCGCGCCGGAGCCAGAGGAAACAACAAGGGTTGGCGTATCGATTACAATTTAGTCAGCGATTCTTTAAAACATAAATTAAAAAGAGCCGTTATTTTATCAGATGCTGTGCATTCGGATCATTGCCCAATTTTGGTAGAAATCGAATAACGTTTTCAGAGCTATTTCCCGCTATCCGTTGCAATCTTGTTGTTTTTAAAGAAAAAACAACAAGGATTTTCGCTTTTATCGGGGCTAGGGCATTCGAATACAATTTGAATTTTTGCTTTCAAAACAACATTAGAAACAACATAAATACAAACAAAAATGATTAAAAGAGTTTCCATCGGATTAGTAGTATTGGCGCTTTCAACCTCCTGTGTATCCAAGAAAATATACAACGACTTAGAAAGTAAGTTCACCGATTTAAAAAAAGAAAACAGAAGTTTAGCAGATGAAAATGCCGATTTTCTAAAATCTAAAAATCAATTAGAATTAGACCGAGACGGTTTAACATCAGATTTGAGTAAATCCAAAGCGGAGCTGGATAAACTGAAAGCAGATTATGCAGCGGCTCAAAATAAATTCATAGTCTTGCAGGATTCCTACGCTGCTTTAGAAAAAAATAGCAGCGATGCTTTGCAAAGCAACATGAAAAAAAATCGTGATTTGCTGGATCAATTAGACGAGAAAGGAAAAGCATTGGCATTAGAACAAGAACGTCTGAACAAGAGTGGACAACGTTTGCAAGAATTGGAAGATTTGATTGCTGCCAAAGAAGCCAGCATGAAAAAACTAAAAGAGACCTTGTCTAAAGCCTTGAACAGTTTTGAAGGAAAAGGATTGACAGTCGAACAAAAAAACGGAAAAGTATATGTTTCTATGGAGAACAAATTACTTTTCAATTCCGGAAGTTGGGCGGTAGGTTCCGAAGGAAAAAAAGCAGTAATTGAAGTAGGTAAAGTTTTGGGTGACAACCCTGACATATCCGTACTTATTGAAGGTCATACGGATGATGATGCTTTTACGGCTTCCGGTCCAATTGAGGATAACTGGGATTTATCGACCAAAAGAGCGACAGCAATAGTTGCTATTTTGAGCGAGAACAAAAAAATTAGCAAACAAAATCTAACGGCCGCCGGAAGAGGAGAGTTTTCACCTTTAGCAAGCAATTCAACCGCTGACGGGAAAGCTAAAAACCGTAGAATCGAAATAATTCTTACGCCTAGATTAGATGAAATTGCTGAAATGCTGAATGAGATAAATTAAACTTTGTCCAAAGTCGAAAGTCATAAAGTCATAATGAATCACCTATGACTTTATGACTTTTGACTTTATAACTTTATGACTTTATGAAATATACTACTTTGCCAAATACTGATGTGAAAGTCAGCAAAATTTGCCTTGGAACGATGACTTTTGGACAACAAAATACAGAAGCTGATGGTCACGCCCAAATGGATTATGCTTTAGAAAACGGAATCAATTTCTTTGATACAGCCGAGATGTATTCGATTCCATCGCGTCAGGAAACCTATGGAAGTACGGAGAAAATCCTTGGAACCTGGTTCAAAAAAACAGGCAAAAGAGAAGAGATAGTTTTGGCATCCAAAATTGCAGGACCCAATCCAAATTTTGGTTACATGAGAGAGAAATTAGATTTCTCACCAGCCAGTATCAAGTTTGCATTGGATCAAAGTTTACAACGCTTACAAACGGATTATATTGATGTGTACCAATTGCATTGGCCGGAACGTAAAACCAATTATTTTGGGCAACGCGGTTTCAAAGTCCAGGATGATGCTTGGGAAGATAACATTCACAATGTTCTCGAAACATTAGACGGTTTTGTCAAAGAAGGAAAAATAAACCACATCGGACTTTCCAATGAAAATCCTTGGGGAATTATGCGTTTTCTGGAGGAAAGTAAATACAATAATTTGCCAAGAGTAAAAACGGTTCAAAATCCGTATTCCTTATTAAACCGACTTTTTGAAAATGGTTCTGCTGAAATTTGCCTGAGAGAAAATGTGGGTTTATTGGCGTATTCGCCGATGGCTTTTGGGGTTTTGTCCGGTAAATTCCTTACTGGCGAAAATCATCCAAATGCCAGAATCAAGTTGTTTCCGCAGTATTCCAGATACAACAGCGCACAATGTACCGAAGCTACTCAATTGTATCAGGAAATCGCCAAGAAAAACGGACTGACTTTAACAGAATTGTCTTTGGCATTCATAGCCCAACAGCCGTTTGTAACCAGCACAATTATTGGCGCAACAACATTGGAACAATTAAAAGAAAATATTGATACGATTCAAGTGTCACTTTCGGATGAAATTCTGAAAGCTATTGATGAGGTGCAAGCTGTGATTCCTGATCCGGCACCATAAATTAAGAAACCCTGTCAGAGTTTAGAAGTCTTGCAGGGTTATTTTTTAGCATTAAAGATCAAATTCATCATCAACGGATAAAGAATCCACTTTTATTTGCGTTGAATCTTGTACTTTGAATTTGATAAAAGATTTTGCAGGTCCTGAAATCAGTATTGGTAAGGACTTGTAAATAGTGTCTTCAGGAGTCAAAAGTCCTCTTCGAAACATAATATTGGTCAAGAACGATTCTTGTTTTACAGCAAAATCTTTCAACATCCCCTGATCGTTGAACTGATACATAAATTTTTTAGGACTTGGGATAATTCGGGCGAGATACAAGCATTCATTCAGCGATAATTCTGAAGGTGTTTTTTGGAAGTAAAACTGACTTGCTTCGTCAATTCCATATACATTTGGCCCCCATTCGATAATATTAAAATACACTTCAAGCATACGCTCTTTACTCACAATTCGGTTGTTTTCCAGAATATAGACCAGTAGGATTTCTTCCAGTTTACGGGATACTGTTTTCTCCCGACTCAGAAAAGCATTTTTTACTAATTGCATGCTGATGGTGCTGGCGCCGCGTGAAAACTTTTTGGTTCTTATGTTTTTGACTATGGATTGTTTGAATGCTTCGCTGATGAAACCACGATGCGAAAAGAACGATGGGTCCTCAGTAGTCAAAACCGATTTTCTTAAATACGGTGAAATTTGGTCTAAAGGCGTATAATTTGGATTGGATGCGCCAATTAAAACCGGGCGCTGCAATACATTTTTTATAAGTGCCCGATACACAAATTCGCCATTGAGTTTGTTGAGATTGGCTTCGCCGTATTTTGTGATTTTTAGATTTTCTTTTTTCAATTTACTGTCAAAAACAAGCTGATTGGGTTTGTTTTGGTTGAAGGCAAAATCCAATTTGTAATCAAAATTACCTGTAGCTTCCATTCCCTGAAAGTGGGTAAATAAACCGTCAGGAAGCGAAGTAATAAAGTCCTGCGCTTTCATTTTTGGGAGGATTACTTTGAGTTTGTAAATCGTATCTTTTTCAGTTTCGTAAGCCACGTAGGGATGAAATTTTATTTTATTCAACTGAACCGTTGAGCTGCTGTCGATAGAAATAAAATCGGAACCCAATAAGAATCGGTAATCAAATTTAGCATTTTTAAGAATAACATCTTTACTGGCAATTTTAGGATGGTTGATTTTTAAATTGGCAATAGCCATTAACCCATCAATGTGCAGTTCATCACCATTTTTATCGATGTTTTGAATACTCAATCGGATAGAGTCAAAACTTGATTTCAGGTTGAAACGCTCGTCTAAATAGGGCATTTTGATTGCGCCTGTATCCATATTGACGAAACGAATATCCGCTTTTTTATTTCTTGGATCGGCAAATCCTTTGATTTTCCATCGTTGTGAAATGGTATTGGTTTGAACTTTAATGGAAGTTTCTAGTTGTTTGTTGACCAATCGCAGTTTTTGGAAATTGATGGTTGCTTTTTTTCCGTTATCATTGAGTCGAAAAGACAGATTATCCAGTATCATATCCGTCGGAACTAAATTCAGTGCTTTTGAGATGATTCTATAGGCAAACTGGGCGTAATCTCTTTTTTCGTCGCGTATTTCTGTTTGATTGTCTTTTTTTAGAAAAGCATCAAAATTTCTCACTTTCCCTTTTTTTACTAACTGGATAAAACCGTTCTGAACTTCTAAAGTTCCAAGTTGAACATCGCCCGTTATGAGATGCCATAAATTAACGCTGGTTTTTAATTTTTGTATTTTAAAAAGAGTGTCTGCGTTTTTTGGAACCAGTATTATTTCGGTAAGATTCAGTCCGGACAAGCCGTCAAAAGAAGCTTTTTTTATCGTAAAAGAACTGTTGTAATCCACTTCCATTTCATGGGAAACTTTTGCTATTGTTTGTTGTAAAACGGCATCTCGAAATATATAAAAAGCAATAATTAAAGTGACAAACAATACAAAAAGTATTTTTGTGGCGAGCATTATTTTTTGTTTTCCGGTTTTCATAAACAGTCTGTCATCAGATAGAAATCAATGATTATTATCAGTAAAGAAAAGGAAAAACTAGTATAGATATAATTTTCTGGTGCTATTTAGGACTTTTTTGTGTCTTTTCATTTTTAAAAGCATAAAAAAACTACAACAGTTTTGAAGTTGTAGTCTTTTAAATTTGCTTTTAGTTAAATTATCGCAATATGGAGCTAATTCAATGATGTAATTAGACATTCAACTATGAAATATAAAATTTCTTAACCTTAGCCACAATCTCATTTACCGTCATTTTGTCTGCTGTTTCAACTGCTTTTAGTTTATTGGCAAATAATTTTTCGTCCTGAATTTTTTGCTCCAGTCTTATCTTTGCTTCAGCCGGACCAAAGACAAAGAGTTCATCTGCTCCTTTGACGTAGGCTAATACTTCTTTTATAAAGAAATCCATTTGTTCTTTTTTTCGATTTTCAAATTTTGTCTCATTGTTACCATGATGAACTCCGGAAAAGGTTCCTTTGTCGCCTTCCTTATCGTGGTAAACTCTGTTTTCAACATCAGAGTCTATTTCGGAAATTTTTTCGTCTTTATTCCCTTCAAGAGTGACAATAATTGCCTTTGAGGTGTCTATCCAGATGCCGGTTTGTCTTTTCATGTCTTTGCTATTTTAAATTAAAGTAGATTATTTGAATTCTATTTTTATTGAAACAGAATCGCGCTCAGTTGACTAATTAGAACGTGTTCTGATTTGTTTTTTCCTGAAAATGAAGAAGCTATAGTGTTCGCAGTTTTTAGGATTAAGGCATTAATCTCTGGAGTAAACAAGTGTTGATGTTCTTGTTTGAAAATTTTAAAGTCAGAGATCACTTGTTCAAATTCCCATTCATTGGCGACAAGCCAGTCAAAAACAATTTCGATTTCATAAGCAGTGTCATCACCAAATTCATTAAAACTGTTTTCAAGCGGAAGCCATTCGGTTTGTATGATTTGTTTTAGTTTCTCAATTTCTTCTTTATGAATGGTTTTGTCTATGGCCGCAATAAAATAGAACACTTTGCCTAAGTGTTCGTATAAATGAGTCATAGTTTGGTGTGATGGTTTCATTATGTTTTCCGTAAAACATTCTTAAACATAAAGTTACGAAAAATAATGAGTCTCATTCCTGATTTCTTATTTATTATTTAAAATAAGAAATAAATAAGGTGAATCATGGAAACAGAAAAAGTACTATTTTATTTTTGCATCTAGAAAAGACAACAGATTGTCTGTTTCCTGTTTTTGATTTGCATATTTTAATTGAAGTTCAGAACCTTCGACCATTCTATTATAGTATTCCAACGCTTTCTTTGCAAAGAAGCGTTTGTGAAAATCAGAAAGTTCAGGGATTTGAGGAAATTTTTTATGAAAAAGCATTTCATAATAGGCTTGCCATTCCCTTTCGTTTTTGTCTTCAATTAAGTTTTCTTTCGTTTTTTGGCTTACGTGAATCATTTCATGCGCCAGAAGATTGAGCATTAATTCCAGCGGATATTCGAATGTGTTTTCAGGAATTCGGATGATTTGGGGTTCGCCCAAAACGCCTTCGGTTGTCATCAGGATAAACTCCGGTTTGGCTTTTTCCCTTAATTCGAAGCCCTTAAAATTGGGATCTTCTAAACCATATTCTTGTATTAAAAATTGGGCAGCAGCAATGGTTTCTCCAAGTTCATGAAAAGTGTTGACGATTTGTAAGTGTTCTCGAAACGATTTCATTTTTTATTGTGTTTTTAAAATCATCCAAACAATTCACTCGCCACATCTTCAATTTTGGTTGCAAGTCGGACTTTGAACTTTACTTTGTAACTATTTATATTTTCTGCAACCGTGAACAAAGTTATGAAAATAAAACATTCACCTTACCGTAAACCAGCAATTGCGTGTAACCGCTGTTATAGGCTGTGGTTCTTGTGGATTTAGTTTTTTTATTATTCCAATTCAAAACTAACGATTACATTTCCTGAACCTAATGCAGTTGCCAAACCTGTTACATCATCTACCATTCCTAATTTTGCGTAGCTGTAAGATGTTGAATGAGTTTTGTAAAATAACACGAAGGTTTTTGAGCCAAACAACATCAAGTCTCCATTCTTTATTGTTCCCGAATTTGGTGAGTTTGTGGGAAGATTATTTGGTAAATCGTAATATTTTTCGTTTCCGTTCAACTCGGTCATATTGATGGTCAAAGGCAACATTTCCTTGAATGCTTTTGCCGAATTATTATCCAAAAGGGTAGCTGTAAAGGTTTGTGAATTGACCGTTATTTTCATTTTTCCATTTGACATAGTGTTGTTGTTTTCCGTGTTGATGTTGTCGTTTTCCTTATTACAAGACGATGCACTGCTGATGAAAACTGACATAAAAGTCAATAGAATTAAAAAAGAATGTTTCATAATCCTGTTATTATTTCAAATGTTCTTTAAAAAAAATTTCCAGTTTATCGAAAGGAATTTTATCTTTTTTATCGTATAAATCCACGTGGTCAGCATTGGGAACAATTACTAATTCTTTTGGCTGGGAAGCCAGTTTGTAAACATCTTCGGAATAATAACGTGAATGTGCATTTTCTCCCGCAATCAACATAATCGGACGAGGGGAAATCATATCAACATTTGTCATCATCGGAAAACTGAAAAACGACATTGGTGTTGTAGCAGTCCACGCTGTTGTAGAATTGATAGATCTCGGATGGAAGCCACGAGGTGTTCTGTAATAATCGAAGAATGCAGCTAAAACAGGGTCTGGATTTTCAGGCAAAGTTTCAGGAAGTATACGCTCTCCTTTCAAGAGATTGCCATTTTCATCAAACGGTACTTCGTGATAACCTATCGCATAACTACCATTTCTTGCATCTGTCCAACGTTGCTGGCTTGTGTAATCAATAACTTTTTGACGTTGCTCCCTCGTATAGCTGTCTTTGTAGCTACGGCTTATGCTGCGGGACATATCGTACATTGAAGCCGTGGCAACTGCTTTAATCCTGCTGTCGTTGGAAGCGGCAGTAAGTGCCATACCACCCAAACCGCAAACTCCCACTACGCCAATGCGATTACGGTCAACTGTCGGCAATAGACCGATATAGTCCACCGCCGCACTAAAGTCTTCTGTAAAAATATCGGGGGAAGCTACATTACGGACTTCCCCGCCACTTTCTCCTGTAAATGATGGGTCAAAAGCTAATGTAACAAAACCAAGTGAAGCCAACTCGTTTGCATAAAACCCAGATGATTGCTCTTTGACTGCACCAAACGGACCACTTACTACTAACGCAGAAAGTTTTTGATTTTCAATATTCTTTGGGGTATATAAATCCGCGGCTACGGTAATTCCGTATCGATTTTTGAAGGTTACTTTTTGACGTGTTACTTTCTCGCTTAATTGAAAAGTATACTGTTCTGTTGTATTCATTTTTTTAGATTTTGATTTTCCGTTTTGTGCAAATGCTTGTCCTATTACGACGAGCAACAATGCTAATACCAAGGCTTTTTTCATCTTTATAAAATTAAATTGTTTTTAAAATTTTTGCAGGAATTCCACCTACGATGGTATTGTCAGGAACATCGTTTGAAACGACAGCACCTGCAGCTACGACAGCATTTTCGCCAATCGTTACACCTTGCAAAATGGTAGCATTTGCACCAATCCACGCATTTTTTTTGATGTGAATGGGTTTAGGAATTAAAGAATGTCGGTTTTCGATTGAAGTTGGATGTCCTTCCGACAACAGACTTACTTTCGGTGCTATCATTACGTTATCTTCTATGGTAATTCCTCCCAAATCTAGAAAAACACAATCGAAGTTGATAAATACATTTTTACCAATTTTGGTGTGTTTTCCGTAGTTGATGTGCAACGGTGTAAATACAGTTACGCTTTCGTCAATTTCATTGTTTGTAATTTGGCTTAGAAAATTTCTAATTTCATCGGGGTTTGACGAATTATTCATCTGAACCAATAATTTTTTAGTTGCAAACGAAGCCTCCCGCATTTTATGCGCTTCCTTGTCGTTCGCAGAAATGGTTTCTCCATTTTTTAGTCGCTCGAATATATTTGTTGTTTGCATAGTCTTATTAATTTACAATGCAAAGTTAAAAATAAAGCCTCGCAATTATTTTGTTGTGAGGCTCAAATTACTTTTCTCTAAAGCTCAATTTTAGATTTCAGTTGGTGAAATTCCGTATTGCTTTTTAAATGCTGTTGAGAAATGAGAAGGGTTTTTAAATCCAACTTCCATATATACATCTTGTATTTTTTTGCCTTCTTCTTTTAGTTTTATATATGCCATTTCCAGGCGTTTTTTTATCAGCCATTTTTGCGGTGTGAGGTTGCTTATTTTCTTAAAATCTCTTTTGAATGTCGCCAAACTTCTTCCTGTAAACGAAGCGATTTGCTCCATTGACAATTCTTCCATATAGTTACTGTTGAGGAATTCTAAAAGGTCAATTTTCCAAGGTTCGGCAAAGTCAAAAAGTATTGGGTAGAATAGTTCGTTACTGTTCAGTAAAGCATAAATTCCTTCCAACAATTTCAAATGCGTAACGCCTTCCGTTGGTTTTATGTTGCTGTCAAAATACGGTGTGAGTGATTGAAAAAGGCTTTCTATCGCAGGACTTGGCTCTAATTTGAAGACAGTTTTATCAGAAATTTTTACACCTTTCGGAATTTCAGATTTGTTCATTTTGCTGTAAAAATCCCGAAGCACATTACGATTGAATGTCAATGAAATACCTTTGTACAAATCTTCGCCTTTGCTGTTTTTGTACATTTTCAAGCGGTGGTCTCTTCGGATAAAAGCACAATCGCCAGCCTGTAACTTTATCTTTTTATTTCGGTCTTCAATAATTTGTTCGCCCGAATACAAGTACACCAAAACGTGTTCAGGCGTTGCATGAATACACTTTTCGCTGTAATCAGCAAAGCACGAAAGAAAGATTCCGGAATAGCTTATCGTCTTTAATTTATCCTCTTGTTGCACGTCCATGATTTCTATTGTTGCGTTAGTAACGTACAAAAGTAAAATTTATATTCCAGTATTACTTTGTTGTAAGGTTCATTTCACCTTTCCGTGAGGCTCAATTTAAATTGCCGGACCGTTGGTTTGCAGTGTCGTTTTATCATAGCCTATAACTTGCATATTATAGCTACAAAGTAGTAACTAGAAACCCTTTATTGGTTAGATTCCTCTATTCAGTAGCGCATACTAAACGAATATATAAATGATATTTATCAAAAGTATTGTTTGTTTTATAGATTATTTGTGCGGTTTAGTATTTAGACTTAACTATGCTGATATAATGAATAGAACTCTAAAAGAATTTAACCGCTATAAAGCTTATGATAATTCCTATTACAATTAAGAAAAAAATATTTCTACTCCATTTTTCTTTTGATTGCTCTTCCTTTAAATTTGTTGTGCAAAATTTAACTAGTAGCCACCAAAGTAGACCTCCTAAATCTGTAAGCAACTCATACCTCATGGATAAATTTTTAAACTAATATTTTTGTATTTATTTTCTACCCAAACAACTCACTCGCCACGTCTTCAATTTTGGCCACCAATCGAATTTTGATTCCTGTGTTTTTCAACGCAATTTTATTGTATTTGGATACAAAAATGGTCGAAAAACCTAATTTCTCCGCTTCCTGAATACGTTGGTCCACGCGATTTACCGGACGTATTTCGCCCGAAAGCCCCACTTCACCAGCAAAGCAAAAATCTTTATTGACCGCAATATCTTCATTCGAGGATAAAATGGCAGCAACAACAGCCAAATCTATCGCCGGATCATCTACGGAAATTCCTCCCGTTATGTTTAAGAAAACGTCTTTGGCGCCAAGCCTAAAACCGGCTCTTTTCTCTAAAACGGCCAGAATCATATTGAGTCTTTTTGCATTATAGCCCGTGGTGCTGCGTTGCGGTGTTCCGTAAACGGCGGTACTGACTAAGGCTTGGATTTCAATCATCAACGGTCGCATGCCTTCTAATGTGGAGGCAATCGCGGTTCCGGATAATTCCTCGTCTTTGTGTGAAATCAATATCTCCGACGGATTCGAAACTTCGCGCAAACCGTTGCCAAGCATTTCATAAATACCAATTTCAGCTGTGGATCCGAAACGGTTTTTTAACGAACGCAAAATGCGGTATACGTGATTCCGGTCGCCTTCAAACTGTAAAACGGTATCGACCATGTGTTCCAGGATTTTTGGACCTGCAATGTTTCCGTCTTTGGTGATGTGACCAATCAGGATCACGGGAATATTGGTTTCTTTGGCAAACTTGATTAGTTCGGCTGTGGTTTCCCGTATTTGAGAAATACTGCCGGGAGTGGATTCAATATAATCTGTATGAAGCGTTTGAATGGAATCGATAATCACGATTTCCGGTTCGATAGCTTCAATTTGCTTGAAGATATTTTGGGTTTTGGTTTCGGTAAGAATATAACAATTGTCTCCACTGGGCGTGATTCTCTCCGCACGCATTTTTATTTGTTTCTGGCTTTCTTCGCCCGAAACATATAAAGTTTTATAAGGTAACTTTAAGGATATCTGAAGCAAAAGGGTACTTTTTCCGATGCCGGGTTCACCGCCTAAAAGAATCAGGGAACCGGGAACTATTCCACCACCCAACACGCGATTGAGTTCGGCGTCAGTGGTGTCCATTCGGATTTCCTGAGCAGAATCAATTTCGTTTATTCGTAACGGTTTTGGTGCTTTACTGCTGGAAGTAGTTTCGCTTTTCCAAGCTGTTTTTTCTTGTTTTTGGATAATTTCCTCCGCAATGGTATTCCATTCTTTACAAGAATTGCATTGTCCTTGCCATTTTGCATACTGTGCGCCACAGTTCTGGCAAAAAAAAGTTGTTTTTACTTTTGACATTATTTTTTTGGTGTTTGGCTTATCATGTCATCGTATTTTTCCATCATCATGTTTTTTGTAAGGTCGCCAATTTCCTCTAATTGGGACCCACTTTGATAGCGTTTCGCGGCTTTTTTCGGGTCGCCCATTTTTTCATACATTAAACCCAATTCATAATCGGCCAACATTGATTTTGGATAATTTTTATTAGCGATTTCTGCTAATTTATCCAATTCTGGATAGGCTTTATTTTTTAGAATTGCCGCTTCAATGGCTTTGAAATCATTTACGCGAATAGGTATTTTTAAACCTAAACTTTTAGACAAAACAGCATATTTATTGGTCAAATAATCTACATAACCGGATTGAAGCACGGCAATTTTTTCACTGTATTCAGTAGATGAAATAGGTTTGTAGGCATCAAAAAATTGGTATAAGGCATTTGGAATCGAATAAAGCACTAGCGAATAATGTGATGCGTCCTTAAAATTATCGAACTTGTAATTTAATGCAGGATTAATAACCAGTTTTATATTTTCGTCTAGTTTTTTTATAGACTCTTGAATTTTTTTTATGTCTCCATCACCATTGGATTGATAATAAAAAATAGGTTGTTTTAAATTTGAAAGTTTTTCTGGAATGCGGTTTTCCATTTCAGGAGCCAGTTCTGGACTTAATGAAATATATCCATTGAATATAGGATTGTCTTTATACAGAAAAAAGTTTAGAAATCCCGCTGTAGTATCGTGTCCTGCAATAATCCGGAATGGTGCAACCGGGTATTTTTTTTCGATGTATGGAATTAATTCGGCACCAATAAACTCAAAGAATTTCGCCCCTTTTCCGGAAGGAACCCCGTTTGCTTCGTCATAAGTACTGTCGTCAATGCGTTCGTTATTTTTGTTTTGGCTTATGCCAACGACAATCATTTCCGGCAAATCATCCCAGTAGGCACCGTAGTTCAAGGCGCCGTAAAATGGGTCAAATAAGTAATCGCCATCGAGTAAAATAAGTATTGGATACTTTTTATTTGGATTTTTTTCGAAAGAAGGAGGTAAGCCAATTGTAATTTCCCGGGTTTCGCCCAGTGCATTTGAATCGAATGGTATTGTGGTTTTTTGTGAAGATGCTGTAATAGTGAAGAATAAGAATAGTAGTAGTTGTTTCATAATTTGAAGCGTTTAGAAATTAAAATACATCTAAATAAGACAGCAATATAATACTTTATTTACTGTTATTTAAAAAACAAAAAAAGTTAAAGCGCTACAAATGCACTTGCTTTTTAGGGAAATAAATAGGATTTAGTGAGTTGAAATTGCCGCAAACAAAAAAACAACTGAATATTTGATTTTGAGTTTAAAAATCATATATTCAGTGTTTTATGGAATTAAATACTTTTACTTTGTGTGATAAAATAAGGAATTTACCTTTTTCAAAAGGTATATCAGTACGTATTTCTTCTCTAAAGAATTAGGTCAAAGAATTGTCATTTTCGTTAGGGAAGATAATCCAAGGCTTGAAGGTTTTGGCTTCTTCAAATTCCAGGATCGCATATGAAATAATGATAATAATATCGTCTTTTTGTACTTTTCTGGCTGCTGGACCATTTAGGGTTATAATGCCTGAATTTTTTTCGCCTTTGATGGCGTAGGTGTCAAAGCGTTCGCCATTGTTGATGTTTACAATGAATACTCTTTCTCCTTCAATGATATTGGAGGCTTCCAGTAAAGCTTCATCTATGGTAATGCTTCCGATATAATTTAAATCGGCTCCAGTTACTTTTACTCTGTGTATTTTTGATTTTACGACTTGAATTTGCATGTTACAAAAGTAAATTAATTTAATGATATGGTGTCAATCAATCGAATATTGTTGACTAGTACCGCAATGAAAGCACGGTATTTTTTATTTTTATTTTTTCTGGTACTAGGTAAAAGTGTTGCCTCATCAGCAATTACGAAATATTCTAATGTAAATCGAGTGTTCTTATTGAATAATTTTTGAACCCATTCTGAAATAATTGCAGTACTATTGGCTGCAAATTTTTCTTTTGCCGCGGTTAGTGTTTTATAAATAATAGCCGCTTCGTCTCTTTCTTCTGTTGATAAACGTTCGTTTCTGGAGCTCATGGCAAGATTGTTAGATTCTCTATAAATGGGACAGCCAATTACATTTACTTGTAAGTGGTTTTTGACGACCATTTTTTTGACAATTTGTAATTGTTGAAAGTCTTTTTCACCAAAATACGCGTTTGTTGGTTCCACTATTTCAAAAAGACGTTTTACAATTGTACCAACGCCATTAAAATGGCCGGGTCTGAATTTGCCTTCCATTTGATTTTCTAATCCATCAAAATCGAAAGATTGAGAAAGTGGTTTTCCGTCATAAATATCTTCAACAGATGGGGCGTATAGAATTATATTTGGATTTAAAGCAGTAAGTTTTTTCACGTCTTCTTCCAATGTTCTTGGATATTTTGCTAAATCTTCAGGATTGTTAAATTGTGTTGGGTTTACAAAAATACTCACAACAGTATTTTCATTTTCCAGTAATGATTTTTGCATTAATGCCAAATGACCTTGATGTAAAGCGCCCATGGTGGGAACAAATCCAATAGTGGACTGGACTGTTTTTATGGATTTCAAATAGTCGATTAAAGATGCTTTTCCGTAGAAAATATGCATGGCAGTATTATTAAAATTAAATGCAAACTTACTATTTTAGTTAATAACTGCATAAAATTTTGTAATTTTGCATGGTTTTTATTGCCAATAAATTAAGTAAATTACAATATGAAAGATAAGAGGATATTATATGTATCATCTGAAGTGGTGCCTTATCTCGCTGAAAATGAGGTCTCTTTAATGTCTTACGACGTGCCGAAAATGATTAATGATCAAGGTGGACAGATAAGAATTTTTATGCCAAGGTATGGAAATATTAATGAGAGAAGACATCAATTGCACGAAGTAATTAGACTTTCGGGGATGAATTTGGTAGTGAACGACTTGGATATGCCTTTGATTATAAAAGTGGCTTCGATACCAAAAGAAAGAATACAGGTTTACTTTATTGATAATGATGAGTATTTCAAAAGGAAAGCCACATTTGCTGATGAAGAAGGTGTAATGTATCCTGATAATGATGAACGTGCTATTTTCTTTGCAAAAGGAGTTGTTGAAACTGTAAAAAAACTCAATTGGGTTCCTGATATTATTCACGTTCATGGATGGATGGCTGCTATGTTGCCCATTTATATGAAGCATTTTTACAAAAATGAAGCATTGTTTTCAGAAACTAAGATTGTTACTTCTGTTTACAGTCAGTCTTTTGACGGTACTTTAGATGTAGAGATGATTAATAAAGTAAAATTTGACGGTATTCCTGATGAGGCAATTTCTGATTTAGAAGTTCCAGACTACGAAAATATTATTAAGGCTACCATTAAACATTCCGATGCGGTGATTATTGCATCAGAAAACCTGTCTCCAAGTTTAACAAAATATATAGAATCTTCAGGAAAACCTTTTTTACCTTTCGCACCGAAAGATGCATTCGCGGAAGCGTATACTAATTTCTATAGAAACGAGGTTCTTTAAATTAAACTTTTTTATTAAATATGTACAATAATTCTTTTTTTAAGAAAATTCTGGTAGTTGTGAGTGTTGTTTTTTTATATTCTTGTGATAAAGATTATAATGAAATTGGAGGTGATTTAATTGGGGATAACAATTTTGATCTCAAAAAAGAAACGTACGATGTTTTAGCTTACAATCAAAAAACAGGACCTATACAATCGAATAATCTTGTTGTAAATCCTTTGGGGATTTATAACAACTCAAATTTTGGCGAGACAACGGCCAATTTCGGTACTCAATTGACTTTGTCTGCAACGATAACAGCTGTTGGGACAAGACCTTATATTGAAAGTGTTGTTCTGACTTTGCCATATTATTATGATGCGTCAAAAACGGTTACAAAAACAGATGGCAGTCATGAATATGTCCTAGATTCTATATATGGAGCTGATAAGGCTGTAATGAAACTAAGTGTTTACGAATCGGGTTATTATATGAGAGATTCAGATCCTATAGGTGGATTTCAACAGCCTCAAAAATATTTTACAAATCAAAATTCAGAATTTGATAATGTTAAAAAACCTAATCGTTTAAATGACGATTCTAGTTTGGCTCAAAATGATAGCTTTTTCTTTGACCCAGCAGAGCATGTTGTGACTTCAACGGATTCAATTACTAAAGTGGTTACAACTACAAGAACTCCTCCAGGAATGAAATTAAGCTTGAATAGAGGCTATTTCAAAACAAGAATAATTGATGCTGTGGCTGCTGGAAAATTGGCCACAAATGATGTTTTCAAAGAGTACTTCAGAGGGCTTTATTTTAAAATGGAAAAATCAGGAAGTAGTGCCGGAAATTTAGCAATGTTGAATTTTAAGGAAGGAAAAATTACTATAAAATATAATGAAGATTTGTCCACAACAACTGGTGGTGTGACTACAATTACACGAGTTAAAAAAACTATAGTACTTAACATGACTGGAAACTCTGTGAGTTTGTTGAATACTGATTTTGCAGGAAGTGGACTTGCTTATAATGCGTTGCCAAACACGGGAAATACAACCGAAGGTGATGATAAACTGTATCTAAAAGGTGGTGAAGGATCCGTGGCTGTGATTAGCCTTTTTAATACCCCAGGTCAGTTAGAAGCTATTAGGAATAGTGGGTGGTTGATTAATGAAGCTAATTTGGTTTTTCATATTGATGCTGCTACTATGGCTAATAATTATGAGCCACGAAGAATCTATTTATATGATTTTAATAATAACCGACCTATTGTTGATTATTATGCTGATGTAACAACAAACAGCATCGATATTAAAAGATCAAAAGTCATTTTTGATGGTAATATAAATACTGATGCTACCAGTAAAAGAGGAGTTACATATAAAATTAGAGTTACAAATCAAATAAGGAATCTTGTTAAGTATAAAGATTCAACTAATGTTAAATTGGGCTTAGTAGTTACAGAAGATATTGCAACAATCGCTTCTCATAAATTAAGAACCCCAAACGCTTTTATTTCGGGAGCGCCAAAAGCATCAGTAATGAATCCCTTAGGAACTATTTTGTTTGGAGGGAAATCCACAGTTCCTGATGATAAGAGATTGAAACTTGAAATTTATTATACAAAACCTAATTAAAGTAAGACTATGTGTGGAATCGTTGGATATATTGGTTATAGAGAAGCTTATCCTATTGTAATAAAAGGATTAAAGAGACTCGAATATAGAGGTTATGACAGCGCTGGTGTGATGTTGTATGACGGTGAAGAACTAAAACTTTGTAAAACAAAAGGTAAGGTTTCAGATCTTGAGGAGAAAGCTTCTAAAGCAATTACAACAAACGGAACAATAGGAATTGGACATACGCGTTGGGCAACTCATGGTGTGCCAAACGATGTGAATTCACATCCACATCTTTCAAATTCAGGAGATTTGGCAATAATTCATAATGGTATCATTGAGAATTATGCGCCATTGAAAGCTGAATTAATAAAAAGAGGGTATGTTTTCCATTCTGATACAGATACTGAAGTATTGGTAAATCTTATTGAAGAGGTACAAACAAAAGAGAATTTAAAACTGGGAAAAGCGGTTCAGGTAGCGCTGAATCAAGTAGTGGGAGCTTATGCAATTGCTGTTTTTGACAAAAAGAATCCAAACGAAATTGTTGCTGCCAGATTAGGAAGTCCATTGGCAATTGGAGTAGGAGAAGGAGAATATTTCATTGCCTCCGATGCTTCGCCTTTTATAGAATATACTTCTAATGCTATCTATCTTGAAGATGGAGAAATGGCAAATATTAGATTGCATAAAGCGATGAAAATTAGAAAAATTAAAGATGATTCTTTAGTTGATCCTTATATTCAGGAGCTTCAAATGAACTTAGAGCAAATTGAAAAAGGTGGTTACGATCATTTTATGCTTAAGGAAATTTATGAGCAACCAAGTGTTATAAAAGATACGTATCGCGGAAGACTTCATGCTAATGAAGGTATTATTCAAATGGCAGGAGTTGAGGATAATTTAGAAAAATTCCTTAATGCCGATAGAATTATTATAGTAGCCTGTGGAACTTCATGGCATGCTGGTTTAGTAGCAGAATATGTTTTTGAAGAGTTTGCACGTATTCCTGTAGAAGTAGAATATGCTTCAGAATTTAGATATAGAAACCCAATCATAAACAGTAAAGACGTAGTTATTGCTATCTCACAATCTGGAGAAACGGCAGATACTATGGCCGCAATAAAACTAGCCAAAGAGCATGGAGCATTTGTGTTTGGTGTTTGTAATGTGGTAGGTTCTTCTATTTCTAGAGAAACACATGCGGGAGCTTACACGCATGCCGGACCTGAAATAGGTGTGGCATCGACTAAAGCTTTTACCACACAAATTACAGTATTGACAATGATAGCTTTGCGTTTGGCAAAAGCCAAAGGAACTTTGTCAAATAGTGATTTTCATACCTATTTGCAAGAATTGGAAATTATTCCTGAAAAAGTGAAAGAAGCTTTAGAAACAAATGAGAAGGCAAAAGAAATTGCTTCAGTTTTTAAAGACGCTCCAAATTGTCTTTATTTAGGAAGAGGGTATAACTTTCCTGTAGCTCTTGAAGGCGCTTTGAAGCTTAAAGAGATATCCTATATACATGCTGAAGGATATCCTGCAGCAGAGATGAAACACGGGCCAATTGCATTAATTGACGAACTTATGCCGGTGGTTGTTATTGCTCCAAAACAAGGACACTACGACAAAATTGTAAGTAATATTCAGGAGATTAAATCCAGAAGCGGGAAAATTATTGCCGTAGTAACTAAAGGTGATACACAAGTGCGCGAATTAGCTGATTATGTTATTGAAATCCCTGAAACATCAGATGCTTTATCGCCATTGATTACCACAATTCCATTGCAGCTTTTATCATATCATATTGCTGTTATGCGTGGTTGTAATGTAGATCAACCTCGTAATTTAGCAAAATCAGTAACTGTGGAATAAATTTATTTGCAAAAAAGCGTTACATTATAATATTTTAAACTAAGCCTCGAAAGATTTTCTTTCGAGGCTTTTTTTTTGAATAAGTATTTTAGGACGTGGCTTTTTAAATGCCTAAAAGAGTAAAGAAAACGTTAAATTTCCCCTTCTTAATCACTTTTATCAAATATCTAAAATTTAATATTTTTTTTGTGATAAATGTATTTTTTATATGCATGCATAATGATATTCTGTTATTATTACACAATTTTTAACATATAACAATAAAAAATAAATATAGAATAAGTGCAAATGATGTAAAATAATTGATAAATATGAAATTTTTTAAGGGCTTTTTTAATAATATCAAAAATATTTGTACTTTGGCGTCATAAACCAACAAATTATAACCCAATGAGAGTGTATTTACTTTTTTTGTCATTGTTTTTTTGTAGCCTAACTTTTGCTCAAAATTCAATTTCAGGTATTGTTACAGACAGTAACAATCAACCTATTCCTGGAGCCAACATTAAAATCGTTGGAGATACTTCGGGTACGATAACCGATTTCGATGGTTCTTTTACTTTACAATCGTCTAGAAAGCCGCCTTTTACAATTGAGGTTACGAGTGTAGGGTATAGTTCTCAAAAGATCAGTGTTTCTTCTAATACTCAGAAGGTAGTGGTAAAGCTTCAGGATGAAGAGACTAAGCTAAATGAGATAGTAGTTTCGGCTTCAAGAACTCCAGAAAGAGTGTTAGAATCGCCGGTGACAATTGAAAGAATGGGTATCGCTGATATTAAAAAATCGGCATCTCCAACTTTTTATGATGGTTTAGAAAATTTGAAAGAAGTTCAGATGAATACAAGTAGTTTGTCTTTTAAATCAATAAACACGCGTGGTTTTGCTACTGTGGCCAATACGCGTTTTATGCAATTAGTTGATGGAATGGACAATTCTTCGCCGCTATTGAATTTTGTATTGGGTAACATGATTGGTGTTTCGGAAATTGATGTTCAGAGCGTGGAGTTGTTGCCTGGAGCATCATCAGCTTTATATGGTGCAAATGCTTTTAATGGTATTTTGTTTATGAATAGTAAAAATCCATTTACAAGTCAAGGTATTACAGCTTATGCAAAGTATGGACAGACGGTTCAAGATGCTGCCGGTTCAAATGATTACGTTGATTATGGAATAAGAATGGCACATGCATTTAGTTCAAAATTGGCTGGAAAAGCTAACTTCACTTACTTGCATGGTACAGATTGGCATGCTACAAACTATGATGACAAGAGAGTTGTGGGAAGAGATAGAAGTGATGTGAATTATGATGGTATTAATGTGTATGGTGATGAAGTTACTACTAATATAAAAGGAGTAGGTCAATCTTTGGCCTCTTTGGGTTTAATACCAGCAGGAGCTGTGAATTTGCTTCCAAATTACAACGTGAGTAGAACGGGATACAATGAAGTGGATTTAACAAATAACAAAGCCAGTAATACTAAAATTGATTTCTCTCTTCACTACAGACCTTTTGGGAGTGAAAATTTAGAAGTTATTTGGCAAAGTAAATTTGGTTTCGGAAACGCAGTATACCAAGGAGCAAATAGATATTATCTGAATGATTTTTTTATGCAACAGCATAAATTAGAAATAAAAGGGAAAAATTTCTTTGTAAGAGGGTATACAACTAACGAAGATGGAGGGAAATCGTATGATATGCTTTTTACAGGAATCAACATAAATAGAAAATGGAAGGATGATAAAACATGGTTTGGGCAATATGCCGGAGCTTATATTCAATCAACTTTAGGCGGTGCAAGTCCGGAAAATGCACATATAATCGCAAGAAATACGGCAGATACTGGAAGACTTATTCCTGGTACACCGGAATTTAAAGCTGCTTTTAATAGTGTTATTGCTGATCCAAGTGTGCTTTCGGGTTCAAAACTGGTGGATAATTCCAAAATATACCATTCTGATGCCAATTATAATTTTAAAGACATTATAAAATTTGCAGAAATCCAAGTAGGCGGGTCTTTTAGACTTTATGAATTAAATTCTTATGGTAGAATTTATACCGATGCAAATGGTCCGATTAATTATAATGAATACGGTGCTTACACACAATTAACAAAAAGATTTATAGAGGATAGATTGAAATTTACCGGATCTATTCGCTACGATAAATCAAAAAATTTCGACGGTAGTGTTTCTCCAAGAGTTTCTCTAGTATATTCTGGAGGAGAAAGCAAGAAACACAACTTTAGAACTTCTTTTCAAACGGGGTTTAGAAATCCATCAACACAAGATCAATACATTGGGTTTAATGTTGGAAGTGCCATATTACTTGGTTCAGCTCCAGATAATTTAACTAGATATAGTGAAACTTTGCCAGTTTCTACTGCTGTTGGTCAAGCTTTTGCTGGTGGAACTTCTGTTGTTATGACTGGTTTGAATGCTTATAATAATTCATACACAGCTTCGTCAGTTGGTGCTTTTAGTGCATTAGCGTCTAGTAATCCTATTGCTGGCTCGGCTTTGTTAAGAAAAACAAATGTAGATTATGTAAAACCTGAACAGGTTAAGGCGTTTGAAATAGGGTATCGTTCTTTTATAAAAGATGTGTCTATTGACGTTAATGGATATTATAATATTTATAATGATTTTATCGGTAATTTAAATGTTGTAGCTCCCTTTTATGGTACGGCAGCAGATTCTCCAAATCCTTTAGCGGGGCCTACAGATCCGGGAGCTCAATCATTGCATGCGCTTCAAAATGGTAATTTCAGAGCATATCAATTGTATACTAACACTGACATAGAAATCGAATCACTTGGTTTTGGTCTTGGACTTTCTAAAAAAGTATATAGAAACTTTGAAGTTGGTGTGAACTATAATTTTGCAGAATTTAAATTCGATCAGGAAAAAGACCCAAGTTTTGAAGCTGGTTTTAATACACCAAAACACAGAGTAAAAGCATCATTTGGAAACGAAAAATTATTTAATAATTTTGGATTTAACGTAAGTGGAAGATGGAATAGTGAGTATTTGTGGCAATCCACAATGGCAGATGGTATGATCGATGCTGCTACTGTTATTGATGCTCAAGTTAATTACAATATGCCAAAACTAAAATCAACGCTTAAATTAGGAGCTTCAAACATTGGAGGAAAAGAATATACTCAAGTATTAGGTGCAGGATTAATTGGGCAGCAGTTTTTTGCTTCTTGGACAATCAACCCGTAATTGAGTCAATAATTTAAAAAAAAACTTAACCATGATAAAAAATTTCAAATGGCTACTATTGGTTTCTTTAGGCTTTGTAGCATGTAATAATGATGATGAAGCGGTGGTTGTTCATAATTCATCTGACGGATTGCCCTTAACGGCAGGTTCAGCAAGCTTTTCTAAATATGTTGCATTGGGAGATTCGTTTGCAGCGGGATATAGTGATGGCGCGCTTTTCAAAAAAGGACAGGAAGGTTCTTATGTTAATATACTATCACAGCAATTTGCTGCAGCTGGAGGGGGTGATTTTAAAACACCTTTTACATCGGATAATGTTGGAGGATTGTTGCTGGGTGGAAATGTAATAGCAGGAGTTCGCTTGTATTTTAACGGTACTGGACCTGTGCCGGTAAGCGGAACACCGACGACAGAAGTGAATACTAAGGTTACGGGGCCATTTAATAATTTGGGGGTTCCCGGGGCAAAAAGCTATCATTTGGTAGCGCCAGGATATGGAAATGTAGTAGGTGTTCTTTCAGGCGCTGCGAATCCTTATTTTGCACGATTTGCAACTACAGCTGGGACAACAATTTTAGCAGATGCTTTAGTTCAAGCGCCTACTTTCTTTTCTTTATGGATTGGTGGTAATGATGTTTTGAGTTATGCGACATCTGGAGGTATTGGTGTAAACCAAACAGGGAATTTAAATCCAGCCACATATGGAGGGAATGATATAACAGATCCAAATGTTTTTGCGAGTGTATATTCAAGCTTGGTTACAAATCTAACGGCCAACGGAGCAAAAGGAGTAGTTGCGAATCTTCCTTATGTAAATACACTTCCTTATTTCACGACCGTTCCTTACAATCCATTGACGGCTAAAGTTCTTGGTAGTGGTAGTGAAGCTGTAGGTCAAGCTACTATAGCTGCCTTAAATGCTCAGTTGTATGGTCCGTTAAAACAAGCGTTAACGGCATTTGGAGCAGGAGCTAGAATCAATCTTCTTTCTACAACGGTTGCTAATCCAATGTTGATTAAAGATGAGTCTTTAACAAATTTGTCGGCTCAATTAACAGCAGCTTTTACTCCAAGTTTGGGTGCGGCTACAGCGGCCTTTTACGGAAGTGTTTTTGGACAGGCTCGACAAGCTACTGCTACGGATTTGGTAGTCTTGCCAGCACAATCTGCAATTGGAGCTGCACCGACTGCAGTTGATTCAGGTATAGGAATGGCACCACCGTCTCCTTTAAATAAATTCGGAATTACCTATCCATTACAAGACAAACATGTCCTGATACCAACAGAAATTGCGGAAGTAAAAGTTGCTACGGATGCTTATAATGTTGCTATAAAAACAATTGCTGATGCTAAAGGGTTGGCTTTTGTGGATACAAAAGTGATTATGACTGAATTGTCAACTACAGGAATAGTAAGTAATAGTTTTACTCTTACCTCTACCTATGTAACAGGAGGAGCGTTTTCGCTTGATGGTGTTCATCCTAGCCCAAGAGGCTATGCTTTAATAGCCAATAAATTTCTTGAAGCAATTAACGCTAAATATGGTTCGAATTTAAAAGGAGTAGATTTAGGACAATATCGAATTTTATTTCCAAGGTCGCTTTAATTTAATGATATTATTTTAAGTAAAAAACCACCCGTTTTAAGACGCGGTGGTTTTTTATTTCATTAAAATCTAGCGTTTTTGTTTGTTTGTAAACGGGTTTGAAACAATCCGTTAAAATTATCCTGTTTTTTATAAAAAAAATTATTGATTTTATATTTTAAAAAATTATCTTTGCGCACTGAAAAAAGTGTCTAATCGATAAGATTCGATTGGTTCTGTTTCATAAACCTAAATAGCTATTTAATAAATACATAAGTAATGTCAAAAGTAATAGGAAAAGTTGCCCAGATCATTGGCCCAGTAGTTGACGTTGTTTTCAACGGTAAGGATGTTGAACTTCCAAAAATTTATGATTCGTTAGAAATCACAAAAAAAGATGGTACATTATTAGTACTTGAAGTACAATCTCACATTGGTGAAAACACAGTTCGTACCATTTCGATGGACTCAACAGATGGTTTGAGTAGAGGTTATGAAGTAGTTGGAACAGGGAACCCTATCCAAATGCCAATCGGTGCCGATGTATACGGTCGTTTATTCAACGTAATTGGAGATGCCATTGATGGTTTAGGAAACTTGCCAAAAACAGGAGAAAACGGGATGTCTATTCACAGACAAGCACCAAAATTCGAAGATTTGTCAACTTCATCTGAAGTTTTATTCACAGGAATCAAAGTAATCGATTTAATTGAGCCTTACTCAAAAGGGGGTAAAATTGGATTGTTCGGTGGTGCTGGTGTTGGTAAAACAGTATTGATTCAGGAGTTGATTAACAATATCGCAAAAGGTCACGGTGGACTTTCAGTATTCGCAGGAGTAGGAGAAAGAACACGTGAAGGAAATGACTTACTTCGTGAGATGTTAGAGTCAGGAATTATAAAATACGGTGATGAATTCATGCACTCTATGGAAAATGGAGGATGGGATTTATCTAAAGTAGATATGCCAGGAATGAGAGAGTCTAAAGCTACTTTCGTTTTCGGTCAAATGAATGAGCCTCCAGGAGCTCGTGCTCGTGTGGCACTTTCTGGATTATCTATTGCGGAATATTTCCGTGATGGAGCAGGGACTGATCAAGGGAAAGACGTTTTGTTCTTCGTTGATAATATCTTCCGTTTTACACAAGCAGGTTCTGAGGTTTCAGCACTTTTAGGTCGTATGCCATCTGCGGTAGGGTACCAACCAACATTGGCTACTGAAATGGGTGCGATGCAAGAGCGTATCACATCTACAAACAAAGGTTCTATTACATCTGTACAGGCGGTTTACGTTCCTGCGGATGATTTAACGGATCCAGCTCCGGCTACAACTTTTGCTCACCTTGATGCAACTACAGTATTGTCTCGTAAAATTGCTGAGTTAGGTATTTATCCTGCAGTGGATCCATTGGATTCTACTTCAAGAATACTTACTCCTCAAATTTTAGGTGATGAGCATTATGACTGTGCACAAAGAGTGAAAGAAATTTTACAAAAATACAAACAGTTACAAGATATCATTGCGATCCTTGGTATGGAAGAATTGTCTGAAGAAGATAAATTATCTGTTTCAAGAGCACGTCGTGTACAACGTTTCTTATCTCAACCTTTCCACGTTGCTGAGCAATTTACAGGATTAAAAGGGGTATTAGTTGATATCAAAGATACTATCAAAGGATTTAATATGATTATCGACGGTGAATTAGATCACTTGCCAGAATCAGCTTTTAACCTTAAAGGTACTATCGAAGAAGCTATCGAAGCTGGAGAAAAAATGTTAGCGGAAGCTTAAAAAGAATTATAAATTATGAATTATAAATTATGAATTGGGTAGCCTCAAATAATTTATAATTCATAATTCATAATTCATAATTGAAAAAATTATGATTTTAGAAATAGTATCACCAGAAGCAAAATTATTTTCAGCAGAAGTAACCTCGGTTACATTGCCAGGAGTTGATGGAAGTTTTCAAATTTTGAATAATCACGCACCAATCGTTTCTATTTTAGCAAAAGGTATCGTGAAAATTACAGCTTCTAATTTTGCTTTTGCAAAAGAAGTAGCCAATAAATTTACTAAGTTAGATGCTCAAAATTATACGCTGGCTATCAATTCAGGAACAATTGAAATGAAAGACAATAAAGTTATTATTTTAGCGGACTAAAGTAATTTCGATTAATAAAATGGAAAAGCCAAACAGGAATGTTTGGCTTTTTTTATGTTCAATCGCCAAGCATGATATTTCAAATAATGCCATCTTTTTCATAATTAGCATTGTTTTGAAACCAATAACCTTGTGCTTGCGTATGTGAAGGTTTCTCGTGGTAAACGGGGATTAAAGAATCAAACCACCCTGTCATTGTTTTTTGTAATAATAGAGTACATGCTGAATTAATTTTCTAATACGATACTAGTGAGTGGTACTGTTGCAAATCCCTCCTGAGGTTTTAATTTTTGAGGATTATTTTGTAATTAGTTTTGAATCCATTTTGAAATAATATTTTTCATTGTATTTCCCGGCAATTACAAGGGCTCCTGAAATTAGAATAAGATTTTTAATTATGTATTGCCCAGCCAATGTAGGGCGATATGGAAAAACATCAAAACAGATGGTTTTTAGAATAAAAACAGGGAAAAATGTGACTGCCATATGCATTAATAATAGCGGAACAGTATAAGGAATGAATCGTTTTAGGAGCAATCCGAGACCAATAATTACTTCACCGATGCCAAGAATTGGAATAAATATTTCGGGTTTAAACCAATAAACAGTTTGTTCTACTAATTCACCGGCAGGACTCATACCGAAAATTTTTAAAGCACCAAACCAGCCATAAACGATGGCGAGAGAAAATCGCATCATGTTGATGCTGTGTTTTTCTATTTTTTTGCTAAATCTAAAATAAAAGAATTTGAATGTTTTTTTCATAATGAAGTAGTTGAATGTATTGTTACACTTGCCCTTTTTTTGAATATCAGCAAAGCGGTTGTTTTATTTTAAAGTTTAAAACTTAAAAAATAAAAGCCTAACAGGTTTCCAACGCCTGCTAGGCTGTAATTGATAAAATGTAATATTAAAACAAACCATTAAAACAGATTATCAATCGTATCATTATTATTTATTCAGCACCATCAATAATGGCTCTTGCTACAGCAAAGCCACCTACTTTTTCGCCTAATTCAAGCCCTTTTTCACAGTCACTTCTGTAATGAATGCAACCAAACATTCTTGAATCTGAAGCTTCTTTTTCCATATTTATAAAATTTTGCGCTTTTGCAGGAATGATATGGGATAAAACAACACAGGCTGCGCCGCTAAAAGTAGAATGTCCTGACACATAAGAAGGGAAATTTGGAACTCCAGTCATTGTTTTTATAGAAGAATCCAGTTGTGATGGCCTTGGATTAAAATAAGTGTACTTTGCGTCCCAACAGCTAATAGCGGCATCCATCATTGCAATATTCAATAGCGCCATATTTCTTGCCCATCGTACTTCACTATAATTTTGTTCTACAAATGCTTCAGCTGCAATAGCATTCCAATGACCGGGTGGTGTATAAGTTCCTACCCCATCAGCCCAAAAAGCAACGATTTCCATGTTTTTTCTAGATGGATTAGTACCATAATCTTTTATTTCTGCCAATTCTTTAGCAAACTGTTCTGATTTTGTAGACGGTGGAGGAACTGGCCGGCTGGCAACAACCATTTCAGGAGTCATTAGAAACGATTTTACTTTGCCAAATAATGGTAGCATTGGTGGTCTTGCAGGTAAATCTAATGACATCCAAGGCGTTTCTCCAGTGGCTGCAGTTTGTGTTTCTAATTGTGTCCAAAGCGCCTGGTTTCCTATCGCAGCTCCAGCTCCATCAGCTCCAGCTCTTGCAATAAATTTGGTTGCAATCTTTCTTCCTAAAATGATACCGGCATCGATATCACTTCTAACATTGGCACCACTAATGATACGATATAGTTTTTGTTCTTCCGCTTTTCCATCAATGTATGCGATTTCGGTTGGGAACAATAATTTTAATAATTCAACTGTAACACCGGACAATACACCATCTTCTGAAGGATAGGAAGGCATAGTGCTTTTTGGAATTAACACTTGTAAAGTTGCATCCACGGTAAACGGTGCGGCTCTATTGTATAGTTTTTTATAATACCAAGTAGCCACCATTGCATCATATTGTGCGGCACTTACATAGGCGTAGGCTCTGGCTGCATAAGGTGGATTTGAAAAAGGAAATTGCGGATTCGCAAATGGATTTGCCGCCGATGGTGCAGGGTAAGTGCCATCTTCGTTTTGATAGGGTGGACGATTATGTCTGGCTACTAAAGTTCGCATGATTTCATTCCAGCGTAAAACACCACCTGCACTCCAATATTTTATTATCTTTTTTTGATTTTCTGATATATTGGTTTGGTAACTTTTTATTTCGTTAATTTCTCTGGTAAATGCCGGTGTATTTGTTGCAATGGGTGCCTCTAAGAGGAATTCATTGGGAGCGGTCAATAAAAAAGTTTTCCAATTTCCAGCCAAATCGTCTGTATTAGTAGGATTTAAGGCTTCAAATTCGTTTCGTTCAATAATGTCGTCACTACACGAATAGGCACAGGCAAGAAATATTGCCAGAAGAGTAGTACAGGCTTTTTTTTGTATCTTATTTTTCATCTTGGGGACTTGTTTTTTTAAAATTAATCACATAAAATACACCGCCATAGAAGGTGTCTGATTTTCCAACGTTTCTTCCTTCTGCTACATAGTTATAACCACCTACAAGAGATAATTCTGGTATTTTTTTAAATGTATATTTTGAATTAATACCATATTTTAATGCATTCATGGTATTACTTGGAAAAGGCATATTGTTTTTTGTAATGTCAAATCCTCCGGATTGTGTTACCCAATTGTCTATTATAAATTCGGCAATCAATCTATTAGAACGATAACCGGCTCTAAAATTTATCGAAATAGCATCAGGCATATCGACTTCATTCGTATAATGCATTTCGTCAGTGAGATAGGCATTTCTATCGATAGTTATGTTGGCTCTTTTTACATAAGCACCTGAGATTGTAGTAAAGAAATTTCCTCTTTGATAATCACCCATTAAGCGCAATGAAACTGTTTTGCTTTTTAAACCAAGGCTCAAAGGCAAATAATCAGCAGAATAATTGGATAGAGGAGTAGTAAAACTTCCCAATGCATAAATGGAATAAGTTGCCTCTCCTATTGTTTTCTCTAAAGGCATGTATTTTAGTGTAAGCGAAAGGTCTTGTATTCCCTTTTGACCTTTCATGGTTCCTGCAGAAGCATTGGTTTCAATATAGGGCACACTAAAGATTGCATTCAGTTTATCTGAGATGCCATAGTTTCCCATGAGGCCAATGGCTCTTGTTGATACGGTACCAAGATTTAGATTCTCTCTTTTAAAGTCTCCTTCCCAATACTCATCCCAACTGCTGTATTGATATATTGCTCCAACGCAAAAATTATTTTTGTTCATCATGATGCCGTCAATATCAGTTTGGGCATTCATGAAAAAAGGAACTGCGAGTAGGTAAATCAGGTAAATTTTTTTCATTTTAATAAATGGTTTGATTTTGAAATAGCATATCTGGTTTTTTGGTGTTAGAAGTGTTTTTTAAAATAACTAAAGCGTTTTTATCTTCAGTATTGATTTAAATCTAATGCTTCATCGTCATTTTCATTTTTTTGTTCAAATTGAAACGATACGAATAACCCACATTGATAGAGTAGTCGGCAAATGCCGCATCGCCTTGCACATGTACATATTTTGTTGGATCTGTAATTACTGAATTCTGCAAATTTTGATCAGCAATATCGGCTGCGCTTTGAATGCGATTTTTCACAACATTGTAAGGGATATAAAGACTGAAACCATGTTTACCTATACGATATGAAAAGCCATATTCAACTGCAATAACATACCCAGGACGGCGATATGCCACTTGACCGCCAAAGGCATCATAGGCAGGAATTCCTTCAAATCGTCCCGCTAATGAAACAGTAAAGTTTTCTTTTTTATCCACTGCAGCCATGAAACCTGCACGTCCAAAATATTGATCGGGAGAGGCATAAACATTGTATCCACCCAAACCTGCTTTTGGGGCTGATTTAAAGGTGCCGTTTGATTCACTTGGATTAAATAAATAATAGCCGTTAGCAAAACCATAAAGCCGTCCTGTTAACTGTCGGAATGCTTGTAGTTCTACTGAAAAACCAACACCTCCATCACCGGGTTGAATCGCTTGATCCATTACAACACTTTTAGTGGTTCCATCGGTTTGTGGTGCCTCATCCATTTCATCATGACTGCCATTGTTTAATTTCACACCTAATCCTACCATAATGTTTCCTTTTTTTGCCTTTTTTGGATCAACAACCCAATAGTTAACGCTCAAACGAGCATCAGCAATGCCGTCAGCATAAACACTATAGCGGTACGTGTTTTTCACAGGAGTAGTTTGTCTTAATATTTGAGAGCGCTCATTGTTTACATAAGGTAATGTTGCATTCAACTGAATTCGGTCTGTCAATCCGTATGAAATGTTTAAATCGACAGCATGGGAATAGATATTTACTGCATTACCACGTTCTTTACCGTTTGCGTCAAATCCGCCTCCAGTTGTTTGGCGATGTAGCTGTTCTTCTTTGCCTACAAAATGTCTCCAAGAGTGGAAATAGCGATAATTAGCACCTACTTGAAATTCGCCTTCGCTTAAATTATAAGAATTTGAAGAATTCATGTTTTGTCCTCCCATTTGGCGGACAGCGACGCAACCTTGTGCAGACATATTTTGGGTGCTAAAAACAATTGTAAGGAATAGTATAAAAACACAAACGGATTGTAAAGCTGATAAATTTTTCAAGTTTTTGGTTTTTAGAATGGTTAATGATATAAAATATGCTAACAATGACTTCTTTCCAAAAAGAAAGTTGGCATTAAAAAAATATAAGTTAGTTGATAGGTATTGTCGTTGTAAAACAAGATTTGCTATTGGCTTTCACCAAATTTTTGTTTGATTTTACAAGGCAAAATAGATAGATTAAAGGTTGCCTTTGAAATAAAGAACTCTTTTTAGAAATCCATTTTTGAATCTGCAAATGGATTTAAGTCACGATTCTGAAAGCTAGTTGTACAAAATATACCAGAATAGAAATATAAAACAGGGCTATGAAATCATTCACGAAAAATGAATTCGGAAAATACAAAAGACTGTTTTGTATTTATAACAGGTATAATTTCTAATAAAAACGGGTGTAATAAATACAGATTTAGCTAAAAACAATCGTGAATTACCTTGACTTTACAAATGCCAGATAAAAGTGAATGATTCCACTAAAATGAAAGAAGATTTAAACGAAATCCGGTGGTGTGTAGGATAAGGTAAGGTGTCCTGAGTGTAAAGACTCTATAGGGTTTCCATTAAGGACAACAACTTCTGCTTCTTTTTCAAGAGAAAAAGTGAAACAAACAGCGCTATTTGCAACGTAATCTTTTTGGAAAGATTTTAGTAATTTTTTGACTGGAGACTCTTTTGATGAAGATCCGTTGAATAATTGGTTGTCAACAATATCTTTTAAATTCTGACTTATTGCGTCTTGGTGTGAATTGCGCAGGTAATACAGACTTAGGATGTTGTTTTGAATTCTTTTCTTGAAAATATGGTAGCTTTTATTGTTGATAACCACATCTTCATTTACATACTCAAATTCAGTGTCTTCGATAAAGGAGTATAAAGTTGCATTTAATTGGATTACTTGAAACTCAGAATCCTGTCTTTTTTCAATAGAAGATACCCACGCTTGCTCTTCTTGATAAGCAAACATCAGATAGTATCCCATCACGTTGTAAAACAACGTTACTAATAAGAAAAGTGATGCAATTCGTTTCATATTTGCCGAAAGTAGAAAACTATTTCATGGATTAACAGCTTCGTTATTAATTTTAAGTTTTTTTTAACACAATTTTGTGAAAGTTATAAATCGAAACCGTTTTCGGAAATATTTACTAGTTTTATTTTGATTGCTTTTATGCAAATGTTAATTTTCGAACAATTTGATTTTTATGAATGCTGAAATTTGATTCGGAATTAGAATTACTATTTCAAAATCCATTCCCTTAAAGAAATCAGCAAACAAAAATGACACAAAATCCATAAACCGAAAAAGATGCTTATTTTTGCTGACTATGAAACATTTTCCAGAAAATCTATCCGCTAAACTTGAAACCCGTATACAAAATAATGCTTTGCGAAAATTGCCTTTGTCAAGTAAAAGGATTGATTTTTCTTCCAATGATTACTTGGGTTTCTCTCAATCGGAAATTATTTTTAATGAAACGCATCAGTATTTAATTAGTAATAAGATTATTCAAAACGGAGCAACTGGTTCTCGATTGTTAACTGGAAATCATAAACTGTATCAAGAAGCTGAAGATTTCATTGCTAATTTCCATCAATCAGAAACGACGTTAATTTTTAATTCGGGTTACGATGCCAATATTGGATTCTTTAGCTCAGTTCCACAAAAAGACGATTTGATTTTATACGATGAATTGTGTCATGCCTCTATTCGTGACGGAATTCAATTATCGAATGCCAAAGCCTATAAATTCAGTCATAATGATTTCGAAGATCTAGAAAAGTTGATTATACGGAATCCAAATACCATTATTTATATCGTTACCGAATCTGTTTTTTCTATGGATGGAGATTGTCCAAATCTAGAAGAATTGGCTCAAATATCTACTAAGCACAATTGTTATTTAGTTGTTGATGAGGCGCATGCTTTGGGAGTTTTTGGTTCATCAGGCGAAGGGTTTGTTCAAATGTTGGGTTTGCAAGATCACGTTTTTGCCCGCATCATGACTTTTGGTAAAGGATTGGGATGTCACGGTGCCACAATTTTAGGTTCAGTTGAATTGAGGGATTATTTAGTAAATTTTGCCCGAAGTTTCATATATACTACAGGGCTTTCGCCACATTCTGTCGCCACGATTTTAGTTGCGTATAACTATTTAGAAAAAGAGAAAAAAAACATAGAAATACTTCGAGAAAACATCATTCATTTCAATCAGGAAAAGAATATGTTAGGATTAAAGCAGATTTTTGTCCGAAGCAAATCGGCTATACAATCCGCTATCATTCCAGGAAATGAAAAAGTAAAAGCAATCGCCAACCAACTGCAGGAAAAAGGATTTGATGTCAAAGCGATACTTTCGCCAACTGTTCCCGAAGGGCAGGAACGTTTGCGTTTTTGTCTGCACAGTTATAATTCAAAAGAAGAAATATCAGAAGTCTTAGCTTTGTTACGTACTTTTGTGTTTGAACATTAATTTATGAAACTATTCATCACAGGAATTGGAACCGATGTAGGTAAAACCATCGCATCAGCTATTATAACAGAAGCTTTGGAAGCTGATTACTGGAAACCTATTCAAGCCGGCGATTTAGAAAATTCGGATAGTCATAAAATCAAATGTTTTTTATCTAATGAAAAGACGGTAGTTCATTCCAATAGCTACGCTTTGAATACTGCTGCGAGTCCACATCTCGCTGCTGAATTAGATGGTATTACTATTGATTTAAATGAAATCATCGAACCTAAAACAGAGAATCATTTGGTCGTTGAAGGTGCGGGAGGCGTTTTTGTTCCGTTAAATGCGAACGATTGTGTGATTGATTTGATTCAACCGGATTATAAAGTAATTGTAGTTTCCCGTCATTATTTGGGAAGTATTAATCATACCTTATTGACGGTTGAAGTTTTGCAGAATCGAAAAATTACTATTGCTGGAATTGTTTTTTCTGGTGATGAAAATAAAGCTACCGAAAAAATAATTTTGAACAAAACAGGTTTGAACTGCATTGGAAGAATAGTACAAGAGCCTTATTTTGATCAAAATGTAATAAAAGAATATGCCGATTTGTTTCGAGAAGACCTTCTGCAATTGCAATAGTAAAAATCAATAGCAATGACTAGAAGCTAATAGCTAAATCAAAAATCTACAATCATCATCCAAATGAATTTAACAGAAAGAGACCGCCAATATCTTTGGCATCCGTATACCCAACACAAAACCGCAGCGTTACCAATTGCTATTAAAAAAGGGAAAGGGGCACTGCTTTGGGACGAAAATAACAAAGAGTATATTGATGCAATCGCTTCGTGGTGGGTCAATCCTTATGGACATTCGAATTCATTCATTGCTGATGCGATCTACAAACAACTCACCACATTAGAGCATGTATTGTTTGGTGGATTTACACATGAACCTGCTATTTTAGTAGCAGAAAAGTTGATGGAAATTTTGCCGAAAAACCAACAAAAAATCTTCTTTTCTGATAATGGTTCCACAGCTGTTGAAGTCGCGATTAAAGTCGCTTTGCAGTATTTTTTCAATAAAGGAGAAAAGAAAACTACGATAATTGCTTTCGAAAATGCTTTTCACGGTGATACATTTGCGGCTATGGCGGCGAGTGGAATTTCGTTTTACACACAAGCTTTTCAAGGGATGTTCATTGATGTTGTTCGTATTCCGGTTCCGGTTAAAGGACTGGAGCAGGAAAGTTACGATACTTTACAGTCCGTTATAAAAAATAACAATTGTGCAGGTTTTATTTTTGAACCATTGGTTCAAGGAGCCGCAGGAATGGTGATGTATGAGCCGGAATCCTTAGATGTGTTGATGCGAATTTGTCAGGAGAATAATGTCCTTACCATTGCAGATGAAGTGATGACGGGTTTTGGGAAAACCGGAAAAACTTTTGCAACGGATTATCTGGTAGAAAAACCAGATATGATGTGTTTGTCCAAAGCGTTGACCGGAGGAACTATTCCTATGGCAATTACCACTTTTACACAAGACATATTTGACGCTTTTTATAACGATGATATCAATAAAGCCTTGTTTCACGGTCACACATTCACTGCAAATCCTACAGGCTGTGCGGCGGCTTTGGCCAGTTTAGAATTATTGCAAACCAATGAAATGCAAACGAATATAGTTCGTGTCAATCAAAATCATCTGAATTTTGAAAAGCGCGTTAAAAATCATCCAAAAGTGGTCACAACACGAGTGCTGGGTGTCATTTTTGCATTAGAAATAAAAACCGAAAGTTCCGCCAGTTATTATGGAACATTACGCAATAAACTCTATGATTTTTTTATCGAAAACGGAATAATTCTGCGCCCAGTAGGAAATATTGTGTACATTCTGCCTCCATATATTATTACCGATGAGCAATTACAAAAAGTATATCAAGTTGTCGAAAATGCTTTAGATGTTGTATAAATTTATAACAATAAGCTGCATTTTTCGAGTGTAAATTTTCTCAAAGCCGTATGAGTTTTGGGAAAAACTTTGCGACCTTTGCGGTTAAATAATAGTAGTATTTTGTCCAAAACAATTTCCATAACTGCCATAGCTTCCATTTCGCCTTTAGGAAATACACCTGAGTCTATTTGGGAAAATTATCTCAATGAAAATCATTGTTTTACACAACACGTCTTAGACCATAACAAAACTTTTGTGGCGGCTTTAGATGCTGATTCAATGCAAGTTATTGATGCTTTGCGAGAGTCAGATAACAAATATAAATCCTTAGACAAATCGGTTTTGTATGCGATGTCGGTTTCGCAAAAGGCAATGCAAAATGCTGGTTGGACACAAAAAGATGTTTTTGGGATTAATATAGGTTCGTCTCGTGGCGCAACAGATTTATTCGAAAAACACTATCAGGATTATTTAAAAACTGGAAAAGCACAAACTTTGGCTTCTCCAACGACGACATTAGGAAATATTTCTTCTTGGGTTGCCCATGATTTGCAAAGTTCAGGTCCGGAAATATCACATTCCATAACGTGTTCTACGGCTTTACATGCGGTATTAAACGGAGTGGCTTGGCTTAGAGCCGGGATGGCGGATAAGTTTTTAGTCGGTGGAAGTGAAGCGCCATTAACTGATTTTACGATTGCCCAAATGCGGGCGCTGAAAATTTATTCGAATAGTACAGAAGAATATCCGAATCGTGCGCTTGATTTTGAAAAAAAACAAAACACCATGATTCTTGGTGAAGGTGCTGGAGTTTGTTGTATCGAAATTGGTGCAACTGAAAACGCATTGGCTTACATCGAAGGAATTGGATATGCTACGGAAATTCTGGAACATAATATTTCTATTTCGGCTGAAGCGACTTGTTTCCAGAAATCAATGAAAATGGCGTTGCAAAACACTGATTTATCCAAAGTTGATGTCATTGTAATGCATGCTCCGGGAACTATAAAAGGCGATTTGACGGAATACAGGGCTATTGAGAAAATCTTTGGTAAAAATCTTCCTTTGCTGACAACTAATAAATGGAAAATTGGTCACACTTTTGGCGCATCGGGGATTTTGAGTATGGAATTGGCTATTATGATGATGCAACACAATATATTTGTCGGAGTTCCATTTGCGAAAGCACAAGTACAAGCAAAACCTATTAAAAAAGTTTTGATTAATGCGGTTGGCTTTGGTGGAAACGCAGTGAGTATACTTTTGAGTTTGTAATTTTGGTTGCTTATTTTATTGCTCTTGTAAATTTTCCAGCTCTTTAACTTTTTCGTAAATCAAATTGCTTTCGAAGCCTTTTCTAAGTAAATAATCACAGAATTTCTTTCTTTTTTTCTGAACATTTGTTTCTAGGATTGCTTCCCAATGTCTTTCTGAAACTATATGAAATGTTGAGTTATATTCCTCGACCGTAATTTCTTTGAGTGCCAGATTGATATTGTATTGAGTAATTTTTCGAAATTTTAATTCATTTACAATTCTTATTTTTCCCCAAAACTTAATGCGGTGTTTCCCTCTTGCGAAACTACAGGCAAAACGACTTTCATTCAGAAAATTAGCGCTGATAAGGTGTACTAAAATAGTGTCGATTTCTTCGGAGTCCATTTTCATGCTTCTCAGTTTTTGTACTACTTCTTCATGACAGCGTTCTTGATAGGCGCAATAATGCTCTATTTTATGTATCGCTTCTTTTATGGAATAAACTGGGTTCATTAGTGGGGTTTCTAATTTTTAGTAATTAAGCGAAATTAATTATAATGTTCGTTAATTACGCATTAAAAATATAGTTTTTGGATCAATATTATTGCAACTAAAATGGTAAGAGTTTGGCTTTGTAGTTATTAAAAAGATACTTATTTTGTTTTTGATGATTTTGGTTTCTTATAAACAGAAAGAGGTATTACGTCGGTTTTTTTAACCGATAATCGATAAAATTTCATTTTATTTAAAAAAGCAAGTCATATTGTGGAAATCGATTTTTTCGATAAACAGGGACATATGATGGCTCATTAAAGCACATTTAAAATGATTGAATTTACAAATAATACCACATGAATAAAAAATTACTTACACCAATATTAAAGATAATTTTCACCATTTTATTTTTTTTAACTACTCAATTTTCTAATTCGCAAACGGTTACAGTAACGACTACAGGAGCAGGCACTTTTGTAGTTCCTTGTGATGTAACTTCTATAACAGTAAAAGCTTGGGGAGCAGGAGGAGCAGGAGGAGGGTCTAGGACTAGTGGTGATAGTGGTGACGGCGGAGGAGCAGGAGGATATTGTATCGGAATTTTTGCAGTAACTTCGGGTCAAACTATAAACTATATTGTTGGTACTGGAGGTGCTGGAGGTACTGATGATGGAGCTAATGGAGGAAATACAACTATTCTTAGTTTAGGCATAGCAGCTAATGGAGGCAGTGGAGGAGATCGTAATGGCGGAAGTGTTACGGGTCTAGGAGGCACTGCTTCTGGAGGTACAATAAATACTTCTGGTGCAAATGGAACTATTGGAGGTAGTAATACTGGAGGAACTGGAGGAAGCGCCCCTAATGGAGGAGCTGGAGGAACTGGAGTTACTAATGGAAATGGATTAAACGGGAATGCACCTGGTGGTGGTGGTGGTGGTGGTGAAGATGCTAGTGGCAGTGGCGGAAATCGATCAGGAGGTAATGGAGGTAATGGCAGAATAGAAATTACTTCTACTTTTAAAGCTTATTGTATGCCTAGTTTTAATAATGGTGTAGAGCCGATAACTAATGTTACGTTTGCCGGAATTAATAATACTACTACTAATGTGTTGGGAGGCCCTAGTTTAGAAAGTTTCTGTATCACAGGCTCTGTTATTCAGGGGTCAGTATTAAATGCTATTTCTGTAAAGGGGAATACTGATGGTAATTTTACGGAATTTATTAAAGTATATATTGATTGGGATCAAAATGGCTTTTTTGGAAATACCACTAATGAAATATACAATTTAGGCACAATTACTAACTCTACAGGAGTCGATGCTAAATTAGTTACTGCTAATATATCTGTACCAGGAACTGCTGTTGCTGGCAATACTAAGATGCGGGTTATGAAAACATATACTGTCGCTAATTCTAATAATCCTTGTTTTAGTGGGAACGATTATGGACAAGTAGAGGATTATTTAATTAGGGTTATTGCCCCACCGACAATAACTTCATTTTCGCCAACTTCAGTTTGTCAAGGAGGCGCTTTTACAATAATCGGGACTGATTTTACAACAGCAACGAATATTACCGTAAATAATACAGCAGTTTCATCTTTTATTGTTAACTCAGCCACGAGCATCACTGCCACTGTAGCTTCAGGAAATACTAGTGGATTGGTAAGTGTTACTAATATTTATGGAAGTGTAACAAGTATAGGTATTCTTACTGTAAATACATTGCCAACAACGCCATCGCCTGAATCTCCAACTCAACCAACCTGTAATATTGCTACAGGCAGTGTTACTCTAAACAGTTTGCCGTCTTCGGGGACATGGACTTTAACAAGAAACGGTACATCTTCGGCAACAACTACAGGAACAGGAAGTTCAACTACAATTTCAGGATTGGTTCCAGGAACGTATACTTTTACGGTTTCGAACGGCATTTGTACATCTTTGGCATCAGCAAATGTGGGGATAAATACAGTAATTACAAATACGTGGAATGGGGCTGCGTGGTCTACTGGATTGCCTCCAACAAGTACACAAAAAGTTATTTTTACAGGAGATTTTAATCAGGATGTGGATTTAGTTGGGTGCTCCTGTAAAATTACGGGAGGCGCAGCCGTTACAATTAGAGCAAAGCGTACGCTGACTATTACAAATGAAGTGGAAGTAGTAGGAGGAGGAGTCCTGACTTTTGAAAATAATGCTAGTTTAGTGCAAACTAATGATGCTGCTGTCAATGCGGGAAATATAATATACAAAAGACTCACAAATACGGGAGTACGCAATACCGATTATACGTATTGGTCTTCACCGGTATCGCCTTTAAATTTAGGAGGTACTGGAGGAATTTTGTACAATCCTTCCAGTCTTGTAGGTAGTACATTTTATTCTTACGAAGTTACTGCAGGCTCTGAAGATTGGAAAAGTGAGTCGGCGATAAGTCCAATGATTGTGGGGAAAGGGTATAGTATTAGAGGTCCTGGGCCAATATCGGTAAGTCCTTTGACTTCGTTGGAAGCAACATTTACTGGTAAGCCTAATAATGGACGCTATCTTATCACAGGAATATATACTTATAAATCTTATCTTATCGGAAATCCATACCCCTCGGCATTAGATGCAGATAAATTTTTGACTGATAACGCAGGTGTCATAGATGGAACGCTTTATTTCTGGACGCACAGCACAAAAATTGGAATAGGTGTTGTTAATCCAGGAACAGGTGTTTACGCTTATTCTGGAGATGATTATGCTTCCTATAACTTAACGGGAGGTGTTGGAACAGTTGCAGATAGCGATCCTGATAAGACACAAAGTAACCCTAACAAACCAACTGGTAAGATAGGAGCAGGACAAGGTTTTTTTGCTACAAGTAATACAACGATTTTAGGTATAAATGAGATTGTATTTAATAATAGTATGAGAGTTGGTGTTGGAGGAATTACAGGGAATAACTCCCAATTTTTTAAGACAAATAGCACCAAATCAAAAACGACAAGTGCTATTGAGAAAAACAGAGTATGGCTCAATCTAACTAACACACAAGGTGCTTTCAAACAATTGTTAGTGGGGTATATTACCGGAGCTACTAATGACGATGATAATGGCTACGATGGTGAAACTTTTGATGGAAATGAATTTATAGATTTTTACAGCGTAAATCAAGAGAAAAACTTTGTGATTCAAGGCAGGGCTTTGCCATTTGATGCAAACGATGAAGTTCCCCTAGGGTATAGATCTATCGTTGTAGGGAATTTTAGTATTGGCATTGATGAACTAGATGGAATGATACAATCTCAAAAGGTATATATTGAAGATAAGTTGTTGAATGTAGTACATGATTTAAAAGCCTCACCTTATGATTTTTCAACAGTGGCGGGGACTTTTAATGATCGTTTTGTTCTACGTTATAAAGATAAAACTTTAGGAACAGGAGATTTTGAGACAGCAGATACTCAAATTGTGATTTCGGTCAAAAATAAACAGATAAAAATTGATTCTTCAAATGAAACAATTGATAAAGTTTTAATTTTTGACCTACTGGGAAAACAATTATATAGAAAAATAAATGTTGGAAATAACGAACATATAATACCTAATTTTACTTCAAGTAGACAAGCTTTAATTGTGAAAGTGGTTTTGCAAAATGGTCAAATAGTATCTAAGAAAATTATACTTTAAAATAACTTAAAGTATAATTTGATAATTTTTTATAAGCGCTAGAGTTTTAAGGTTTTGTAAAACAGCTTTTTAACGAATATAAATGCATGTCGACGACTTTATTATGGGAAGTAGATTTGTTTTTTTTAATTTGAATTTAATGTAGGTTTTTTCTTTTGGAAGGCTACGGATTTAAAGTCGGATTTATTAAAAAAAACATATTAAAAGCATGATCAAAGAATTACTCTGTACCCTTTTTTTAATTTTGTTTCAAACTGTAGTTTTTGCAGCAACAAATACTTATTCAGGTTCAACAACAGTTGGAGGAAAGTTGTTATGGAGTACAGCTGCAAACTGGTCTTTAGGTGCAGTTCCAACAGCTGCTGATGATGTAGTTATTCCATCTGGAAAAACAGTGATTCTTGATATTATGTCTGTTTCAGCTAATAGTATAAATATTTCTGGGACACTGGATTTAAATAAATCTGCTGACATTACTATAAATACGCAATTAATAGTTGTTACTTCTCCTGATGGGCATATTAATTTTGATCATTCTATAATTAGATTACCTTCAAATGTTGCCCTGTATCTTCAAAATGGTTCAGGTAGTTTAAATGGAAGTTGTAATAATAATGACGAGGTTTTTGTAGGTACTGTACAATACGCTGTTTGTGTTGGTGGTGGTGCTTTGTACCTATTTTCGGAAATTGAGGCTGCTGGAGGTATCAATGTTGTTACTGCAGGAGTAATAGGCGTAGCACAATCGATTTGTAGTGGAGCTACTCCTACTACTTTGACATCAACAACGGCTGGTACCGGTTCAGGAACAATCACATATGAATGGCAGACAAATACAACAGGTAGTTTTGTTACTATTCCAAGCGCAACAAGTTCAACTTATTCTCCGCCAGCTTTAACTGCCTCAACAAGTTACAAACGAAGAACTAAATCTGTATTTGCAGGATATACCTTTTATTCAGCATATACTACTCCTGTAATAGTTACCGTTAATACATTGCCAAATAATACAGCAAGTTCTGGTTTTACGGGAGGTTCGTTTTGTATAGGCAGTCAAGCCACACTTACTTTTGACGCAGATGACACTAATGGAGCGCCTTCGTATACTTTGTCCTATACAGACGGAATAACAACGTATAGTCAAAGTGTATTTACTAATGCGTCTACAATTTTTAATGTATCAGCTACAACTTCAAAAACATATACCTTACTATCAATCACCAATGCTAATGGTTGTGTAAATTTATCACCAGCTAATAAAACTGCCAGTGTTACTTTTAGACCAAACCCAACAGCGACCGTTAGTGGTATTACGGCGGTATGTCTTGGTGCTACAAGTCCAAATATTACATTTACAAACCCACAAGCAGCAGGAATAACCGTAACCTATACCATTAATGGGGGGGTAAATCAAACTGTAAGTATTGTTGCAAGTGGTACTGCAAATGTAGCTGTTGCAACAACTGTAGCGGGTTCTTTTGTGTATGCTTTGGTAAGCGTTGTTTATTCGACTAGTCCATCATGTACGCAAACACTTGCGGGTAGTGCCACAGTAACCATAAACGCACTACCAAGTGCTCCAACAGTTGCAATAACTCAACCTACATGTACAGTAGCAACAGGAAGTGTGATTTTAAGTGGTTTGCCAACTTCTGGCGCATGGATATTATATCAAAATGGAGTTTCAATTTACTCTGCTACAGGAGGTAGTGGTTCTTATACAGTTTCAGGATTAAGTGCAGCAGGCTCTCCTTATGCCTTTACAGTATCTAATGGAACTTGTACATCTTTCCCAACTGCAAACGTGGTGATAGCTGCCGCAGAAAATAATACTTGGAAAGTTATTTCGGGTGTCGCTAAATGGGACAAAGGGACACCAAATGCCAATCAAAGTATTATTTTTGAGACAAATTATAGCGAAGGTGTAGATGTGTTGGGTTGTTCCTGTGAAGTAAAATCAGGAATAGTTACTATTCCAACTGGGGAAACAATGACTATCACTAACGGAGTAACCGTTTCTGGAGGTTCGTTAACATTTGAAAATAACGCTAGTTTGGTACAAATAAACGAGGATCCTACTATAAACTCGGGAGATATTACCTATAAACGAACAACCAAGCCGATTAGAAAATTCGATTACACCTATTGGTCATCACCGGTTGTAGGATATACTTTGGGAGGTGTTTCTCCAAACACGCTTGGGGATAAATTTTATTCTTTTGATGCTGATGCAGAGGATTGGGCGCAAGAATCATCAGTCACTGTTATGAAAAAAGGGATGGGTTACATCATTCGTGGGCCTCAGAATTATGACGCAGTCACTTCTGCCGTTTTTCCAGCCTCTTTTGTAGGGAAGCCTAATAACGGGGCAGTTTCTATCGCTGGTATTGTTGCCGATAGATTGTATCTAATAGGAAATCCGTACCCTTCAGCTTTGGATGCAGATGAATTTTTAAAGGGCAATAATGCAGTTCTAGATGGGACTCTTTATTTCTGGACACATAATTCAGCTATTGCTCTTTCCGAAAATGTTAATAACCCAGGATCAGGGGCTTATGCCTACTCGTCAGATGATTACGCATCTTATAATAGGGTAGGTGGTGTTGGGACGGTTACTAGTAAAGGAAATACTGTAGGAAGTGATGAACAAACTTCTAACAAACCATCCGGTAAAATTGCATCGGGGCAAGGGTTCTTTGTGTCGAGTAATGTTGCACCTATTTCTGGTAATACGGTTGTATTTAATAATACTATGCGAGTAGGTGTTGGGGCTATAACTGGGAATAATTTGCAGTTTTTTAGAATTAAGAACACATCAAAATCAAAAGACGTCAGCACCATTGAAAAAAATCGCATTTGGTTAAACCTGACGAACAATCAAGGTGCTTTCAAGCAGACATTGGTAGGTTATGTCACTGGCGCTACAAATGAGTATGAAGGCCTCTTTGACGGTGAGAGTTATGATGGGAATCAGTTTGTTGATTTTTACAGTATCAATGAGGATAAAAACTTAACAATACAAGGTAGAGCTTTACCATTTGATAAAAATGATGAGGTAACATTGGGTTATAGTTCTGCTATTCAAGGTGCTTTTTCAATAAGTATCGATGAAGTAGACGGAATATTAGCCTCTGAAGAGGCTTATATAGAAGATAAGGATGCTAAAATTATTCACAATCTAAAAGAGGGAGCGTATAATTTTACAACTGAGAAAGGAGCTTTTAACAATCGGTTTGTATTGCGTTATACAAAAAAAGCATTAGGAACGGGTGACTTTGTAACTCTGGAAAATTCAGTTTTAGTGTCTAATAAAAACAAACAAATAAAAATTGATTCTCCAATTGAAACAATTGATAAAGTCATATTATATGATTTGTCAGGAAGGAAAGTGTTTCAAAAAAATAATATAAATGACGTTGAATTTTCTGTGTTTAATTTTGTTTCAAAGCAACAATTTTTGGTAGTAAAAGTTACATTGCAGAACGGTCACACAGTAACCAAGAAAATTATGTATTAAAATAAAAAGCTATGTATAAAAAAACACCATCTGAGATAAACAGATGGTGTTTTTTTATAATTTAAATTGTCTATTTCTCTTTACGGGATCCGGATGCTTCAAGATTCCTATCAATGGTATGCCCTGGTCTTGACCATTTTGGTTTTTCACCTAATGGTGCAAATTGAGAATCTTCAGCTTCAACGGTTAGTGGCTGAGAAACCTTTGTAAATGGTTTTTGTGGATTTAGACCTAACATTTCGAACATTTTCATGTCTTCATTTACATCAGGATTTGGCGTAGTAAGTAATTTATCTCCAGCAAAAATAGAATTGGCGCCTGCAAAGAAACACATAGCTTGACCTTCACGGCTCATATTCATTCTTCCGGCCGATAAACGCACTTGAGTTTCTGGCATGATGATTCTGGTAGTGGCTACCATTCGAATCATTTCCCAGATTTCTACCGGTTTTTCTTCTTCCATCGGAGTTCCTTCAACTGCTACCAATGCATTTATTGGCACAGATTCTGGTTGTGGGTTCAATGTAGAAAGTGCTACAAGCATTCCCGCTCTGTCTTCGACGCTTTCTCCCATCCCAATTATTCCTCCGCTACAAACCGTAACATTCGTTTTACGAACATTCTCTATGGTCTGCAAACGGTCTTCAAATCCGCGGGTTGAAATCACTTCTTTATAATATTCTTCTGAAGTATCTAAATTGTGGTTGTATGCGTATAAACCTGCTTCTGCCAATCGGTGTGCTTGGTTTTCAGTAATCATTCCAAGGGTGCAGCACACTTCCATATTCAATTTGTTGATGGTACGAACCATTTCAAGTACTTGATCAAATTCAGGGCCATCTTTTACGTTTCTCCAAGCTGCTCCCATACATACACGAGAGGATCCGCTTGATTTTGCACGCAAAGCTTGTGCTTTTACTTGGCTTACTGACATTAAATCATTGCCTTCAATTTCAGTATGGTAACGGGCTGCTTGTGGACAATAGCCACAATCCTCAGGACATCCGCCAGTTTTTATAGACAATAGGGTTGAAACCTGAACCACGTTTGGATCATGGTGTTCTCTATGTATAGAAGCCGCTTCAAAAAGCAAATCCATCATAGGTTTATTATATATTGCGATAATTTCGTCTTTCGTCCAATTGTGTTTCGTAATACTCATCGATGCGATTTTTTGATGGATCAAAAGTAGTTAAATTGTTCTAAAGAAGCAATGCAATAGCTAAGTTAATCAGTTATATGACGGTTGTTCCAATATAACATCAGTAACATGGTAACAATTACCGAAGAGGCGATTCCTTCAAAAAGTAAGCAGCGAAGTAGGTATTTACCTAAAGACTTCCACCAAATAAAAAAGTCTTTGGCAAGGATATTACATAGGGATCCCCTCCGTTCAAGTAGCTGTAAGTCGCTAATCCTATGATGGTTAAAACGCCCCAATTAGTGAAGAAATCATTGCTGAAATAGCATTGTCAACAAGGTTTTTTTACCTTCATTGATATTCATTTGAATTGCTCTGTTGACGCCATAAAAAATAAAGAATACATTCAAAAGGCGTAAATAAAATAAATCAGCGAAACCAAGTGCATTTATTAGTAAAAAATACAGTCCAATTCCGATGAAAATAGTTCTTTCGGTAGTTTCATACGATTCGTTTTTAAAAATTAAAAAACAAGTTTCATTAAGCAATAGAATAGATGTTTGAAGTGAAAAACAATATTCTTTTTTGAAATCTATTACTTTTTAATTATCTCATTTATCGTTTTTCGATACATAATTTTGAGGGTATTTTCGATAAAATAGTTGTTCTATGTTCTGTTCTAACAGAATAAATCATTTCTTCTTGAAAGGTCTTATAAGTAAAATGGATTCGATCAATTTTGATGTTTGTCTGAAACATAGCGTGTATCCCAATATAACATTAGCATGAATGTAACAATTACGGCCGATACGATTCCTTCAAATAATATGGAAATGGAATAGGTCATCACGGATGGGTCTCCGCCAAATAAAAAGGTTTTAGACAATGAGCCTACATAGGCATCACCTCCTTTTGAAAAGCTATATATTATCAGTCCAATGGTGCTTAAGAATATTCCTGTGAGTGATGTGATCAATGCTGAAACAGCATTAGAAACCAAGATGATTTTACCTTCGGCAAAATTTGATTTTAAAGTTTTTTGGGTTCCATAAAACACAAACAATACGTTAAGCAGACGTAAATAATATAAATCGGCAAGACCTAAAGCCTCCATTAATAAGAAATAAAGTCCAATTCCAATGAAAATAATAAATCCGTTTAATAATTCTTTCGGTAGTTTCATACGGCCAGTTTTAAAATTTAAAAATTACCTCTTTATGAGAAAAAAGGTATATTACAATCAAATTTACAGAAAAAATAGCAATGTTTTATGAAAAATATAAAAGATTTTGATTCAGAATTAAAATTTATTCAAGTAGGCGAGTGCCGTTTTTTTGTCTTTCTCAAGTTGTTCTTTTAGGAGGTCCAGAGATTCAAATTTTTGTTCTGAACGAATCCTCTGCAGTATTGAAACACTGATTTTTTGATTGTATAAATCAGTATTAAAATCAAAATAATGAATTTCAATAGTCTGTTTTTGCCCATCAACAGTAGGATTGAATCCAATGTTCATCATTCCAAAAACGGTTTGTCCATCAATTATGCTTTTTACAATATAAACTCCGTTTTGCGGAATCAATTTGTAGTTTTCTTCGATTTTTAAGTTGGCCGTTGGAAAACCGATGGTTCTTCCTAATTGTTTTCCTTTGACAATGCTTCCAGTTAGGAAATAATCGTATCCTAAATAACCATTGGCCAAAGCCATATCTCCTTCTAATAGCGCGTTTCTGATTTTGGTAGAACTCACCGAAATGTCATTAATTTCCTGAACCGATATTTGTTCTACTTCAAAGCCATATTCTTTTCCGTAAGCGATAAGATCGTCGATGTTTGCCGTTCGGTTTCTTCCAAATCGATGATCATGACCAATGATTATTTTTTGGATATGGAATCGATCAACAAGAATGGCACTTACAAACTCTTCAGCAGTTAGTCTTGAAAAAGCTTCGTCAAAAGGGTGGATGACAAGATTTTCAATGCCGATTTTTTCGAGCAAATCTATTTTTTCATCTATAGTATTGAGTAGTTTTATGTCAGAATGTTCTTGAAGCACCATTCTGGGGTGCGGAAAAAAAGTAAGAACTAAACTTTCGTATTTCTCGTTTTCAGTATTTTGGGTTATTTTTTTCAGTATTTTTTTATGCCCAATATGTACCCCGTCAAAAGTGCCTAATGTTAGAATCGTTTTTTTTGTGGAGCTGAAATCGTTTATAGAATGAAAAATATTCAAAGCAAGTGTTTTATGATAGCGCAAATTTAAGGTATCCAATCGATATAACTAAAAAAGGATTGAAAACTTCAATCCTTTTTTAGTTCATTTTATGATTTTTTATTTTTTAATAAATCGAATTGTATTTGTTTCGGATTGATTTCTCGATAATTTTAAAAAATAAATACCTTGTGTTAAATTTGAAACGTTTACATGAAGATCTTCCTCTGATTCTATTTTTTTAGATTTTATTATTTGACCTGAGCTGTTAACAATAGTGTAAGCTTCTGGAGCTTCTAATTTATTTTCAACAACTATATTCAATATATTAGAAGTAGGATTTGGATAGAGATAAATCGAATTTAAGTTTTTAACCTCATTGGTTGATAGTGAATTGATGCTAAATTTAGTTGATTCGGCTCCTTCAAAAGCTCCGCTAGAAACAATAACTTGATCCGTGGGTGTTTTTAAGGTGTAAAACCCGTCTCCATAATCACAACAAATACCGTCGCCTTGACTGTCAAATATTGTAAAAGTGTAGCAATCATTATTTGGGAGGTTAAAACTGGTGTTTATTAGGGCTGGTAGTGGTCCAGTTTCATTACCGGTATCAGTATAAGGCCCTCCTTCATATAATATGTTTCCTGCAGTGTTTGTTAGTTTCCAAGTAGTTTCTGTGCCATAGTGATCTAGTTGTAGTGAAAAGTTTACGGTATTAGACGAGTAGTTTAAACTGTTTGAAATGTCAAAATTAATTGTACTACTATTATTAGAGGCGTTTTGATCCGTTGTTCCATTTGTACTGATTATAGTGCTGTTAAAATTATGGTTTCCTTCCGTTGTAGTTAAGCTATTTAAAGTAATGTCTTGTGATTCGTTATTGGCTAGGTTGCCAGTCCAATTGTAAGTTTGTAAATTTTGATTATCAATGCCATACTGTATAGATGCTTGTGTCAAAGGTGAGGTCCCTTTATTTATGATTTTTATAACTGGTGAGAAGTTTTTACTGCAGTTAATATTTAGATTCAGAATCATAGTCATGGCATCATTGGCGAAGGTTACTCCAGGAACAAGCGCATCAGAAGTTTTTAATGAAACTCTTCTTATGGAATTGTTCATAACGGTTATCATACGCGTTTTTTGATCTGCTGTAAATATATTCATGCAAGCGTCATTTGTATAATCCATGTAATTCTCAATCATGTCAAGCCCTGGAGATAACGGGCAGGAATCAACTCCTGTCGGACATCCTTGATTTTCTTGCCCTGAATTTGGGGTGTCCGCGCAAAAATCATCTACATCGCATCCTCCGTCTCCCCAGATATGTCTTAGCCCAAGCCAATGTCCCATTTCATGTGAAGTTGTTCTCCCCTTGTCGTAATCTGTCACGTATGTCCCTCCGGGGAAGTAGCTTGATGAACCAAAAAAGGAATAACCAATGACTACACCATCAGTATTAGCGGGGCCTTCATCCGCATTTATTCCTGGCAAGCCGGATGTGCTTGGAAATTGAGCATAACCTAAAAGATCGTTTTCCGTGAATTTAACGACCCAAATATTAAGATATTTTTCAGGATTCCATTGAGTTCGGGGCTTAACAAAGCTATTAATTTCATCAGTTGACCAACTTTGTTGTCCTAAGTCTACTCGGTCTATTCCATTTGATAAAATTCCGGATGGATCGCGTTTTGCCAGAGCGAATTCAATTTCAACATCGGCTCCTACAGGATTGGTATTAAAACCCGGAGTTCCTGCTTTTTTTCTGAAATCCTCGTTTAGTACCTGTATTTGAGAGATTACTTGTTGGTCAAATATATTTTCATTAGTTCCTATAATATCGCCATTATGGATGACATGAACTACAACAGGAATTGTGATGACTGCATTTTGTTTTAATACTTTAGAGGTGTTTCTTCTTTTTTCTTTTTCAATTATAATTTTTGGGGCTATCCATTGTTCAAATTCGGTTGTAGATAGTCTATTTGGATTTTTGGACTTCAAATATTCTTCGTATTCTGTAGTCGCACATCGAATGAGGGAGCCTTCTTTAATGATTTTCTTTTTACCAAAAAGTGTAACCTCAGTTGTATTGTTTACTTGAGCAAACGAACAATTGACTGAAAAAAAAAGGAATAGTAAGAAAATTAAAGTAATTTTTTTCATGTTATAAGTTTGTTGCTTTTATCTAAAAACCCTGATGTAATGTGTCGATTTTTGTGCCAATTAATAGGTATAAAATTAATTATTATTATCGTCTAATGCAAGTGATTTCAAAACCCATTTAGTAACGGTTACGAATGTTGCGATTTTATTTTCCATTAAATGCGGTCATGGTGTTTTCTAAACCTGCGGTTCCAAATGATTTTATAATCTCTGAGGATAGTTCTAATCGTCCCGGAAGTGCCAGTTTTTCAGTATCATCCCAGTCTCCAAGTACATAGTCAACTTGTTTCCCTTTTTTGAATTCATCACTGATCCCAAAACGGAATCTGGCGTAGTTCTGCGTATTCAGTACAAGGTTGATGTTTTTTAATCCGTTGTGCCCGCCATCGCTTCCTTTTTGTCTGATGCGAATGGTTCCAAAAGAAAGATTCAAATCATCGGTAATCACCAAAATATTTTCCAAAGGGATATTTGCTGCCGTCATCCAATATTGCACTGCTTTTCCGCTCAAATTCATATAGGTGTTGGGTTTCAAAAGCAGAAAAGTTCTTCCCTTGAATTTATATTCGGCCAGTGCACCCAGTTTTACGGTTTCAAAGTTGACTCCTTCTTTTCGGGCCAAAAAATCCACTATTTTAAATCCGATGTTGTGTCTTGTGTTTACATATTCGGCGCCAATGTTACCGAGCCCTACTATTAAAAATTTATTACTCACGCTTTCTATATTGTTTTTTTGGTGTTCGTGAACCTCCGGTTTCATACAATCCGTATTGGTCTCTGTTTTTGTTGATGAGAATAAATTTGATATCCATTTTATCATACTGCAAAAGTAAACTAATTAGAGTATTGGTCTATTAGATTGTTGAATTTTTAGAGTAGTCACAAAAGAGAAAAAGTAATGACTTTATAGCCCCGATGGGAGTGAAAATCCTTTTTTGAGGTTTTTCCCGAAAAAAAGATTGTAACATACAGCGGGAAGATTGTTTATAGAAATGCCAGTTTTCTCGCTTCAAAGCAAAAAAAAGCACCAGTTTTACAACTGATGCTTTTTTTGAATGATTGAAAAAATATTATTTTTTCTTTCCTTTTGCAGGAGCTTTTGCTGCTTTTGCTGCTTCTTGAGCCGCTTTCATAGCCGCACGAGAAATCTTCACTTGACAAATAACTGTATTGTCTGGGTGCATGATTTTGTAGTCTGGGGAAGCTACTTTAGTAACGTATAATTTGTTACCCATATCAAGTGGAGTAATGTCAGCTTCGATAAAATCTGGAAGATTTTTCGGTAATGCTTTTACTCTTAATTTACGAGTGTTCAAACGTAAATCTCCACCAGCCATAACTCCTTTAGAGTTCCCAACGATTTTTACAGGAACTTCCATAGTGATTTCTTTGTCATCAAATAATTGAAAGAAGTCAATATGTAAAATCTTGTCAGACACCGGGTGAACCTGAATGTCTTGTAAAATAGCGTTAAATGATTTTCCTTTTCCAAGATCGATCTCAACTGTGTGAGCGTTTGGAGTGTAAACCAAGTTTTTGAAAGCCATAACTTCTGCTGAGAAATGAACTGCCTGATTTCCTCCGTATAATACGCAAGGAACCAATCCAGCATTACGTAGGGCTTTAGTTGCTACTTTACCCACGCTTTCTCTTTCTGATCCTTTAATTGTAATCGATTTCATTGTAAAAAAAATATAGTTATTAAATAATATTACTTGTTTGGCTTCTAGCTTTTGGCTATCAGCATGAATTTATAACTTTAAGACATTTGACTTTATGACGAATGAATTACATTATAAACTTTCCACTAATGGAATTGTTGTGGTGCACCATGTGCATAACTTCAGCAAAAAGAGGCGCACAACTCAACACTCTTATTTTGTTTGATTCTTTCTTCAATGGAATAGAATCGGTAACTATTAACTCTAATAATTTAGAATTCTCTATCTTTTCGTAAGCATCGCCAGATAAAATAGCGTGGGTACAAATCGCTCTTACGCTCAATGCTCCTTTTTCTATCATTAAATCTGCGGCTTTCGCCAAAGTGCCTCCGGTATCAATCATGTCATCTACTAAGATTACATTTCTGCCTTTAACCTCACCAATTAATTCCATGGTGTCAATCACATTTGCTGCTTTTCTCTGTTTGTAACAGATAACCACATCCGATTCTAAAAATTTAGAATAGGCGTAGGCTCTTTTGGAACCACCCATATCTGGCGAAGCAATCGTCAAATTATCTAAACCTAAACTTTTTACATAAGGTAAAAAGATGGTCGAAGCAAAAAGATGATCTACCGGTTTTTCAAAGAATCCTTGGATTTGATCAGCATGTAGATCCATTGTCATTACTCTTGTTGCGCCTGCTGCATCCAATAAATTGGCTACTAATTTAGCCCCTATCGGAACTCTTGGCTTGTCTTTTCTGTCTTGTCTTGCCCAACCAAAGTAAGGTATTACTGCGGTAATGTGTCTTGCCGAAGCACGTTTTGCAGCATCAATCATCAATAACAATTCCATTAAATTATCAGCAGTTGGAAAAGTCGAGCAAACAATAAAAACCCGTAAACCCCTGATAGACTCTTCGTAGGAAGGTTGAAATTCACCATCGCTATAGGTAGACATGGTAACTTTTCCTAACGGAATTCCGTATTCTTTTGCAATTTTCTCTGCAAGATATTCACTTTTTGAACAAGCAAAAATTTTAGCTTCTGGTTCTAGGTGTGACATTTAATTTGTTGTTTTGTAGTTAGTTGTGTGTTTCGTTTTAACGAGGTGCAAATTTATAAAATTTATTCAACTCTGAAAGGAAAAATTTAAGTATTTTCAGAATTGATGCCTCTTAGGTCTAATAAAATGGAATTGTTTGTGAAAAACGGCTCCGAGTTGCCGCTGTTTTAATTCGAGGATTTATCTAAACAATAGTTTCTTGTGTGTCGCTGGGTTTTAATTAGATTGTCTAGTGAGAGTTTAAGAATTTCGAAAACACATTTTATTTGTGAATTAATTTATGTTTTTTTGGAATAAAGTTGATGTTTGTGACTAACAAATTATTAATTTATGATCGATAAATTATTCTATATTATTTATAATGCCTATTATAAGCATGGGAGTATAAAAACGATATTCCATCGCTAACTGGTTTAATTTATTGTTTTGTAGGGAGTTAATTTATTTTGTCTTTGTAAGAGTAAAATCTATTTAAGCGTAGAAGGAAAAATTAAATATTTTTTTAATGTTTTCTAAAAATATTCTTTACATTTGCACCGTGTTAAAGGAATTGATGGTTGATTTAAACACAATCACATCTTTTATTGCGTTGAAATAACTGTTGTTATTTCATGTCTGCTAAGCCCGGATGGCGGAATTGGTAGACGCGCTGGTCTCAAACACCTGTGGGAAACCGTGCCGGTTCGACTCCGGCTCCGGGTACTTAAAAAGTCTGTAATTGCTTGTTTGTCAAGTATTACAGGCTTTTTTTATTGTGTTTGCCCGACAAAACCATAAACTCGTAATAAAATCCGTTTACAATGTTTAAACTTCTTGAGGGTAGCGTTTAATTTATACGGTTTTAATTTCTACAATTAATTCAAAGTTTTGAAAGAAGACATCTTTCCTAGTCAATATTTAGTTAGCTTCTCCTTCAAATCCGCTTCTGCTCTCCTTTATTTTCACAATGTTTTATTAATTGATTCGATTTTTTGTACTACAATCGGTAAATTTGAAAGACAACATTAAATTAATAAAAACATGACAGTACAAATCAACACAGACAACAATGTAGAAGGACACGCACGTTTGAAATCGTACATTTCGGATGAATTAGGAATCGCTTTAGCGCGTTTTGAAGATAAAGTGACCCGATTAGAAGTGCATCTTGGAGACGAAAACAGTGATAAGTCAGGAGTCAATGACAAAAGATGTCTTATTGAAGCCCGACCAGTAAATATGCAGCCAGTAGCGGTTACGAATTATGCGGATACTACGGAGAAAGCATTTCACGGAGCATTGGACAAAATAAAAAAGGTGTTGGACACTGCTTTCGAAAAACAGAAAGCGTATTAAATAGTTGCCTTTTGGCAAACATCAATTGAAAAAAAGGACACTATCTTTAAAGATAGTGTCCTTTTTTTATTTGTTATTCTTCGGAAAAAGAGGTTGCACTTTATTTGTCAAACAGTAGAGTTGCCAATACTTCATCCCTTTTATAGACATCTTCATAGAAATGAATTACTCCTTCGTTATCTACCCAAGCGGTGAAATAGCCAATGTACACCGGGATTTTGTTTTTAAGCGTGTACCAATACTCTTCTCCACTGTTCATGGCGGATGCTATCTTTTCAGGATTCCATTTTTTATCGTTCTTCATAATCATGGCGGCAAGTTCTTTTGGCTTGGCCACTCGAATGCATCCGTGGCTAAAAGCGCGGTCTTCTTTACCAAATAAACTTTTGGATGGCGTATCGTGCAAATAAATCGCATTCGAATTAGGGAATAAAAACTTCACTAATCCCAATGAATTTTCAGGTCCGGGTCTTTGTCTTACATAATCATCTTTCCATTCCATGTTGTGTTCCGCCAAGTAATTTGGGTTCTTTTCAATCTCAGGAAGTATTTCTTTATTTAAAATACTCTTTGGAACATTCCAATACGGTCTGAACACGATATATTTCATGGGAGCACTAAAAATCACTGTTTTGTTCATGGCTTTTCCCACAACAACTTTAGAGCGTAATTCTGGTTTTCCATCTCTTAAAAAGGTTAATTCATACGCGGGAATATTCACCACAATTAATTCTTTGGATTTGGTAATATCATTCGAAATCCATCGACAACGTTCCATGTTGACCATAATGGTTTTGATACGGTCCGCAACGGACACATTCATATACTTGATATGTTCCGGCAGAATTGTTTTGTTTAGGGTATTGCCACTTCTCTTTTTAAATTTCAAAATTCCTTTCGCTAATTCGGTATCATACACAGCGCTTTTGGAATCCCGGGAAATATCATCAGTGATAAATAGACGGGTTCTGATTTGTGCAATTGTAGCAGCACTGTCTCCGGGCTTATACCATTTGACCGTTGTGTCAATAGCGATGGTTTTCCATCCGCCCTTTTTTTCTATTTTTCGGTATTCCTGCAAGACATCTTTAAGCAGGTAATATTGCTTCAATACACCTTTTTCATCTTTGTTGATTAATGAAGGATTGATTAACAACGAATCTAAATAATTGACATACGATTGTCTTTTTCGAGGTAAAAACCATTCCAGTTCTTTGGTTTTTTGAGTACTGATGCCATCATATACTTTTTCTGTGTAAAAAAAATACAGTGAAGAACTCAATAACTCGGTTTCAATACTTGCTTTTTGCTTGTCGTCCGGATTATCATAAATATCATCTAATTTTTCCTTGTATGGAATCACGGTTTCAATTCCTTCCTGACTCAAATTATTCACTTTGTTGTATAATACACCCGCAAATTCATTGAGTCCATCTTTGTCAAACCAGATGTAATGAAATTGATGCTTGCGATATAATTTTTCTACATCAGCTTGGTAGCTTTTCAGTTTTGGATACTTTTCAAAAAAAGTGTTAATCTGGGTGCTGTCAAAAGCAATTTCGATGGTATTTAAACTCGTTTGCTTCTTAGCGGAATCGGGATTATTTTTCTTTTTACAGGAAATGATCGTCAACAGTATTGTAAAAGCAATAATTAGTATTGGGGAGCATAACTTTCTCATAGGTCGAATTTTAATGCGTAAAAGAATTCATTTAAGGCATTACAAAAATACGCAAAATCGAGTATTGTGCTACCAGTTCTGAACAGGCTGTATTTTTCAAGGTTAAAACAGTATCTTTACTTTTAGAGTAAAATTCAATCTTTAATAGAGGTTAAATATCTGTAAATTAATTATTTAAATTTTTTATTTTGTTTTTAAATCAATTTTTATTGTCCAATCAATTTCTAAAAATCCAAAAATTATGAAAAAAATAGTGCTATTTTTTTTAAGTATTTTACTGTTTTCATCCTTTATCTCAGCAGATCAAGACATTAATAAAGAAAAAGAAAAAATAAATTCAGTGCTTGATACGTGGCATAAAGCGGCGGCGGAAGCTAACTATAATGCCTATTTTAATTTGATGACGGATGACGCGGTTTTCATTGGTACAGATGCAACCGAGAATTGGAATAAAGCGGCTTTTCAAGCGTATTCAAAACCACATTTCGACAAAGGGAAAGCATGGAATTTTACCGCATTGGAACGTCATATTTATTTTGATAAAACGGGTAAAACAGCTTGGTTTGATGAATTGTTGAACACTCAAATGAAGATTTGCCGTGGTTCAGGTGTTTTGGTAAAAACAGGTAAGGAGTGGAAAATAAAACACTACGTTTTGTCCATGACGATTCCAAATGAGAACTCGAATGAAGTCATAAAAGTTAAAGCTTCGATGGAAGATGTAATGATAAAAAAGCTACAGTCCAAACAATAGATTTATTTAACTTGCCCTGCAGACATTATTTTTTTTGCATAAAAAAACCTCTGCTTTTTTAGCAGAGATTCTTTATAAAATATAAATTCTAATCATTACCAGATTTTGACTCTTTTCTCTGGGGCCAGGTACAATGAATCGGTAGGTTTTATGTTGAAAGCGGTATAAAATTCAGGAATATTGCGCACTACACCATTAATTCTGAATTTTGCTGGCGAATGCGGATCGGTAGCGATTTGATTTCGCAAAGCTTCGTCACGAGACTTATTCAGCCAACATTGTCCCCAGCTTAGTAACACGCGTTGTTCCCCAGTGAAACCTTCTAAAACGGGAGATTCTTTTCCTTCGAGACTCATTTTATAGGCTTTTAGAGCAATGGATAATCCTCCTAAATCCCCTATATTTTCCCCTTGGGTAAATTCCCCATTAACATTGAGGTCAGGAAATACTTTGAACATGTTGTATTGTGCGATTAATGCGCCTGTTTTTTGTTTAAAAGCAGTTAAATCTTCAGGTGTCCACCAGTTGCGCAGTACTCCGTCACCATCAAAGGTGCTTCCTTGGTCATCAAAACCATGGCCTATTTCGTGCCCAATTACCGCGCCAATTCCGCCATAGTTTGCTGCGCCTTCCACTTTTACATCAAAGAAAGGCGGCTGTAGTATTGCTGCAGGAAATACGATTTCATTAAGTGGAGGATTATAATATGCGTTTACGGTTTGTGGAGTCATTCCCCATTCGGTTCTGTCAACAGGTTTTCCTAATTTATTAATTTGTCTGTTGTATTCAAAAGCGGTGGCTTTTTGTTGGTTTCCATACAAGTCACCTTTAACGACTTTCAAGGTAGAATAATCTCTCCATTTGTCAGGATAACCAATTTTTGGAGTGAATTTAGAGAGTTTGTCCAAAGCTTGTTTTTGGGTCTCTGGACTCATCCAATCCAAATTTTTTATGCTTTCCCCATAGGCTTTGAGAAGGTTTTTGACTAAAAGTGTCACTTGTTCTTTGGCTTCAGGAGAGAAGTGTTTTTTTACATAGACCTTTCCCACGATTTCACCAAGGTTATTGTTTACTCTGTCAACACCTCTTCTCCATAACGGTTGTTGTACTTGTACTCCGTTAAGGGTTTTGCTATAGAAGTCAAAGTTTTCATTATCTAAAGCGGTGTTCAATGATCTTGCCGCTCCATGAATGGTACTCCATTTCAAATAGGCTTTCCAAGTGTTTAAAGGTGTTGTTCTTATGAGAGTGTTGAGCGATTTGATATAGTCAACTTGTGCAATGACGATATTTTGTTGGTTGAGGATTCCAGCATTTTTTAGCATGGAGGCCCAATTAAAATCAGGCATGAGTTGGTTCAAATCTTTAATAGCATATTTGTTGTACAGTTTTACTATGTCGCGAGTTTGTTCTTTTTTCATGTGTTGGGCAGCCAAAGCAGTTTCTAATGCCATGATTTTTTTGGATAAATCAGGTGCATTGGCTATTCCGCCAAGTTGTAGCATCTTCTCGATATGGATTACATATTTTTTTTGTATTTCTTTAGATTTAGCATCTTCAAGGGAGTAATATTCTCTATCGGGTAATCCTAAACCACCTTGCCAAGAAATAAGCATGTATTGGGTTGGGTTTTTTAAATCTTCCATTACCGAAACGGAAAAAGGAATGTTGCTTCCGGATTTATTGGCATATCCAAAATAAGCAGCCAGATCAGTATAGTTGGTAATAGCGTCAATTTTATTGTATTCCGGAAGTAATGGTGTAATTCCTTTTTGATCCCTCGTTTTAGTATCCATGAAGGCTTCATAAAAGTCCCCAATTTTTTGTTCATCGGAACCGGCTACAAAATTACCTTTGGAAGAAGCTTCGATAATGGCTTTTACGTCTTCTTGTGATTTTTCATAAACCATATATCCAGCACCATAAGAGGCTTTATCATCTGGTATCTTAGTTTTTTTTATCCAAGTTCCGTTGGCATAGGCATCAAAATTATCACCTGGTTTTGCAGATGTGTCCATGTTTTCCTTATTAATTCCAGAAAGGAGTTGGTCTGGTTTTTCAGAAGTGTTAAAAGCACCTAACAATAAAATGGAAGATACCAACACGAGCTGTGTTTTAATTGGGTATGGTTTTGATTTCATAAGTTGGATTTTAGAATATAAATGTAATTAAAAAAAAGCGACGTATTTATAATAAATTGATTATTAAATACTTAAAACTAAAATAATTTTAATTAAGGGACTTAAACCATTGGTTTTACTGATTTATATAGTTTTTTAGGTAATTTTTTTCACTGTTTTACCTAACACGAGGTAGGTTATTGTTCTCTTTTTTGGATTTATTTTCCTTATAGATAAACTTTAAAACAACACAGTGATTGACGCTTTGTACAAAGTAAAAGTGAATTATGATGTGTATTTGAATGGGAGTAAAATAGGATGATAAAAAAGCTACAGTCCAAACAATAAATTTATTTGGAATCATCAGAGAATAATAGTTCGGCTAAGCGTTCGTCCCTGATGTAGATGTCGTTATAAAAATTAATTTCTCCCGAATCGTTTACCCAAGTGGTGAAATAACCAATATGAATCGGAATTTTCTTTTTCAATATGCAAGTTGTTTCGACCTCGCCTTTCATCGCCTCATTGATACGTTCTACTGGCCAATCCGGATCGTCTTTTAAAATCAACAACGCCAGTTCTTTGGCCTTGTCCATATTGATGCAACCGTGGCTATAGGCTCGGTACTCGTATTGAAATAAATCTTTAGACGGGGTATCGTGTAAATAAATATCATCAGAGTTTGGGAACACAAACTTAACCAGTCCCAAGGAGTTTCTGGGACCGGGTTTTTGTCTGGCATTCCCATTGTACCATTCTATATTATTGGTTGTCATATAGTCTTCGTTCAAAGTCATTAAGTCCTTTAATTCATTCTCAATGATACTTTTAGGAATGTTCCAATAAGGACTGAATACTATTTTGGTTATGTTGCTGCTGAGAACAACCGTTTTGGTCATGTTTTTACCCACAAGCACTTTCGATTCTAATATATTTATACCATCTTTTTTATAAAAAAGTTTGTAAGATGGAATGTTTATAATGATATGTTCATCGGATTTTGCTAATTCTGGGGCAATCCACCGGCAACGTTCCATGTTTACTATAATGCTTTTGATGTATTTTTCAATTGGGATGTTCATGCGTTGAATGTGCTTTGATGCAATGAGATAATCCGCTTTATAACCATGTCTTTTTTTATAATTCAATATGCCGGCCATTAATTCTTCATCGTACCGATTGCTTTTGGAATCCTGTTTTAAATCTCCGGTGACGGCCAGACGTTGTCTTATTTGACCAATGGTTTTTGAACTGTCGTTTGGTTTGTATTCTGCTTCCAAAGAATCTATTGCTATGGGATTCCAATTGCCATTTTTCTCTATCTGACGGTATTTTTTTAAAACATCGCGCAGTTTGTAATATTGTCCAAATAACAGATTTTTATTACCGCTTAATGTTTTAGGATCAACTAATAAAGAGTCTAGAAGGTCTTGATAAGAGAGGTTTTTCCTTGGCAAAAACCATCCCATTTCCTTGGTTTTCTCCGTGCCAATTCCCTGAAATACTTTTTTAGCATAAAAAACATACATCGAGGACAGCATGAGTTCGGTATCGGTATTGGATAAATCATCTGCGGATTTCTCGTTAAAAATTCCGTCAATTTTATCTTTATACGATAAGTTATACTTTAGGCCTTCCTCTTCAAGCAGATTTACTTTGGTGTATAATAAATTGGCAAACTCAATAAGTCCTTTGTCATCATACCAAATAGCGACGTAGTTTCGTTTTTTGTACAAGGCAGTAACATCCGACTGGTATTTTTTTAAATTGGGATATTTTTTGAAAAAACGAACAACATCAACGCTGTCAAGGGATTTATCGATAGTAGATTTCTGAAGGACGTACAGGGCAAAAGCAAACATCTTAGCCGTCAGATTTTCATTTCTGTTGTGGTAAACAGTGACAAGCGAAAAGCCAAATAATATAACTGCTATGGATAAAACATATTTTCTCATGGCATAATTATTTATATAAAGGTAAAGAAATATATTCTTGGTATAAAGTGAATTAACAATGCGTTTGCTGTTAAGATGCTTATTTGGGGTGTGTTATGTTAATTTTCTGATTTTATTTGTTTCGGATAAATTAAAGGAATGATGGAAGAATAGCAGTGCTTGTTAAAGACTTTCTTATAAATATGATTCAAGCAAAAAAATAATTTTGTAATTGCGAAGGTTTTCTAAATGATTTTCTTCATTTTTTCTCCGGCAAATCGTTCGGTCTTATATATTTCCTTAATTTTGCCGAAATATTCTGAAAAAGTGGGAAGCAAAAATAAATTAAAAAGGTTCAAGGAAAACGAAACATTCGATAACGTTTTTCAGCCAACGAGAGAAGAAGTAGTAGGAGATTTATTTCCGCTTAAAGGCAAATGGAATTCGGAATTCTTCAAAAATGAAAACCCATTAGTGCTGGAATTAGGCTGTGGAAAAGGAGAATATTCAGTGGGTCTTGCCGAAAGATATCCAAATAAAAATTTTGTAGGAATTGATATCAAAGGAGCACGTTTCTGGCGTGGTGCCAAAACGGCTGTTGAAACCGGATTGCATAACGTGGCTTTTATCAGAACCCAAATCGAATTAATCAACCACATTTTTGCTGAAAATGAAGTGGACGAAATCTGGATTACTTTTCCGGATCCACAAATCAAATACAAACGCACGAAACATAGAATGACTAATTCAGAGTTTTTGCAATTGTATAAAAAAGTCCTTAAAAAAGACGGTGTTGTAAACTTAAAAACCGACAGTGAGTTCATGCACGGGTACACCCTTGGGTTGTTGCACGGTGAAGGACATGAAGTTTTATATGCAAATCATAATGTGTATGTAAATGAGGGAAGTCCGGAGGAAGTGACTGCATTTCAAACTTTTTATGAAAAACAATATTTGGAAATTAACAAAGCAATTACGTATATTCGATTCAAAATAAAATAGCAATCAGTGTTCAGGCTGTAGTGTTCAGTTTCTAATGATAGTCGTGGACAACTGTAAACTGAGTGCTGATTACTGAATACTTAGTGTTACTATGAATTTAATTACTTCCTTATTTTTGGGTTTCATTACTGCTTTTGTAGGGATTACGCCTCCGGGATTAATCAATATGACAGCCGCTAAAGTGAATCTGAAAGAAGGGAAGATAAGTGCCTATTGGTTTGTTTTAGGAGCGGTAATTGTAATTTTTTTCCAAGCGACACTGGCAATATTATTTGCGAGGTACATTGAAGGCAGACCAGATGTGATCGTTTTACTGCGAGAAGTGGGATTTGTTATATTTTCAGTATTAACCATTTATTTCGTACTGATTGCCAAAAAGCCAAAAGCAAGGAAAGGGAAAATCAAAAAAAAGAGTACATACACTCGTTTTTTTCTTGGGATGCTGCTTTCTGCACTTAATTTTTTCCCCATTCCGTATTATGTTTTTGTAAGTATCACTTTGGCTTCTTATGAATTATTTGCTTTCGATATTCCTCATATCTTTATTTTCGTGACTGGTGTGGCATTAGGCTCCTTTTTAGTTTTTTATTTATATATCACTTTCTTTCAGAAAATTGAAAACAAAACGGATTATATGATGAAAAACATGAATACGATCATAGGAAGTATAACAGGATTAATAGCTTTAATCACTTTAATTAATATTATTCGATATTATTTGAGGTAGTTTGAAGCAAAATAAAAATACCGTTTTTATCCGATTTACAAATATGTCAAACGACAACTTTTTTGAACGTGTTTACGCCATTGCCAAGCAAATTCCTTACGGGAAAGTTACGTCTTATGGCGCTATCGCAAAGGCTTTGGGAACAGCTCGTTCTGCTCGAATGGTGGGTTGGGCAATGAATGCTTCGCATAATCTTGAAGATGTTCCGGCGCATCGTGTGGTGAATCGAAAAGGATTACTCACGGGTAAACTACATTTTGACGGAACCAATCTGATGCAGCAATTATTGGAAAACGAAGGCATAACGGTTATTGATAACCAAATTGTGGATTTCGAAAAACATTTTTGGCAGCCGGAAGTTAGGATTGAGTAGTCAATAAAAGTGCAACACATTGGTTTTTGGCCATCAAAAAGCGATATTTTCTCTAATAATCACCCTCAATTCCTGCATCAATAAATGCAATACAAATCCTTTATAATAAGAACTTAATCTGCTATCTTTGTAATCTGAAATCAGTTTAAATAAAGATAATATTCTGGCGCTGAAATGCCAATAGAAAACAGTAAACTAAAAATGAAATTAGACAGAAAAGACATTCTTAAAGCTTTAGAAACGATTACTATAGCTGGAGAAGGAAAAAATATGGTTGAAAGTGGCGCAATAGCAAACGTAATTACTTTTGGCGATGAGGTTGTGGTAGATTTAGTATTGCACACACCGGCGATGCACATTAAAAAGCGTGCAGAAGATGATATCAAAAAAACAATTCTTGAATTAGTATCTCCGGATGCAAAAATCAAAATCAATAGTAAAGTTGAGGTTCCGGACAAACCAGAAATCAAAGGGAAATCAATACCGGGAATAAAAAATATTATAGGGGTTGCCTCTGGAAAAGGAGGAGTAGGAAAATCTACTGTGACTGCAAATCTAGCGGTATCACTTGCAAAAATGGGTTTTTCAGTTGGAATCCTTGATGCCGATATCTACGGACCGTCTATGCCCATCATGTTTGACGTAGAAAATGAAAAACCAGTTTCTGTAACAGTCGATGGGAAATCAAAAATGAAACCCGTTGAGAGCTATGAAGTGAAAATTCTTTCGATTGGATTTTTTACGGCGCCAAGTCAAGCGGTAATCTGGAGAGGACCAATGGCTTCTAAAGCGTTGAACCAAATGATTTTTGATGCTGACTGGGGAGAATTGGATTTTATGTTAGTCGATTTGCCACCAGGTACAGGAGACATTCACCTTTCTATCGTACAATCATTACCAATTACGGGTGTTGTTATAGTAAGTACTCCACAAGCAGTAGCTTTGGCCGATGCTAAAAAAGGAGTTTCTATGTTCATGTCAGAAGCTATAAATGTTCCTGTTTTAGGAATTATTGAAAACATGGCATACTTTACACCGGAAGAATTACCTGAAAATAAATACTATATCTTTGGAAAAGAAGGAGCCAGAAATCTTGCTGAAGATTTAGAAGTTCCATTCCTTGGCGAAGTGCCAATCGTACAATCTATTCGTGAAGCAGGGGATTACGGTCGTCCGGCAGCAATGCAAACCGGTTCAGTTATCGAAACTGTTTTCGAAGAAATCACGAGAAATGTAGTACGGGAAGTAGTAAATAGAAACGAAAGCTTACCTGCTACAGAGGCTGTTAAAATTACAACTATGGCCGGTTGTTCAGCAGTAAAAAAATAGAAATTAGAATCTTTTGAAAATGATTTTTTAATCTTTCAATTTTCTAATCTTTCAATCTTTAAATAAAGAAAATGACAACAGAAGAATTAACAATAGAAGTTCAAAAAGCACTCGAAGAAATCAGACCTTTTTTGAACTCTGATGGCGGTGATATTACCCTTATTTCCATCGAGGATGACAAACACGTAAAAGTGCGTCTCGAAGGAGCCTGTACCAGTTGTAGTGTAAATCAAATGACATTAAGAGCTGGTGTGGAAACTACCATTAAAAAATTTGCTCCCCAAATAGAGACCGTTGTAAATATCCTATAAATACTTTGGGCGTGCCCATTTTGAGAAAAAAGGCTACTCTAGATAACGAGTATTTGCCTTTTTTCTCAAAATGGTCGGGCTATCCGCGCTACTTCGGTAGCTGGTTGCTATCCCTCACGCACAAAAAATCCGCATTCCAAAAGTATACAATTGATTAACCAACCAATTCCAAATTTAAAAAATGGATGTATTAATAAAAATTAAAGATAGAGAAGGAGTAGTGCATGAATTACAGGCTCCTACAGATATGGCCATGAATATCATGGAATTATGTAAAGCCTATGAACTTCCTGTAGAAGGAACTTGTGGCGGAATGGCCATGTGTGCTTCTTGTCAATGTTATGTTCTTAATGACGTCCCTTTACCGGAAATGGGTGATGATGAAGAAGCGATGCTGTCAGAAGCATTTTACGTAAAATCAAACAGCCGTTTGGGCTGTCAAATCCCAATCACTGAAAGTCTCGAAGGATTAGAACTGGAGTTGGCTCCAGAAAATTAATAAAAAAGCGTTTGCCTCGGCAAACGCTTTTTTTATTTATAATCTTTTAGATTCGTCGGGCCTTCGAGTACTTCTCTCACAACCTGAAGAATACCATTCTCCTTGGTGTCAATAAACCATTTTATCAATGTAATGGTTCCGTTTACAATTTCAATTCCTGTGATGCTCCTTGGATGTACACAGCTCCCATCATTGAAATAAGGTGTTGATTTCTCATTTGGGTAAGAAAAACTAGGGCGATGTGTATGACCCACAATGGTAATTTTGCGATTATTGTTCTCAATCCATTTTTTTATGCGCAGTTCTATTTTTATTCGTTCCAGATAATTTTTGGCGGGACTTGTAGGATCAGATATTCCCCAAATTTGTAACGGTTTCCATAAGACACGTACCATGAACCTGTTGATTTTCCAGCCTACATAATTCATGAAATCAGCTTGATGACCGTGGGTTAAAAACAGTTCCTGTTTCGTTTCCTGATGAACCAAAACTATGGCTTCATGACATTTTATACCAGTAAACAAGGGTTCAATTCTGTCATTTTGTGTGTTTGTATACGCCGTAAGCGTTTTTTCTACATGATCTTTATCTCGAAAAGTCATTTCATGATTACCCCAAATTTTATGGTATCTATTGGAATCATGAAATTTCTTTAGTAAAAGATACACGTTTTTGTGCGCTTCGAAAATAGTTTTAAAGAAAATATTTTCCCATAATTCATCCCCGTCACCTAACTCACAATACGTAAAACCATCGTTGTAATATTGGGTCATTGCATGAAAGTAGACGTTTCGATTGCTTGCAAAATCATCAGCAAAACTATTGTCGCTTCTGTGGCAGTCACTAAAAAGAATAAATTTTGATTGGTCATCAAAAGGAATTCTTTTGGCTTCTTTGTAGGCCTTTGTTAATCGTTCTTGGGAAGACATTTGTTTATTTTAAAAAATAAAGATATATAAAAACGGCTACGAAAGCTGTTTTATAAGGACACTTCTTTACAAATGAGTCTTTTAATTTTGTATTGCTGTGGCAGCTTTTGGCAAAATCAGTTCTACAAATAAGGAATACGCTAATTCTGATGGATGTAATCCATCTTGCGCAACAAGATCAGTATTTGTCAAACCTTGTCTGGTGATATCCGTAATGTTTACAAACTCAATTGTGTTGTCTGTGCAATATTTTTTTGCAAAAGCATTATAATTGTCAATTTCCATTGAAATCGTTGATTGGATTCCTGATCTCTGACCAAAAGGAGTATAGGCATAATCCGGAATAGAAACCACAATTACATTGGTCTTATCTCCCTTTGCAAGAGCAATAGCTTTATTTATTAATTCAGGAAATTCTTTTTCGTATAATGAAATAGGTCTGTGTTGACATTGATTGTTTACCCCTATTAATAGCGTAACTAAATCATAGTTTGAAGTTGGACTCTGGGTGTTTATTGCCGATATTAAGTTGGTGGTGGTCCAGCCCGTCTGTGCAATAATTTTCAAAGAATAGGTGTTGGTTGGATTTAAATTTCCTAGGATTTTTTTTAATTGTTCAGGAAATCTACAGGTTTTACAAACGCTCTGACCGATTGTGTAACTGTCTCCAATTGCCAAATAGCTGTAGGATTGGTTTTGTGTTTGCGGAATAGGTTTTGTAATTACTGGTATAGTAGTAGTTTTAGTTGCTGGATTATCAGTACTGCAACTTGAACTAAAAAGGAATAAGAAAAACGCAACTGTTATTTGGAATTGTTTTTTCATTATTTTTGAAATTAGATAAAACTCATTTCTAAATAACAGTTACGTTTTTTTGGGTGAATTGGTTTTAGGCTAATTCCACATTCATCATAAGCGTTTCTTCGATGGCATCCCAAAGCCCGATACGTTTTTCTAAAGCCAACTTCGAAATTTCTTCGACATCAGACCATTTTTGAGCATCAGTCCCACAAAGTTCCGTTATCATTTTCATTGCCATTGGGCCATGGTCATCAGCATCCAATTCGATATGTCTTTCGAAATAATAAATGAGTTTACTCAAATCAGTTTTGGGGAAGTTTTCTTGAAAATTTTTCAAAATAGCGGTAAACATGCCTGGAATCAGATCTTCTCTTCCAAAAGTGAATGCAGCTGCAATTTCATGCGATTTTCCTTCGTCAATAACTCTGAAAGTAAAGTCTAAGAAAGCTTTGATATTTGGGTGTAAATTGCTTTTTTTAATAGCAACAAATATGTTTTTAAGTGAATCTACTTCTGCTAGAAATTGTTTTATACCAGCAGTATTTGCGCTGCAAGCCTCCATCGCTTCAATATACATTTCATAATGACTTTGGCGACGGCCATCAATAGTCAAATCGGATTCTTCTGCAAGGACTATTTCGTTTATCAAATACCTGGTTTCAGGATTTTCTGTTGCAAACCAAGGAGTTGTTGTGCAGGTTAATTTAGATTGTAATGCTTTTAATAAAGACATAAAATCCCAAACTGCATACACGTGATTTTCAAGAAAGCACTGTAAATCCTCAATGGTTTTTACTTTTTTATATAAAGAATGTTGTAACAATAGCTCTTTTTGGGGTTGAATGCTATTGTTGATTGTTTCAATATTCATAAGTGGTATTTTTATGTAAATATAAAAAAGCTTCTCGTTTCCAAGAAGCTTTTTCAATCAATTTTATAAATACTTTAATAGTCGTTGAAGGTTATTTAAAAGCTGGAATTCCAGTAATATCCATTCCGGTAATCAATAAGTGAATGTCGTGAGTTCCTTCATAAGTAATTACAGATTCAAGATTCATCATGTGGCGCATGATAGAATATTCTCCGGTAATTCCCATTCCGCCTAGCATTTGTCTGGCTTCACGAGCAATATGGATTGCCATATCTACATTGTTTCTTTTAGCCATTGAGATTTGAGCAGTTGTTGCTTTACCTTCATTTCGCAAAACGCCTAATCTCCAAGTCAATAATTGTGCTTTGGTGATTTCAGTAATCATTTCGGCCAATTTCTTTTGTTGCAATTGAGTTCCTGCAATAGGTTTGTCAAACTGGATTCTTTCTTTGGCGTAACGTAAAGCAGTATCATAACAGTCCATGGCAGCGCCAATAGCACCCCAGGCAATTCCGTAACGTGCTGAATCAAGACAACCAAGAGGCGCTCCTAGTCCAGATTTATTTGGCAATAAGTTTTCTTTTGGTACTTTTACATTGTCAAAAATTAATTCGCCAGTTGATGATGCACGAAGCGACCATTTGTTGTGCGTTTCCGGAGTAGAAAAACCTTCCATTCCGCGCTCTACGATTAAACCGTGAATTCTTCCTTCTTCATTTTTTGCCCAAACAATAGCAATATCTGCAAACGGTGCATTCGAAATCCACATTTTGGCACCATTCAATAAATAATGGTCTCCCATATCTTTAAAGTTGGTAATCATGCTTCCTGGATCTGAACCATAGTTTGGCTCCGTCAATCCAAAGCATCCCATAAATTCGCCTGTTGCTAACTTTGGTAAGTATTTTATGCGTTGCTCTTCATTTCCATATTTCCAAATTGGATACATTACCAAAGAAGATTGTACAGATGAGGTAGAACGAACGCCAGAATCTCCACGCTCAATTTCTTGCATGATTAATCCATAGGATATCTGATCTAAACCTGCACCGCCATATTCTTCGGGAATATAAGGACCAAAACCACCAATTTCACCTAAACCTTTTATGATTTGTTTTGGAAATTCCGCTTTTTGAGCATATTCTTCTATGATAGGAGATACTTCGCGTTTTACCCATGCACGAGCAGAATCACGAACTAGCTTGTGCTCTTCTGTTAGTAAATCGTCTAAGTTATAATAATCTGGAGCTTGAAATAAGTCTGGTTTCATGGTTTGGTAATTTTTATATGTGACAAATTTACATAAAGAAATATAACAAAAGCACTAACAAATGTTATATTTTTTTATTTTCATTGAAAATAACGAATTTTGTAATCAAATATGGTATTTTTCAAAGTATGATTTTAATGAAAAAAACATTGCCTACTAATTTACAATAAAATCGCTAATTGCCGTTTGAAATTTATTTTAAAAGAAGAAGTCGATGGATGTGGATACAGTACTGAATTACATCTTCAAATAAAAATCTTTTGTCAATTCGATATAATCGGGTGTATATTGATGTCTCGAAGTTTCGATAATTAATTCATCAAGAGTAATGATAGCGTTTTCATTTCGGGTAAAAGCTAGTAAACTGCGTTTGATCTCGGTAGTTGGAGTCCCTTTTACGCGAGTAATTTTTAAAGGATGTAATTCGTATTCTTTGGCTAGAGCCAAAAAGATTTCTTCTTCTTTAAAAGGAATTATAACAGAGAAAATACCGTTTTCAGAAAGTAACAAAGCAGCGGCTTCGATCAAATCTTCAAAAGGCATCGCATCGGCAAAACGCGCCAAATCCCGTTGTTCGTTTTCAGATTTATAATCGTCAGTATAGAATGGAGGATTGGAAACAATTAAATCGTATTCGTCTTCTGGTTCTTCTACAAATTCATCCAAACCAGCATGAAAACAGAATAGGCGATCACTCCAAGGGGAGTTTTCAAAATTATCTACGGATTGTTCGTACGCTTCTTCGTCGATTTCCAAAGCGTCAATTTGTTCCGCGTTGCTTCTTTGTGCAAGCATTAAAGCGATTACACCTGTTCCGGTGCCAATATCTAAAATGTTAAAGGGATTGTTTTCAATTGGTGCCCAAGCGCCAAGTAAAACACCGTCGGTTCCAATTTTCATGGCACAACGATCTTGTTCTATTGAAAATTGTTTGAAACTAAACATGGAGAAATTTGATTTCAGATTGTAGATTAACGATTTTTGATTTAGGATTTTTTGTAAATGCGGATTTATTGGATTTCAATAAATAGTAAAGTCTAATGAAGTCTTTGATTTTATCGATTAACCGAATAAGCAAATAACCGATTAAACTTTTCTAAAGGTACATTTCAATAAGTCCTTCTGGTAAATCCATGATAACTTTTTTGTTTTCCCTGTCAATTTTTACAAGGAAATGGTCAATCATGGGAATGAGAATTTCTACATCGCCGTTTAGAACTTCAAAAAGAGGTTGGGCAGTAGTGTCATTTATGGATTGGATTTTTCCAACAACACCAAGGCGTTTGTCTTCAACTTCAAAACCAATTACTTCATGGAAGTAGAATTTGTTGCCGGTAAGTTTTGGCAACATATTTAAAGGAAGATATAGATTGTTGCCAATAACAGCATCGGCATCTTCTTCGGTATTCATATCTTCAAAACGAATTCTAAGAAAGTCGTTTTTGTGTAACGAACTATTTTCAATAAAAAAAGGAACCAAGTGTTTGTTGCATTCAACAAACACTGATTCCAAGTTTTCGTATAACTCAGGTTCGTCCGTGTCTAAATAGGCAAGAACTTCCCCTTTGAAACTAAATTTTTTAGCGATTTTACCTAAGTAGAAACAATCTTCTTTACGCATCTTCGCCTTCTAAAATTATGCTTCAGTTGTTTCGTTATTTTCTTCTGCAGCAGGAGCTTCTTCAGCTTCAACTTCAGCAACTTCTTCTTCAACAGCTGGAGTTGCAGCAGCGATAGCGTCAGCTTCTGCTTGAGCAGCTGCAGCTAAACGTTTAGCATTAACATCTTGTTCTGCTTTGAAAGCTTTAGCTTTAACATCAGCTTGTGCTTTTGTTAAACCTTCTTTTTTAGCATCAACTTTTCCAGATTTTGCTTCTAACCAAGCAGCTAATTTTGCATCAGCTTGTTCTTGAGTTAAAGCTCCTTTACGAATACCACCATCAAGGTGATGTTTCAATAAAGCACCTTTGTAAGAAAGAATTGCTTTTGCAGTATCAGTTGGTTGAGCACCATTGTGTAACCATTTTACTGCGCTATCAAGGTTTAATTCGATAGTTGCTGGGTTAGTGTTTGGATTGTAAGTACCAATTTTTTCTAGGTATTTACCATCTCTTTTTGAGCGTGCATCTGCAGCTACAACCCAGTAAAAAGGTTTTTGTTTTTTACCGTGTCTTTGTAATCTAATTTTTACTGACATAATCTTATGATTAAATTTTGAGGTACTCGACCTCGATTAATTAAGGGTGCAAAGATACATTTTTTCTCGATAAATACTAATTCGAATAGTATTTTAATGATTGGTAATGTGTTAGGAATGATTTTGGCGCATATTTTTTGAGGGAAGTTCTGTTTTTAAGCTTTAATAACTTATTTTTGTTTGTTCAAAAGTTGCATTTTATGAAAACATATTTTTTGTTTATTGTCGTGCTTTTCTCTTTAATCTCTTGTGAAGAAGATATTAGTTTTAATAATCCTTCGCTGCAAGGTATGAAGGATAACGTGTTTTGGAGAGGGGTGCAATCTAAAGCAACATTAGCTGGTGATGGATCTTTGCTTATAGAATCCTTTACAGCAAATGAAACTTTATCCTTAAAAACCACTTCTACTACGGCTCAAACTTATTTTTTAGGAACCAGCGAGACCAAAAAAGCGACTTATACGATTACTGATGTTACGAATGGTTTGGTTACTTTTTCTACAGGTTTTGGGATAGGAGAGGGGCAAATTGAGATAACGGATTATGATGCTGTTAATAATACCGTCACAGGCACGTTTAAATTTAATGCAAAAAATACAAATACAAACTCGTTAGCCAGTCCTGTTGTGAATTTTCAACACGGAGTTTTTTATAAGGTTCCTGTAGTTAGTTCTCTTGTTCAGTAATCTATGAGGAGTTGGTTTCTTAAAACACTTCGAGTATTAGCTTTAGGATGCTCGTTTTCTTTTTTTTAAATTAAAATAAAAACATAAATAAGCTAATATATAGTAGATTAGAAAAAAATAACAGTACATTTGTTCTATTATTTAAATAAGTACATATGAATATTTTTGTTGGAAGCCTTCCATTCAGTATTGAGGAAGCAGATTTAAGAGAGTCTTTCGAGGCTTACGGAGCAGTTGATTCAGTTAAAATTATTACTGATAAATTTACTGGAAGAAGTAAAGGATTTGGTTTTGTTGAGATGCCAAATGATGACGAAGCTCAAAAAGCAATTGACGAATTGAACGGTGCTACTGTTCAAGGACGTGCAATCGTAGTAAACAAATCTGAGCCTAAACCAGAAGGTGAAAGAAGAAGTTTTAACAATAACAGTCGTGGTGGAGATTCACGCGGTGGTTATGGTGGTGGAAACAGCCGTGGTGGAGATAACCGTGGTGGTGGAAACAGAGGAGGATATTAATATTTTTTTCTACAATATAAAAAAAGGTGTCAATTTATTGACACCTTTTTTGTTTGGATATTGTTGAGACGCACGGCAGTGCGTCTTTACTATAGATTAGCAACCAACCAATCTCCCACTTCGCTGGTTTTATAGGCTTTTGAATCTTTAGAAGCTAAATCTTCAGTTACAATTCCTTGCTCCAATGATTTGTTAACTACTGCTCTAATAGCTTCTGCTTCTGCTTTTAGTCCAAAAGCATCTTCAAACATCATTGCAGCGGATAGTACTGTTGCTAATGGATTGGCAATGTTTAAGCCTGTGGCTTGTGGATACGATCCGTGAATAGGTTCGTACAATGAAGTATGCTCTCCTACAGATGCTGATGGCATTAATCCCATTGAGCCTGATATTACTGAAGCCTCATCGGTCAAAATATCTCCAAATAAGTTTTCTGTAATCAATACATCATACGAATTAGGCCATTGCACTAAACGCATCGCTACAGCATCAACAAATTCATAACTTACCGTTACTTCAGGATAGTCTTTTTCCATAGCTTGTACAGTTTCTCTCCACAAGCGGGAAGTCTCCATTACATTGGCTTTATCAACACAACATAGTTTTTTAGTACGGGTCATTGCCAACTCAAAACCTTTTTTTGCTAAACGTTGTACTTCTGCTCTAGTGTAAGTACATGTGTCAAATGCAGTCTCGCCATCGTCTTTTCTTCCTTTTTCTCCAAAATAGATCCCTCCGGTAAGTTCTCTCAAAAAAACCAAATCAGTCCCTTCGATGCGTTCTCTTTTTAAAGGAGAATTGTCAATCAAAGATGGAAATGTGAAGGTTGGACGCACATTGGCGAACAAGCCTAATTTTTTTCTCATCAGTAATAAACCTTGTTCTGGACGAATGGGGGCACTTGGGTCATTATCGTATTTTGGATGTCCAATGGCTCCAAACAAAACGGCATCTGCTTTCATGCAAATTTCATGTGTTTCATCAGGATAAGGAACTCCAACGGCGTCAATGGCACAAGCTCCTGTAAGAGCAGGCGTCCAAGTGATTTCATGGTTGAATTTTTTTGCAATAGCATCCGAAACTTTTACAGCTTCATTGATTACTTCAGGTCCAATTCCGTCTCCGGCTAAAAGGGCTATGTTAAATTTCATATTAATTGTGTTTTCCTTCCCCCAAGCCCCCCCCCTCCGAAGGAAGGGGAGACTAGGTGGAATAGGATTGGGTTTATTGTTTGTGTTAAATCTCTTAAATTTTATTTAAAATTTGACGGTCCAATTTCGTCGTGGCTCCCTCCCCTTCGGGGAGGGCTGAGGAGGGGATTACATTCAACATTTTTTGGGTCGCTATGATTGCGGCAACTGTTTGGTCTGAATCTAGTCCCCTGGTTTTAAATTCTTTTTCATTATTCGTCCAGGTAATTATGGTTTCGCACAATGCATCAGAACTGCTTCCAGGAGGAATTCGTACAGCATAATCAATCAATTTTGGTAATTCTAAGTTTTTGCTTTTATATATTTTTGCCAATGCATTCATAAAAGCATCAAATTGCCCGTCACCTTGTGCATGCTCTTCAATCACTTCCCCGTCTATTTTTAAAGATAAAGTGGTCGATGGGCGCATGCCTTTTGCATGAGATAATATATAGGACTCAACAACAACTTTTTCTTGATAGGTTTGGCTATCCAAAACATCAGAAATAATATAGGGCAAGTCTTCTTTAGTGACAGTCTCTTTTTTGTCGCCTAGTTCAATGATACGTTGTGTAACTAATTTTAAGTCTTCAGGATTTAATTTCAACCCTAATTCCTGAAGGTTTTTTTCGATATTGGCCTTGCCAGATGTTTTTCCTAAGGCATATTTTCGTTTTCTTCCAAAACGTTCCGGAAGCAAATCATTAAAATATAAATTATTTTTATTGTCGCCATCGGCATGGATACCTGCAGTCTGCGTAAATACATTGTCGCCAACAATAGGTTTGTTAGCAGGAATTCTATAGCCGGTAAAAGTTTCTACCAATTTACTCACAGAATACAATGATGATTCTTTTACACCGATTTCTATTTGTGGTAAAAAGTCATTGATTACGGCAACGGTGCTTTCAAGTGGTGCATTTCCAGCACGTTCTCCCATTCCGTTTACCGTGACGTGAAGCCCTTGAATACCAGCTTTTACAGCTTCCATTACATTTGCGATGCTTAAATCGTAGTCGTTATGGGCGTGAAAATCAAAATGAGTATTTGGATATCTTGCTATAATTTTCGAAATGAATTCAAAAGTTTCTGAAGGAATTAAAACACCTAAAGTGTCCGGCAATAACACTCTTTTTATTGGTTGTTTTGTCAAAAAATCTAAATATTGAAACACATATTCAGGGGAATTGCGCATTCCGTTACTCCAATCTTCCAAATATACATTGGTTTCAATATTATTTTCTTGAGCCAATGCAATGGTTTGAGCAATCTCGGTAAAATGTTGTTCAGGCGTTTTCTTTAGTTGATGCGTTAAATGGTTGAGAGATCCTTTGGTCAGTAAATTTTGGACTTTGGCTCCAGTCTTTTTCATCCAGTCTATCGAAAGCCCGCCGTCAACAAAAGTTAAAACTTCGATTCGGTTGGAATAACCTTTCTCATTAGCCCAACTCATTATCCCTTTTACACCTTGAAATTCTCCTTCGCTTACCCGTGCCGAAGCAATTTCGATTCTATCAATATTTAATTCTTCCAGCAATAATTGCGCAATGGTTAGTTTTTCTGCAGCAGAAAATGATACTCCCGATGTTTGTTCACCATCACGGAGCGTCGTATCCATTATTTCAATTTTTCTTTTTTTCATTATAAATTTGATGCTAAAAGTGGTTTCGACTTCAGTGATTTGAAATCTTGTTGTTGTATTTTATAAAATGGTAAAACCAGTTATCTGGCTTGACGATACTATTGAGCATACGATAACTGCATTTTTATTGTTTGTTTCTAGTAAGGAAGTTGATTGGCAAAACCAACAATTTCTTCTTTGATGTTTTGCAAATAATCAATATCATCAAAACCGTTAACCATATTATCTTTTTTGTATCCGGAAATATCAAAAGATTCTTTTTGACCGGTTGCTTTTAATGTAATGGTTTGTTCCGGAAGATTTATTTCTAATTCTGTTTTTGGATCAGCTTCAATAGCCTTGAAAATAGTTTCAGCAAATTCTGGACTTACTTGTACCGGCAAAACACCAATGTTTAAGCAATTCCCTTTAAAAATATCTGCAAAAAAACTAGACACAACTGCACGAAATCCGTAATCGTAAACGGCCCAAGCCGCGTGCTCTCTTGAAGAACCCGAACCAAAGTTTTTCCCGCCTACTAGTATTTTTCCACTGTAAGTTGCGTCATTCAAAACGAAATCAGCTTTTGGTGTATCATCTCCGTTGTATCTCCAGTCTCTGAAAAGGTTGTCTCCAAAAGCTTCACGTTTAGTAGCTTTCAAGAAACGTGCTGGGATGATTTGATCGGTGTCCACATTTTCTATTGGTAGTGGTACTGCACTACTCGTAAGGATATTAAATTTATCGTATGCCATTGTGATTTTTGATTTTTGATTAACGATTTCTGATTTTAGATTTACCTTAAGGAAAATGGAATCGTAAACGCTAACTAATATTATTTTATATTCTATAATTTAAACTGAATGCTGTGTCGATTTTAACGAAATCTGAAATCAAAAATCGTTACTCTACATTCTGAAATCTTTTAAAACAAATCTCTAGGATCTGTTAGTTTTCCAGTTACTGCAGCAGCAGCGGCCATGATTGGACTTGCCAATAATGTTCTTGAACCGGGACCTTGACGACCTTCGAAGTTTCTGTTTGAAGTGCTTACTGCATATTTTCCTGCAGGTACTTTATCATCATTCATCGCCAAACAAGCCGAGCAACCTGGTTGACGCAATACAAAACCAGCTTCAGTAAGAATGTCCAACAGTCCTTCCTCTTTAATTTGAGCTTCTACTACGTGAGAACCTGGAACCAACCATGCTGTAACATTATCTGCTTTTTGTCGCCCTTTTACAATTTCTGTAAAAGCTCTAAAATCTTCAATTCTACCATTGGTACAACTTCCTAAGAAAACAAAATCAATTGGCTTGCCAATCATTACGTCATTTTCTTCAAAGCCCATGTAACCTAAAGATTTTTTATACGTTTCGGCGCCACCTTCAACTTGGTTGGCATTTGGAATATTTTTTGAGATACCAATTCCCATTCCAGGATTTGTACCATACGTAATCATTGGTTCAATGTCTGAAGCGTTGATGTTCAATTCTGCATCAAAAACAGCATCAGCATCTGTTTTCAAAGTTTTCCAATATTTAACTGCTTTTGTCCAAGCTTCGCCTTTTGGAGCGTATAATCTTCCTTCTAAGAAATCGAATGTTTTTTGATCCGGAGCAATCATACCACCACGAGCACCCATTTCGATACTCAAGTTACAAACCGTCATACGACCTTCCATAGACATGTTTTCAAAAACATCTCCAGCATATTCTGCAAAATATCCTGTACCTCCAGAAGTAGTTAATTGAGAAATAATATAAAGTGCAACGTCTTTTGGACCAACACCTTTGCTCAATTTACCATTTACGTTGATGCGCATTTTCTTTGGTTTCGGTTGCATGATACATTGTGTCGCCATCACCATTTCTACCTCAGAAGTTCCAATTCCAAAAGCAATAGCGCCAAAAGCACCATGCGTAGAAGTGTGAGAATCTCCACAAACAATAGTGGCGCCTGGCAAAGTAATTCCGTTTTCAGGACCTACTACGTGTACGATTCCGTTTTTTTGATGACCTAATCCCCAGTGAGAAATTCCATATTCTGCTGCATTGTCTTCTAATGCCTTAAGTTGATTGGCAGACAAGACATCTTGAACCGGTAAATGTTGATTTATAGTTGGCGTGTTGTGATCCGCAGTAGCAAAAGTGCGCTCTGGATATAAAACAGAAATACCTCTTTCTTTTAAACCTAAAAAAGCTACAGGACTAGTAACTTCATGGATGAAATGACGGTCAATAAAAAACACGTCTGGTCCATCTTCAATTTTACGCACCACGTGCGAATCCCATACTTTGTCAAATAATGTAGTACTCATTTTAATATGTTTTTAATGTATTTTTTTATAGCCAAGTTGGCTAAGATGATAACGATGAAAGCAAAACTAAAAAAAGAATCAAGTCTTTATTTTTTAATATTTCATTATATACGATACCCAAAATCGTATTAGGGTATTTCTTTGCTGATTTTTATCTTTTAGGCTTCTTTTTTATTCGTGCAGTTTTTTATTTAGATAAAATAAAAAATCTATTTGTTGAAGTTTTTGTTATTTATCGAATAGTTAAAATACGCTCCTAAAAAGCTGTTATATTTATGGATATTTAATAAAATGGAATTAAAAACGACTTTTTTTTAATTTCAAACTCACTATTTGACTTTTGTCGAAGTTGTTTTTCTTTGTGATTTTCTTTGTAAATGGCATATTTTTTACCTGTATTTCAGTATTTTTTTTTGATGAAATACTACGACATCCAAAAAATGTATTTTTTTGTTTTTTAGAATAGGATTAAATGGAATTAAAGGCATTCATTTTTTATAAATGGTTCATTTATGACAAGTACCTGACAATTGCTTTAAATGAAGATCGCTAATTTTGAATATTATAAAAAATTAAAAATAATATCATGAATTTAAATCAAATCGCTTACAGACTTGGAGTTTTGGGAACAGTAATCATTTTAATTTGGGTGGGACTTTTTAAGTTTACGGCTGTCGAAGCGGAAGCCATAAAAGGTTTGGTCCAAAACCATTTTGCCATGGGTTGGATGTATAAACTAATGTCTGTACAAACAGTTTCTAATGTAATTGGGATTTTTGAGGTTGTAACTGGAATTGGATTAATACTTTCTTTTTTTAATAAAAAAATCGGAATGTATGCTGGTCTGGCTTCGGCTATTATATTTGTTACAACTTTAAGTTTTTTGGCAACCACTCCGGGTGTTTTTAAAATGGTAGAAGGTTTTCCTGTAACTGATTTTTTTATCCTAAAAGACATTCCGTATTTGGCAATTTCTTTAATGGTTTATGCAAAAAGTAAAGAATAAAAATTATTGATAGGTGTTGATAAAATACTGCATTCTTTCTCCAAAAAAAGACTAAATTTGAAATTCATTTTTTGCATTTTTTACTAATTTTAAAGTGTTTAAAACCAGTTAAATACACGGTTTAAATCTATCGATTTAGGCACCCTTCCCTTCGGGGAGGGCTGGGGAGGGATTTATGTACTTAATATTCGATACCGAAACTACAGGATTACCAAAGCGTTGGGGCGCTCCCATTTCAGATACGGATAACTGGCCGCGTTGTATTCAGATTGCTTGGCAGTTGCACGACGATATGGGAAAACTTCTCGAGCATCAGGATTATTTAGTGAAGCCCGAAGGTTTTAATATTCCGTATGACGCGGAACGAATTCACGGTATTTCTACGGAATTGGCGGAAACCGATGGGATTTCGTTGGCAGAAGTTTTAGAAAAATTCAATATAGCTTTAGGCAAAGCCAAATTTATTGTAGGTCAGAATTTAGGTTTTGACATCAATATCATGGGTTGTGAGTTTTATAGAATGGGTGTTGAAAGCCAAATGAGTTCGATGCCTATTCTGGATACCTGTACCGAAGTTACCGCTTCCTTATTGCGGTTACCGGGTGGTCGAGGGGGAAAATTTAAATTACCTACGTTAACGGAATTACATTCTTATCTTTTTAATAAACCTTTTGGGGAAGCGCACAATGCCACTGCCGATGTCGAGGCAACTACGCGTTGTTTCTTGGAGCTAATTCGTCGTGATGTTTTCACAAAAGAAGAACTAGATGTAGAAATTGGCTATTTTAAAGACTTTCAAAGTAAGAATCCAAGCGAGATTAAACTCATTGGATTAAAACATATTAATCTCAAAGAAGCGTCGGATAAAATTCGGCAGCAGTTTGGTGAAAAACAAGCGCCAGCTGTTTCCAGAGCAGTGCTTTCGGAGAATAAGAAAGTCTTAATTGACACACCTTTCGTGCATTTGCATAATCATACACAGTTTTCGGTATTGCAATCTACCATTAGTATTGCGGCATTGGTAAAAGCGGCGGCACAACAAAAAATGCCTGCGGTTGCCATGACGGATCATGCAAATTTGATGGGTGCTTTCCATTTTGTCCGTGATATTTTATACCATAATAAAGCGGTTGAAGCCAAGAATAAAGTAGCGATTGAGAATGGGGAAAAACCTACTGAAGTCCCGATGAAACCGATTGTAGGTTGCGAATTTTTTGTTTGTGAAGACCATAAAAACAAGTCTGTTAAAGACAATGGATACCAAATAGTGCTTTTAGCGAAGACTAAAAAAGGCTACCACAATTTGGCCAAAATGTCTTCCATAGCGTATACGCAAGGGTTTTATTATGTGCCAAGAATCGACAGGAAAGTCATTCAGGAATTCAAAGAAGATATTATTGTTTTGTCTGGAAATCTTTATGGTGAAATCCCAAATAAGATTTTAAACATTGGTGAAAACCAAGCCGAAGAAGCCTTGCTTTGGTGGAAAAACGAGTTCAAAGAAGATTTTTATATTGAAGTGATGCGTCACAATCAAGAAGATGAAAATCGGGTGAATGCGTCTTTGATTTCATTGGCAAGAAAACATGATGTTAAGATTGTTGCAACGAATAATACCTTTTATATAGACAAAGAAAATTCGAATGCACATGATATTTTACTTTGTGTGCGTGACGGTGAAAAACAAACTACGCCTATTGGTCGCGGTCGCGGCTATCGGTACGGATTGCCCAATCAGGAGTATTATTTTAAGTCGGGAGACGAAATGAAACAGCTTTTTGCAAATTTGCCCGAAGCGATTTCGAATATTTCGGAGATTGTGGATAAAATTGAAATTTTCGATTTAGCGAGAGAAGTTTTGCTTCCTAAATTTGAAATTCCAACAGCATTTAATAATCTGGAAGATGAAAAAGATGGCGGTGTACGAGGAGAAAATGCGTATTTAAGACATCTTACTTTTGAAGGCGCCAATCGAAGATATCCTGTAATAACTGAAGAAATTCAAGAACGACTGGATTTTGAATTGTTGACGATCTCCAATTCCGGTTATCCAGGATATTTCCTGATTGTACAGGATTTAATTGCCGAGGCCAGAAGTATGGGGGTGTCTGTAGGTCCTGGTCGTGGTTCAGCGGCGGGATCGGTGGTGGCGTATTGTTTGAAAATTACCAATATTGACCCATTGATGTACAACCTGCTTTTTGAGCGTTTCCTGAATCCGGATCGTGTGTCACTACCCGATATTGATATCGATTTTGATGATGAAGGACGAAGCAGTGTAATGGATTATGTAATCCGAAAATACGGCTCGAAACAAGTGGCACAAATTATCACCTATGGTAAAATGGCAACGAAATCAGCGATTCGTGATACCGCTCGTGTGCTGGATTTACCATTATTTGAAGCCGATAAAATAGCAAAATTGATTCCGGGAATGATGCCGTCTAAATGGAATTTGGCGCGTTTTTTAAATGAAAAAGAAGATGTAATTAAGAAAGCGGTTCGTCCGGAAGAATACGATAAAATAAAAGAATTAATAGGGCTTGCCAATGAAAGTGATTTGGGTGGAGAAACCATTCAGCAAGCCAAAGTTTTAGAAGGAAATTTAAGAAATACTGGGATTCACGCCTGCGGAGTGATTATTACGCCGAGCGACATTACCAATTTTGTTCCTGTGGCTACCGCCAAAGATTCTGATTTGTATGTGACCCAATTTGACAACTCGGTGGTGGAAAGTGCGGGTTTATTGAAGATGGACTTCTTGGGTTTGAAAACCCTAACTCTGATAAAAGACACGGTTAAGTTGGTGAAATATAGAAGCGGAATTGATCTTAATCCGGATGAATTTCCTATTGATGATTTGAAGACGTATGAGCTTTTTCAACGAGGAGAAACGGTAGGGATTTTCCAGTATGAGAGTCCGGGAATGCAGAAATACATGAAGGAATTGAAGCCAACGGTTTTTCCGGATTTAATTGCCATGAATGCGTTGTATCGTCCGGGACCAATTGCTTATATTCCGAGTTTTGTAAAAAGAAAAAATGGCGAAGAGGAAATTATTTATGACCTTGATGCCTGTGAAGAATTACTAAAAGATACGTACGGAATTACCGTTTACCAAGAACAAGTAATGCTTTTGTCCCAAAAACTGGCGGATTTCTCCAAAGGGGATGCCGACGTTTTGCGTAAAGCAATGGGAAAAAAACAAAAGGACGTTCTGGATAAAATGAAACCTAAATTTATCAGTCAGGCTGCCGCCAAAGGCCATGCCGAAGATAAGTTGGAGAAAATTTGGAAAGACTGGGAGGCTTTTGCGGAATATGCCTTTAATAAATCGCACTCGACTTGTTATGCTTGGATTGCCTATCAAACGGCATTTTTGAAGGCCAATTATCCAGCGGAATATATGGCTGCGGTTTTGTCTAATAATATGAGTGATATCAAGCAGGTTTCGTTCTTTATGGAAGAATGCAAGCGTATGGGATTACAAGTTTTAGGACCCGATGTCAATGAGTCGTTTTATAAATTTACCGTAAATGATGATTATGCGGTGCGTTTTGGAATGGGTGCCGTAAAAGGTGTGGGGTCTGGAGCTGTGGCAACAATTGTGGAGAATAGAAAAGACGGACGATACAAATCGATTTTTGATTTGACCAAACGTATCGATTTACGTGCTGCGAATAAAAAAGCATTGGAGAATTTGGTTTTGGCTGGAGGGTTTGATTCGTTTTTAGGAACAACGAGAGCGCAATATTTTCATGATGATGGAGATGGAATTACCTTTTATGAAAAAGCGATTCGATATGGGTCAAAATTTCAGGAAAATGAGAATTCCTCTCAAGTAAGTTTGTTTGGGGATACCAGCGAAGTACAAATTGCAGAGCCTGTTGTACCGCCATGTGAAGATTGGAGTATGATGGAAAAGCTTTCTAGAGAAAAAGAAGTCGTAGGGATTTACATCTCGGGACATCCGCTGGATGATTACAAATTTGAAATGAAACATTTTTGTAATGCCAAATTGGAAGCGCTTAGAAACATGGAATTACATATAGGTAAAAATCTAACATTTGGTGGTATTGTAAATAATATCCAGCATCGAGAAGCTAAGAACGGAAAAGGCTGGGGTATGTTTACTCTGGAGGGTTATGACGAAAGTTATGAATTCCGAATTTTTGGGGAAGAGTATTTAAAGTTTCGCCATTTCTTTAGACAAAATGAGTTTGTTTTTATTAAAGTCAACATCAAAGATGGTTGGGTAAATAGAGAGACTGGTAAAAAAACCGAACCAAGATTACAATTTGTGGAGGTAAAGCAATTGCAAGATGTTTTAGAAACCTTCGCTAGAAAATTAGTCGTGCTATTAAATATAAAGGATTTAGAAACTGATTTTATCCATAAATTAAGTCATCTTTTTCAAGAGAATAAAGGGGATAATACAGTGTCTTTTGAAATCATGGAATTGGAAAAAACCAAACGACTCGTTACTGTTGCTCCTGTTGAAATAGAAAATGAAGAGGCAGCTTTTGTTGATGAAAGCGACGATTCTGATGCATCGATGCTTGAAGTTCCTGAAATAAATAGTACTACAGAAGTCGAAGAGATAAAAGTGGTGACGAAACTAACCATGCCCAGTAGAAAATTAAAAATCAAAATTTCGAATGAATTGTTGGTGGAGTTGGAGAAGATGCAGATTAATTTTAAGTTGAATTGATTTTTTTAACAGTTAAATATTGATTGTAAATTTTACCTTTTAGTTAAAGATTCAACATGCATGCATACTTTTAGCTTTAATTTCGAATATTGTAATGATTGTTCTTTTGTGATGCTAAAGCATCTGTAAAAATTGTCTTATAATTATTTATGTTTGTATAAATTAATTAAGAGTAAAATTATGAAAAAGAACCTGTTTTTATTAGGATTCATGGTTTGTACCATGGCTATGGTAGCGCAAACTGAAAAAAAAGAAAGTTGGTATTTTAAATTAGGCGGATCTTATTTTATGCAAACTGCCGCTACAGAATTCCCAACAGTTGGAGGGAACGCAGCTTTAGATAAAGTTTATGTTGGTGGAAAATTAACTTCGGAAGAAAGTATTACAGGTTCTTTTGGAGAAGGTTTTCGAACTGGAATAACTGCGGGTTACAGATTCAATACTCGTTTAGGTGTTGAGATAGGTGTTAACTATTATTCTAGTAATGATAAAACAATGGCGCAAACGACTACAGATCAAATATTTATATCTAATGGGAGGCCTGTTTATAATTTCAGATCTGTAGGCCAGATTACGGCTTTTGATTTAGCGCCAGCGTTAGTGTTGTTTTTAGGGGAACATAAAGGCTTTGAGCCTTATACTAAAGTGGGTGTTTTGTTGCCTATACACGGTGATTTAGAAATTACTACAGATGCAGTGGCTCCAACAGGTGTGGCTAGTCCAGCAACAGTAGCTGTGCATAGTGTAGATAAGGTAAAGCCAAATCCAACAGTAGGATTTATGTCTGCTTTAGGGACGTCGTATAAATTAGGAAAGAGAATTTCTGCTTTTGCGGAATTAGAATACCGTAATTTTACGGTTCATGGAAAAACTAAAGAAACTACTGAATTTACAACGAATGGTCAAGATGCATTAGCAGGTAGAAGTCAGGCTCAAATTCATACGAATTATGTAGATCGTTTGGATGTTAATTCAAATAATGCTGCAACAAATCCAAATGGGTTAGATTCAACGAAACCAATGGATGAATTGAGTTCTTATGTTGGAATCAGTGGGTTGGGATTAACTCTTGGTTTGAAATACAGTCTATAATCAAGTACAATTGAAATAGAATGAAGACCTTCTGAAAAGAGGGTCTTTTTTTGTGGTCTAAACGTTTAGAAATCCCCAAATGTCATAGCCCTGATGGAAGCGGCATCCTTTTTCTTTTTTCTTTAAAGAGGAAAAGATACAGCGCACAGCAGGACACGAGCGAAGCGAACTGACGGAGTAAATAGCTCCTAATTGTTATAATTTTGAATGAATTGAAACGAGGGAATAAGAATTGACGATGTATTAATAGTCAAAACTAATTTATGAATAGCGTTTGGTTTGTTTTTAATTTCTAAATTTGTAACCGAGTTTGAGACTTTAAATATCCGAACGATAAACTTTAAATAAAAAAATTATGGCATTAGCAATAACAGACGCTACTTTTGAAGAAGTAGTTTTGAAATCAACAAAACCAGTAATGGTGGATTTTTGGGCAGCATGGTGTGGACCTTGTAGAATGGTAGGACCAATCATTGACGAACTAAGCAACGAGTACGAAGGGAAAGTAGTAGTAGGAAAAGTTGATGTTGATGCAAACCAAGAATTTGCTGCAAAATACGGAGTGAGGAATATTCCAACGGTGTTGGTTTTTCATAATGGAGAAGTAGTAGGAAAACAAGTAGGAGTTGCTCCGAAACAAACTTACGCTGATAGTTTAGACGCTTTGTTGTAATCAGTAGATTATGATTTATATAGAATCTGAAAAGATTCAAATAAAAGGTTTGGCGAAAGTCAAGCCTTTTGTTATTTTTATCAAATAATTAATTCTCAATTGAAATGAAAATTCCACATTGCTTTTTGTGTTTGTTTTTAGTAATCAGCTCTTGCCAAACTTTAAAAGAAACCAATATTGTATTGCAAAATGGTGTTTCAAAAGAATTGGCCAGTTTCCGTAAACAACAAGTTTCGGATGTGGCCTATAAGTTGTCATTTGCTATTCCAGAAAAGAAAGATAGCCCGATACCTTCAGAACTAGTGTTAAACCTGAACGTGTTGAGCCTGAAAGAGCCCTTGTATTTGGACTTTAATGAAAAGACCCAAAACTTGAAATCGGTTACTGTGAATGGAGTGGCAATTGCTGTCCAACAGGAGAAAGAACACCTGGTTATTCCGAGAGAAAATCTAAAACTGGGCAGTAACTTGATTGCTATTTCTTTTATAGCCGGAGATTTGTCATTGAATAGAAATGCTGATTTTTTGTACACTTTATTGGTTCCGGATAGAGCAAGTACTTTGTTTCCTTGTTTTGACCAGCCAGATATTAAAGCGAGATATACCCTTACTATTACAGCACCAAAAGATTGGAGCGTGTTGTGTGGAGCGCCATTGGTCAAGCAAATCGACCAAGGTGATTTTGTACAATATGAGTTTGGGGAAACGGACAAGATGAGTACGTATTTGTTTTCTTTTGTGGCAGGAAAATTTAAAAGTATTTCCAAAAATCCCGGGGCTTTTGAAATGAAGATGTTGTTTCGGGAAAATGATGTCAAAAAAATCCAAGCGAGTACCGATGTGATTTTTAAGACGCACCAGCAGGCGATTGATTTCTTAGAAAAATACACGCAACATCCTTTCCCTTTCCAAAAAATGGATTTTGCAGCCATTCCAGTATTTCAATACGGAGGTATGGAGCATGTTGGAGCGATACAATATAAAGAGTCTGCTTTATTTTTGGATAATAGCGCCACCGATAGCGATAAGTTAGAACGAGGCAAATTAATTGCACACGAAACGGCTCACATGTGGTTTGGTGATTTGGTCACCATGAAATGGTTTGATGATGTCTGGATGAAAGAGGTATTTGCTAATTTCATGGCCGGTAAAATCATGAATCCAGTGTTTCCGGAGGTCAACCATGATTTGCAATTTTTAACAACCCATTATCCTAATGCGTATGGGGAAGACCGTAGCGCCGGGACACATCCTATCAAGCAGAATTTAGCGAATCTTAAGGATGCTGGGTCACTTTATGGGAGTATTATTTATAACAAAGCCCCTATTATGATGCGCCAATTAGAAACGTCTATGGGGGAAGAAGCATTTCGAAAAGGAATACAAGTATATATTAAAAAATATGCTAATGATAATGCCGATTGGAATAATTTGGTTGAAATTCTGGATACCAAGACCCCTTTGGATATGAAACAATGGAGTAGTGTTTGGGTCAATCAATCGGGAAGGCCGCTTCTCACGGAACGTATTGTTTACGATGCCGCTAATCGGATCAAAAGTTTCGAAATTTACCAGCAGGCTGAGGATCAGTCTAAAAATCTTTGGCCACAGATTTTCGAGATTGGGTTGGTGTATCCTGATAGTACAAGAGTGATTACTGTTTCGATAAAAAATAAAATGACCAAACTCAATGCTGCAATCGGGCTGGCTAAGCCCATAACTATTATTTATAATTATAATGGTTATGGCTATGGGGTTTTCCCAATAGATGTAGATCGTTTAGATTATTTTCCGTCTGTCCAGAATGAAGTGGCACGAGCCTATAGTTATATCAATCTTTATGAAAATACCTTAACTGGAAAAATTGCACCTTTGGAGGCATTTAATAGTTGTCTTAAAGGGATTGCTACTGAGTCAAATGAATTGGTCGCTAAGTTGTTGTCGAATCAATTGACGTCTATATTTTGGAAATTTCTTAGCCCGAAACAACAGATTGAAGGTCAAAAAGAACTAGAGAATTTAGTTTATCAACGTTTGCAGACCAAGTTGCCGGCAAATCTCAAAAAAACAATATTTGGCTTGTTCAGTTCCATAGCTTATTCGGAATCGGGGAAAGAAAAGTTATACCAAATATGGAATAAAGAAACCACGATTCCCGATTTGAAGTTAAATGAAGATGACTTTACGAATATGGCAATGGATTTGGCTATTTTTCAACACGAAAAGGCAGAAGAAATTCTCAATCAGACCAAAGCAACAATCAGCAATCCTGACAAGCAAAAACGATTTGAATTTTTGCTCCCTTCGTTATCCAAAGAGGAGGCTGTACGGGATGCTTTTATGGAATCCCTAAAAGACGAAAAAAATCGAGAAAAAGAAGCATGGGTACTTACTGCCTTAGGAAATATTCATCATCCGTTGCGTCAGGAAAGTGGGAAAAAACATTTGAAAGACGGTCTGTATTTAATCGAAGAAATTAAAAGAACGGGAGATATTTTCTTTCCAAAAGGCTGGCTTAGTGGCAGTATTGGAAGATATTCGTCGGTTTATGCGTTTGATGTTGTGCAACAGTTTTTAAAAGATAATCCCGATTTTAGTCCAATTTTGAAAAGAAAGCTATTGCAAGCAACCGATGGATTGTACCGAGCCCAAAAAATAATAAAATAATAAATAGTCAAGCCAAATTATTTAACTACATTTTTCAAATAGATTTTCAGCTGTTGGGAAATAGTATTTCAATCAGAATTAAATTATTAATATATTTGGAATATGAAGATCGAATCGCAAATAGAGAAAATTTCGAGTTTCCAGCATTTGGAATTGTTGGCGAACCAAGTTGTGGAAGGTTTTATTTCAGGAATGCACAAAAGCCCGTTTCATGGCTTTTCGGCTGAATTTGCGGAACATAAAGTCTATAACGTAGGAGAAAGTACGAAACATATTGATTGGAAGTTATTTGCCAAAACGGATCGTTTGTACACGAAGCGATTTGAAGAAGAGACTAATTTGCGGTGTCATATTATCATTGACAATTCCTCATCGATGCATTATCCAAAACTAAATGACAGTCAGCATTTTTTTGAGAATAAGATTGGCTTTTCGGTTTTGGCTTCGGCGGTTTTAATGAACCTTTTAAAGAAGCAACGCGATGCTGTGGGAATAAGTGTGTTTTCGGATACATACGAGTACTACGCGCCTGAAAAAGGCAGTGATCGCCACCATCGAATGATCTTAAATACACTTGAAGGACTTTTAGAGCAATCTACAACTAAAAAAAGTACCGACACCATTACCTTTTTGCATCAAATAGCGGAGAAGATTCACCGCCGTTCGATGATTATCTTGTTTACGGACATGTTTCAGTCCGGGAATGAAGAAGCGCTGTTTGATGCTTTGCAACATTTGAAACACAATAAGCATAAAGTAGTTTTATTTCATGTTGTCGATAACAAAACGGAGCTGAATTTTGACTTTGATAACGCTCCAAGAAAGTTTATTGATGTGGAAACGGGAGAAGAAGTAGCTGTTTTTGCCGATAATGTCAAAGAAGAATACGAAAAACAGGCAGAAACGTACTTTAAGAAACTCGCTTTGACGTGCTCACAAAACCGAATAAAGTACATTCCGGTAAGCGTTGGGGAAAGTTTTGAAAAAATTTTAATGACATACTTGGTTGAAAAACAAAACTTTGGATAATACAGTGAAATTTTATCAAATATTTTTTCAAAAAACGCTTGCGTAAACGGAAATCTATTGTATCTTTGCCACCGCAATAACGCAGAGGTTTGGTAGTTCAGTTGGTTAGAATACATGCCTGTCACGCATGGGGTCGCGGGTTCGAGTCCCGTCCAGACCGCAATATTGGGGAAAGCCTTTCGTAACAGAAAGGCTTTTTTGCCCCTATAAAGTATCTAAAGCTAGTTGTGTTGTTTGGTCGGCCTTGTAAGCTGACCGGGTTTAGTAGTTAGACCAATGAAAAGCTTTCCAATGCTTCTGGATTTATTCAGAATCTACGGATGGCTTTTTTGATTTTAATGTGTTTTATAAATTAAAACAACTCGGATTTATGTTGCCATACAATCCAGACAAATAATCCCAAATACATCACGCAAACCACAAATTTTATAAAGCTCGAAGCCAGAAAACCTACAAAGGAACCTGCGGCTGCTTTTAAAGCCCGATTATGGTCTTTAAAATCATAAATAAGTTCTCCTATCAGCGCACCAACAAAAGGACCTATTAGAAAGCCAAAAGGAATAGGAGCAAAGATCCCAACAATCAATCCAATGTTTGTCCCCCAAATGCCATACGAGCTTCCGCCAAATTTCTGGGTCCCTTTAGCCGGAATCACATAATCCAAAATCGATAGGATTACAGTAATCAATAAAGCAATTCCTAAAATCCAATAATTAGCCGGAACGACATTTGTGAAATAGAGTAGGGCTAATCCAACCCAACTGATGCTTGGACCGGGTAAAACAGGTAAAAAGCTGCCAAAAACGCCTAAAATCACACACATAAAACCAAGAACTAAAAGTAGTACATCCATATATTTATTTTTAGTAATTTTGAAAACACAAAAGCAACAGTAGCTCGCTTATGAAAGATATTAAATTAATGGCCTCGTTTTCGATGATGCTCTTTTTTACTTTTTCTTTTTGGACCGTAAGTGCCCAGGAAAAAATTATAATGAGCAATGATGTGCTTTTAAAGGAGGCAATTTACAACGAGAATAGAGTAAAAGTATTAAATTTTTCCTTGAAAGAGTTTGATGCACTTTTTTTTGAATTTTCCGATAAAAAATCAAATCCAAATGTAGTGTTGACAAAGGAAGAATTTTATAAATATACAATTCAGATTGCTATTTTTTCCGATCGATTGGCGGCTTTGTATCCAGACCAAAAAGAAATTGCTGCCGAAAGCAAAAAGAAATGGTTTGCTGAAGCCTATGAAGATTATTTACTTTCTAAAGCTACTCAAAAAAAATAATTGTATTTTTATAAAATATTAGTTCAATTGAAAAACAAGACCTTGAAGCACTATTACCTTTTTTTAGTAATTATACTTTTTAATTCCTGCCAATATTTCGAAAAGCAAGTGCCTTCGGAAAAGGAATTGTTGCAAAAGGAACTGAAATCCATCAATTGGAAAGAAGTCGATGAATTTCCATCGGTTGTAGACTGTGAAAAAATTGAGGATAAAACGCAGCGCCAGCAATGTTTTTTTGAAGTTTTAACACAGCTGATTCAGGAAAAATTGAGCATCGATACCCTTTCGGTCCTCTATCCTGAACTGGATACAATAGAAGTAAAGGTTACTGTTTTTCCTAATGCCACGATGCAATTTGAACCACAATTCCCCAAAGATTCCGTAACCTACGACAAAATCAAAATCGATAGCATTCTAAAAGCCCGTTTGGTTAATTTTCCCAAAATTAATCCAGCCATAAAACGCGGAATTCCTGTAAAAACACAATTTATTCTCCCCGTTATTTTAAAAGTAGAGTAGTTTTCTAGGAGCTATCTGGGCTAAGGGTTTAGATTTCAAAATAAAACTCTTTGATTTTGTCTCGAAATAATTTCGGATTGAATTTTAATAACGCAATCCTCCAGATTTTTTTCTATTTCCGCACTCCAGAAACGAAGGACTTTCCAGTTTTGTGATTCCAGATATGCATTGACTTCAATATCTCTTTGCCTATTGCGTTCAATTTTCTTTTGCCAAAACTCTGTATTGGTTTTGACACGATTTTTTTGGGTTTCCCAATCTTTGCCGTGGAAAAATTCGCTGTCTACAAAAATGGCAATCTTCAATTTTTTGAAGGTTAAATCCGGTGTACCAAAAATCGTTCTGTTGTTTTTACGGTAACGATAGCCAAGATGCCATAGCGCTTTTGCCAAGCGGATTTCGTCTTTGGTGTTGGTGCTGCGAATGGCTCGCATGATATTACTTCTCTGTTCCTTGGAAATCTTTTCCATTGCTGAGATTATTATCTATCAAAGATAGTATCTAAATGGTATTCCAGAAATTCTTTTCTAGGCAAATATTTTATGGGATCCGTGATTTTTAGATTTTCAATAGAAGCAAAATGGCTTTGGTAAAAGGAAGTTTCTTTTTTCTTTTTCAAATTAGCAGATAATATCACTTGGTAATTTTGATTGATTCCTATTAATCCTTTATCGAAAGCTTTGTCATAAAGTGCCGAAAGACAAATACCATTCTCTGGATTTAATCTTTCATTTTCATTTTTTGACCAAGGAACGATATGGCTTGCCAATAACAATTCAGGGATATCAATTCCCGTTATGGCACATTTAGCAGTATAATTAGTTAAAACCATTTGCCTGAAAACCGATTGATTGACTCTAGTTTTCACTTCCCGAATGACCGTTTCTCCTTTTAATCCTTTTAAGTCGAAAAGAATATCTTGGTATTTGTTTTCTATGGAAGTATTTTCTTTTTTGGCGAGAATTTGTTCACTTAGAAAAACCAATTCTTCTTGGTTATGGAAGAATTCGTCCCAAATAGGTTTTACTTGATTCATTCCTCCTTTTAAACCGCCAACTCCTCTTTCTTGATGATATGGATCAACACTGGCAAAATTGCCTAATCTCATACCAATTGAACTTGGTGTTCTCCCTAAAAGGTTAGCGAGTTCAATAATTTCTGGAGTACGTTTGTGCATCTTGCCAAAAGGCAATTTTAAATACAAGTTAAAAGCTAATATTAGTTCTTCACGTGTCCAAAGGTTTCGAGTTGCCATCTAACCAATTTTAGATTGAAGATTGTCTAAATTTCTTTTATGAATATTTATATTTCTTCTGATATCTTTACATTTATCTTCATTAAAATCAACTCCATCTTTTTTATCTATAAAGTATTCTCTGCCAGTTTTATCGTCTTTAACAAATACGGCATGAGCAAATTCGTTCCTAACTTTGATGATATTTATTCTAAATTCATTAATAAAATTTGTTATTCCAATTGAATCTGCTATTTCTTCAATTGCACTCGCTCGTTGTGACGAAGAAAAAAGTATTGGTTCAGATAATACTTTACCGAAGTTATTGTTCTTTTTATATTTCTCTGATTTTTCTAGCTTCTCTTTATAAAAACTTATCAGCTCATCAAGCACTCTATCAACGATGTTTTGATGTTCTGTTTTACTTGTATATATTTGTACAATTTCTAACATCTGAGCATCAAGATTGCTTACTTCATTCATAATCATTCCTCGCATTGCCACAATGTTCTGAAATTTCTTTATAGTTTGATTAATTACCGCTAAAATCTCATCTTCTAATTCTTTATAGTCTCCTCCAGTTAATTGAAAAAAAGTTATACGGTTATTACTAAAAAGCTTTACGTCTTTTACATTATCGTTTGCTGAATAAAAAAATATTTCTGTGAAATTATGTTGACTATCTCTAATAAAATCGATTACTTGACTACCAAAAGTTCCTTCATTTAAAGAATAATCAGTTATAATAATATCAAACTCTTTTTTCTTTGAAAATATTTCTACAAACTCAATGAAATCTTCAGCTTCAATAATGTTGCAATTAAAATATTGATCTAAAAGAAATCCTTTTGTTTCTCCTAGAATTTTTTGAAAAGGACGTTCTTTAATTCTATCATCAACCCATAAAATATTGTAATCTAATTTCATATTGGAAATGTTATTATAAATTCAACACCTTTTTCAAAATCATTATTTATTCTTATCGATGCACCTAGTTTTTTTAATGTTTCCTTGGTTTGATAAAGCCCGATTCCTGAACCATTAGTTTTAGTAAAACCAAAGTCAAATATTTTATCTTTAATCTCTTCAGGAATTCCATCACCATCATCTTTAAAATAAAGTATAAGGTCAGATTTAGTTTTAATCCATTTAATAAATATATTTTTTGAATTCGCTTTTTTTGAATTACTAAATAAATTATCAAACAAAACGGTTATTTCTAATGGTCTAAATTTGGTTTTATATCCTATGTTTTCTAATGGCTCAAATACTATATTAATTGGTCTTTTTTGATGAATAAATGAATTGATCGGAATATAATTATTTACTACATAATCATATGAAAATTGAACTATATCTTCTGTTATCCTTTCACTTTCCATGCTAAATCCAGCATTTGTGACAAATCTTGAAGCACTTAAGATTTTTTTAACTTCTAGGTTAATGTTAAGAACTTCTTCAATTAACTTGTCTTTGGATAGATTGCTATTTATTGATTTTACTAACTCATCAAGACTAAATGTTATATTACCAGCAGTGTGAACTATTTGATGCTGTAATGTTAACAAATCATCTTTACCCCTATTGTTTATTGAATTGTCAAATAGTTTTTTTGAAATTTCTTCATTTAATTCTTTTGAAAGTTTTTCATTTTCTATAAGCTTTTCAAAAGCTTCCGCTTCTGCTTCGTCTTTTACTTTACGAAGATCTTCAATTTTTTTCTCTGCCTTCTTAATTGTACTAATAACATCATCTTTATTAAAAGAATCAGTTTTTATTTGTTCAGTAAGGTTGCTTAATACTGTATTTATAGAGTTTTCTGATTTTTTATTTAAAATACTTAAAATCTCATCCGAAACCTCGAATCGTATAACATTTTTAGAATTTGTTAATCCGTTTAATAACTTCCTTAAGTTATCATTAATATCATTAATTTTCTCATTTTCTTGACCTTTGTTTTTAACAAAAACATTATCAAAATTGATAAATTCTTCTGGAGAAAGTGAATTTCCCCAATCAGTAATCTCAATAGTATATTTTTCGAGTTTTTTTAAAGTTTCATAAAACCAATTTTCTAAATCTAAATAGGTTTGTGTTTTTATTAATCCATCACCTCTACTGGATGTTTCACGAAGATTATTATTTGTTCCCTCTATTGATATATAACCTATTACCTCACGTGTTCCTAAATATCGACTATGCCCTTGGGCTTTCCTATTATCCATTTTTAGTGGATCATTTCCTCTTTCACCATAAGGAAAAACTCGTAACCCATTTTTGTAAACAAAAATATGCCCATATTCAACAGGCTGTAAGCCCATTCTTCTGCTAAAAGTTAATTTTGCTGATAGATTTAAATAATAAATTGAGAAATTCAAATCTTTAAAATTTTCAAAAGGATTTTCTTCGGTCACAGAATACACCACTTTGCCTGCTTCAAATAATGTTGTAATTATTTCAGAGTCGAAAACTTTAGATTCAATGTAGGTAGTTTTTATACCTAAAGCATCAAAAATAAGATTTTGAATTTCTCCGTTTACAACCTTTATATATTTTACTAAATTTGGATCAATTGGGCTTTTAGGATGATTTACTTGTTTCTTGTTTTTTAGAATCTGTTCTTTATCATTTTCAAGTTCTTCTTTAACTTTTAATACTATATTAAATGAATCATTTTCATTAATTGTATTAGGATTTATTAATCTTGAAAGAGCATCTTTTAACTGAAGAAATTTATCTCTGTTCCATTTACTTTTTAGATTCGTAATCTCAAGAACAGTACCGTGTTCAATATCATAATGACTTTCTTCAATTGTTTCCTGTAATACTGTTATATTAACAAATTCATCTTTAATATCTCCTTCAAATTTATTCCAGTCAGTTATTAAAACTTCTACTTTTGGATTTAATTCTTCTTTTATGGTTTCTAAATAAAGATTACTTCCAAGTCTATCACAAGAGAAGCGACCAATACCTTTAGCTCCTGCGTAAGCTCTTTTTACTTTAATTTTGTCTCGATAGTCATAATTATCTTCCTCTGTTCCTTCAATTTTTGCAGAATATGCTACAAACAACCATTTATTTATAAGATCGTCATAGTTCATTCCCTTACCATTATCCTTGATAATTATTTTTGCTCTACTAGAATAAATGTTTTCAAATATAATTTCAACTTTTGTTGCGTGAGCATCATAAGCATTTTTCACTAATTCAAAAACTGCAATAAAATCGTCGTTGATTAGATCACTTCCTATGATATTCTTTAAAGCAGAACTAACTTTGAATGATAGTGGATTTTGCATTAGCCTATAAGTTGTTTTAGAATCAATCCACTTTGTTCACTAAAAAGAGGAGGAATTGCATTACCTATTTGTGTGTATCGCGGGACTTCTTGTGTTCTTAATTTTCCGCCAGTTGTATATTTTCCTTGAAATTTATACCAGTCCGGAAATGATTGAATCCGTGCATATTCACGAACAGTCAATATTCTTGGCTCAGAATAATGTATATAATCATCTGGAAGAGTTGTAATTGTAGGGGTTTTGTCTATACTATTCAGAGGAATAACCGTGCGTTTTTTAATGCTATATTTCTCTTGAATTAATTTACTAATATTTAAATTTCTTCTGTCTTTGGTTTCTTCCAGTATGTTTTTGAATCTTTCGATAATTATTAAAGAATGTTTTGGAAAACGGTGACTATCGGCTATTTTATTCTCAACACCTTCACGCATTAGTTTTTGATAATTCCCTTTTTCTTTACCGTAAATGCCAGATTGAAAACTTGGAAAATCAGGAGTTTCTTTTAATCCATTTCCTTTAAACAAATCAGAAATAGCATCTTGTAGGTTTGTTTCAGCATTTAACCCTTTTTCTTTCAAAAATTCAAAACGATTTTGTTTTAAAGAATCAAAAAAGCTTTCTGCTTTTTCTTGTGAAGCATTTTTTAAGGTCTTTTTTATTCCCACAAGAATAAAACGAGTTCTCTTTTGAGGAACTCCATAATCACCAAAATTCACCAATTGACCTTTCACATAATATCCTGCATCGTCAAGTTTTTTGGTGACTTGTGAGGAATAAGCAATTCCTTTTTCCTTATTTTTCTTGAATTCCATTGTAAAGCCTTTCACATTTTCAAAGAAAATAATTTTAGGCTCAACAATTTTAACAAAATTGATATAGGAGTTTATAAGGTCGTTTCTTAAGTCAAATTCATTGCGCTTTCCTGCCATTGAAAAACCCTGACAAGGAGGCCCTCCCGCTATCATTGTCACTTTCCCTTTTAGTTTTTCTAATTGAGAATTGTAATTATCAAGTACTGAATTAATTTCGAGAGCTTGTTTAGGTAACCATTTTGGCCAATCGAAATGATTTTTATTATTAATTAAGTTGTGTTCTAAGGTTTTAAATGCATCAGGACTTTTCTCTACAGCAAAAACGCCTTGCCATCCTGCTTGATGCAACCCTAGTGATAATCCACCACAACCCGCAAAAAGATCTATGTAGGTAAATTTATTTTTCATGAAAATTTGTAAAGCATTCAAATTTATCAATAAAAAAAATATTAACCTGGATTTAATTTTAAAATCTTCTTATGTAAGTAAAATTTTATATGAAAATCTCATAACCACAAAAAAACGCTACTCTTTCGAATAGCGTTTGTTTAACTTCTTGTTGGTTTATATCCGTGATGTGATTGCTCGTTCCTCGCAATGATAAACTGGAACGAAGTGACAAAGAGAGTCTCGGTATTACAAACGAATTATTTGAATGACAATCGTCTGAGGGAATCGAATGCCATAGCCCTGATAGCAGTGAAAATCCTTTTTCTAAACGCTGTCAGGGTTTTGAACCCTGACAGCGTTGAAAAAGATTGTAACGGATAGCAGGAAATAGCTTCTAAAAAAATTCAGAATAAATCCTGAAATAAATTCAGGATGAATCCTGAAAATATCCCGAAGCCTCGGGACAGGACAAGCCCTAATTATCGCTACTTTTTCAATTCCGTTATGCCCATATTGTACAACGTAAAGGCCTGAATATCGACATTTTCCTGAATGGTTGCCGCCACGGATTTTCCGGCGCCGTGTCCTGCATTGATGTCAATTCTAATTAAAGTTGGGTTTGTTCCGGCTTGTTTTTCCTGTAATTCGGCAGCAAACTTGAAACTGTGCGCCGGCACCACTCTGTCATCGTGATCGCCCGTAGTGACCATGGTTGCCGGGTATTGAATCCCTTTTTTTATGTTGTGCACGGGAGAATACCCTTTGATGTAGCTGAACATTTCCTTGCTGTCCTGCGCCGTTCCGTAATCATACGCCCAACCCGCTCCTGCAGTAAAAGTATGGTAGCGCAACATGTCCATCACGCCCACAGCCGGCAAAGCGACTTTCATCAACTCCGGACGTTGCGTCATGGTAGCGCCCACAAGCAATCCTCCGTTTGACCCACCACGAATGGCAAGATATTGTGAAGACGTATATTTCTGGGCAATCAAATATTCTGCGGCTGCGATGAAATCATCAAATACATTTTGTTTTTGCATTTTGGTTCCTGCATCATGCCATTTTTTCCCGTATTCGCCACCACCACGTAGATTAGGCACGGCATAAACGCCTCCGTTTTCCATCCAAACGGCATTGGCAATACTGAAACTTGGTGTCAAACTTACGTTAAATCCTCCGTAACCATAGAGCATGGTTGGATTTGTCCCGTCGAGTTTCAATCCTTTTTTGTGGGTGATAATCATTGGGATTTTGGTTCCGTCTTTGGACGTATAAAACACTTGTTTGGACTCATATTGCTCACTGTTGAAATCTACTTTTGGTTTTTGATACACCGCAGAAATTCCGGTTTGTGGTTCGAATGAAAAGGTAGAACCCGGAGTGATGTAATTTGTAAAGGAATAATACAATGTTTTCTCTTTTTTCTTTCCGCCAAAACCTCCGGCAGTTCCCACGCCAGGCAATTTAATTTCACGTACCAGTTTCCCTGAATAATCGTATTGTTTCACCACCGAAACGGCATCTTTCATATAATTAGCAAAGAAATAACCGCCACCTGTTGATGGAGACAACACATTCTCTGTCTCTGCAATAAAATCTTTCCAGTTTTCCGGTTTCGGGTTGTTGACATCCACGGTAACGATGCGTTTGTTGGGCGCATTCAAGTCGGTTTCTATGAATAATTTTCCGCCTTCGTTTTCAATAATGTTGTTGTCGCTCTTGAAATTATCCACAATAGTCACAATAGGACTGTTCGGTTTTGTCAAATCTTTGATGTACAATTCGTTTCCGTACGTAGAATTGGATGCTGTGATCACTAAATAACGGTCATCTTCCGTAACACCACCGCCTACATAACGGCGTTTTTGGTCGGCACCAAAAATCACTTGGTCTTGTTTTTGTGCCGTCCCTAACTTGTGGAAATACAGTTTATGTTGGTCGGTTTTTGCCGATAATTCGCTTCCTTTTGGTTTGTCATAACTGGAATAGTAGAATCCTTCGTTTCCTTTCCAAGACACGCCGCTGAATTTCACATCGACAATGGTGTCTTCAATTATTTTTTGGGTAATGGCATCCATGATAATGACTTTTCTCCAGTCGCTTCCGCCTTCTGAAATGGCATAGGCCACTTTAGAACCATCTTTGGAGAAATCCAATCCGCCAAGCGAAGTGGTTCCGTCTTTAGAAAACGTATTTGGATCCAAGAACACCTTTTCAGTTCCTTTGGCGTCTTTTCTGTACAACACCGACTGATTTTGCAAACCGTTATTTTTATAGTAATACGTGAAATTCCCTTCTTTGAAAGGGGCTCCTATTTTTTCATAATTCCACAGTTTTTCCATTCTTGCTTTTAACGCATCGCGAAACGGAATTTGGGCTAAATAACCATATGTCACTTCGTTTTGGGCTTTTACCCAAGCACCGGTTTCAGCAGATTTGTCGTCTTCGAGCCAGCGGTACGGATCCGGAAGTTTAGTGTCGAAATACACATCAACGGTTTCCCCTTTACTCGTAGTGGGATAGGTTACCGGTTTTTGGTTTTGGCCAAAAGTCGCCATTGCAGAAGATACAGCCATTATTAAAAAAGTTTTTTTCATTAGATTCTGTTTTAGGTTGTTACAAAAATAGGGAAATAGTTAGTGTTGTAAATGTGGGAAAGTCTTAAATAAAACCAAAAAAATGGTGTTTGGAAAAGTGGTGATTTTATAAAATATTTTTTTAAGTTCAAAAACACTAATTAAGATTCTCCTTCATCTACTTAAATTATTCATTCCTTAATTTAAGTTTTTTGTCAATTTACTTAAATAAGGAGATATAAAAGCTTAAAATGTAACATCGTCAGCAAAGACAAAATATTGAATGAACATTTTGTGCGTAATTAATATTTAAAATAAAAAAAGCAACCACAGCGAAACATAGATTTCTGACTAACAGTTAAATAAAATATAGAAAACAGTTCTATTCTTCTCATAGCTTGGCTTGTGAAAAGTGAAATAGCTATATTTTCTTTTAAAAACTAAAAAATCTATGTTTCAATGTGGTAAAAAAAATTAATTAAATGTAACGGGTCGAGTTTACAAATTAAAGTTCACTCCCAAAACGATGTTTCTTCCAATGTTTGGAATACCATCGGTTTTTAGACGAGAAAGATGCGCAATGTATCTTTTATCAAATAAATTATTCCCGTTGATATTGACATCAAAAGCGGTTTTACCCAGTTTTACAGTTCCGCCAAAACCTAAATTCACTAAGTTATACCCATTCGATTCTGTCTCAAATCCACTTACGTTTTTTTGATTGAACGTACTGGAAACATTCAAAGTTGCAAAACCATCTTCCAACCAGTTTTTGATTTTAAATTCGGTTCTAATGGTGTTGTTCCAATTGTTAGCCGGGATTAACGGTAAATAATCTCTCCCGACGCTTCGGGATTGTTTCTCGCCTGTTACGGTTTCAAAACTGGTTTCAAAATGCAACCAATCCAATGGATGCGGATGAAAATGCAGTCCGATTTCGCCTCCGTATAATTTGGCATTATTCTGAATATAATCAAAAACAGCATTCTGGTCAATCACTTCTCCTGTTGGCGAAGTGTAGATATAATTGTTGATGTGATTGTAAAATCCGTTTACAAAAAACTCAAAATGATCCGTTTTGTATTCTAAATTCAAATCCGTTTGCACGTTTTGTTCGGTTTCTAAATTACTGTTTCCTACTTCATAGCGATTCGTTCCTTCATGAACTCCATTAGAAGTTAATTCGGCAAGGTTTGGCGCTCTAAATCCTGAAGCCACGTTCAAACGCAACGTTAAATCATCGGCCAGATTGGTTTTATAGCCCAACGATGCATTAAAACTGTCGTATGATTTATCGATGGCTTCAAAGGAACCTTCTTCCCCTGCAATTCCTTGCGCATCGGTAGTAATATTTCTATTGTCGAAACGCAATCCGGCTTGCAACACATTGGAATTCCACTCATAATTAGCCGTTCCAAAAACACCAAAATCATTCGTAACAGCATCCGGAATTAAATATTCTTCTCCTGAATTTGTATTGGTTTGGTGCATTCCCTGAATTCCAACAATGGTTTCTATTTTTCCCATTTTTGGCAAATGGTATTTTACGTTGTAATTAAAAGTCTTCAGTTTCATGTGTAAAATGGCCACATTGCTGTCTTCAAACTCACTTCGATCATTGGCAACATATCCTAAATCAAGATCCAATTTTGATTTTTCGAAAAAGAAAACATTGTTTAAACTCAATAAATGATTGAAAACACCTTGTTTTGGAAATCCGGTTTTCTTGCTCGTCGTTTGGTCTGCTATGCCATCTTCCGGAATTCCTAAATCCAATTCATTGTAATTGTAACGCAATACACTTGAGAATTTGGCATTGCTGTAGCCAATTCCTGTTTTGAAATCGGTTTCATTGTAACGGGTATTCGTCACTCTGTCGCCATCAGTAATTTTATAATCAGAATGGGTGTTGTAACTTCCACGAGCCATAAATTTCCAGTTGTCTGTAGATGTTTTCAAACCCAAAGAAGAACTGCTACCTGCTGTATTCGAGAAGTATTTTTGGCTGAAGTTTGCTTTAAAGGTATTTGCATCGGCAAATTTTTCTGGGTTAAAATACAAAACACCTCCCAAAGCATCGGAACCGTACAACAAAGAAGCCGGTCCTTTAATCACCTCAACGCTTTCTATTCCGGAATCGTTCAATCCCAAACCGTGTTCGTCACCAAACTGTTGATTTTCTATTCGAACACCTTGAGAATACACCAAAACACGATTGCCGCTCAAACCACGAATCACCGGTTTCCCGATAGAAGTTCCGGTAGAAACTTGAGAAACTCCGGGAATAGTCGCCAATCCTTCGATTAGAGTGGCCGTTCCTTTTCGTTGCAAATTTTTGATGCTTTCGTGCTCCACTTTCATCACATTTTGCGATTGAATTTTATTAAAAGCAGTTGAAACAATAACTTCATCCATTTCGAAAATTGCTTCCTCGAGGATAATATCAAGTGTGTTTTCTATTTGAAGACTGCTTATGGTTTTATTTTGGGTTGCAAATCCTACGAACGTAAAGCTGATTTTTAGGTTTCTATTTGGCAGATTGGAAATTGTGTATTTTCCATTTTCATCTGTAGTTGTCCCTTTATGCAATTCTGATGCATATACTGAAACGCCTTTTATGGGTTGATTATTTAAATCGGTTACGGTTCCCGAAAGGGTGTTTTGTGCTTGAAGCAACGCCGAAAATCCCAAGAATAGGGTTATGATAAATTTTTTCATTGAAAATGATTGTAGTATTCCTGCTGTCGGCTTTCTCCAAAAGAGTTGTTGCCGAGAATGGAATTATTTAGTAAATAAAAATGCATCCAACAAAATCAAATTAATGAAGTTGCATGGAAAATAAATTCAACAGAAGTTGAAATGAATTCAGCTTAAACTATTTACGGGAGGACCTCGAAGGGAATACAGACTGCCGGAAAACGAAATAACCGTTTCCGCTGCAGAAAAGAAATAAGGGATTTCTTCAATACTGGAGTACAATTGATAGGAGAAATCTTTCGGAGTAATGTAACTGCCAAAAGCGAATTCACAAACATAACAATGGTCTAATTTGTGATGTTGGTGCGTTATCTCGGTACCGGTAACATTGTATTTATGATGGCACTGCTTTTGGGAAAGCTGTTTTTCCAAATGCTCATAGGTATGAAATGACTGAAACAGCATTGAGAACAATACTGTAACAACCAGAGAAAGACTTACTATGAGTTTATTCTTTTTCATTCGAGCCAAAGGTAACAAAAACAAGAAAAAATAAAACCATTTGTCTCACAAAATATATTTTTGCGAAACAAATGGTTTCATTTTAAAATAAAAATTGATTTACACCAATTTGGCTGCAATCAAATATTCAGCAATTTGTATCGTGTTTGTCGCTGCTCCTTTTCTCAAGTTGTCCGCAACAATCCACATATTCAGGGTGTTTTCCTGGCTTTCGTCACGACGAATTCTACCTACAAAAACATCATCTTTTCCTTGTGCATACATAGGCATTGGGTACGTATAGGTATCATTATTGTCTTGAACCACTACGCCATCGGTATGATGCAAAATATTTCTCACTTCGTTTACATCAAAATCATTCAAGAATTCTACGTTTACCGCTTCGCTGTGACCACCTACAATTGGCACACGAACCGCAGTAGCCGTAACGGCAATCGTATTGTCACTTAAGATTTTTTTGGTTTCACGAACCAGTTTCATCTCTTCTTTAGTGTATCCATTTTCTTCGAAAGAATCACATTGTGGAATTGCATTTCTGTGAATTGGATATTTATAAGCCATGTCACCTTGAACACCTGCGTATTCATTTTCCAATTGTTGCACTGCTTTTACACCTGTTCCAGTGATGGATTGATACGTAGAAACAATCACACGTTTGATGTTGTATTTTTTATGCAAAGGAGCCAAAACCAATACCATTTGAATGGTAGAACAGTTTGGATTCGCAATGATTTTATCTGCTGCAGTCAATTCAGTTGCATTGATTTCGGGAACGATTAATTTTTTGGTAGGATCCATTCTCCAAGCCGATGAATTATCGATAACGGTTGTTCCAGCTGCTGCAAATTTTGGAGCCCACTCCAATGAAGTATCGCCACCTGCAGAGAACAAAGCAATATCCGCTTTCATATCTACTGCTGTTTGCATGCCAACTACTTTATATTTTTTACCCTTGTATTCAATTTCTTTACCCACTGATCGCTCAGAAGCAACAGGGATTAATTCTGTTACAGGGAAATTTCTTTCTGCCAAAACTTTCAACATTACTTCGCCAACCATTCCGGTAGCGCCTACAACTGCTATTCTCATCTTATATTTTTATTATTGAATATTAAATTTGAAGTACAAAAGTAAGTAATATTGAAATCAAAACAAGTGTGTTAACAAAAAATAACAAAATGTTATATTTACAACAAATAGTTATTGACTGCAAATTTGCTGCGTTTAAATTCCTTTGTGAATCCGCGGTATGCTTTTGTTAAATAAAAGCGCAAAGAAAAACCGCCTCAATTACGAAGCGGTTTAGTCCTGAAATTAATTCAGGATAAATTAGAATATATAATGTAGCGGAAATTATTTTTTCAATAAATCTCTAATCTGAGTCAATAATTCTTCTTGAGTTGGTCCAGCAGGAGCAACTATAACAACAACTTCTTTTTTCTTCGCTTTTTCAGCGGCTCTTAAAATCACAAAAACAAAAAAAGCAATAATAATAAAGTTAATGATCGCCTGAACTAAATTACCATACGTAATCACCGCAGCTCCTGCTTCTTTTGCTGCAGGTAAATCAGGATAACTGCTCCCATCCAAAGTGATGAATTTCTGGGTAAAATCAATTCCACCTGTTAACAAACCAACAATTGGCATTATAACATCATCAACGGCAGATCCAACAATTTTTCCAAATGCAGCACCAATAACAACAGCAGTTGCCAAGCTTAAAACGTCTCCCCTCATTAAAGAAGCCTTAAAATCACTAAAAAATCCCATAATTTATTTTTTTAGGTTAAAAATATATCTTGCCTAACGAATGTAATAAATTTTTTAACGCAATTAACAGTCTTTTACACAACATTTAATTACTCTCTATAAAAAACTCGTTTCACTCGTTGGGAAATACTGGTGAGGATCTCATAGGGTATTGTGTTTAATTTTTGTGCCATATAGGTTACCGTTGGGCTTTCGCCAAAAATAATTACCTGATCTCCTTCTGTGCATTCAATTTCAGTAACATCAACCATCAGCATGTCCATGCAGATACTACCAACAATGGATGCTTTCGACTTTTTGATCGTTACAAAACCTAAACCATTTCCCCAACTTCTGGAAATACCATCGGCATACCCAATAGGAATGGTAGCAATTTTTGTAGGTTTATCTGCAATGAATCGCCTGCCATACCCAACGCTTTCGCCGGCAGCAATACCCCTGATTTGTGAAATCACCGACTTAAGTGTTCCAACATTTTTCAACTTTTTTTGTTCTTCGGCATCATTTGAAACACCGTAAAGACCAATGCCCAAACGCGCCATATCGTATTGTGAATCCGGATAATTACTAATCCCGGAAGTATTCAAAATATGTCGCAGCGGTTTTATTTGTAATTCAGACATCAATTTAGAGGATAATTTTTCGAATAAATCAATTTGTGAATGTGCAAAATCCTTGTATTCTAAATCATCACTTGTGGCCATGTGTGACAAAACACTTTTTACTTTAACGGTTTGATTTCCTTTTAAAGTTGCAATCAAATCATCAATCGTATTGTCTTCAAAACCTAGACGATGCATTCCTGTATCAAGTTTGATATGTATCGGAAATTGGTTTAAATTTTTTTGTTTGGCAATTTTAAGGAACGCATAAAGTCCTTTCAAACTATAAATTTCAGGTTCTAACTGATGTTGAATAATCGCAGGAAAACTGGTCGTTTCAGGATTTAAAACCATAATAGGCAAATGAATTCCTGCACTTTTCAGCGAAATTCCTTCATCGGCGAAAGCCACTCCCAGATAATCCACTTTGTGATGTTCCAATAATTTAGCGATTTCAAAACCGCCATTTCCGTAACCAAAAGCCTTTACCATCACCATAATCTTGACATTCGACTTCAATTTTGATTTAAAAAAATTCAGGTTGTAACTAATCGCATTCAGGTTGATTTCCAAAACGGTTTCATGTGTTTTTTCTTCCAATAAGGAAACAATTTCTTCAAATTGAAATGTTCTCGCCCCTTTGATTAAAATAGTTTCATTGGCAAAATTCAAATCATCAAATTTTGATATAAACTCGGCTGTATTTTTATAGGTTATGCAATTGGCAAACTTCTTTTCGAATGCCGAAATGGTTTCTCCAATGCCTATAACGCGGTCAATTTTATTCGAAACAATCAACTGGGAAACTTTAGCATACAATTCGTCATTAGACAAACCGCTTTGGAAAATATCCGAAAGAATCACCGTTTTCTTCTTGTATTGCTTTTGACTTTCGAGAAAATCCAACGCTATTTTCAACGACTGAAAATCAGAACTGTAACTGTCATCAATAATACTGCAGTTGTTGATTCCGTTCTTGACTTTCAACCGCATTTCTACCGGATACAATAACTCCATTCGATTTTGAATGGTTTTTTCATCGTATTTAAAATACAATAAAACCATCAAACACGAGATTGCATTTTCAACCGATGCCTTATCCTGAAAAGGAATTGCCAATCCGAATGAATCTCCTTTATATCGGTATTGAATAGTGGTTGTGTCGTTTTTAATTGCTGTATTGAAGACAAAAACGTCAGCTTCTTTTGAGTCAAAACTCCAGGTGAACGTTTTTGCTTTTGAAAGGATAATGGCATCAACCATTTCGCTTTTTTGGTAAATAATCACTTCTGAATTTTCAAAAAGGGTGATTTTCTCTCTTATTTTATTTTCTAAATTTACAAAACCTTCATCATGTGCAGAACCAATATTGGTAAGAATCCCAATCGTTGGCTTGATTATTTTCTCCAGTTTTTCCATTTCAGAATGGGTAGAAATTCCGGCTTCAAAAATCCCCAGATTGTGTTGCTCACTGATTGCAATTACAGACAATGGTACACCAATTTGTGAGTTGTAACTCTTTGGACTTCGAATAATATTATAATCAGGGCTCAATAAAAAATTAAGCCATTCCTTAACTATCGTTTTGCCATTACTTCCAGTCAATCCGATAACAGGAAAATCAAAAAGACTGCGATAGTTTGCCGCAAATTGTTGTAAAGCGGTCAGTGTGTTTTCAACAACAAAGAAATTAGCTTTGCCTTCGCATTCTTCCGGAATATGGGTAACCACAAAATTCTGAACGCCAATTGCGATTAAATCCTGAATATACCGATGCGCATCAGTATTGGCTCCAACCAATGCAAAAAACAAAGTCTGCGGCCCGTTTTGCAAAGAACGGCTGTCTATAGCAATAGTATCTATTGCCAAATTAGTGCTGTTACCAATAAATTCAGCAGGGATATTTTGAATACTTTTAAGGATTTTCTGGCTCATGGAATTAGAAAGAGATTGAAGTAGATTTCTTGTATAGAAATTACACTTTTAATAGTTCGTCTATTTGTAAAACTTCCTCAAAAATAACACTTCTTTTCAAAACGATGACTTAGATATACTATAATTATAAGCAATTCCGTATATTTAAGAAAAAGAAAGAAGAGCATTAGCTTTACTAATTTTGGTAGATTACTTATATTTGTTTTTAGAAAAATCAGAAGTTTTGAAAAAAATCCTCCCATTGTTTTCCTATGTTTTCCATCCGATATTCATACCGGCAATGGCCACGTTATTTTATCTTTCGTTTAACGGCGCTGACTTTGTGAATCAAGAAAAATTATTTGTTTTTTTTCAAGTTTTAGTTGTAACGGTGATTTTACCTGCTTTGGTGTTTTTATTATTACGTACCGCAGGAAACATAGATTCCATTATGCTTGCCGAAGTATCCCAACGCAAAATTCCATTAATCCTTCACTGCTTTTTACTTATTCTGTTGGTGCGAAAAAGCATTACAATAGACCGATATCCTGAGTTGCACTTTTTTCTGCTGGGTGCGCTTTTGAGTACTATATTAGCGCTAATTCTAGTGTTTGCCAATATAAAAGCCAGCCTTCACATGATTGCCATCAGTTCCTTGACGGTTTTTATAATTGGATTGAGCTTGCACCTTCAAATTCAGAATACATTTACAATTGCACTGCTGATTCTTTTTAATGGTTTTGTGGCTTCCTCACGATTAGAAATGAAAGCACACACGAATAAAGAATTGATTATAGGTTTTATGCTAGGAGCAGTGTCTCAGTTGCTTTTGTTAGTGCTGTGGTTATAAAATGTAGAATATAATTCCAATATTCAATGATTTCATATTAACCGATTCGTCATTGACTTTTGCGGATTTAAACAGTGAATTCAAACCGTAATAGGCATATAAATTAATCGTGTTATAGCCTGATGAAATATAAGCTCCATATTGAACTTTATTGAAATCTTTATTTCCTGTCACCACTACTTTGCCATCAGCGCTATTAAAAATAGATCTGTCATAGAGTACATAACTCAATTTTAGTCCTCCGTAAATTCTCCAAAATTTATGACTTTCGTAAGTAGAAGTTCTCCATCTGAACTCAAGAGGCACATCAACTGAAAGCAATGAGAACTTGTTTTTATCGTATGGAATATCCGAATCAATAATAGTATACACCGGAGTTCCTGCAGGTGAAGAAATAGCAAGATTTTGATTATAATTATTATATGAAAAACCAATACCGGAAGCTATAGCAACCGTTCTTTTTTTATTAATGGGCATATCTCTCAGAAAACCTGCCGATAACCCAGAAGAAAATTTGCTTTGTGACAAACCTGAAGGCTTATTCATCAGTGTATTATATGTTATTGCAAAATAAAACTGATCTTCTCGATACAAGGAATCAACTTTCACAATGACGGTATCTTGAGTTACAGTATTTTCTTGGGAAAAAACATTAAAAATGGATAGAAAAAGAAAGCAACTTAAGAATAGTCGCATGTAGTTATTTTTGTTTAATGATTGCTCCATGTTAGTTTAAATACATTCTTTGACTTCATCATTGTTTATCGCTTACAAATATAGGATTTTGATAGATTCCAGAAACGTATTTCTTTCAAAAAACACAGTGGTAGATTTTAATATTTCCTTATCTTGGATAATTTAGAATCCAAATCAAAAAGATACATACAAGAACATCAATATTAAAGCAACTATCGATAAACTCCCGACAGTAAGAAAAAAAAACACCTATGTACAAAAACACTTCTTTTTTTCTGTTTTCTGTTTCCATCAGTTCCGTTTTTTAAATTTGTAAAATTTTTATCTTTTATCTTTTAATGATGTATCAAATAGTTTTTATATCTGGGTTCTTCAATTAATAATTTAGGTTTCAGAAAATTTTTAAGAATATTAGAAGCTTTAATCTTTAGTTGAAATTAAATACCGGATGTTTCTATTACAAATATAATCGATTAAATACGCAAATAAACATGTTTGGTATTTATTTTCTTACTTAATTTAAATTATTTATTATATTTTAAAATAGAACAAACAAGTTTCATTAAATGGTTATGATCAATATTAAATAATCAACAAAAAAATATCAATTTTAAATGACTTCTTATTGTCAATAAATAAAATTGCGAAGATTATAGGATGTTAAAACCCAGAATACTTTGCTCATAAGTGATTTGAGTTTAAAGGTATTTACAGTAAAAACAGGATTAATTTCATTCATTCCGGAATAGAATCTCACAAAGAAATTAATGCTTGGCATTTCATGCCTGATCCTTTTTTGTTTTTATACGCTTAGACAAACAAAAAAGTTTGTCACACTATAAAACAAAAAATGCTCCCCTTTCAGGAAGCATTAATTTCTTTGCAGAGAGGAAGGCTCTATCACCTACATAAAAATAAAATATCATGTATAGTCAACTAACTGATATTAAACAAAGAGTTTAAAAGATAAGTAAATCAAAATATCACGAAATATTATTGCGTATCTCAAAAACTGGGTGTAGATTTGGGTGTAGATTTAAATCACACCCAGCAATGAATACCATTAAAAGAAATATCATTTTTGCTTTAGAGAACAGAAAAAAAGACAACATTCCTATTGTAGAAAATGTTCCAATCCGCATGCGAGTAGTTTTTGCAAATAATCGTATAGATTTTTCAACGGGTTATCGCATTGATGTTGCCAAATGGGACAATGACAAACAGCGTGTAAAAAATGGTTGCACAAATAAACTCAAACAAAGCGCATCTGATATCAACACGGATTTACTGAAGTACTATACCATAATTCAAAATATTTTTAAAATATTTGAAACGCAAAACATCTTTCCTACAACCGAACAAATAAAGAAAGAATTTAACTCCAACAAAAAATCAATTACAGATGAAAATGATCAAGTTCATACTGTAATTGTAGATTTCATGCACGTTTTCGATGAATTTGTCAAAGAATGTGGCAGACAAAACACTTGGACTGAAGCAACCTATGAAAAATTTGATACCACCAAAAGTCATTTAAAAGTTTTTAATCCAACAATTACTTTTGATTACTTTGATGAATTTGGTTTAAATGATTATATAATATTTCTACGCGAAACTAAAAAAATGCGAAATAGTACTATCGGCAAACAATTAGGTTTTCTAAAGTGGTTTCTCCGTTGGGCAGACAAAAAGGGGTATAATAAAACAAAGGCGTATGAATTTTTTAAGCCAAAATTAAAAAACACTCCTAAAAAAGTAATATTTCTTACTTGGGAGGAATTAACCAAACTTCGTGAATATAAAATACCTGAAACAAAACAATATTTAGATCGAATTAGAGATGTGTTTTTATTCACTTGCTACAGTGGGCTTCGCTATAGTGATGTGTTTAACCTAAGAAGAAGTGATATAAAAGCCGAACATATCGAAATTACCACGATTAAAACTACTGACAGTTTGGTTATTGAACTTAACGACCATAGTAAAGCAATCCTTGACAAATATAAAGACATTCCGTTTGAACACCAAAAAGCACTTCCAGTTATCAGTAACCAAAAGATGAATGACTACCTGAAAGAATTGGCAGAACTTGCGAAAATTAACGAGCCTGTTCGAGAGACATACTATAGAGGTAATGAACGTATTGATAATGTGACCCCTAAATATGCTTTACTAGGAACCCATGCAGGACGCAGAACATTTATATGTAACGCTCTTTCATTGGGAATACCCGCACAAGTAATTATGAAATGGACAGGACACAGCGACTACAAGGCAATGAAACCATATATCGATGTTGCTGATAATATTAAAGCAAATGCCATGAGTAAATTTAATCAACTATGATAGAAATAACAAATATACTACCTCAATATGGTGAGTTAAACAAGATATACCATACTGTATTTAAGAGAAATAAGATAGCATATGAAGAGCAATACTTTATTTCTAATTTTTACACTCGTCTTTGTGACACACAAGCATTTGAAACGATGATTATCAATATTATTGATGAATTTGAACTTGAAAAATACTCAGTACTACTAAAAAGTCTACAAACAGAAATAGAGAACAACATCTTACTTTACAGCAAAAACAAGTCCTTTTGGAAAAATACTAATACTGAACAAATCTGTCAATTTTTTGCTAAAAAACATAATTATAACATTGAAAAGCAAAATGAAATTGTTAGGAAGTATAGAAGTGAGTATAAGTTGTCAAATGACAATTTGGAAAGTATTGGATTTAGGGAACATACGGGACAAGAATTGCATAATCTTTGTGAAAAACATAAATATCAAAAATCACTTTACGAACCTGAAGTAGAAAAATTGAAAGACTTATTTGAGAGGCAAGCCCAATTAGAACAAGAAGCATTCAAATACGCTGAAAATAAATTTGAAAGAGTATTTGAGTTAAACAACTCACTTCTTGCCATTTTAAAGAAATATACAATTGGAAGTAACAATCTCAGTGTAACTTTAAAAAAGAATGAAAAATTCTTTAATACTGGTTTTACTTATCAACTATGGAAAACAACAAATGACAAACAATTTATAAAAATATCAGACACAGAATTCTATAATAGTATAAATCTTTTAACAAAACCAATAGCCCTCAGTATAAAAAAAGGGCAAAGAGTTAGAGTATGCTACATAATTGCGGAACTTTTTAAGCACATGGAACATGAAGGAAAGTCATACTGGAAATCTGAAATTTGCAAACACTTAGACATAGAAGACTCATATAATAGGAGACCTAGTATAGTCAAAAAAGATGCAGAGGCTGGAAACCTAAAACAAAATGAATTTAGTAAAGATATAAGAGAAATTATAGATAAATACGATATCAATTCCCTCTAAATCCCCTAAAAGATATCGAAAAAAAATTAAAATAAAAATCTAAATACCTTTTTTACAGTCGTTTAGGTTTTTTTCTTTTTTTGCAATTCCCCTAAAACCCCCTTTCACCCATCCCTAAATTTGTAATGTTCGAACATCATAAGCCGAAGTACAAGGCCATTGTTTAACATAACAATTTAGAAAATGGAAATAAAAGAATTAAAACAAAAGCCACTTTGGCAAATGACTGGAGAAGAGTTTTTATTCCTCCAAAACAATTCACAGCAACATAACGTAAAATCGTATGAGCCTGTAGAACTAGCTAAAAAATACGTTTATGGGATATTAGGTATAGCTCAACTTTTTGATTGCAGCCTACCTACAGCTAATCGGATAAAAAAAAGTAAAAAGATTGACAAGGCTATTACCCAAATTGGTCGTAAAATAATTGTTGATGCAGAACTTGCACTTGAATTAGCTGGAAGAAAAGTCATAGATAAAAAGTGAATTCTTGGAAGTATTATAAAATAAAAGCGTATCGACGACCAAATCACATACGCTTAAATCATTCTTTAAAATTTTCCACAACTGGAAACACTCTGCAAAAATAGGGTGTTTTCAACAATACTTAAAATTTAATGGAAGAAAACATTCCGGAACTTTATTATTCAAATACAGTTTCCAATACTATATTCGATAAGATTATCAAGTATATAGATCAAAAATACAGGATTCGATTTAACTTAATCTCTCTTGACTATGAGATCAATCTTATAGGTCAATCCTTGTGGGAATCTTTAAATCTATACTCTTTACTGATTGAATTAAATAAAAACGGCATAGAAGTTAACTACAACAAATTAGAGATACTCATTAAAAGCAATTTAATTGAACGTTATAATCCTATAAAAGAATATTTTTTAGAGTTGCCGCAATGGGATCAAAGAAAGGATTATATAAAAGAATTGGCATCTTATGTAACTACTAATGACAATGCTGCTTTTGAATATCATTTTAAAAAATGGCTTGCTAGAGGTGTTATTTGTGCTATTGAAAAGGAAAAAATAAACAAACACTGTTTAGTTCTTGCAAATGGAGATCAACATTCAGGGAAATCAACTTTTATTCAAAATTTGATACCCAAAAAACTTTCTAGCTACATAGCCGAGGATATTGGAATGGACAAGGATTCACGAATCAAGATGTGCAAAAATTTAATAATCAATCTTGAGGAATTATCTGTGATTGGTAAAACAGAAGTAAATTTTTTGAAATCACTGATTAGTAAGGTTTTTATAAATGAAAGACTTCCGTATGAACGTCGAGCCGAAAACCTTCCTCGAATTTGTTCTTTCATAGGTTCTACAAACATGGTTGATTTTTTAACTGATGAAACTGGTTCTGTTCGATGGATTATTTTTGATGTCATTGGGAGAATAAATTTCAACTATTCCAAGACGGTTGATATAGACAAAGTATGGTCTCAAGCTTATTATTTAGCTTACTTAGATAAAAATTTTGAACCTGAACTTACACCGCAAGATATTTTAGATAACGAACTTAGGAATGAACGTTATACCGCTCTAACCATAGAACAAGAAATGGTATTAAAGTATTTTGACAAATCAGACGAAATAGATTATTTCAACACTCCCACGGATATACTGACAAAACTTTTTCCGTTAGGACTTAAATTGAGTAGAGAAAAAATCGGGAAAGCGCTATCGGGCTATAGATTTAAGCGAATAAAACATCCGAAAAAACAAGTTTATGGCTATTTAGCAAAACCAAAATTTAATTCGAATCCATTTGAATTTAATCATCAATAATTCAACATACTACCTACCTATCTTACCTGCTTACCTAAATCTAGTAAAAATGAGGTTAATATTAGGTAAGTTGTATTTAAAGCTCTTACCTATCTTACCTAGATGTTGATTTTTTTAGGTAAGCGAGGTAAGGGTCAGGTAAGAAATAAAAACAACGTAGAACCCGTAAATCCTGATTAGGTAAGTAGGTAGGCACAAAATGAAAAAATTATAAATTTTGTGGTAACAAATGAATACTAAATAGCAATATTGATTTTATAAAAATCTTGATAGGATCTTTTATCCCCTTTTGTTTATTATTTAAAATAACAAAAGGGGATAAAAATTAGATTCTATTGACTTTGTAATCTGGCTGATCTAAAACCATATTAAGCCTAAAACATTTAATGATTCACTAAAACAAGACTCAATCAAATGAAGTAAAATTTGATCGAGATGTGTCATTGTCCTGACAAATTGAAATTTGACATCACAACAACTCCTCGCTTTTACTCCCGAAGGTCGCAAAAGAAAAAACAGAACGATGAAAAGATCAAAGAAAATAGAATTCAGAACAACTTATACTGAGCACCTCATAATTCAAAACAAAGCATTAAAAAGTGGGACTAGCATTTCTGAGTTTTTACGAAACACAGCTATGGGGTACCCACTATCCTATAAACTCACAGAAGATGAAATTGTAGTTTACAAACAATTGAACCAATATGCCGATAACTTTAGAAGAATTGGTAATCTATTTAAACTAGGCGATACGACAGGTCTAAAAGAAGCATGTGTTGAAACCACAAAATTAATACGAACCCATTTAAACAAACTCAAATAGTATGATCGGAAAAGCTTCCGCTTGTCCAGGAGGGACAGCATTATTTAATTACGTAATAAGCGATAAAAAAGGATATGAATTAACTCGAAATGGCTTGAGCGGTACAACTCCAAAAGAGCTATACGATGATATGAATATCATTCAAAAGCAAAATTCAAGATGTAACAACAATACTATTTCAATTGTAATTTCTCCAACTGTAGATGATGGCGAAAAACTATCTGACACAGAATTAAAAGCAATTACCGAAGCCTTTTTAACCGAGTTAGACCTTGACCCTAAGAAACAGCAATATCTCGCTTTTATTCATACTGAAAAAGACCACAAACACATTCATGTATTATTAAATCGAGTTCAGGAAAATGGCAAACTAATCCAAGATAATTTTATTGGAAAAAGAGCTCAACATGCTGCTCATCGAGTTGCAATTAAATATGGAATGACATCGGCACGAGAATTAAAATACGAAAATGAATCCAAAAGAGCTGCATTAAATAAAGACATAAAACAACATATTAAGACAGCTCATTTAGATGTATTAAAGCAAAATCCCAGAAGTTTAAATGCTTACAAAAGGCTTTTGCTTTTAAAATCAATAGAATTAATTCCAACAGTTAACAAACAAGGACAAATTCAAGGATATCGATTTTTAGATTTTGGCACTGGAACAAATTTGAAGGCAAGCGAAGTAGATCGTAATCTTAAATTAAATGACCTGTTCTTAAATAAAAATGAACACAAATTTAATATTGACAACACCCCAGCTGTTTCAAGAAATACGGAGAATAATTCACCATTATTTAATCCGTCTGTTTCAACTATTCCAGTAACTAATGATCAAGATGAAAATTTAAAAAAACGCAAAAAGAAAAAAGGTTTTAAAAGATGAAATTATGGCAAAAACACAACCTACATTAGAAGATTTAGTAGAAATATTTATTCAATCTACCGTAGCGCTTGAAACTACAATTAAGAAGAACATTCAAGAACAAACAAAAATTGAAAAAAACTTAAGTAACATCAATATTAAACCTGATTTAATGGATGTTAAAATAAATCAGCAGGAATATTATGAAAAAATAAATTTACAATCTCAAAATCACATACAGCAAATAAATGAAAGCTCTAACCACTTTGAGAAAGTATTACAAAAATTTAATACCAAAAATTTCAATTACTTATTGATTCTAAACCTGTTTTTCTTTCTGACTAGCGGAATCTCAATTTATGTAGCTATCAAAAAAAGTATTAATAAACATGAATTTTTAGAACTCCAAAAAGAAAATGATGAGCTAGAAAGTAAAATTTTGAATATAACTAGCTATTTCAAGCAGAATCCAAAGAGTTTAAGTAGATATAAAAAATGGTATCAGCAGAATAAAGAAAATCACTAGTACAAAAGAAGAATGGCATTCCATAAGATAAAAAGAGTAATTTCTCTCCCTCTTTATCTTATGGAATTAATCTTAGAGATTAAACATCCTCAATACCAACATAATATAGTTTTAGTTTATTTTTAGGCTCATTTTATCAGTTCTGTATAAATGATTGAATTAATATCCAAATCAAATTGATTTAAAAGTTCCTGTTCTTCATAGGGCTGTAGTTCACATTTTATAAGTTGCATTACATCCCTTAAAGCAATTTCTACCACCCCTGTAAGCGGATAGCCTTGTAATCTATAATCACATTCCAAGTGAAGTTGTTTCATTAGTTTAGGCTCTAGATATGGCTCAACAGATCCCTCTTCGTTCAACTTTTTATATACTCTAGGATAGATTTCCTTAAGATGGTGTATTAAAACGTGTGCTTTAGGGGTCGTCATTAATCCTAAATCGTAGTTTGAATTAAATTCAATCTTTGGGTTAATTTCCTCTAGCATGTTTTCTTTCTTTATTAATACTAGACCAAAGGTAATCCTAATTCTCTTAAAAATTCATTATGCTTATTTGTAGCATCCACTATCTTTTTATTAATATTAAAAAGCTTTAAATTCACTTCACGCAAATCAATTTTTACTTCATCAATAGAAGTATTGACATAGCGAGAAATATTCAAATTATAACCTTGATTTTCAATTTCTTCTATTGACACTCTTTTTGAATATCTTGGTATTTCATTCCTGTATTTGTAAGTGTCAATTATTTTTTCAAAATGTTCTTCGCTTAAAGTATTTTGTCTTTTACCTTTTTCAAAATGCTCACTTGCATTGATAAACAAAACATCTTCTTGCTTTTTACATTTTTTAAGAACTAAAATACAAACAGGAATTCCTGTAGAATAAAACAGATTTGATGGTAAACCTATTACCGTATCAATGTTATTATCTTTTAATAATTTGGTTCTTATTCTTTCTTCTGCTCCACCACGGAATAAAACACCGTGTGGTAAAATAATTGCCATTGTTCCTTCTTTTCCTAAAAAATGAAAACCGTGTAATAAAAACGCAAAATCGGCTGCGGATTTAGGAGCTAATCCATAACTTTTGAAACGGAAATCTTCTCCCATAGCTTCATTAGGTTCCCAACGTAAACTAAAGGGTGGATTTGCCACAATAGCATCGAACTCAATTTTCTTAGCAGGATTCATTTCATTTAATTCGTCCCATTGGTTTAGTAACGTATCACCATGAAATATTTCAAACTCGGTATCTTTCATGCCGTGTAAAAGCATGTTCATACGAGCTAAGTTATAGGTTGTAATGTTTTTTTCTTGACCGTAAATTTTGCCAACACTACCTTTGTTGTCTTTGATACGTTTTCTAATATTAAGTAAAAGCGAACCCGACCCACAGGCAAAATCTAATACTTTTTCTAGTTTGTTTTTGGATCCAGTGGTTGGATCTTGACTGTCTAGGGTTACTATTTCAGATAGGATAGAGGATATTTGTTGCGGTGTATAAAATTCGCCAGCTTTTTTACCTGAACCAGCTGCAAATTGTCCAATTAAATATTCATAAGCATTACCTAAAGTATCTGTATCAGTTGTGAAATCTGATATTCCTTCAGCAATTTTTTGGATGATTACACAAAGTTTATCATTTCTATCTTTATGTGTTTTACCTAACTTTTCAGAATTCAGATTAATTTCAGAGAATAACCCTTGAAATGCATTTTCAAAGGAATCATTTTCGATGTATTTGAATCCTTTTTCTAATGTTTCTAATAATTCTTTGTTTTGTGTACGAGCTAACTCGGAAATACTGCTCCACATGAATTGTGGTTTGACCACATAATGCACTTTTCTTCGCATTTGTTTTTCAAACTCAGGAACATCTATTTCATTAACATCATACCAAACACTCAATGCATTTCGTTTGTCATCGGCTTCTAATTTTGGATAATCTCTTCCTAGTTCTTTTTTTGCAGATTCTTCATAGTTAGAAGATAAATATCTAAGAAAAAGAAACGATAGCATATAATCTCGAAAATCATCGGCATTCATCGCACCACGTAAGTTGTCTGCTATATCCCAAAGGGTTTTACCTAATTGATCTTGTTCTTTTTTTGTCATTTCTTTAATTAAAATTTGAAATTGTATTTAGCAATAAGCTTGTCAAATACTTCATTAAACGCTCTTGTTTCTTCTTCATTCATCTCACTTATTTGAGGCACAAAAACTCTTTTGTGAGATAATGAATTAATCATCATTATTGTATCTTCAGGTTTTTCTACTTCTATTTCTTGTAGTAACATCTTTAGTTGACTAGTGCCAATAAAGGAAGCAATATTTTCTAATAATTGTCTCAGAAGAACAAAATGATAAGTAGATAACTCATCTGATTTTTTTGCTTCTGATAATACTTGTAAAAGATGTAAGTGAAAAAGAAATACTTCTTTGCTAAATGGTTTTAATTCTAATTCATTTTTTTGCTTTTTAAGCATAAAGAATTTTGAATTATTTTTGTATTTATCACTTTTTTCTCCTTTGCTTAATCTATCATATAATATAGAAAATAAACCTATATGATGAGTTGTTATAATTACTTGTTTTTTTGGAAACGTATCATCAATCAGTTTTGTAATGGACTCAGCGGTTAAAAAAATATTGTGTTCATCCATACTTGAAACAGGATCATCAATGAAAAAATGAGCATCTTGAATACCTGTCCATGAATCGGTTTCAAATAGAGCTACAAAAAAACACCAAATAAAAATTCTTTCTTCACCTCTCGAAATTTTTATAGGACTTGTATTTTCATCATCTAAGTAGAAAGTGATTGAGTGAATACCTTTTTCTCTGTCCTCATCCTTATACAGATTTAATTTGAATTTATATCTAGGATGATATAACGATAATGTTTCTTGTAAAATCTCTGTATCTAATAATAACGAATGAAATTGATTTAGTGAACTTGAAATAACATCTAATTTTATATTTTCATTATCATGACTTTCATCATTATCCCAAACAAATAAGTCCTCACTAAATGCATTATAATAAACTCCTGTATGACTTCCGTCTTCAGGTTTTTTAGTTATATTTTTATACTCAACTGACAAACGTGTTTTTCCTGTTGCATTAAATGCATAAACAAGAATAATTTTTTCTTTTGTGTCTTTTAATTCTTGTGCTATTTCAGTTAGACTACTCATCTTTTACGCTTTTACTTTAGGAAACAGCCCTTGCATTAAACCTTTTTTATGCAATTTTAATTGCTCTATTTTATCTGCTTGTTCCGTAATTAAGCTATCTAATGAGGAAAGAAAATTAGCTATTTTTTGTTGTTCTTTTGGGTTTGGGTTTGGCAATAGTATTTCAGAAAATTGGCTATAACTCACCATCTTTCCGTCTCTAAGTCCTTCTAAATTTCTATTAAGATTTCTAATATAGAAATCTGTTTTAAAATAATGCTTATAAAATTCATTTTCAGAATTTTCATTTTTCTTTCTTAGTATAATATAGGCTGGGCTACATATTCCCTTAAAATTTGAGTATTCAATTCCTCCTTGAAATGACCTCAAACTAATAATAAAATCACCTTTTTCTACAACTTTATAACTTTCTAAACTTTTTTCGGTTACAATTACATTATAATTAATCAAATTTCGAGGAATTGCTCCTTGTTCTTGAGTAATTGCAAGAATTTGTAAATCAGAATTGTGATTTTTATTTGATATTGTATCAAAGAGTTCATTTCCATTTAAATATTCCCAATCTCCTTCTTTTTCAAACTCCTTAAACCTTAATTTTGGCACTTTTTCACCAACTTGAGGAAAAAGGTTTTGCATCAAGCCTTTTTTATAGGTTTTTAAAGTTTCTAATTTATCTGTATGAGCAGTTATCAATTCATCTAAAAAAGAAAGACAATCTGCGATTTTTTGTTGCTCTTTAGGGCTTGAAGAAGTATAACACTTGAATTCCTCTAAATCAGAATTTTTTAAATTATTTATATTACCTCCACCAATTGACAAAGCAATAAAACTTTGGTAAGCGTCTGATTGCAAAAGATATTTGGTGAATTTATTTATTGGTCTCATTATAGAACAGAATGCACCAACTGTTATTTTACCATCGTATTCATCTTTATATTCTGCATTCTTGCCCACTAAAGCCTTGCTACCATTAGACATACATATTACAATGTCTCCATTTAACAATTTTAGTTCATCCGCACATTCTTTGTCAACATAAACTAAATCTTTGTCTAAAACAAGGGTGTCGTTCTGAATATTTCCTGACCTTAAAACTAACAAACCTTTACTTGATGTATCATCTGCACTATATGTAAGACCTCGAAAAAATCTCCCAAAATCCCCTAATTTTTTTTCTTCCCAATTACCTTCATTCATAAAGTCTGGAAAACGCAGTTCAGGAATCAATTTATTTCTTTCATTATTCATAAGCCGTCAATCCAGATATTTCTCGCCCTTGAGCTTGTTTTTTTAATAAAGGTATTAAGTCTGTCATCAGTGCTTGTTCTTTTACACTGCGTTCTTTCCAATTCAATTCTAATGGCTCTAACAAATCGGTTAGTTTTTCACCATCAAAAATTAATCGGCCCATAATGTTGGTTACAAATACTTTTAAACCGGCTGTTTGTAACCCGTGAAAATGAGCAATATCAGCTAATACCTTATCATTCTTTTCATCTTTAAAGGTTTGATACCCTTTGCGTAATTTATCTACATCTTGCCCTGTGTTCCAATCTAAACTATTGATATAATCGGTTAAATCTTCTTGTTCTTCCATCAAATTGGCTGTAGCACTTAACAAACTTATGATTTCATGTTTCGTCATTTTTTGTTTAGACGGTTTCATTTGGAGGTTGTCTGCTACCAAATTCATGATGTAATCATAATCAATCACCGCAGAGGCAAACAATACAAATTCAAAATCCAATTGTTGTACATCTTCAGGAGCATCGTTGCCTTCTTTGTCTTGTATCGCTTTAAACTGCTTAGCCGTTTCTAAATACGAACTTCTAAACGATTGTAAACGGTCGGTTGGTAAAATGTTTTCAATAACTTCTTTTTGAGTTTCGTCTAAATCTGTATATTGGTCTAGTTGTGTTTTTAGTCGTTGTACTTCTTTAAAATTTTTTACAAAAGCAATTTTGGCACTGTCACCTCTAAGGTTGTATACATCTTGAGGTTCATTTGCTAAATTATTTTCTTCCATAAAAATACCCAAAGCTTCCACGGCTTTTTTGTATTCCTCAATAACTACGGGAGCTGGTTCAACCATCCATATCTTAATAGCCTTGTCTTTACTTTCTCCAGAAAACAAAGCGATCGCTTGGTTTACCTGTTCTTGTTGAGAACGAAAATCTAAAATATTACCATACGGTTTGGTGTCATTTAAAACACGATTGGTACGTGAAAACGCTTGAATTAATCCGTGGTATTTCAAGTTTTTATCTACATACAACGTATTCAAAAATTTAGAATCAAACCCGGTGAGCAACATATCTACCACAATAGTAATATCTATTTTATTTTTGTGAGCATAATCCCTGTTACTGTATTTTTGGTTCTTTATTCTTGATTGAACATCTTGATAGTAACCATCAAACTCGTTGATGTTGTGATTGGTTTTAAATTGATTGTTGTAATCATCAATAATTTCAATCAATGCCTTTTTCTTTTCTTCTGGATTTACTTTATTGTCTTCTTTTTCTTGAAGCAAATCTTCTTGTAATTGCTTAATGTCCTCCGCATTTTTCTGGTCACCCTCTTTGGCAATTAATTGAGCAGGAGGCGAAAAAACGCAAGCAATATTAAGCATTACATAATCTTCATCAACATCTTTCTTTTTCTGTTGAGCGAGTTTAAATAAACGATAATACTCAATGGCATTATTGATAGAAGCTGTGGCTAAAACCGCATTGAATTTTCTGTGGTTGGTAGCGGCATCGTGTTTTTCTAAAATGGCATCTACAACGGCTTGTTGCGCAATGGCTTCACCAGGTTTTGGATTTACTTCGCCTTTCCCTTTGAAATAATCGATATGAAAACGTAACACGTTTTTGTCTTCAATAGCATGTGTTATAGTGTAAGAATGCAATTGTTTTTCAAAAATGGATTCAGTAGTTTTAAAGGTAGCTTCTTCATTTTCTCTAACAATGAAATTAGAATTTTCAGAAAAAATAGGTGTACCAGTAAAGCCAAACAACTGTGCTTTTGGGAAAAACTCTTTAATTGCTTTATGATTATCACCAAATTGCGAACGATGGCATTCGTCAAAAATAAATGCAATACGACTATCGCTCAAGTATTTTAAACGCTCTTTGTAGTTTTTGGTATCATCAAGAGCCAAACCTAATTTTTGAATGGTAGTTACAATTACTTTATCCGAATAATCAGAAGACAACAAACGTCTTACCAAACTTTCGGTATTTGTATTTTCTTCAACACTTCCTTCTTGAAATTTATTGAATTCTTCACGAGTTTGTCGGTCTAGATCTTTTCTATCTACCACAAACAAACATTTTTCGATTTCAGGATTTTCTTTTAATAAGGTTGATGCTTTGAAAGATGTTAAGGTTTTACCGCTTCCTGTTGTGTGCCAAATGTAACCGTTACCACGATTTTGACTAATGCAATCCACAATAGCTTTAACGGCATAGATTTGATAAGGTCGCATCACCAAAAGCTTTTGTTCGCTTTCAACAAGCACCATGTATTTACTAATCATTTCGCCCAAAGTACATTTAGACAAAAACTTATCTGAAAATAAATCTAAATTGGTGATTTTTTTATTGCTTTCGTCAGCCAATTGATAAACAGGTAAAAACTGCTCATCGGCATTAAATTGGAAATGTTGATTTTTGTTATTTGCAAAATAGTATGTATTGTATTGATTGCTCACAATAAACAACTGCATAAAACACATGAGCGAATTGGTATAACCATTCCCTGCGTCATTTTTGTAATCAACAATTTGTTGCATCGCTTGTCGTGGAGAAATGCCAACGCCTTTTAATTCAATTTGAACAATTGGCAAACCATTAATTAAAATGACAACATCATAACGATGATTACTATTTTCAGTATTGATACGTAATTGATTGATAACTTCAAAATCATTTTTACACCAATCCTTTATGTTTACTAACGTGTAATGTAAAGGAGTTCCATCTTCACGTTGAAAATAATTTTTCTCACGAAGTATTTTTGAAGCAGCAAAAACGTCTTGAGTGATAATTTCATCACGCAATCTTGCAAATTCAGCATTACTTAAACGTACTCGATTAAGTGCCTCAAATTTTTCTCTAAAGTTTTTTTCAAGAGAATACCTATCGCGAATATCATCACGATAAATGTATTTTAAATCAGTTAGCTTGGTAGTAAAGCTTTGTTCGATATGAGTTTCTTTTGTCATTTAATAAAAAAATGATACATTTATAAACATTCATTATTGCTCAAAAGTAGTTAAATAATTTTGTACCGATAAAGATAAACAAAGGATTGAAGCAATTAATTGTATTTAAAAAAAACACCCAAATTTACATTTCTGGGTGTAAATTTGGGTGTAATATTCGCAAACCATTGATAATCAAGGTTTATTGCAGAGAGGAAGGGATTCGAACCCTCGATATGTTGCCATATACACGCTTTCCAAGCGTGCGCCTTCAGCCACTCGGCCACCTCTCTATTTTCATTTAAGGTTGCAAAGAACACAAAAAAAACTGACTTAGAAAAGTAAAAACTGAATATTATACCATTTCGCCTCGTAAAGCCCTTTCAAAGATAGCCTTAAAGTCTTTTTGAGCTGTTTTTTGACCCAGTAAATACATCAATTTTGTTATTGCGCCTTCAGTGGTAATGTCTTTTCCGGAAATCACTCCAATTTCTTTCAAGCCTGTACTGGTTTCATATTGTCCCATTCTCACACTTCCCCCGGAACATTGGGTAACATTCACTATATGTAAACCTCTGGAAATTGCTTTTTTTAATAAATTTAAAAACCATTCTTCCGTAGGTGCATTCCCCGCTCCGTAGGTTTCTAAAACAACACCTTTAAGATTCGGAATATCTAAAATAGCCGATAAAACTGCTTCACTGATACCTGGAAACATTTTTATGATAGCCACATTATTATCCAAATTTTTATGAACTTTGAATTCCTTATTTTCGTTTTTGGGTAAAAACAATTCGGGATTCAATTTTAAGTGTACTCCGGATTCCACCAATTCAGGATAATTAGGGGAGGTAAACGCTTTGAAATGTTCGGCATTAATCTTGGTGGTTCGATTGCCTCGGTATAATTTGTATTCAAAGTAAAGACACACTTCACTGATAACTGGCGCGTCATTATGGCGCAAAGAAGCAATTTGAATCGCAGTAATCAGATTCTCTTTGGCATCAGTACGTAAATCTCCAATAGGCAATTGGGAACCCGTAAAAATAACTGGTTTTGACAAATTCTCGAGCATAAAACTCAAAGCTGATGCGGAATACGACATCGTATCTGATCCATGAAGCACAACAAATCCATCAAAAGAAACGTAATTATCAGCAACAATTGTAGCAATTTTTGCCCATTCTTCAGGATTCATATTAGAAGAGTCAATGGGATTCTCAAATGAAATTGTTTCTATTTCACAGTCCAATTGTTTCAATTCTGGGATTCGTTGTAATAATTTGCTAAAATTGAAAGCCTTAAGTGCACCCGTTTCAAAATCTTTCCTCATACCGATGGTTCCACCAGTATAAATCAAAAGTATTTTGGATTTATACAACATCATGGTATTTTAATTTATTCACAACCGGATTCGCATACATCGCCAAAAAACCATCTAAAGCTACTGGATTGTCATGATCAATACGCATTTCAAGTCTGCGACCGAATAACGATTTTTCATTTTCGGTGTACAAATGGGAATAGTGATCTGTCTTGTTTACAATATCATAGGCAATAAAATTCGTTGGCCACAACTTATAATTGCTCAATATTGCATCATCAATTACTTTTGCCAAAGCTACTATTTGCTTATTGGTACTATCATTCTCAGCAATGACTGTATCAATTTCAGTATCTAACACTTTACCAACATGAATGTGAATTCTTTTCTTTTGTCCCAAAGCACCGCTAAGAATTGTCATGAAGTCTTCATTTTTTTCTTTAATGTACACTTCATTATTGGCTTCAGCCATCAATTGAGGCATTTTCAAAGCATCCGTTGGGTCGTATTCATACGAAATAGAAACCGGTACAATTTTTATCTTTTTGAAATAATCCATCAAATTCTTTTCGTCAGAACCCATTCCAAGCATTTTCAAAACACCCGGATTAGTTTCGTCATTTCCGTCTTTGGTTCTTCCTTCACGTTGCGCAATCCAAACGGAACGGTTTTCATGGAGTAATAAATTGCCAATATATTCTGATAACAACTTTGAACTTTGTAGCATTTCCCTTGGCGTTAAGCCACGCTGCACTAAAAAATTTCGATTTAGTTTGGCTAACGTATTCAGAAACGATTTCTTGACTAAATTATCTCCAATCGCAGAAGCCGTCATCGCTAACCCATGTTCAAATAAAGCGGTATTCAACAAAGTGGTATCCAATAGAATATCGCGATGATTCGAGATAAATAGATAGGAGGTATTAGGCTTTAAGTTTTCAAAACCTGAAGTAGTCAAACCTTCAGAGCTTTTTTCCAAAACTCTTTGAACAGACTGATAAATAAAATTGCACTGAAAATCACGAATAGAATGCGTTTTTCGCAATTGTTCTTTCCAAACTTCATCAGCAACATCCGGAAAAGTAAAATTCATCAATGCTTTCATCATGGGATGATTTACAACATTCTGAAGTGCTTCGTTTATTTCGGAATCATAAAATGGCCGAATAGCGTCAAATTTCTGCATTTTGGTTCTCAATTTTTGTGTTGGCAAATGAACAAAAAAAATATCAAAATAAGGTAAATTCTTCTTTAAATCCCAAAAATAGCTTTGGAATTTTCCGTGGTTATTGCTGCAACTTCATTTGCCGAAAGACTATAAATTTGCGCTAACTTATCTACGACATTAACGATATACCCACTCTCGTTGCGTTTGCCTCGAAAGGGTATTGGTGCCAGATAAGGGGAATCCGTTTCTAAAACAATATGTTTCAAATCGATTTGATTCAAAAATTGATCTATTTTCCCGTTTTTAAAAGTCACTACTCCACCTATTCCCAGCTTCATATTATACGAAATCGCCTGTAATGCTTGTTGATGCGTTCCGGAGAAACAATGAAAAATTCCAAATAAATCAGCTGATTTTTCTTCTTCCAGAATTTCAAATATGGCCTCAAAAGCTTCCCGACAATGAATCACAATAGGTAATTTGTATTGTTTGGCTAACTGGATTTGTCTTCTAAAGGCGATTTGCTGCTCCTTCAAATGCGTTTTATCCCAATACAAATCGATTCCAATTTCACCAATGGCATAAAATTTTCTTTTCGCCAATTCGTTTTCTACGTGTTGCAATTCTTCGAGATAATTGTCTTTTACATACGTAGGATGCAAACCCATCATCAAGAAAACAGTGGTAGGGTGATTTTTCTCCAATTCATACATAGACTCCGTACATGTGGAGTCGATTGCAGGAATAAAAAATCGTGAAACCCCGGCATCAATGGCGCGCTGTATCATTTCATTTCGGTCTTGATCAAATTCCTCAGAATATAAATGTGTATGGGTATCGGTGATTATTGCTTTTGTTTCCAAGTCTATAGTTTAAGGTTACAAAGTTGCGAAGTTTTTTAAAATTTTATAACAAAAGTCAAAAAGAAAAAAAGATACTCCAGAAAATTCTTTTGTATCTTTTCGTTATACTTATAAAAGTGCTGCTTTTGTTTTAAAAATTTAATCCAATTCCTTCAATAATTCCTGAACTTGTTCATAATCCTCGTAATCTGAGGAAATAGTAAATAGAATTTCCTTACAGGATTTATAATCTTTCTGTTTTAATTTGGCTAAAGCCAAATTCCAAATTGCTTTATTTTTATAAATTGAAGTCCCCGCTTTTAGTTCGTTAAAAACAACTTCAGCTTCTTGAATTTCATTAGTTTCCAATAAGGAAATCCCATAGAAATAGTGTATTTCCGGCGTGTCTTTCTCTTTTAAAACGGCTTTAAAAAATGAGATGGCTGCTTTATAATTTTTTGCATTGAAAGCGTCCTCTGCTTGTTTCAGTTTTTCATCAACCGCCCCTCTTTCGGTGAAATAAGCGTTCTCATGTTGGTTGAAATCTTCGAAATTTGGTTTTGGATTAAAAAGAAACAACCCCAACAAAACAACAACTGATGCTGCAACCAAATAAATCCAAGGCTTAAATCCAATCACTTTTGTTTTCGGCTTAGAAGCTTTAAAATGATCATTCGAAATCGATTTTGAATTTTCTTTGAAAGCATTAAACTCATCGGCATTGCCAAATTTATTTTCCAGATGAAGATTCAATTCCTTGAAAATTTCAAATGCCGAAGCCAATTCCGGGTCTTCAGCCAATTGATTCTCGAACTTTACTTTATCTTCGACAGACAATTCGTCTTGAAGATAGTGGTCGAATACTATATAACGGTCCTCGTTCATGGCTAAGTGATTTTTAAAGATTTAAATCGGTTTGTTTCCTGAATCCACTGGGTTAATTGACCGGTACACAACGATTTTTTCTTGCGGACATACCCGTAAGTCACCTGGAGTTTCTCCGCCACCTCTTCCATAGATTTGAGGGTAAAACTCAATTTTAATAACTCTTGGCATTTGTCACCCAGTTTTTGAAACATCGCATCAAAAAGCTGTTGTTTCTCCTCGAATGCTTCGGTTTGTGTAACCATCTCATCTGAGGGTTCATTATTAGATGCAAAATCCTCCCTGATTGTTACCCCTTTATTCGATGCTTTTTTCAATTCATTCAGCCATTTCCTTTTACATAACAAAAAAAAATAGGCGTCAAACGGGCAAGTGAGTTGCAATTTGTTAACTTTTGCCTGATTAAAAAGCAAAATCAGGATTTCCTGAACCACATCTTGGGCCTGATCTTCATCACCTGAATTATTCCTTATATAGGTAACCACTTTGGGAACAAACTTTTTGTAGATAGATTGGATCATTGCCGAATTATTATTGGCAAGTCCGTCTATATAAATTTGATCCGGATGAATCGCATTGTTAGCCATAAAAAACTTTTTATTGGCTAATGTAAAAAAGAATCTGAAATAAATTCAAATTAAAAGGGTAACAATTATAAAACCAATTTGATATAACCCTGTAAACGTCCCTTAAACAACTTGAAATTATCGATACTCAGAAAAGATTCAGATTATAAGGGGTAACAAAACAATAAGAAAGTTGATATAAGAATGAAGCCCTAATAAACGACAAAAAATAGTTTGCCAATTGGGGTAACAATTACAAAACAAAAAGTATCTATTAAAAAACCATTTTAAAAAATTAGAAATCATGAAATCAAATTTTAAAAACATCGCCCTTTTAGCTTTAGCAACACTAGCCTTTGCAAGCTGTACTACCAATGAAAACACAACTCCAACACCTCCAACAAAAGCAGCATTTATTGCAATAAGGGAACAAGGGGTAAAAAAGAACACACAAAATTTTACAGCAACTGCTGGAACCGGAGTTATCACGCTAACTTCTGCAAAAGGAGTGACTATAAAATTAGACGGAAATGCACTTACTAAAAACGGAAATCCTGTAACCGGAGCAATTGATATTACATTTATTGAACTTTTCGACAAAGGAAACATGCTAATAGCTAACAAACCTACGATGGGAGTTATGCCTGACGGTAAAAAAAGTCTACTGAAATCCGGTGGTGAATTTTTCATCAAAGCCTCTCAGGGAGGTGTAGATTTAGTTACAACAGGCACAATTCAACTTCTAGTGCCCTCAAATTTAACAGGGACTGCTATTGATACTGGAATGACTTTTTGGGCAGGCGACACAAAAGACGATGACAACCTTGCTTGGGTAAGACCTGGAGGCGCAGCTGGAGGAGGAAAAGATGGAGCGGTTGGTTTTAATCAAAACGGCTATACGGTGACTTTTGGAAACTTTGGTTGGACAAATGTAGATAAATTCTACAGTGACCCAAGACCAAGAACCACCATTTTAGCAAGCGTTCCAACAGGATATAACAATACAAATAGTGCTATTTACTTGTCCTATGATGGTGAGGGCCAAAATGCGCTAGCCAAGTTAGATACTTATAATCCAACCACACTACAATTTAGTGAGCATTACGGTCAAATTCCAATAGGATTACAAATGCACATAATTTTTGCAACCGAAGATAATGGCAACTGGAGATACGCAATCAAAGCCGTAACCGTTCAAGCAAACGATGTGTACACTTTCACTTTATCCGAAACTACGCTAGGAACTGAAGCTCAATTAGTAGCCGCAATCAATGCAATACAATAACATCTAATAGAAGTTTTTAGAAAAAGTGGTGATTTGCTCACCACTTTTTTTTACATTTAAAAATATTTTCGAATGCATCCTGATGCTTCTCAGGAGCTAATCCTGCTGTACACTGTATCTTTTCCTGGCTAAAGGAGCCAGAAAAAGGATGCCGTTCCCATCAGGGCTAAAAAAACCCCGATTATGAAACCAACTTTATTTTTCCTCTTATTACTATCCTCATTTCCCTTTTACTCCCAAACAAAAGTAAAAGACACCATTACCCGAAGAGCAAACATTGGTTACAATCAAAAAGGGAAGCTCGTTTCTTTCAAACCAGAAACACCGCCACTGATCCCAATCGCCGGCGCACCAAAACCCAGTTATTCTTACCTATGGGAACTAGGTGACGGCCATTACAGCAGAGAAGCCGAACCCAAACATGTCTACAAAACCAAAGGTACCTATACCGCACGTCTAGCCGTAACCAATAATTATGACAACGGAAAACCACCAGCCACACGACCAAAAAAAGTGGCGATAACCGAAACTTCTGATGATCTCTACAAAGACATTGCTTCCATTGAAGACCAAAACGGCTTCACTATACAAAAAAATTGTGACCCTATTCCAGAACAGGAAATGGTGGTAATTTTAAGTTATCAAAATCTGGAAAACTACGTAAGCAACGGTAAATTATATCTTTTTTACAACGAAAAACAATTCAAAAACAACAACTTCGAATTGGTTGACTTTAGAACGCATGCCGGAGAACGCGAAATCAAAGAAAACACCCTTGCATCCGTAAATGACCTGGACAATTCTAATTCGTATTTGGCCTCCAGCGAGACTTTGGCTCCAGCCAAAAAATACAAATCCACAACTTCCGAAGAAGATTTGGATGCCACACTTTTAGAAGCAAATAAAACCTACAAAAATGTTTCCATTCTGGAATTTGACGACAGCAATCCTACGGAAACCCGCACTGTTTTTTACACATTCAAAACCACTCCCGAAATGATCAAAGACACCAGCGCAACCGTAACCATGCGCGGAATATTTGTTCCCAACCGAAGTTTTAAAAACCACAAGATAAAAAATTTGGAAATGGAAATCGTCACTTCTCATGACCCAAACAAAATGGGTTCTAACGGAAGTTTCATGAATTACAGATTGGTCCGTTTCAAGAGAGTCAACTTTAAAACCCGTTTCCAAAATAATGGCGAAGGCCCAGCAAGAATGATTCGTTTGGAAACGGACATTCCGGATATGTTCGACAAGAAAACATTTCAAATTGAAGATATGTATCCAAAATGTCCGATTTGCCCTAAAGACGAAGTGCCAACAACAAGCTGTCTGGATACGATTATCAAACAAAAACAGATTTTCTTTACTTTCAAAAATATTTATCTGCCCGGGAGCAATCAGAAAAATGTAAAAGAAATCGACAGCACCAAAGGCTTTGTGAAATATTCCATGAAATTCAATAAAGACTTTCACAAAATAAAAACCAAAACCAGAACCGCCATAATTTTCGACAAAAACGACCCCATTATTACCAATTATGCTACTACCCGATTCTTACCGGGAATTTCTATTGGCGCCAAAGCAGGTTATAATTTGTTTCCAAATTTACAGAACTCCAAAAGTTATTTTGCTGGCGCAACCCTTTCCCCTTATAAATCGTACCGCTATTATTGGCAAGCTGAATTCTTGAACAGCCTGCATTCCTTTGACAATTCAATTGCTGTTGAAGAGAAAATCGTAACCACCACTAATGGTGTTCGACAACTGCAACGCACCACAACAGCTTCAAACAACCAAAATGTAAATTGGGAAATACCGGTATTACTTCGTTATAACATCAATAATTATATTGGTATTGGCGCCGGATTACAAGCCAATATAAACGTTTCTGAAAAACAGAATCAAAACCAAAAAGTAGAAACTTATGAAGGAACAACAGATAAATTTTTGATTAGCACAACTAAAGAATCCAATTCGGTTTCCGACTCTTTTACTTCGCTCAAAACAGGTTTGCTTTTTGATTTAACGATTGGTGGAGCTAGAATTGGCCCTAGTTTAGGAGCCCGATACGTGATGAATTTCAAAGAGAATTTTAATTACTTTCAGTTTTATGGATTATGGAAGTTTTAGTGTAAAAATATAAGGAATTTAAGTAGCTAATCATACCTTTATAACTGAAAAATCATCCTTTTTTACTTACACAATGTAAAAGTTATATGAACTTAAATCCCTTATATGTTTTAATTTTTTTGGTTTTAAATCTAAATATTTTTGGACAGAATACTATTTCCCAAGAAGATAAAATTTACCATACAATTGATGTTTTTGTAGCAAATCCATCTGCTGAAAACTTACAAAACCTCACCGAAAACGAAAAACAATTTTACAAAAATTCAAAGCCCAAATCCAAAAACGAACTACTGGCACTTGTAGTATTAAATTGCAATATCGCTTTCTACCAGAACCTATTTGGAAAAACCAATCAAGCCATTTCAAGCTATGAAAAGGCCTGGCAAATCTATCAGAAAAACAAACTTCAGGATTATGACATTATCGAATATTGTCTGAAACCGTTAGGGAATTTATACACAATTTTAGGGGATTATGACAATGCCGAAAACGTCATAAAACAATATTATTTTATCGCCAATGCCGAGAAAAACCAATCCCAAAAAATAGCCGCCATTCTCAATTTGTCGAATGTGTATCAAAACACGAGCAGAGTTGAAGAAGCGATTGACTTGCTCGAAAAAACCATAAAAATCGAGAAATTATCGGCCGTTCAAAAAGGGAATTTATGGAACAACTTGGGAAACAATTATGCGCTAAGCTATAAAAATCCAGTACTTTCCAAACCGATTCCAAATATTTTTACAAAACTGGAAAGCTCTTATTTTGCCGCCATACGATTATTGCAATCTGACAAGTCCCAAACCGAGACACTGGCAAATTGTTACCGCAACTTGTCTGCATTAAATTTACAATGGCAAAACATTGAATTGGCTAATTCCTATTTTGAAAAAGCCAAGAAATATTTCTTTTCAACCCCCAATATTTCGCCTCGAAAACTAGCCAAATTCAATTATGAAGAAGCTGACTTGTTATTTCAACAAAAAAAATACGCTGAAGCAAGCACAATTATAGCATCGGTTTTCAAGATTTTAATTCCAAATTATTCCAATCAAAAGAATATTCTACCCTATCCCAATTCCCTTTATGCCGAAACGGTGTTGCTTGACGCCCTGGACTTGCAAGCCGATATTTTCGAGGAACAAAACCAACCCAAAAAAGCGTTGGAAGCTTATGCTCTTTCGTTTCAAATCGAAGATTTGTTTGCCAATCTTTTAGTATATGAAAACTCCAAAATCATCAACCAAATCCGAATTAGAAATCGAACCGAAAAATGTATTTCCATTTATGATTTTCTCTATAAAAAAGAAAATAAAAGCTCATATATAGAACGTGCTTTTCAACTTTCGGAACGAACAAAATCGGGGGTTTTGAAAAACTATCTTTCGAACAAAAAAACAGCTTCCAGAGAAGAAAAATTGCATTTGGAACAACTTCAAATTTGGACTAATGAAATCGCAAAAGAACAGCAAAAAGGAGTTTTGGCAGACGTTTCAAAAATAAACGAAGCCATGAAAAAGCAAAACGAATTGATGCTTTCGCTAAAGAAAATCAGGTCGAAAAATCAAGTCAATTCAGCCGAAAACATCGATCTGAAATCCTTGTATTCAAAACTAGAAAAAGACAAGGCAGTTATGGTTTACTATTTCTCGGGGTTTGAAAAGATGTATTCTTTTACTTTGGAAAACCAAGAAATAAAACTAAACTCCTTTAGTAACACAGCCCATTCGATTGTTAAAATTTGGCAATTCTTGGACTATTTCAGTAATGCCAATACCATTTCAAATGACGTAAAAGGCTACAATCAATATGGGAAAATTGCTTTTGATTTACTCAAATTACCCAAAAACACAATCCATAAAAACCTATTGATTGTTCCTGATGGACTACTCCATTTTCTTCCATTTGAAGCTTTGATCACAAAAGAAACAGCAACGAGTAATTTTGCCAAAATGCATTATCTATTGAATGATTTCAAGATTGTCTACAACAATTCGGCTGGTTTTTATTTGAATGCAAAACCACTTTCGACAGAGCAGCAAACCGTTTTAGGAATGTTTCCTGTTTTTGAAAATACGAATTACGAATTAGCTTTTTCTAAAGCCGAAATGCAATCCATAAAAAAGAATTTTAAAGGACAGTTTTTTGAAAATGCGACGGCAACATTCCAAAATTTCAGAATCAATGCTCCCCATCATTCGATTCTGCATTTGTCAACACATGCTTCTGCAGGTGATCTTGAAACCCCGGCCAGCATCAAATTTTACGATCAGGAAATTTTATATTCGGAATTATATCACTTGAAAATTAATTCGGAATTAGTGGTCCTAAGTGCCTGCGAAACCGGAATTGGCAAACTCTACAAATCCGAAGGCGCAATGAGTATTGCCAGAGGTTTTCAGTTTGCCGGAGCCCAAAATTTATTGTTTTCCTTGTGGAAAGTAAACGATTATACAACTTCTGTTTTTATGGATTATTTTTATAAAAATATAAAAAATGATTCCTCTTACTTTGAAGCCAATGCAAATGCAAAACGTAGCTTTTTAAATAACAAAAGTATTCCAAATGCCAAAAAATCGCCTTATTACTGGAGTGCATTCGTATATTATGGCGGAATTGAAACAAAAAGTAATTCTACAAATTATATTTTTTACAGTATTGCTTTTTTGATTTTAATTGGATTATTTTTAGCTCTTATTAGATATAAAAAATGAAAAACCTCCACACTATTCTCAAAAAAGAAAACTACAAAAAAGTAAAATTTAAGATTACCAAAACCCAACACCTTTTGATAAAGGCTAAAATTAATGGGGTAATTGGCAGTTTCATTCTCGATACGGGTGCTTCAAATAGTTGTATCGGATTTGAGAGTGTCGATTTGTTTTTATTGGAAGCCAAGAAATCCAAAACAAAAGCTTCAGGAGCAGGTGCCACCGGAATGTTTACGCAAATTGCCACAAAAAACCAACTGCAACTGGGTTCTTGGAAAGACATCGCTTTTGATATTGTAATTTTCGATTTATCACACGTCAATGAGGCTTTGCTGCAACATAAATCAAAACCCGTTCATGGAATCATTGGCGCGGATGTTTTGATGAAAGGAAAAGCGATTGTGGATTATTACAATCATTGTTTGTATTTGCTGAAATAAAAAATCCTGTTTAGTTTTTCTAAACAGGATTTTTTTATATTCTAAAATTTTAAAACTATAGTTCTAAAGCTTTTTTAGGATTGTTATCCAACAATAACTCTAATGGATTTTCTAGCGCTTCTTTTACAGCTACCAAGAATCCAACAGACTCACGACCATCAATGATTCTGTGGTCATAAGAAAGTGCCACATACATCATAGGGTGAATTTCCACTTTTCCGTTTACAGCAATAGGACGCTCGATAATGTTGTGCATTCCAAGAATTCCGGATTGTGGAGGATTGATAATTGGTGTACTCAACATGCTTCCAAAAACACCACCGTTAGTAATCGTGAACGTTCCGCCAGTCATATCATCAACTGTGATTTGTCCGTCACGTGCTTTAAGAGCCAATCTTTTAATATCAGCTTCTACACCACGGAAAGTCAAGTTTTCAGCATTACGAACTACAGGAACCATTAAACCTTTTGGTCCAGAAACCGCAATTGAAATATCGCAAAAATCGAAAGCGATCTTATGATCACCATCCATCATTGAGTTTACATCCGGGAATAATTTTAACGCTCTCGTCACTGCTTTAGTAAAGAAAGACATATATCCTAAACCAATTCCACCATGTTTTGCTTTGAATGCATCTTTGTATTCATTACGAATCAAGTTGATTGGCGTCATGTTTACTTCGTTGAAAGTAGTCAACATTGCCGTTTCGTTTTTAGCGGCAACTAATCTTTCAGCCACTTTTCTACGCAACATAGATAATTTAGTACGCTCCGTTCCACGAGATCCACCTGTAGGGGTTCCCATTGAAGGCACTGCATTTACTGCGTCATCTTTAGTGATTCTTCCGTCTTTTCCAGTTCCTGTTATTGAAGCTGGCGCTATATTTTTTTCGTCTAATATTTTTCTTGCTGCTGGAGAAGGTGCTCCTGAAGCATACGTTGCTGCTGGAACTGCTGCTACCGGAGCTGCTTTTGGCGCTTCTGCTTTAACTTCAGCTTTTGGTGCTTCAACGGGTGCATCACCTGCTGGTTTTGCTGCACTTGTATCGATTAAACAAACTACCGCTCCTACCGCTACTGCATCGCCTTCTTCTGCTTTTAAAGTAATGATTCCGCTTGCTTCTGCTGGCAATTCTAATGTTGCTTTGTCAGAATCAACCTCAGCAATTGCTTGGTCTTTCTCTACATAATCTCCGTCTTTTACCAACCAAGTTGCAATTTCAACTTCTTTTATAGATTCCCCTGGTGATGGGACTTTCATTTCTAAAATCATCTCGTATTATTTTAAATTATGAATTTTATGTTTTAAATTGTTCTGGAACAACTTATGTGTTTATTGTGTGAACTGTTTTTTAGTCCTGATGGTCGAATTGCTCTCGCAATTACCTTTTTCTTTTTTCCTGTGAAAAGAAAAAGATATAGCGTACAGCAGGAAATAGCTCCTTATTATCTAAATAAATCTTTATCAAAAACCATTTTTATTGCATCCGCATGACGGCGTTTTGCACGCGTATAACTTCCTGAAGCCGGAGCTGCGTATGCTCTTAACGAAGCCAATCTCCATTTTACTAAATCGAAGTTCATCAACATGTAGCTGTAAGCACCCATGTTTTTTGGTTCTTCTTGTGCCCAAACATAATCATCCGCGTTTGGATATTTTGCTATAATCGTTTTTAATTGCTCTACTGGTAAAGGGAATAATTGTTCGATTCTAACTACTGCTACATCGCTACGACCGTTGATTTCTCTTTCGGCAGTAATGTCATAATAGAATTTACCGGTACAGAAAACTAATGTTTTCACATCGGCTTTATTCACTGTTTCATCATCGAATGTTTCCTGGAAACTACCTGTTGCAAATTCTTCAACAGTAGAAACACATCTTGGATCACGCAATAAACTTTTTGGTGTAAACACAATAAGTGGTTTACGGAACGTTGTTTTCATTTGTCTTCTCAACAAGTGAAAGAAGTTGGCCGGCGTTGTACAATCGGCAACATACATATTATGTCTGGCGCAAAGTTGTAAATAACGCTCCATTCTAGCCGAAGAGTGTTCTGCACCTTGACCTTCATATCCATGTGGCAATAGTAAAACAATTCCGTTCTGGTTGTTCCACTTGTCTTCTCCACAAGAGATGTATTGGTCAATCATAATTTGGGCTCCATTACTGAAATCCCCAAACTGTGCTTCCCAGATAGTTAATGCTTTAGGATTGGCTAATGCGTATCCATAATCAAAACCTAAAACTCCGTATTCAGATAAATGAGAGTTAAAAATATTAAAACTCCCCTTTTTGTTGTCTATGCTGTTTAATAAAATTACTTCCTCCTCAGAATCTTCGACTTTTACTACCGCATGTCGGTGCGAAAAAGTACCACGTTCTACGTCTTGCCCAGAAATACGAACATCATAACCTTCGGTCAAAAGCGACCCATAAGCCAATGTTTCTGCTGTTCCCCAGTCGATAGTATTGTTATCGTACATTGTTCTGCGATCGGTAACAATTTTAGAAATTTTATTTATAAATTTCTTATCAGACGGCAAGCTCGAAACGGTTTTTATAATAGAGTCTAAGGTATCTTTAGCAACTTTTGTATCCACTTTTTCAAGCATTACCACATCCGAAACCTGTGTAAAACCTTCCCACTCATTTTTCATGAATGGAGTAATGATGGTTAAGTCTTTTTTGCGTGAAGCCTGAAGATTGTTATCCAAGTCCTCTTTATAAACTGCTTCTAATTGTTTTACATAATCCGCTCCTATGACACCTTCTGCTAACAATTTATCGGCATAAATATCACGGGGATTTTTGTGCTTTGCAATAATTTTGTACAAAACCGGTTGAGTAAAACGAGGCTCATCACCTTCGTTATGTCCGTATTTTCTATATCCTAATAAATCGATAAATACATCACGACCAAATTGCATTCTGAAATCCAAAGCAAATGACATCGCATGAACTACAGCTTCGGCATCATCCGCATTTACGTGTAATACTGGCGAAAGTGTTACTTTGGCAACATCCGTACAATATGTAGAGGAACGCGCATCAAGATAATTAGTGGTAAAACCTACTTGATTATTGATTACAATATGAATTGTTCCTCCGGTTTTATAACCGTCAAGTTGTGCCATTTGTACAATCTCATAAAGAATTCCCTGACCTGCAATTGCGGCATCACCGTGAACGGCGATTGGCAATACTTTAGAGAAATCGTTAGGGAAATATTTGTCTTGTTTAGCTCTTGTAATCCCTTCGATAACCGCACCTACTGTTTCCAGGTGCGAAGGATTTGGAGCCAAATTGATATTTATATTTTTTCCAGTACTGGTAACTTTGTCAGCGGTAAGTCCTAAATGGTACTTAACATCTCCGTCAAAATATTCCTGGTCGTAATCTTTACCATCAAATTCCCCAAAAATGTCTTGGGTTGATTTGCCAAAAATATTTGCCAAAACATTCAAACGGCCACGGTGTGCCATTCCCATTACAAATTGTTCAACTCCTTGCTCGGCTGCTTTTTCAATTAAAGCATCCAAAGCTGGGATTATAGATTCTCCACCTTCAAGAGAAAAACGTTTTTGACCTACATATTTAGTATGCAAAAAGTTTTCAAAAGAAACGGCTTGGTTTAATTTATTCAGAATCGATTTTTTTTCATCCGGTGAAAATTTAGGTTGATTATCATTAACCCCTAATTTTTGCTGAATCCATTCCACCACTTCTGGATTACGAATGTACATGTACTCCACCCCAATATGTTGACAATATATAGTGTCAAGGTGAGTTATGATTTCCTGAAGCGTACACGGTTGTATGTTAATAACCTTTGCCGCGTCAAAAACAGTATTTAAATCGGCTGCTGAAAGTCCGAAATTTGAAATTTCAAGTGTAGGTGATGAAGTTCTTCTTTCACGAACCGGATTTGTTTTGGTAAACAAATGACCTCGAGAACGGTATCCATCTATTAATTTCAATACATTAAATTCCTTTTGAAGCTTATCAGACACCAAATTAATATCTGAGTTATTAGCTGCAAAATTAGCGATTTGTTCCACCTTGTTCTCCTCATTGTAAGTAGCCATCCCAAAATCGAAACCTTGAAAAAAACCTCTCCAACTTGGCTCAACGCTATCTGGATTCTCTAAATATTGATCGTATAATTGTGCGAAAAATTCGGTGTGTGCTGCGTTTAAAAATGAAAACCTATCCATAATATTTAGTGAATATACTTTTTTGTTAAAATAGTTTGGCAAAAGTACAATAATAGAATAAATTTATAATTTATTTTAAGATACTTTTACATTGAAAAATGTTAAAAAATCAAAAACTTATGACAAAGAATAGCTTTTTAGAGGATTCCAAATCATTATTGGTGATAATCACCTTATTTTTTTCAAGTTGTCTGTTTGCACAACAAAATTCATCCTCTCCTAAAACCCAAAATCAGTTTTGGAGGAATGTGCAATTTGGAGGCGGAATTGGTTTAGGCTTTGGCTCTGGCTATACGGACATTTCATTGGCTCCAAGTGCTATTTATAATTTCAATGAGTATGTAGCTTTGGGGGTTGGCGTACAATATAAATATTTAAAACAAAAAGAGTATTACGCTTCCCATTTGTATGGTGGCAGTGTTATAGGTCTTTTTAATCCAATATCTGAAATCCAACTTTCGGCTGAACTGGAACAATTAAGAGTCAATGTAGATTTGGAGGGATCCAATAGCAATTCACAAGATTACTGGAACACAGGATTGTTTCTGGGAGCAGGTTATAGATCCGGAAACGCTACAATTGGCGCCCGTTACAATGTATTAAATGACGACAATAACATTTATGGCAGCGCATTCATGCCGTTTGTCAGGGTTTATTTTTAATGTAAAAACTTACTTTGCTTCTGACATTAATAATTAATACTTATTCCTGAACCAGACTTTTTGCCATTCTCTTTTTAGAATTAAGAAGGCGACTTGTTCTGCCAGAATTACTAAATCAGATCCGTCTAGTTTTTTTATTTCCTCCTCAGAAACATCAATTATGTAAAGTAAGTTGAGGTATTCAGCAAATTTATATTGAATTAGGCGGTAGATTTTTTCATGAAGCTGCAACTTCAATTCATTAGGGGAGATACTCAAAGGAAAATCAATTGCTTCGTTAGCGAGATTGAAATCCTTATTCATTTGTTCAATTAATTTCAAATATAAGTTTTCGCCTTCCGCTTCAGTAAGTAGTAAATCGGTATTTTTTGGAACTATAAACATTTGATTTTAGATTTTTTATTAACGAATTCAGATTTGTTAACAGTACTGATTTTTATTTTTGGATGGTATGGATTTTTGTGATAGAACAATTATTTATCCGAAGTAAAACTTCTGCAATGCTTCGCGAGTTCGCTGTCGTTTGGGTCAAAAATCGTTAATCATCAATCAAAAACCTAAACTTTTCTTCCCATTAAATTCTCGCCAAAAGTTTTTAGTAATGCTTTTTTATCGGAGTCAATATTCATTTTATCCAACGTTTGAAAAGCCTTAAACGTAAAATCTTGTATTGCATCTTGAGTTGCTTTTGAAGCGCCTGAGCTGTTAAAAAGCTCTTTTACCGTTTTGATTTTTTCAGTATTGTCTTCTGGCTGAATGGAGAACAATCGTCTCAATTCCTGCGCTTCCTCTTCTTTTGAAAAAGCAACTGCTTTTAGATACAAATACGTTTTTTTGTTTTCTATAATATCGCCGCCAACTTGTTTTCCAAAGGTTTCAGGATCACCAAAAGCATCTAGGAAATCATCCTGTAATTGAAAAGCCAAACCTAAATTCAGTCCAAAATCATAAATCAGATTTGCATTTTCTTCCGAAGTTTCAGCGATAATGGCTCCCATTTTCATGGCTGCGGCAACCAAAACGGCCGTTTTATACTGAATCATTTTCAGGTATTCCGGAATCGTAACATCATTCCGTACTTCAAAATCGACGTCCCATTGCTGACCTTCACAAACTTCAAGAGCGGTTTTGCTAAATAACTTGGCTAAATCCCGAAAAATAACGGGTTCATATTGTTCAAAATATTGGTACGCTAAAATCAGCATCGCATCACCAGATAAAATTCCGGTGTTTAAATTCCATTTCTCATGAACTGTCTCTTGTCCTCTTCGCAATGGCGCATCATCCATAATATCATCATGAACCAACGAAAAATTATGAAAAACTTCAACAGCCAAAGCCGCCGGCAACGCTTTTTTATAATCTGCATCAAAAACCTCCGCACTCATTAATGTAAGTACCGGACGCATTCTTTTACCTCCAAGATCCAAAATATAATGTATCGGTTCGTATAGATTTTTCGGTTCTTTGGTTTCATATTGTGATTGCAAATAATCCGAAAGAAACTCTTGATACTGGTAAATAGAATGCATAAAATAATTTTTTGGCTAATTTACAGTATTCAATTTGCATTACAAACTCCCTTTTGTCATCAAATGTTAAATAAATCAAAATACACCGGAAACTATTTTAGTATTCAAAGTTTCCTTCTTACATTTGCAAACGAAAATTTAACATTTAGAATTTATTCCGATTCTGAAATAAATTCTAAATACAACGCAAAGAATTATGAAAACAAAATGGACAGTTGACTCGAGCCAATCAGATGTTCTGATAAAAATGAGACACTCAATAATTGCGTATCTGGCAGGTTCCATAAATAAATTCAATGGGCATATTGATATTGAGGATAATCAAATAGAAGATGCATCAATCGAATTCTCTTTGGATGTCAATAATAAAGATGCAAAACTGGAACAAATAGATACTCACTTGGGATTGAATGACCTATTCGACATTAAGGAGTTTCCAATTATTAGTTTCAAGTCGACCTCATTCGAAAAAGTCAATAAAAACATTAATTTTTTAAAAGGAAATCTAACCATAAAAAACATTACAAAAGTGGTGGAGCTTGATGCTGAATTCATTGGAATCAATACTTATGATGGCGATCAAAAAGCTGCTTTTGAGATAACGGGTCAAATCAATCGCAAAGATTTTGGTTTGAACTTTACTTCATTTAACCAAACTGGCGGTTTAGCTTTAGGACAAGATATTAAGTTTATGGCAAACTTAGAATTAACAGTTTAACAAGAAAGACAAACTAAGTTTAATGTTAAATAAACACAAAATTTAAGGAAACTATTTTGGTTTTCAAAGTTTCCAAATTACATTTGCATCGAAATTTAACAGTTTTAATACATCACAACTGATTAAGAATAAAGAAAATGAAAGAGAAAATTATATCAAAAGCGAGTGATATGTTCTTAAAACTAGGTTTTAAGAGCATAACAATGGATGATATTGCCGGGGAAATGTGCATTTCAAAAAAAACGATTTACAAATATTTTTGTAATAAAGAAATGCTTATTGAAGAGAGTACGGCTACTATTCACAAAGAAGTTCATCAAATTATTGACAACATTGTTATTAAAAATTACAATGCCATTGAAGAGAATTTTGAAATCAGAAAAATGTTTAAAGAAATGTTTAAAGCTTCAGATACTTCTCCTATTTATCAATTAAAGAAACATTATCCTGAAATATATGATAAGGTAATGTCTCGAGAAATAAATGAGTGTAATGCTACTTTTGAACGAAATATAAGAAAAGGAATTGAAGAAGGTTTATATCGATCTGACCTAAATATTGAGTATTATGTACGATTTTACTATCACTTACTTTTTAGCAATAAAGAAAATATAAGTTCAGAAAAAGAATCTCAAAAAATAGAAATTGAAATTCTAGAATACCACACCAGAGCTATGGCTACGCCAGTAGGAATTATCGAGCTTGAAAAACAATTACTAAACTACACCATATAATGAAGAATATAATTTTAATAACGATTTTGACTTTTGCGTTTTCGGCGCAATCACAAAACTTGAGCAATACTGCTGCAAGTCCAATTAAAAAGCTAACACTGAAAGAAGCCATAAACTACGCTTTAGAGAATAAAGCCGATGCTAAAAAAGCAAAACTACAAGTAGAAAATGGCGAATACGAAATTCAAGAAATACGTTCAAGAGCATTACCACAAATTTCTGCTAGCGGAAGTTTAAATCACAACCCAATAATACAAACTACAGTTATTGATGGAGCAGGATTTGGTGCACCCGGAACTACAATTCAAGCAGCTTTTGGGCAAAAATGGAGTTCTGGCGCAGGAATTACGCTAAACCAAGCTTTATACGATCAATCGGTTTTTATTGGACTGAAAGCTGCAAAATCTACCAGAGAATTTTATCAGATAAATGCACAATTAACCGAAGAACAAGTTATTGAAAAAGTTGCAAATGCCTATTATCAAGTATATGTGACACGTCAAAACTTAAATGTTTTTGATAATAATTTGAAAAACACCAATAAAGTTAAAGACATCATTAAAGGTCAATTTGACAATGGACTGGCTAAAAAAATTGATTTAGACAGAATTCTGGTAAGGATTTCGAATATCAATACGCAACGTCAACAAACAATAAACGCGGTTCAAATTCAAGAAAATTCTTTAAAATTTTTGATAGGAATGCCAATTGAAACTAAAATTTCTATTCCGCAAACCGAATTTGAAGTTACTGCAAATGCGCTTTCTCAAACGCCTGACATAACAACTAGAACAGAATATTTGTTGTTAAAAAAGAACGAACAACTTTTACAATTTCAGAAAAAATCAGTTCAAGCAGCTTATTATCCAACACTTTCTTTAACTGGAAGTTACAATTACATTGGTCAAGGTCCAGAAATGCCTTGGTTTAAAAAACCATCCGATGGTGTTTATTGGTCAGATTATGCGGCAATTGGTTTAAATCTAAACATTCCAATCTTCACCGGATTTGGAACTCGCGCCAAAGTACGTCAAGCTGAGAACAAATTAGAATCGATAAAAGTAGATTTAGAAGAAACCAAATTGTCATTGGATTTAGAATATGAAAATGCTAAAACTCAAATTGACAACAGCATCATATCTATCAACAATCAAAAACAAAATGCGCAATTGGCTCAGGAAGTTTTAACGAATACCAACAACAATTACATTCAAGGTTTGGCTTCTTTAACTGATTTATTAGATGCAGAAAACGAATTAGTAGCTGCACAAAACAACTACACAACAGCATTATTAGATTATAAACTGGCAGAAATACAATTAATCAAATCAAAAGGCGAACTTAAAACACTAACAAACAAATAATCAAGATGAAAAAAATTATAATAACAACAGTAGTAATTGTAGCAGTATTAGGGCTAATTACTTATGTGTTAACCAATAACAAAAAAGAAAACGAAGCTAAAACGGCCATTGTTGCTGAGAAAAATGCTACGGTTTCTGTAAGAATTGAAACGGTAAAGACAGAAGAAGTTTCATTAGATTTCACATCAAACGGAAATTTTGAACCAATTCAAGAATTAAAATTTTCTGCAGAAAAATCAGGAAAAGTGGTAAAAGTCTTGGCTAAAGAAGGTGATTATGTAACCGTTGGTCAAACACTTGCAATTGTTAGAAGTGATGTTATAAATGTAAATGCACAAACTGCAAATTCATCATACCAAAATGCTGTGGCAGATTACAATAGATATGAAAATGCTTTTAAAACTGGCGGTGTTACCAAGCAACAATTAGACCAAGCAAAACTAGCAATGGTAAATGCAAAAGCGCAATTAACTCAAGCAAACATCAATGTTGGTGATACAAGAATAAAAGCACCAATTAGCGGATTTATCAATAAAAAATACATCGAACCAGGTTCTATTTTAACAGGAATGCCAGCGACTGAACTATTTGACATAGTGAACGTTTCTAAATTAAAATTAAAAGTTGCCGTTAATGAAAGTCAAGTAGCAAGCTTAAAAGTTGGAACTCCAATTAAAGTTACCGCTAGTGTTTATCCGGACAAAACTTTTTCTGGAAAAATTACTTTTATTGCTTCTAAAGCTGACGAAAGTTTGAACTTTCCGGTAGAAATTGAAATTACAAACAATGCTTCTAAAGACTTAAAAGCTGGTATGTATGGAACTGCTGAGTTTGCTTCAAACCAACAAAAACAATCGTTGATGATCGTTCCTAGAAATGCCTTTGTAGGAAGTGTAAGCAGCAACGAAATATTTGTAATCGAAAATGGAACTGCTAAATTGAAAACAGTAACTGCTGGAAGAATTCTTGGTGATAAAGTTGAAATTCTTAACGGATTATCTGATGGCGAAACTGTAATTATTACAGGACAAATCAACCTTCAAGACGGATCTAAAGTGGACGTTATAAAATAAGTCTTAAAGTCGAAAGTCATAAAGAAACCGCTTAAAGCCTAAAGCTTAAAGCCTAAAGCAAAGAAAAAAATGAAATTAGCAGAAATATCCATAAAACGTCCCTCATTAGTTATCGTATTATTTACGATTCTAACGCTAGGAGGACTGTTTAGTTACAGCCAATTGGGCTACGAATTGATTCCAAAATTCGAAACCAATGTAATTACTGTTGCCACTATTTATCCAGGAGCGTCTCCAAGCGAGGTAGAAAATACGGTGACTAAAAAAATTGAAGATGCGATTGCATCCTTAGAAAATATTAAAAAAATAGACTCGAAGTCCTACGAAAGTTTGTCAACAGTGTCTATTACATTGACCTCTTCGGCTGATGTTAATATCTCTATGAACGATGCTCAACGTAAAATAAATGCTATTCTTAGTGATTTACCAGATGATGTTGAAACGCCTTCGTTGAGTAAATTTTCCTTAAGCGATTTACCAATTATGACTATTGGTGCCAACGGAAAAATGGATGAAGTTGCTTTTTACGACTTAATTGATAAAAAATTAGCGCCAGTTATTTCTCGAGTAGAAGGTGTAGCACAAGTAAATATTATTGGTGGACAAGAAAGAGAAATTCAAGTCAATCTTGATGCAGTAAAAATGCAAGCTTATGGACTTTCTATTCCGCAAGTGCAACAAAATATTTTATCTTCTAATTTAGATTTTCCAACAGGAAATATTCAAACTCGTGAGCAGAAAATATTAATTCGTTTGGCCGGAAAATATAAAAATGTTGACGAATTAAGAAACTTGGTTGTATCATCTAAAAACGGAATTCAAGTTCGTTTACGCGATATTGCTGATGTTCAGGATACTCAAAAAATCACTGAAAAAGTAGCGCGTGTCAATCAAAAAAGCGCCATTATTTTACAAATTATAAAGCAATCTGATGCCAATGCGGTTGCGGTAAGTGAAGAATTAGTTAAAACAATTGCTAAACTGGAAACCGATTATAAAGCGAATGGTTTAAAATTAGAAATTGCTAAAGACAGTACCATTTTTACACTTGAAGCTGCTGATGCTGTTGTGCATGATTTACTTATTGCGGTACTTTTAGTTGCTCTTGTAATGTTGTTTTTCTTGCACAGTATTAGAAACTCGTTGATTGTAATGGTTTCTATTCCTGCTTCATTAATTGCTACTTTCATCGGAATTTATTTGATGGGTTATACCTTAAACTTAATGAGTTTATTAGGTCTGTCTCTTGTTGTAGGTATTCTTGTGGATGATGCTATTGTTGTTCTGGAGAATATTTACAGGCACATGGAAATGGGTAAAAACAAGGTTCGTGCAGCCTATGATGGAACTGCGGAAATTGGTGGAACTGTTGTGTCGATTACTTTAGTAATTGTGGTGGTATTTTTACCAATTGCAATGAGTACCGGATTGGTCTCTAACATTATTACGCAATTCTGTGTAACGGTAATTATTTCGACCTTGTTGTCTTTAGTAGCTTCATTTACAATCATTCCGTGGTTGTCTTCAAGATATGGAAAACTAGAACATATTGAAGGTAAAAATCTTTTTGGAAGGATTATACTTGGATTTGAAAGCTATTTAACGCGTTTTACAAACTGGGTTTCAAGATTATTAGAATGGTGTTTGGATCATTATTTTAAAACACTGGCTATAGTTTTAGTACTCTTTTTTGGTTCTATGATTAGTTTATTTGGTGGTGGATTTATTGGTGGAGAATTCTTTGCAGCGTCTGATAGTGGTGAGTTTTTAGTTCAAATAGAAATGCCAAAAGATGCTTCATTAGAGCAAACCAATTTCATGACGCAAAAAGCAGAAGCATTTTTGAAGAAAGAAGAGTATGTTTTTAGTCAAATTACAACGATTGGTCAAACCAGTGAAGGTCTTGGTGCTTCGCAAGCAACTGCTTACAAGTCTGAGATAAACGTTAAAATGGTTGGATTAGATAAACGTGATGAACCAGCAAATGTGTATGCTGCAAAAACAAAACGTAAATTAGAAAAAATATTAGTTGGCGCAAAAGTGAAAACGGTTCCGGTTGGTATTTTAGGAACTGCAGAAGATGCCACTTTAGGATTAATTGTAACTGGTCCAAATGTAGAAAGCGCCATGCAATTTGCAAAAGCAGCCGAAAAAGAATTACGTACCATTCCAGGAGCAACAGAAATCGAATTATCAGTAGAAGATGGAAATCCAGAAGTGAATGTAAAAGTGGATAGAGATAAAATGGCAGCTTTGGGATTGAGTTTGCAAACAGTTGGTATGACCATGCAAACTGCTTTTAGCGGAAATACTGATGGTAGATTTAGAGCTGGTGAATACGAATACGACATCAACATTAAATACAATGCTTTCGACAGAAAAAGTATTGCCGATGTAAGCAATTTAATTTTTATAAATGAAGCTGGTCAGCAAATAAAACTGAATCAATTTGCAACCGTAACAGAAGGTTCTGGACCAAGTGAATTAGAACGAAGAGACAAATCGGCATCGGTAACTGTAAAAGGTCAAAATGTAGGAGTTCCTTCTGGAACAATTGTAACGCAATGGCAAGAAAAAATTGATAAATTAAAAAAACCAACTGGTGTAAATTACATTTGGGGTGGCGATCAAGAAAACCAAAGTGAAGGTTTTGGAACATTAGGAATTGCTTTATTAGCTGCGATTATCTTGGTTTACCTTGTAATGGTTTCGTTATACGATAGTTTTGTACATCCATTTGTGGTATTGTTTGCGATTCCGCTTTCATTTATTGGAGCAATGTTGGCTTTGGCTTTAACCAATAATACACTGAATATATTTACTATTTTAGGTATCATCATGCTTATTGGTCTAGTTTGTAAAAATGCGATTATGCTTGTTGATTATACCAATCAAAGGCGTAAAGCTGGCGAAACTGTAAGAACAGCATTAATCCAAGCGAATCATGCGCGTCTTCGTCCAATTTTGATGACAACTATCGCGATGGTATTTGGTATGTTCCCGATTGCACTAGCATCTGGAGCTGGAGCTGAATGGAAAAACGGTTTGGCCTGGGTAATTATTGGGGGATTAATTTCCTCATTATTCCTAACTTTGGTGGTAGTTCCGGTAATTTACCAAATTATGGAAAAAGCCATCAACAAACTTTCAAAAGGAGAAAAAGTTGATTATGAAGCTGAAATGGTTGCTGATTACGTGCACACCGAATTAAGCGAAGACGGATTTAATCCAAAACATACCGTGTAAATTTCATTTTTTAGCTATAAAGAAAGGCTTCCAATACTATTGGAAGCCTTTTTGCATGGTACCATGACATTACCTAGGTTATAACATTAAATAACATTTAAAAAAAGGCGTCATCAGAATTAAAGCTGACAACACCTTTTTAACCAAACTAACCACAAGCAAACCAAAATTTAAAAATCTTATTGATGTGTCGCAATCAATACTATTGCAACTATTTAAATACTTTTTACCGTTTGGACTGTTTTAAATTACATCTTTCAATGTTACACTGATTACAACAGATAACTACTTGATATCTGTCTCGGTGCATCAAAAATAGATACTTCTGACCCGCCACTTTATTGTCTGCACAATAATACTGACCGTTTAAATAAAAGGAGTTGTCAAAAAATATTTTCAATCAACTCCTTTATAAAATAGTAAATTACTAATTCTTTAATTCGGAAATTACCAACCTGGATTTTGTACCAGTTTTCTACTGTTTGATATCTCAGAGAATTGAATTGGATATAAATACATGGCTCTATCAAATTTTCTAGGGGCATTGTCAATATTTATCTTCTGGAATAAGTTGGCACAAAAGTTAACTAATATGAAAAATATTGATTGTAAGAGTAATTTAAATCAAACTCAAAAAGATTTTAACATGGCTTTTAAATTAAAAGTTATAGAAAGATAAAAAAGGCTAGCCTACTTATAAGGAATCTCAAAAGAAATATGTTATCTAAGCAAGATAGAAGCACTATTTTAGTTTGGTTATTGTGAAATACGTACCCAATCTACCTGCATCTGAAAAGGCAGATTGCTATCGGTAATAGGCCCTGGCCATCCTGCGCCCCCAGATTGATTCAGTATTAAATAAAATGGTTTATCAAATGGCCACTGGGCACTCGTTGCGTTGGCTGGTTTATTGTAAGTACTTGTAAGCACTCCATTCAAATAAAATTCTATTTTATTCTCTTGCCAAATAATACCATAGGTATTATAATCACTAGCAATATAACTAGAAGATTTAGTTACTGAACTTACTCCGCTAGAATTGGTAACTGCGCCATTATGAACAGTCTGATGAATTACATTTTCATTATTAACATGCTCCATGATATCAATTTCACCACTATTGGGCCAGCTACCATAAGCATTGGGAGTTGCAGGCATCATCCAGATTGCAGGCCATGAGCCCTGACCCTGGGTAAATTTTGCCCTTACCTCAACTTTTCCATACGTGAACGCAACTTTTCCATTGGTTTCAATACCACCCGAATGGTAAGGAACCGCATCGTTGGAAATTGTTTTATTATCCATTTTTAAAAGTAAATTACTACCATCCAATGATGCATAATCTGATGTGGAAGTCAGATATTTTGCCCATGACGCATTATTCCTGGAACAATAAGACCATTTGCTAGTATCAAAGTTTCCGGTAGCATTAAAATTATCCTCAAATACAAGTGTCCAGACTTTGGGATTTACTATTACTGTTACCGTATCTCGCACTTTTGCTCCCAGGTTATCGGTTACAATTAGTACAAATTGATAAGTTCCTTGCGTTAAATTGTTGACAGCTGTTTGTGCCTGTGTAGGTGCGGCAATACTATATTGTGTGGGTCCATCAATTCTTAACCACTCGTAAGATTTAATCGTTCCGTCAACATCGGTTCCGCTACCATTTAATGTTACTGTATTTACAGTTATGGTTTGATCGGCTCCTGCATTTGCTGTAGGGGCCTTATTTTCAGGCGGCACTGGTGTATCTTCTTTGGAACAAGCCGATAGTGACAAGGACATTACTGATAAAAATAAAATTCCATTCTGTATTTTTTTTAAACTTATCCTGTTCTTCATAAATATTTTTTTTATTTTTTTTAGTGGGGAAATACCGATTCAAAAAATCTGTTATTTATTTAACCGTATTGAAAATCTGTTTTAAGCCGATCCTAAAACTCGGCTCTTTAAAGCAGTACTCGAAAAGGCAATGCTCTGGTTGGTTGACTAACTTAATAATTACAGATCTGCATACAAAAAAAAAGACACCATCATAAATAAATCTGATGATGCCTTTTTAACCAAAACAAACCAATGTTTTTCGCTAGGTTTTATACTGAGAATTTACAGTATGGTATTTCGTTCGTTCAAGGCCAGTTTTGTCCAATAAATTTAGAAAAACCGTTTTTTGACAACTCAATATATTACCATCCCCAATTCTGCACTAAGTTTTTACTCTTCTGCATTTCACTAAATGGTATTGGATATAAATATTGTTTACGTTCAAAAATGCGAGTTTGAAAATTTGTTCTTTGAAAGAATGTAGTCGCATTTCCGGCCATATTCATTCCAGAGAAGTCACCCGCTTGTCTGCCTTCAGGAGCTTCAGCGATCATCCATCTTCTTACATCAAAATAACGTTGACCCTCTGTTGCCAATTCGATACGGCTCTCACGTCTGATAGCTTCCCTTTGCAAGGCTTTATTCCCTGCAATACCCGCATTTAACACTTCAAGATTAGGTAAGCCGGCACGCTCTCTTACCAGATTCACATACTTCAACACATCAGGGCTGCCCGGACTCACTTCATTAAGTGCTTCTGCATATAACAGATAAAACTCTGCCAGCCTGAAAATGATTGATGGTCTGAACCTAGTCGCAAGACCCGGGCTCGGCAAACTTACCGTTCTATTGTATCTTTTATAGAGCAAATAACCGCTAGCTGTATATTGAGCTGGAGGAACACTTCTATCATTTGGTGTTCCCACGTAAAAATGAGTCACTTTGTTGGATACATGCCATCTTCTTCCTGCAAAGAATACCGTATTATAAAAACGGGGTTCTCGATTGATATACATATTGTTAACCGGGGTTGGTGTGGCTGATGCGAATGGCGCTGTGGCTGTTACTGCCTCAGTGTATGAACTAGTTCCTGTTTCTGAATACGCTGTGGATGCCGGTAAAAAACTGGTGGCTTTAATTGGCTTTCCATCTTTCATATAAAAATCATCAACTAGTTCCTGCAATACAGCTGTACTTCCCAATCCATTGGTTTCGCTACGAGGCGTTGCTCTTCTTTCCCAACGATCTCCATTGAGCCCAACGTTTCCATTTACGGATGTAGCCCAAATAATTTCACTGTTATATACCTGAAACAGTTCGTAAACCGATTTAGCCGGGTCGAATACACCGGTATTTTTATACAACTGGTGATTTCCATTTGCATAATCAATAAGGTCTTTAAGAGCCTGTACTGCTTTGTTCCATTTTGCAGGATCCGCAGCCGGAAACAATTTTTTACCGTCGGTATCAGCCAATGCAAGTGCTTCAGTAAATCCTCCGTTTAATAAAGGGCTTGCGGCATGAATCCATAATTTTCCTCTCACTGCCAAGGCCGCGCCTTTAGTAGGCAAAGCTTTTACATCATCATTGGTAGCCGGTGTTTGCGGTAACAACGGGATAACCTTAACCAACTCGGCATCAATAAAATTAACTACCTCATCAACAGAGGAACGGGGTATGTCAAGATCTTCACCAGGATTATAAGACCTATCCATGATAGGCACCGGACCATATTGCTCCAGCAAAAGATAATGATAATACGCACGCATAAACTTCACATTGACTATCATCTTATCAAGTTCTATTGATTCAAGTTTGTCAGCATTAACCCCCGAATCCGGAATAACTTTGGCCTTTTCCAGGAAAATATTAGCCTGTCTTATCAATGCATAAAGTGTGTTCCATCTATGAAACCCCATGTTTGAAGAGTTGCGGAATGCAATTTGATAATTAGCATTATCACCATAGCCTGTGTTTATTTCATCTGTCATTCCTGTCCATGGGTTCTGTAAACCAGTTTGTCCTCCAGCATCCCAATTGGCATGAACCATATCAGTATAATCTGGTATTCCTGTGAAAACATTGGCGTACCATCTTCTGGTATAGGCCGCATTATCAAAAACCTGATCAACATTGTTTAAACCGCCCGAAAGCTCATCAGAGACGTCGAGATAATCTTTACTGCAAGAGGAAAACCCCAATACAAGTGTAAATAGAAAAATTTTTATACTGTTTTTCATATGTAGATATTTATTGTTTTTTATCGGTCATATGTAATTCGCATATCTTCATTGGTGTTTGCGACCAATTTACGGTTATGCTCATTTCATATCGAAATAATTAAATTTTTAAAGTGTCAATTCAAGTCCAAACGTAATCGTGCGAGGCAATGGATAATTCAAGCCTGCGTTTCCGTTTCCTGTCTCAGGATCCCAATGTTTTATTTTATCCCAAACCGTTAAGTTATACCCCATCATGTATATTCTCGCCGTATTTATATGTGCCTGCTGCGTGATGAACTTAGGAAGATTATACCCAATTTCAACATTTTTCAAACGAAGAAAACTACCGTCTTTAAGCCACCATGTGCTTTGTACATTGTTATTAGCTCCATTATTAGCAATACTATGCAAACGTGGCATTAGCACATTTTGACTTGGGTTTGCTTCTGTCCAACGGTCTAAAGCAAATGTCCTGTAATTAGATTGATCTACTCCAAAAGCAAAAGGATTCCATGCTTCAGGGGTATTACCTCCAAAAATTACCGAGGTATTGGCTGTTCCTTGAAAAAATGCACTCACATAAAACCCTTTGTATTCAAGATTTAACCCAGCTCCATAGTTAATTTCAGGGTTTGTGGGATTACCCACACCTACTTTTCTGTCAAATTGATTAATCAAACCGTCACCATTCAAATCCTCGTATTTTATATCTCCAGGTCCTATTCTTCCATTTAAAGTAGGAACAGGTATTCCGCTTTTCAATGCATAAGAATTGGTTCCATTAGTGTTTTGAGTTATAACAAAATCATCATCAGTGTACAAACGTTCTGCTATATACAATACGTTATCACCTATCCTTGACCCTGTAGTGGCCATCCATGGATAGGGCTGCGGTAATTCATCATATTCGGTGATTTCATTTCTTGCAAAGGTAAAGGTACTTCTAAAACCAATTTTTAAATCACCTATGGTTTGATTAGCGTTAAGACTTCCATCTATCCCCCAATTTTTAACTTTCCCAAAATTTTCATAAGGGGCTTGCCTGAAACCTGCGACACCAGGAATCGTTCTTCGTTGCAATAAAATAGATGTTCTTTCCGATTTGAAATAGTCTGCAATAATTTCAACACGACCATTAAACAATCCTATATTAACGCCATAATTTTGTTTTTCTTCAATTTCCCATCCTAAATATGGGGCTTCAGCGCGACCTTCTATTATCCCTGCTCCAAGACCATTTGAGCCACCGCCAGAGGTAATTCCCTGATTAAACCCTCCTGCGGCCATACCAAAGGTAGGACGATAAAGGAATCGATCAGCCCCACTCACAAGTGTCTCGTCATTTCCAGTGCGTCCCATAGAGGCTCTAAATCGTAAAGTGGTCAAATAATCCTTTAAGCCTTCCGGATAGAATTTTTCGTTCGATATTTGATAGCCAATACCTACAGCCGGGAAAAAACCATATCGGTACCCGTCTGCGAATTTTTCACTTCCGGTATAACCAAAATTTCCCTCTATAAAATAGCGATTGTCAAACGAATACGTTGCCCTACCCACTATTCCTTGTTTTCTAAAAGCAAGAGCCTCTGTATTAAGTTGACTCTCTTTTTGCATATACAATGCCATCCCTTCTACAGTATGCCTGTCAAATACTCTTTTGTAGTTTAGAGAGGATTCCATATAAACATTCTTGGTTGCATTGCTTGTTTCTACAGGTTCAGGCAAATCCGGTGTGCCTGAAACGCTTGTTGAAAAAATGAGATTGCCATTCGCATCCCTGCCTGTAGCAAGAAACTTGCTTGGGTTATCAATTCTGCCGGCAGAAAAATTCCCGTTATAATCATAACTCACCAAACCGCGATAATACAAGCCTGGAGTAACAACATCTAATTTTTGTTCTAATCGCACTGCCGATTGGATACTGGAACGCCATTCTTTTGAATAACCGGCATTATGCAACAGATTATACGGGTTTCTTTTATTTGCTTCAGCTTCAGAATTGAATGTTGAAAGCGTACCATCACTATAGACTGGAGGAAAAAGATGAGGAGGCGTAATCATCATTTGTCGAAAAATAGTTGCAGATGGAGAAAGCGTTCCCACAGCAAACGTTCCTGGATACCGATTTACCAAATATTGTCCGCTGAGATCCACGCTCAACAACGTTGTTTTTGAAATATCCATATCAATGTTACTTCTCAAGTTGAAACGTTTAACTCCAATATTAGTTTCATAACGCGGATTAGGATTGTCTTGAAAAATTCCGCTCTCACCATAATAGGCTCCAGAAACGAAATAGCGTGACTGCTCAGTCCCTCCACGCACATTTAGGGTATATCTATGGGCATCCGTAAGTTTTTTTAACATAGTACCCAGCCAGTCTGTATTCGGATAAAGATCCGGATCTACATTATTTCTGTATTTTGAAATAAGAGCATCACTATAAATTGGTGTTTGCCCGTCATTTCTTAAGGCTTCATTATACAATTCAAGATAATCAGCAGAATCTACAAATTTAGGAAGCCTTGTAGGTTGCGATAAACTATGTTCTGTCCTAAAACTGATGACTGGTTTTTGAGCCCTTCCTCTTTTTGACGTAATGATTATTACACCATTAGCTCCTTCCGCACCATAAACTGCCGTTGAGGCAGCATCTTTAAGCACCGTAAAGGTATCTATCTCATCCGGTTCAATATCATTTATTGCACGAGGAACACCATCCACCAAAATTAAAGGCTTAGCTCCTGCTCCTGAAAAAGTGCTTATCCCTCTAATGAAGAATTCAGAGTTGTCATAACCCGGCTCTCCGGATCTTTGTATCGCAATAAGACCAGCAACCTGACCCGCCATATTATTGGTTAAGTTTCTGGTAGGAAATCGCATTTGTTCGCCCTTTACAGTGCTAACAGCTCCAACAATTTGTCCTTTCTTTTGCTTACCATAACCTACAACAACAACATCATCTAAAGCAGTATTATCTTCTACTAATTGAATTTCCATGGAATTTCCACCGGCACCCACAGCCACTTCCTTAGCGATAAATCCTGTATAGGAAACAACAAGAACACTTTTGGAATCAGGGACATCAATTGTAAACTTACCATCAAAATCTGTCACCACGGCCTTTTTAGTACCTTTTATGAGTATAGTGGCTCCAGCTAGCGGTTCTCCTTTTTCATCGGTGACCTTACCCTTTATTTGCATTATAACTGGCGCCAAATTGATTGATTTTTTTGCTATCTCGAATTTAGGAACAAACGAAATTGTTTTACCTTCAATAATCCATGTAATTGGGGCATCTAAGAAAGCTTGTTCCAGTACTTTCTCAACTGGGGCATTTACTACATTTATAGAAATTGGCTTAACATTTTTTAAAATAGCCACATCATAGAAAAAAACATAATTAGTTTGATTTTTTATGACCGATAATACTTTTTTAAACGCTACGCTCTTTCCGGAAAAAGTAATCGTTTGTGAAGATGCTGCCGCAGAAACTTGTAAAGTTAGGGCAATAACTAGAATGGACGTTAATTTCATAACTTTCCAGGTTTTTGAAGTTAGCCAATGGTTTTTTGGCTTGGTTTTTGGTAATAATTTCATACTTTTGGTAATGGTTATTGGTTAATAATAAATTCTCCTTGCTAGGTTTATCTATCTATTTCTCATAACTGTTCCTTTTTTAGGAACAAGCCAGTATATGTTACAAGCATTACTGGCTTTTTTTATGGATACAAATACATATTTTATAAAAAAAGGTTTCCCCGTTTTGTCGTATATATTGTTAAGGCATCACTCTTAAAATCTTTCCTTCGATTTTAAAGCGCACCTTATTTTTTTCTAAAATTTTCAACACTTGTGATAACTGTAAATTTCTTTGTATTTCACCCTCAAATGTTCTTGTGGGTACTCCTTTTTCAAATACTACATCTACATCATACCAGCGACTTACTTGTCGCAAAACCGTTTGAATGCTAGCATTTTCAAAGTAGAATACACCGTTTTTCCAGCCCATCACTTCCTCTAAATTTACATTATCTTTTACAACGATCGCACCTGATTTTTGCTTTTCGGCTTGCTGCCCAGGTTTCAATAGTACTTTTTTCCCTTTCTCGGTAAGCAATACACTTCCTTCTAAAAGGGTGGTGTTTACGACATCTTCATCATTATAGGCATTTACGTTAAAATGTGTTCCTAATACATTTACCTGCATATCATTGACTGCAACTCTAAAAGGTCTTGTTTTATCTTTGGCTACTTCAAAATAAGCTTCTCCAGTTAGAATTACTTTTCTTTCGTTTGCCGCGAAAGCAGTTGGAAAAGTAATTGATGAAGAAGCGTTGAGCCATACTTTGGTGCCATCTGACAATTCTAGATTATACTGACGCGCTCTTGGAGTGGTCATTGTATTGTATACTATTTGTGCATCGCTACCTGCTGTATATACAACTCCGCCATTCTTTTTTGAAACAGCCGTATTGTTTTGATTGGTCAATAATCCATTTCCTACACTATCCAAAACGATTTTTGAACCATTGGAAAGAGTAAGTATTGCGCCTGTTTTACCTGGTTCTTTATCATCGCTATCCTTTGACGCTACCTCAATAGAGGATTGACCATTTTTTTGAAAGAGAACAAGAGTTCCAATACCAACGGTTACTAAAATACTTGCAGCTACCGCTATTTTTCTCCAGTTGAATAACCCAAAAACGGACGATTCTTTTATTTTTGAAGAAGTATTTATTTTCACCCTGAGTTCTTTGATGAATTTTTCGGTTGCTTCAGAACCAATAGAAGGAATTTCTACTGAGTCATAATTTTCTCGAAGAATGACATTCAATTCCTCTGAATATTTGGGATTATCCAACATTCCAAGTAGCTTTGCTTTACCTTCAGGAGAAATTTCTCCAGAAATAAACTGATCCATAAGTTCTCTAAACACTTTGTTTTGATACATAAATACAAGATTTTGGGCCGACCTGAACTGTCCTCCAATTATAAAGACGAGGATTGGTTGCTAAAGTGGCAATGAAAAATGAAAAAATTAGGAAAAAAAAATTAAACCTAATGAAATTAGTGTTAATAAATTGACATTATAATGCTTGTGCAGGTAATTTCTAAGAAAATTTAATGCCTGTACTAAGTGCCAACGAACGGTTCTTGTAGCGATACCTAATTCTTTACTGATATAGTCAGCATCTCTACCTTCCATGCGGCTTAACAGGAAAACGGAACGCCTAGGTTCTGATAAAAGTGCAGCTCCTTCATTTATAATTTCAACCAATTCTTTAAACTCATATTGTTCGTCTGGTTTGAAAAATAGCTCATGTAGTTTTTCTCCTTTTAGCGAATCTGTTTCTATAAGTTTTTTCCGAATATGGCTAATAATCAAATTGCGGCTCACGATAAAGAGGTAGTTGTCAAAACTATTTACTTCAGATAGTTTTTTTCGTTTTTCCCAAACCTGAATAAAAACATCTTGCGTTAATTCCTCGGCAACTGGATATGATTTTACAAAGCTGAGGGCATGCTGAAGTACCTTTTTCCAGTGTCTTTCGACAAGTTGTGTATAAGCCAATTCATTTCCCGCTGCCACCCTTAGTAAAAGAGCAGATTCATTTGAAGATATCAATTGGGAATTCATATTATGGGTTGGCTGTAAGTTTTAATACAATAAGATTGGAACAAACATAGCCAAAATAAATAAAGACACGTTAAAAAATCTAGAAAACAGAATTTTATAACTTTTTCATCAGTAAAATCTTATTTAAAATCTGTTGGGCGTATTTATTTTTCTTCAAATAATTGCACCTAACGGGTTGTATTCCTGAAATTTTGCAATAATCATTAAGTAAGAATTTACTGATAATTATATAATAAGTACTATTTTCCCATGATTATAACTAAAATGACTCCATGTCGGAATTACCGCTATTTTCAGCCTTTGATAAAAAATATTCTCGTTAATTAACATTTAAATTAGTATTCTAATTTTTATTATTAAAATATTTTATTAATTGTAGTATAATTATTAAATTATTTTATATATTTACCATCGTGATAATTAAGCCAATAACACAGAGAAATAAATATTCTATTTTATTGTTGTTCCTAATATCTGTTTTTCATCTTCTCACCTTGAAGCTGTATCAAGAAATATAGCCTAGTTTAAGAGAATAAAACACAGAAAGGAATTAGTAGCACAAAAAGAGAATTCCCTTTTTTTAATATTGGAAATCTCAAAATAATTTTGCACAGATAATTCTCTAATGTGACGTAGAGGTTGTAAATGAGAAAGAGGTGCCTTTGAGAACTAAAGTATAATTTTATTTTAAAACTGAGATTTTTTTTAAAAGTGATTGCATAATAGTTAGACTAGAGCGGGGCAACCCTTTTTTACAAAATATTTATTTATTTTTTAATCCATAAAAAAACCAGCAAATGCTACTAACATCGCTGGTTGGGTCCTGATAAAAAAGGACTAGGTTCTGAAAACAAATAAATAAACCAAGAAGGAAGAATTATTAACCAAAACCATTACAAAAGTATGTATTTATTACCAAAAAGCAAGCCTAAAAATTATTGGCTTACCCCTAACTTTGGGAAAGCTATGAAATTAACATCCTTATTTCTAGTCGCTTTTACCGTTCAAGCATCAGCTTCAGGATCTTTAAGAACGACTGTTTTTTTTGAAAAAAACAGTACCGCTACAAAAGAAACAACCAAATTAGAAACAATCCAAAAGAAAATTACTGGAAAGGTAACTAATGAAAAAGGAGAAACTTTACCTGGAGTAAATATTATTGCCAAAGGCACTACTATTTCAACACAAACCGATTTTGACGGAAATTTTGCATTTGAAGTTCCTGACAATGTTACAACATTAGTTGTTTCTTACATTGGACTTCAGGAACAAGAAGTAACTATTGGAAATATGCCTCTTGCTATAGTTCTAAAAGAAGTAGGACAGCAAATGAATGAGGTTATTGTTGTAGGTTATGGTTCGCAAAACAGACGAACCTTAAGCACCTCAGTTTCTAAATTAGACAAAAAAGTTTTAGAAAATGTTCCTTATTCAAATGTAACACAAGCATTACAGGGAAATGTAACGGGTTTAGTGGTACGTACAGCATCTGGGCAACCAGGTAAAGCATCTGACATTTTAGTTCGTGGAGGTACTTCTATTGACAATCCGGCAGGCGCAACTCCTATGTATATTGTTGACGGAGTTATTCGTACTCAGATTGACGATATCAACTCTCTGGATATTGCCTCTTTACAAGTGTTAAAGGATGCTGCAGCAACATCAATCTATGGAGCACGTGCTTCTAATGGTGTAATTATTATTACAACCTCGACTGGTAAAGCCGGTAAAACTAAAATCACTTATAATGTTTCTACGCAAAATAGTCAAGTAGGTAAAAAATATGACTTTTTAGATGGTGGAGACTATATTAGATTGCAACGTTTAGGTTTGTATAATGCTGCCGAAATTGCCGGACTTTCGACTACCACAGGTGTTGCGAGATTAGGACAATTAACGGGAGCTACTCCTGCCGGAACAGGAAATAATTTATTATCAAATACGCCATTTGCTACTTTGTTAAAATCAAATTTATCTGCAACTACTATTCAAGGTTTACAAGCTAAAGGTTGGCAAGAAATAGCAGATCCTCTTAATGCTGCCAATACTATTATGTATAAAAGCACGGATTGGAATGATGTTTTATTTCAAAATGCAATTACACAAAATCACACTTTAGGTATTAGTGGTGGTGGAGATACCGGTGTATTTGATTTAAGTTTAGGGTATTTAAAAGGGGATGGTATCACTATTTTTACCGGGTACCAACGTTTCACCAGTAAATTGAATGCTTCATTGAAAGTAGCCGATAACTTTACTGTAAACGGTAGAGTATTATACTCTAAATCAAGCAATAATCAAGTCGTTGCCAATAGCGTTGTTTTCAACAGGTATTTAGGAAACTCCCCTACAACAAAATTATACTTGGAAGATGGTACTTTGGCTCCAGGCCAAAACAACATCAACGGAAATCCATTATACCAAATGGGTAAAGTGAAAGGGATCAATGAAAATAATAAATTACAGATGGGTGTTGATGGTGATTTGAAAATCACTAAAGATTTTAGCTTCACTCCTTCATTATCGCTTTACAGCGAAAGTGACAATAACAATACTTTCCAACAAGCTTTTTTAAGTGGGAACAATGGTCTAGTTGACAATACGCGTACCGCCACTAGAACAAGCAACCAATTGACTCAATATCAATACGAAGGAGTATTCAATTATATTAAGCCATTGGATAACCTAGGTGCTTTTGATGCAAAATTAGGGGTCTCTAAATTTGAAAGAACCATAAAAACATTTAATGCTTCTGGAAAAGGAAGCCCTTCGGATCTTGCTCAAACTTTGGATTCGTCACCTATACCGGTTTCTGTATTTAGTAACAATACAAAGTTAGTATTGAATAGTGTTTTTGGTCGTGTAAATTACGATTACAAAAGCAGGTATTTTGCAACAGCGTCTTTCCGTTATGATGGTGCTTCAAGTTTAGGTCCGGATCAAAAATATGGTTTTTTTCCAGGATTATCTGTAGGTTGGAATGCACATGAAGAGAATTTTTGGAAAGTGATGCCCGAAGCTGTTTCTTCTTTCAAACTTCGTGGAAGTTATGGAGTAAACGGAAACTTAGGCACATTGGGTGATTTTCAAGCAGGTGGATTATATTCCGGTTCTGCTAACGGATTTGCCAACAGTTACAATGGTCAATCTGCAATTATAAATTCTCAAATTGCAAATCCAGGTTTGAAATGGGAGCAATCACAAACTTTAAACGCCGGTTTTGATTTGGGTATTCACGACAACAGAATTAGAATAATCGGAGACTTTTATAATAAATTAACTTCTGATTTATTGACTAATTTGACTCTTCCTTCTAATAGTGGTTTCTCTACAGTACTAACAAATTTAGGCGGATTAAGAAGTAAAGGTTTTGAATTAGAATTAAACGCTAATGTTTACAACAAAAATGAATTGAAAATTAATGTTGGGGCCAATGTTTCGCACAATACAAACGTAATTGAAAAATTACCTTTCAACGGGAATTTAAACAATAGAATTGGTGGAACTGAAATTTGGGACGCAGCTAGCGGTTCTTATAAATTTGTGGGTGGTTTACAAGAGGGTCAAAAAATTGGTGACTTTTATGCCCACAAACAATTGCGTATTCTTTCTACACAAGCAGAAGCCGATGCTTACAACTTAACTACAAAGGATAATTATGTAACTAAAACTGCAGCAGGCGGCGGTAACCCAACAGGTAAGAAATTTGCTGGAGACGCAGTCTTTTTAGATGCTGATGCCAATGGTACAATTGACAGCCGTGACAGAACTTACATGGGTAATATGTTCCCTAAATTTGTAGGAGGGTTTAATTTTGATGCCAATTACAAAGGATTTTCATTAACCGTAAGAACTGATTACTCTTTAGGAGCTACTATTTACAATGAGGCCAGAGCGCGTTTTGTAGGTCAATTTCAAGGAAATTACGGATTATTGGCCGAAAGCTTACAATCTTGGCAAAAAGAAGGGGACATTACAGATGTACCTCGTTACCGTTGGGCGGATCAAACCAACCAAAACAACTTATTCCGTTCTGAAGCAAGTGGTGCCGCTTATAATACTAATATGTTCCAAGGAAATAGCCGCTACTACGAAAGTGGGGATTATCTATGTATCAGAGAAATTACATTCAGCTATACGCTCCCAAAATCAATGGTTGAGAAAGCAAGATTATCTAATGTACGTGTTTATGTAACAGGAAGCAATTTACACTATTTTACTAAATACAGTGGTTTAAGCCCGGAAGTACAAGGTGTTGACGGTGGTTCGAGTCTTGCATTAAATGATGCCGGAGCAAAAGGGACTTATCCTGTTCCAAAAAACTTCATCCTTGGTTTAAATATTGGTTTGTAATTTTTAATAATAAATATCATGAAAAAGAAAATTCTTTTATATTCTATACTTTTTACAGGACTTTCACTATTCAGTTCGTGTGAAGACGATTTAAACTTACAATCTGAAAGCGTAATTACTTCTGCCAGTTTTTGGAAAACAGAAGATGATGCGAAAGCTGGTGTAAACGGCATGTACTTCAACTTTAGAACCCAAACCCAACAAAATTATTACCTTTTGGGAGGAGCAAGAAGTGCTGAAATAACTAGTGGTGTACAATCACCTCTGAGTTTGGCAAATTATTACAATAATAACCTAACGGCACAAAATATAGATGTGGACTGGGCTGGTTTATACAAGGTAATTCACCAAGCGAATTTAGTTTTGAAATATGTTCCGACGATTCAATTTAGTCCAACAACCGTGAATGAGCAAAAGAGATACATCGCGCAAGCGTATTCTATGCGCGCTTTGGCTTATTTCATAATGGCTCGTTCTTGGGGTGGTGTACCAATAGTAACTACGCCAACTGAGAATACAAATCAATCCGAATATATTGTTCCGCGTAATACAATTGAAGAAACTTTTGCATTTATTAAGTCTGATATTGAATTGGCGATTACCAATTATCCGGATGCAACAAACAATAAAACCCAATTATCCGTATCATCAACTTATGCTTTAAAAGCAGATGTAAATTTATGGACTGCAAAACAATTAGGTGGCGGAAATGCTGATTTAAATACGGCTTTGACTGCAATTAATGCTATTCCTTCAGCACCCACATTATTACCTAATTTCAAAGATGTATTTGGTTTTACCAATAAAGGAAATGCTGAAGTGCTTTTTGCAGTGCGCTATTCATTAGCAGATGTGCCTTCCTCTTTATCTGATAATTGGAATTCTTTTATGTTTGTTGGACCAAGTGACTTTGCTCCATTAACAGCTGCAACTGCAACTGCAACTTTTGGAACTTTGGGAGTTGGTGCTGGTAATGCAGGTATTTCCAGAGTTCAACCGGATATTACGCGTTTTAACTTTGCGGCCAACGATACCAGAAAAACAGCTACTTATTTAACTTTATATAATGGATCTACTCCGGTAGTAACAGGTTTGGTAAAATATAATGGAACTGTTGACGGCGCTACCCGAAGATTTGTCAGCGATATCATTATTTACCGTTGGGCTGACATCTTGTTGATGAAAGCAGAAATTAAAAATGCTTTAGGTCAGGATCCAACTGCCGAAATGAACCTAGTAATGCAAAGAGCCGATGCTTCTGCCTCATTTACAAATGGTTCTCAGGCAGCTAATAATGATGTTATTTTAAATGAACGTCTAAAAGAATTAGCTTTTGAAGGTAAAGCGTGGTGGGATTTAGTTCGTTTCAATAAAACAAATCTTGTTCCATCAATGGTAGGTAAAAAGATATTGTTTCCAATATCTCAAAACACCATTAACTTCAATCCAAAAATCACTCAAAATCCATAATAAAATCTGGATTTTAGAACTACACTCTAAAGATTAAACCGGAAACAGTTAACTGTTTCCGGTTTAATTAAAGAGATCTTATGGAAATCCAACAGTAACAAGGGACTTGTTTCAACTCATTTAGCACCCATAATAATCTCTCATAACTATTGAGAGTTATTTTAGCGGTGTTTCATAATAAATGGGTACGAAAAAATATCAAAGGCAGACTCCACGTCAGGATTTGCTTTAAAGACCGTTATTGTTTTAATCACTTTACTTGTTCAAATCAGTTTCCTGTACCCAAAGGGAAATGACTTTGTCTATGCCTACTATTCACAAACATAGCGCTACTATGTTCTCATAAATTTGTTTGGTTTGGTTGGTTTTTTATCCGTTGAGGCGAAATTTCCAGATTTCGCCTTATCTGATATAGTAACACGCATTGTCCAGCCTGTTAACAGCTATAAATTTTAAAACAAATAGTCAATAACATTAACCAAACGACCTAAAAGTTAACAACCAGTGTGAATGAAAAAATATTGGTTTCTAAAAATATATTAAAATGAGCTATTCAAAAACAGATCTCCAAAACCTAAAAGAGTTTTATCAGAATCAATTATTAAATGACACCGTTCCATTTTGGTTTCCACGTTCTATTGATACCGAGTTTGGAGGTTATTTATTAATGCGGGATCAGGACGGAAGTTTGATTGACGATGACAAAGCCGTTTGGATACAAGGCCGTGCCGCTTGGTTATTGGCAACACTTTACAATACCGTTGAACCAAAACAAGAATGGCTGGAAGGTTCTAAATCTGGTATCGATTTTTTAAATAATCATTGTTTTGATACCGATGGGCAGATGTTTTTTCATGTAACCCGTGATGGACAACCGATACGTAAACGTCGCTATTATTTTTCGGAAACCTTTGCCGTTATTGCGATGTCAGCTTATGCAAAAGCAAGCGGAGATGAGGCTGTTGCTGAAAAAGCCCGTTTTTTATTCGGAAAATGTATTGAATACTCCAGTACTCCGGGTTTATTAGAACCTAAATTTACTTCAACCCGTCCTTCTAAAGGAATTGGAGTGCCGATGATTATGATGAACACGGCGCAACAATTAAGAGAAAACATAGGAGATCCGCGTTGTGACGAATGGATCAGCAAATGGATTACCGAAATTGAGCGCGATTTTGTAAAAGACGATATTAAATGCGTCATGGAACAAGTAGCACCAGATGGTTCTATAATCGATCATATTGATGGACGCACCTTGAATCCCGGACATGCCATTGAAGGAGCTTGGTTCATTTTGCATGAAGCAAAACACAGAAATAACGACCCCCATTTAATTGCGTTGGGCTGTAAAATACTTGATTATATGTGGGAACGCGGATGGGATAAGGAAGATGGCGGTATTTTATATTTCCGTGATGTGTATGATAAACCGGTACAGGAATACTGGCAGGACATGAAATTTTGGTGGCCTCATAATGAGGTAATCATCGCGACACTCTTAGCCTATACCATGACTGGTGATGAAAAATATGCAAAATGGCATAAAATGGTCCATGATTATGCGTACGATAAATTTCATGATGCAGCCAATGGAGAATGGTTTGGCTATTTACATAAGGATGGGACTATTGCCCAAACCGCCAAAGGAAATATGTTCAAAGGCCCTTTTCATTTACCAAGACAGGAATGGTACTGTTTGCAAATACTTAATGAGTATTTGAATAGCAATTTATAGTTATTACTAGAAACGGCTTATAATAATTTGATTTTTTTTATTGAAATTGAGTCCTAAATTTTTTAAACTATAAAAATCAATTTTAACCAATTATTAGAAATTCGTACTTTCTTTTTGTACATTTTTTATTTGCATATTCATATCCCGGTTCTCTTTACAGTAGTTTTTAACTAAAAACGACGCTATACCTTCTTAATCACATAGGTCACAATTCCCCAAATGATTAATTGGTTTTCTTCGGTGACTTTTATCGGAGAATAATTGGAATTTTCTGGCATCAGATACAAACAGTCTTTTTCCAGTTGCATGCGTTTTACGGTAAATTCACCATCGATAAAGCAAATTGCAATTTTGTTGTTCTGCGGTTCCAAGCTTCGGTCCACGACAAGAACATCTTTGTCATTTATACCGGCATCAATCATGGAATTCCCTTTGACTTTGATGTAAAAAGTTGCTAACGGATTTTCACTAAGTTCTTTGTTTAAATCAATATTCGTCTCCATAAAATCCGCGGCAGGCGAGGGGAATCCCGCCGAAACACCTTCGTTTATGAAAGGAATTTTTAAGTCACTTTCAAAATCAGGTAGAAAGAACGTTAGTTTTTGATCTTTATCTTTATTTATTGGCATTTTATTTCGAGAATATCTTTAAAATTAGTGGTGTATTTTGGTGATAAATGATTCTGATTCATATTCCAGGTCAAACTTAAATTTTGGGTAGCCAACTTTACTTTTTTATCTCCAATTTTGTTATTGAGACCATCCATCACTTTCATCAGCACCAAATGTTTCGGGTTTTCCTCGTCAAACAACTGCAGCTGTTTCTTGTCCTGATCAATCAATTCGGTTACGATAACACCCGCTTTCTTGAATTTCAAATGCTCATTTCCTTGGTGCAGTTTTTTCAACATATCGATGGCTACATTGGAAATTGTCAACGTAGAATTTGACGCATACGGCAATGTAATCGCCATGTTAAAATAATATTTGGAAGTTTGCACCGTATGTTTATCAACCACCAGCATCACAATAATGGTATGACAGCAGGAATTTTGTTTTCGCAATTTTTCTGCGCAAACCGATGCAAAAGTAGCCACACGTTCGCGCAGCAAATCAAAATCGGAAATCTGTTTTGGAAAACTTCGGGTCGTAGCGATACTTTTTTTTTGGTCAACAATGGGTTCTAAATCCAAAACTGATTTTCCTTCCAGTTCATATTTCAAACGCATACCTATCACACCCATTTCTTTTTTGATCCAAGCTTCGTGTTGTGGTGCAATAAAATCTAAAGCAGTCACAATATTTCTCGTTTTCATCTTTTTATTCATGCGATAACCAATGCCCCAAACATCTTCAATCTTAGTCCATTTCAAGGCTTTGATGCGTTTTTCCTCGGTATCAATAACATAAACACCTTGCGTTCTGTCTTGGAATTTCTTGGCAATTTTATTGGCTACTTTTGATAATGCTTTCGTTGGTGCAAAACCAATGCAAACAGGAATTCCTACCCATTTTTGTATGCGGGTTTTCATTTGGATTCCATAATTCTGATAATCGGAAATAGTCAAACCATCAAAATTCAGAAAGGCTTCATCGATGCTGTAAATTTCTACATTTGGTGTAAATTGACCTAAAATTGACATCACTCGATTACTCAAATCACCATAAAGCGGATAATTCGAAGAAAATATTTCTACATTTTTCTCTTTTACCAATTCCTTAATCTTGAATATTGGCGCACCCATAGGAACTCCTACATCCTTTGCCTCATTGCTTCTGGAAATCACACAGCCGTCGTTATTTGACAATATTGCAACCGGTTTTCCAACGAATTTCGGTTGAAAAACACGCTCGCAGGAAGCATAGAAATTGTTACAATCGACTAAAGCATACATGTTGCAAAATTACTCAATATCAATTGATGCGAGTTTGTAACTAAAGTTAATTTTAAAGCAATGTTGATAAGTAATTTTAAGTAAAAAGGTTTCTAAAAATTAGATTATTTCTCTTTTCTTCGGATTATTTCTTCGTCAAAACCACAAAAAAACTCATCGAGTCAACAAGAATTGTATTAAAAAAATCTTAATGTTCGCTTCTAAATAAAATTATTTTTTATTTTTTTTTGAAATACTAACGTGTTGATTTTAAATAAATTACTCGTATAGAATTTATTCAAAATCTAAAAACACAAAACCGTGGTTCAAATCTTTGGCATGCTACTTGAATATACCTAATCAAATAAGTAAAAAAGCGTAAGCCGAAAAGCTCAAGAGTAGGCAAAATTCAAAATATATGTATCATGAAAAAAATTACCCTTTTAGTAGCTAGTATCTTCGTATTTGGAGGTAGTGTAGTGAATGCAGCAGAAAAAATCAATTTTTCTGTTGAAAGAAGATCTCCAGTAGATTTTAGAAATGCCGACCCAATTGTGTTTACAGAAAGAGGAATTGAGTTCTTCATATTCCCTGACGGACAATTTGATTTTAATACACGCCCTTCAACCGGTTCAACTGGTGGTATGTATTATAAAGTTGGCAAAAAAAATGGAAAAAATAAAACGTATGGTGCGCCAGCAAATGTTCGAAATGGAAATTACGGTGTAAAAGTAGAGCACGACAACATGGGTAGAGTAAGGCAAGTTGGAAATGTGTTTATCAACTATGATTCAAATGATAGAATCAAACGCGTAGGTTCAGTTTACATGACATATAACCGTTATGCTTTGGAACGAGTAGGGGGGCTGGAAATTATCTACAACCGTCGTGGTCAAATTGTTGATGTCGTTGGAACTGTAAAAGGAGGAAGAGTTTATGAATACAACCAAAACAACAATGGGTACAACGATTATGGCAACAACCAAAACTCGAATGATGATGACTATTACTATTACAGAACAAATGGTACAAAAGCCAAAATCGAGGACACTAGAGAATCCGGTAGTGTAGCCATTAGAATAGACAGAAGATAGTTTAGTTAGTTATAAGTGGTTTGTTTAAGAATTCCCGTTGGTATTTGTGCCAACGGGAATTTTGTTTGAAGTTATTTTTGTTTTAGTCACATCCGTCAATTCCGCAGCTGTCTCCATCGGTAGTATTTAATAAAGTAGGCTTTATTTCAAATTTACCTTCTTCCCATACTTTTTCGAGTGTTTTTACAAACGTTTCAACATGTTGCGCCCCAGAAACTGCATATTTACTATCGAAAACAAAAAAAGGAACACCTTGAACACCGATAGATTGCGCTGCTGCAATGTCCTGCTGTACTTCATTTGCGTAGGCATCAGAATACAATACTTCGTCAATAGTTTCGGCATTCAGTCCTACTTCCAGTCCCAACGCTTTCAATGTGTCCAAATCATTAACATTCTTGCCATCGGTTAAATAGGCTTTGAATAATAATTCTTCTAAGGCATTCGCCAAATTATACTTTTTAGCCAAATGTAACAAGCGATGCGCATTCAATGAATTAGCCATAACTGCTTTTTCAAAATGAAAATCCAATCCTGAATTTTTTGCATTTTGAGTCATGTTATCGAGCATGTCTTGTGCCCAATCCCTATCTTTTCTGTATTTTTCGGCTAAATGATCCGCCATATTGTCTTCAGGCGAAGCAATAAAGCTTGGGTCTAACTGAAAACTTTTCCATTCAATTTCGACTGCGTTTTTGTGTTCAAAAAGCTCCAAAGCGCCTTCTATTCTTCTTTTTCCTATATAACAATACGGACACATGATATCCGACCAGATTTGCACTTTTAATTTATTTTCCATTTTCATTTATTTAATAAACGATTAAGTCATTTGTATATACAAATGTAATAAAAGAAGTTTGAAACTAATTCCATATTATGCTTTTATTAGGAATTGGCAGATTGATATTTGTTTAAAAAGAGTGCTATTGAATCGAATAAATTCTCAGTTCAATTTTTATTTATTACAAATACACTTCGTTACGTAGCTGGTTCTATGATGCAAAAATAATCAATTCAGTTTGAGCTGTTTTACCTTTAGGTTTTTATTGGTAATTCTTCCCTTTTGGAAATTTATCGTAAAAATTCAAACCGTTTTTTATTACACCCTAAATATTACCGATAATCTTGTCCATAACCCAACTGGTATGAGCGCCTGTCAAACCATTGGAAGGATGCTTGCTGTTCCCCAAAAGATGTTCCCGAATTTGCTGTACATGATACAGTTGTATGTTTTCCGGATGCGCAATAAAAAGTTCTGTTTTTCCTTGTTTGTTCGAAAGCACTATTGGTTCATCATCAAATATAGAGAATGCTATTTTACCTTTACTTCCAAAAATTTCTACCGTATCTTCCCGTTCATAACATCCAAAATTCCAGCTGCCTGTACCCGTAATTCCCGACTCATGTAGCCAAGAGGCAGTAGCCGCATCTTTGGCGGAATACAATCCCTGCTGGTTAAGACTAATACCGGAAACCGCTGTTATATCTCCTAAAAGATAGATGAACAAATCCAACCCATGACTGGCTAAATCATCAAAATAACCACCAGTAGCTATTTTAGCGTCAGTTCTCCAGTTATAGTTTCCTGACAAATCTTGAGGTGTTGCAGGTTTACTCAAATGCCACCTTATATGTCGGACTTCACCAATTTCATTGGCATCAATCCATGTTTTTATCTGTTTGAAACGAGGGAGTGAACGCCTGTAATAAGCAACAAACAAAGGAATATTTTTAGCTGTAAAGGCTTGATGAATCGCCAGACTGTCTTGATAATTTGACGCTAACGGTTTTTCGATACAACAGGGTTTTCCCGCTAACGCTACTTTAAGTCCGTAGTATTTATGGGTATCCGGAGGAGTCGCAATATAAACCGCATCAATTTCGGGATCGTTGATTAGCGCATCTGCATCCGTATAATATTTAGTAATTCCATGTCTTCTGGCATAATCGGCAGCTTTGTCACCATCTCTTCTCATTACCGCTGTGAGCTGAAACCCTTCTGTTTTCTGATAGGCAGGACCACTTTTTATCTCTGTAACATTTCCACATCCCACAATACCCCAACGAATAATTTCTGGTTCTATATTTTTATTAATCATTTTTACTTGATTTTAGATCTGTACCCTGCTCTACGAAGTGTTCGTCGGTTACGCTGCACAAATGTCTCCGACTTTGAGCTGTGTTTTAATATCGATTATTCAACTCTTCCCGATTCTTTATATACTTACGTCAAAGTAAATATAATATAAAATTGTTGACCTGATGTTTTACAATTTGCTTCAAATAAAAAAACCATCAAAATTGCTCATGATGATTTTTTGTATATTTTTAAAACTTTGGTTTATGCCAATAAATCCAAAACTAAAGAAGGGAACAAACCTAATACGATATTCAAAACAATCGAAATAACGGCAACTGCATAAATGATAACCGGAGTTCCTTTTCGTTCTTCATTTGGTTCTTTGGTATACATCGCCAAAATCAATTTGAAGTAGTATCCAACGCTTATAATAGAATTCACCACTGCTACGATTACTAAAGCCAAATAACCCGCTTGAATCGTTTGATTGAACAAAACCAACTTAGCAAAGAATCCGGCAAAAATTGGAATACCGGCCATAGAAAGTAGTGCTGCCGTAAGAATGGCTGCCAACAATGGGTTGGTCTTTCCTAAACCATGAAAATTCACAATATCTTCGTTATCCCTATTTTTACAAACGTACAAAATCACACTAAAAGCCGCAATTCCAGATAAAGAATACGCTGAGGCATAATACAACAAACTTCCTGCAGAAGTAGATAGACTCAATAAAGTCATCAACATAAAACCGGCATGAGAAACTCCTGAAAAAGCCAACATACGTTTTACATTCGTTTGTCTCAAGGCCATAATATTACCAACAGTCATCGAAGCCATAGAAATTACTACAACAATGATTTTGAATGACTCAGAAATATCCGCATTCATAACGGATAATAATTTGTACAAAGTTGCCATGGCAACTACTTTCGCCAAAGTGCTCATCAATGCCGTTGTCAACGCTGGAGAACCTTCGTAAACATCCGGAGCCCAGAAATGAAACGGAACCGCAGCCACTTTAAACAACATTCCTATTGTTACCAATACAATTCCTATTGGAAACCAAATTGGCAATTCAGCTGATTGTGATAATTCACTGATTTCAGTAACATCAAAACTCCCCATGGCTCCGTAAATTAAACAGATACCAAACAGAATGATTCCCGAAGCAAAAGATCCCATTAAGAAATACTTCATTCCTGCTTCGTTACTTTTTAAATTCATACGATCACTTGCCGCAAGAATATAAAGTGCAATTGACAATACTTCGATTCCTAAAAAGAACATCGCTAAGTTTCCGAAAGAAACCATCGCCACTGCTCCTGCCAATAAAAATATTTTTATGGCAATATAATCTGAGATTTTAGATTGATGATTTTCGTAAAAATTATGCCCTAAAGCCACCAAGAAAATGGTAAGCACAATAAACAAAGACGAAAAAGTACTTGAAAATTTACTCACAACAATCATGTTGTTATAGTAACTTTCCGTTGAATTAAATTCAGATATGGTTAAACCCAGCACTCCCAATAATCCAATGATTGTTATTGGAACAATGGCTTTCCTTAAATTAAAAATTTCAAATAAAAGGCATAAAACACCTAATCCTATTATAGCTATTAATGTATTCATTTTTTTATTTGACTTAGTTAATTCGGTTTATTTGAGTTAAAATTTCTTCAAGACTTGGGGTAATCAAATCGGTAATTGGCTTTGGATACATCCCAAAAAAGAATAAAACACCAATTATTAGTACCAAAGTTATTCCTTCATTGACAGTTATATCAGCAAAAACTTTTGAATTGGTTTCACCCAACATCGCATGTTGAAACATTTTCAACATATAATACGCTCCTAAAATTATTGTGGTTCCTCCTAAAATGGCAAACCAAATATTAATTTGTGAAAGACTGTATAAAACAGTGAATTCTCCAACAAAGTTAAAAGTAGTAGGCAAGGCAACAGATGCCAATACCAAAATTAAAAACATCGAGGTGAATTTTGGTGATTGGGTACGAATACCTCCCATTTCAGCAATGGCTCTGGTTTCGTATCTTCTAAAAATAATTTCAGCAACATAAAACAATCCAACAACTACAAACCCGTGTGCAATCATTTGTAAAACCGCGCCACGTAATCCGTCTAATGTCAAAGTGTACGTTCCGGCTGCAATTAAACCAACGTGAGCCAAAGAAGAATACGCTAATAATTTCTTTAAATCTTTTTGTCTTAATGCAACGATAGATCCATAAATTACACCCGCAATTCCAAGACCAATGAAAATGTACATGTATTCTTTGGCTGCCAATGGCGCCAATGGCAATTGCCAACGGATAACACTGTACAATCCCATTTTTAGCATGATACCAGATAAAAGCATCGTACCAACAGTTGGTGCTTTTTGGTACACATTTGCTTGCCAAGTGTGGAAAGGAATTAATGGAATCTTAATTGCATACGCCAAGAAGAAAGCCAGGAATATCCACAATTGTTCGGTTGCTGTTAAGTTCAATTTATATAAATCTTCTAATAAAAGACTACCTGCTTTTTGATACATATAAACAAAAGCCACGAGCATAAATAAGGAACCTGCAAGCGTGTAGATAAAAAATTTAACTACTGCTTTTTTACGTTCTTCTGTGTCCCCGTTACCCCACATTAATGCAATGAAGTAAATTGGAATCAATGACAATTCCCAAAAAATGTAATACAACAAACCGTCTGATGCCAAAAATGTTCCTGCCATTGCAAACGACATAAACAAGATTAACGCATAAAATGATTTTGAATTTTTATAGTCATTTCCAAAAGAAGAAAAAATAATTATTGGAGTCAAAACTGTGGTCAATAAAAGCATCGCCATCGATAATCCATCTGCTTTTAGAGCAAAAGAAATATTAGGTTGCGTGATCCACTGGTTGATGAAACTGATGTTTTTACCTAAATTATAGTGATTTAATAATACAATTGAAGCGGCGGCAGCAGCTAACCCAAAGAACAAAGCCACTTTTGAAGCCAGTTTATCGCCTGCAAGAAAAGTTGCAAACGCACCAACCAAAAGTATAATTAATATTAGAGATACATTCATGATATATGATTATTGTTGAGCTAAAAATAAATAAGAAACAATGGCACAAAGCCCTAATACGAAAACAAAAAGATAAAGACCAATGCTTCCATTTTGTATTTTCTTTCCTTGGCAACTTATTTCGTTGGTAACTTTTCCGAATCCAAAAACTAAAGCTGACAAACCTGTTTCTAGAGTATCTCTGAAAAAACGAGACAAAAGATTAATCGGTTTAACAAAAAGAGCGTCATAAAATTCATCAACATAATATTTATTGTAAAGCACTTTAGAAAATCCTGTAATGGCAGTATCTTCAGTCGGAACTGTATTTTGTTTGATGTATTTGGCGTAAGCAATACCAATTCCTACCAATCCACCCACAACAGCAATAGCCATCAAGATATATTCAGTAGTTCCTAAATGGTGTTCTGCAGTTGCTAATTTTGGTAAAATAGGAGTCAAATAGCCATTCAACCAACTGTTTCCAGGCAAACTGATCAAACCACCGATAGTAGCCAAAATTGCTAAAATAATCAAAGGAATGGTTATCAAAGAAGGACTTTCGTGCAAATGGTGTTTTTGTTCTGCTGTTCCTCTGAATTCTTGGAAAAACGTTAAAAACATTAAACGGAACATATAAAAAGCAGTCATTATAGAAGCAACCGAAGCCACAGCCCATAACGGAATGTTATGATGAAAAGCCACTAATAAAATTTCGTCTTTCGAGAAAAAACCTGAAAACAATGGAACTCCAGAAATTGCTAAAGAAGCAATTAACATTGTTGCAAACGTAATTGGCATCGCTTTTTTCAAACCGCCCATTTTACGCATGTCTTGTTCTCCGTGTAAAGCGTGAATAACAGAACCTGAACCTAAGAACAAACAAGCTTTGAAGAAGGCGTGTGTGATTACATGGAAAACAGCCACTTCATAAGCACCCAATCCCAAAGCCAGGAACATTAATCCCAATTGAGAAACGGTAGAATAAGCCAGTACTTTCTTGATATCATTTTGAACCAGTCCAATTGTTGCGGCTACCAAAGCAGTAACAGCTCCAACTATCGCGATTATAGATTGAACGCTTGGAACCAAATCAAACAAGAAATTTAATCTTGTTATCATAAAAATACCAGCGGTTACCATCGTAGCTGCGTGAATCAAGGCAGAAACAGGAGTTGGACCAGCCATTGCATCCGGTAGCCAAGTGTACAATGGAATTTGTGCCGATTTACCACAAGCTCCAATAAACAAAGCTAAGGCAGCAACCGAAAACCAAAAGTCATTATAATCTGGCGCAGTAGCTATGGCTGTTTTTAAAGTTGCAAAATCTACGGTTGAAAATAATGATCCAAGAATGAAAATCCCAATCAATAATCCTAAATCACCAATTCTGTTCATAATGAATGCTTTCTTAGCAGCGTCATTAAATTCTTGGTTTTTATGCCAAAATCCAATTAACAGATACGAACAAAGACCTACGCCTTCCCAACCGATGAACATCACTAATAAGTTACTTCCAATTACTAAAAGAATCATGAAGAATATAAACAGATTCAAATACGCAAAGAACTTGTGCATATTTTCATCTTCATGCATGTAGCTGATAGAGTACAAATGAATCAATGATCCAATTCCGGTTACGAACAGCAACCATAAAATTGACAATTGATCCAATTGAAATCCAAAATCAACTTTGAAATTGCTGATTTGAATCCAGTCAAAAAGAACAATTCGAATTCCTTCCGGTTGCGCAGCTATTCCACTGAAGAAATAAACAGTCGCAATAAAAGAAACCACAACTGACAAGGTTCCTAATATTCCTGATAGCGATTTTCCCAGACTTTTGCCAAAGAAAACATTCATTAAAAATCCTAAAAAAGGAGCAAGAACTAAAACTAAAGCTATATTGGTATTCATTTCCATTTATCCTTTTAAGTTTTTTAAATTATCGATAGTAATTGAACCTAAATTTCTAAAAATAGAAACTAGAATTGCCAATCCTACCGCAACTTCTGCCGCAGCAACAGCCATCGAGAAGAACACAAAAACTTGTCCTTGCGCATCTTGATGATAGGTCGAAAATGCTACAAACAATAAGTTTACTGCATTCAGCATAATTTCAATTGACATAAATACGATAATGGCATTTCGTCTGTACAATACTCCGAAAACTCCAATACAAAAAAGTATTACGCTTAGGAATATATAATTTTCAATACCAATGTGGTTTAAAATATTGTTCATCTTATTTTTGCAATTTTTCTTTTTTAGACAATAACACAGTACCAATCATAGCGACCAAAAGTAATATAGAGGCAAATTCAAACGGAACCATATATTCATTCAGGAGTATTTTACCCAATACTTTTATAGACTGATAATCTTCACCGGTAGTTACGTATTCTCCAACAATAGGTTTTGAGTTGATGAAAATCAGAATCAGGACAATACATATCAAACAAAAAGAAACAATAGCCCCTAAACGTGTAATCCTTGGTTTATGTACCTCATGCTCTTCATTTAAATTCATCAACATGATGGTGAATAAAAACAAAATCATAATCGCTCCAGAATACACAATAATGTGGACTATCGCTAAAAATTGAGCATTCAATAATAGATAATGACCCGCAATCGAAAAGAAACAAATCACTAAATAAATAGCACTGTGAATCGGATTTTTGCTAAAAATTGTCAAAAATGCGGTTGCTAATGTGATAGCAGCCAATACACAAAAAATTATAAGTATCGTAGACATTAATTAGCGTTTTTAAGTTGAGCATTTTTCATTGCGATATCTAAAGGCATGACTAATTTATCTTTTCCAAAAATAAAATCTTCTCTTTCATAGCTGGAAGGAACCAATACTTTGGATGTAGTCAGATAAATAGCGTCTTTTGGGCAAGCTTCTTCACACAATCCACAGAAAATGCAACGCAACATATTGATCTCATATATCGATGCATATTTTTCTTCTCTGTACAAATGTTTTTCATCCCCTCTGCGTTCTTCTGCTTTCATCGTGATCGCTTCTGCAGGACAAGACAAAGCGCATAAACCACAAGCCGTACAATTCTCACGACCCTCCTCATCACGCTTCAACATGTGCTGACCGCGATAAACTGAACTTCTTTCACGTACTTGTTCCGGATATTGAATCGTTACTTTTCTTTTAAACAAATGCTGAATCGTAATTATCAAACCTTTGACAATCGCAACAAGATACATTCTTTCCCAAAAAGTCATCTCCTTGTTAGAGACCAGCTTTTTTCTTCCCGATAAGGATATACTTTCTATTGACATTTTTTTTATTTATTTGAAGCTTAATCCTGCTTTTCGTTTCAATCTTTATTGTTTTTAAAGAAAAAACAATAAAGGATTTCCACTGCTATCAGGGCTAGGGCTTTTTCGGTACTAATTAAAATCCTAAATAAGTTGCAATTTCACTTCTCAAAATTACAATTCCGGTAATCATAATATTGATAATGGATAATGGAATTAAAATCCTCCAACCCAAATGCATCAATTGATCGTATCTGAATCTTGGAATAGTCCAACGAACCCACATATAGAAAAAGATGAATCCACATAATTTGATAAACAAAGCACCAAATCCTATAATATTAGCAATATTCACACCCCAATTTTCTACCGCCCAACTCATTCCGGGATAATTATATCCTCCGAAGAATAAAACCGCTAAAATCGTAGAAGAAATAAACATATTCGCATATTCAGCAAATAGATAGAATCCCATTTTCATCGATGAATATTCCGTATGATAACCTCCAATTAATTCCGTTTCGCATTCCGCTAAATCAAAAGGAGTTCTATTGGTTTCTGCAAAAGCACAAATTAAAAATATAATAAAAGATAACGGTTGGTAAAACACATTCCAATTCATTCCTGCTTGTTGTGCCGAAATCTCTCTTAAACTCAACGTTCCGGTCATCATCAACAAAGCAATCAAGGAAAGTCCCATAGCTACTTCATAAGAGACCATTTGCGAAGCAGCACGAACGGCGCCTATCAAAGAGAACTTATTATTAGATGCCCAACCACCAATCATAATTCCGTAAACACCCACTGAAACAACTCCAATAAAGTATAACAATCCAATGTTTAAATCAGTAGCCTGCAATAAAATATCTCTTCCAAACAAATGCAGCCTGTCTCCCCAAGGAATTACGGCACTAGTCATTAAAGCGGTACTCATAGCAATTGCTGGACCAACAAAAAACAAAAATCTGTTTGGTGTATTTGGTTCAAATTCTTCTTTCGAAAATAATTTTAAACCATCGGCAAGCGGTTGAAATAATCCAAAAGGACCCGCTCTGTTTGGTCCAACACGATCTTGAAGCCAAGCGGCAACTTTTCGTTCCGCCCAAGTGGAATACATTGCCATCAACATTGTCAAAGCAAAAACTGCAACAATAATGACACTTTTTTCTATGATAATAGTACTATCCATTATTACCCAAGCTTTTTTGATTAATAATGTCTTCCTCAGTCAATGGAATTTCGACCATGCTTATTTTTTTGCGGTCTTCTTCTCTACCTAAAAGGATATGATCTTCGGTAGCGATTTCCACTTTTTGTAATTTTCTGTTGTATTTATTTTGGTTGATAACCGAATCTTTTTCAAATGCTCTCGGTCCTTCAATAGTCCAATCTGCAATTTCTTTATGGTCAAAACGACATCCATTACAAATAAATTCATCTACTTCATGGTACTCATCTTTTCTTCCGGTAACACGTTGGATTTCGTCACCAAACATCCAAACGGTAGTTTTTCCAGAACAAGTAGGACAATTTCTGTGTGCATTATAAGGCTTACTGAACCAAACTCTAGATTTGAATCTAAACGTTTTATCAGTCAAAGCGCCTACCGGACAAACATCAATCATATTTCCGGAGAACTCATTATCAACCGCTTTTGAGATACAAGTCGATATATTAGAATGGTCTCCTCTATCCATTACTCCGTGCACCCGATCGTCAGTCAATTGATCTGCAACCATTACACAACGGTAACAAAGAATACAACGGTTCATGTGTAATTGAATATTTGGACCAATGTTTTCTGGCTCAAATGTTCTTTTTTCTTCGATAAAACGAGTTTCTGATTTCCCGTGCTCAAAGCTTAAATTTTGCAAATCACATTCTCCTGCCTGATCACAAACCGGGCAATCTAATGGGTGATTGATTAATAAAAACTCTGTTACTGATTTTCTGGCTTCGGTTACTCTTGGCGAAGATTTACTGTTCACTTCCATTCCGTCCATACAACCCGTTACACAAGATGCCATTAATTTAGGCATTGGTCTTGGATCAGCTTCACTACCTTTTGCAACTTCCACTAAACAACAACGGCATTTTCCACCGCTACCTTTTAGTTTAGAATAATAGCACATTGCTGGCGGAACTACTTCTCCACCTATCATACGTGCTGCCTGCAGGATTGTTGTTCCTGGTTCTACTTCTATGCTTTGACCGTCTATGGTTACTTTCATTATCTACCAATATTTAACTCCTACGGAGTATCTTAATTCTGAAATCAAAAATCGTTAATCCTCAATCTTAAATCATTTCTTTAGAAACTAAATGCTTTACTTTTTCAAAAGGCTCAGCAACAAAATGATCTCTATTTTTTATTTTTTCCGGGAAACGAATATGGTATTCAAACTCCTCTCTAAAGTGACGAATTGCTGCTGCCACTGGCCAAGCTGCCGCGTCACCTAACGGGCAAATTGTATTTCCTTCAATTTTACTTTGAATACTCAATAGCAAATCGATATCTTCTTCACGACCGTGACCATTTTCGATTCGGTGCAATACTTTTTCCATCCATCCTGTTCCTTCACGACAAGGGGAACATTGTCCACAGCTTTCATGGTGGTAAAAACGAGAGAAATTCCAAGTATTACGAACAATACATGACGTATCATTATAAACAATAAATCCACCTGATCCTAACATAGAACCAGTTGCAAATCCACCGTCACTTAACGATTCATATGACATCAAACGATCTTCACCGTTTGCGGTTTTATAAATTAAATGGGCTGGTAAAACGGGAACAGAACTTCCTCCCGGAACAAAAGCTTTTAAAGGTCTGTCAGAACTCATTCCGCCTAAATATTCATCAGAATTCATGAATTCGTACACACTTAAACCCAATTCAATTTCGTAAACACCCGGATTTTTGATATGCCCAGAAGCCGAAATTAATTTGGTTCCTGTAGAACGTCCGATACCGATTTTAGCATATTCTGCACCTGTATTATTGATAATCCAAGGCACAGCGGCAATAGTTTCTACGTTATTTACAACCGTTGGATTTGCCCAAAGTCCTGAAATAGCAGGAAATGGTGGTTTGATACGAGGATTTCCTCTTTTCCCTTCCAAGGATTCAATCAATGCAGTTTCTTCACCACAAATGTAAGCTCCGGCACCACAATGAACATAAAGTTCTAAATCATACCCTGAACCTAAAATGTTTTTACCCAAAAATCCAGCAGCTTTTGCTTCATTAATGGCTCTTTCTAATATTTTATAAACCCACATGTATTCTCCACGAATGTAGATATACGAAAGGTTTGCGCCCAAAGCATAACTGGAAGTAATCATTCCTTCAATCAATAAATGAGGAATAAATTCCATCAAATAACGATCTTTGAAAGTACCCGGCTCTGATTCATCTGCATTACAAACTAAATGTCTTGGTTTTCCTGATTTTTTATCGATGAAACTCCATTTCATTCCTGCTGGGAATCCTGCGCCACCACGACCACGCAATCCTGAAGTTTTCACTTCTTCGACCACTTCGTCTGGTGTTAATGTTTTTATGGCTTTTTCTACTGAAGCATAACCCCCGTTTTGACGGTATACTTCGTAGGTTTTAATTCCTGGAATATTTATTTTATCTAATAATATTTTTTGTGACATATTATTTATCGTGTAATAGTATTGTATCGTTTTTGCAATCTTCAATTAACTGGTCGATTTTTTCCGCTGTCAAATGTTCTTTATAAAAATCACCTAATTGCATCATTGGAGCGTAACCACAAGCACCTAAACATTCAACGCCTCTAACTTCAAACAGACCGTCTGGAGTAGGTTCACCCACTTTTACACCCAATTTCTCACAGGTATAATCCATTAAATCTTCGACCCCATTCAAACAACAAGGAGAAGTTTGGCAAAATTCGAACATGTATTTTCCTATTGGCCTTTGGTTGTACATCGTATAAAACGATACTACTTCGTAAACTTCAATTGGTTTAATCAAAAGGATTTCGGCCACTTTATTCATTAATTCAATACTCAACCAATTCTCGTGAGCATCTTGAACTTCATGTAAAACAGGCAATAAAGCTGATTTTCTTTTGTCTTCAGGATAATGACTGATCAATTCATTGATGCGGTTCATCAATGCTTCAGTCATATTTATTTCTTGTTTGTGATATGTTCTTTCCATTTTTTCTTTTAAATCTGAAATCTAAAATCGTTAAATCAACAATCTGAAATCTTTATGCGTCTAATTCTCCGGCAATAACATTTAAACTTGACAAAATAACAATTGCATCCGATAGTAATGAACCTTTAATCATTTCTGGATACGCTTGATAGTAAATAAAACAAGGTCTGCGGAAATGCAATCTATAAGGAGTCCGACTTCCGTCAGTAACCAAATAAAAACCTAGTTCTCCATTTCCGCCTTCAACAGGATGGTAGATTTCGGCAACTGGAACAGGAACTTCTCCCATAACAATTTTGAAATGGTAAATCAATGATTCCATACTGGTGTAAACATCTTCTTTTGGTGGAAGGTAATAATCAGGAACATCCGCATGAAAGTCATTTCCTTCAGGCATTTTTGCTAAAGCTTGACGAATAATGCTCAAACTCTCCCAAACTTCGGCATTACGGACACAAAAACGATCGTAAGTATCGCCTGATTTTCCAACAGGAATAATAAAATCGAAATCTTCGTAAGAAGAATACGGTTGCGACACCCTAACATCGTAATCAACACCTGCAGCACGTAAATTTGGACCTGTAAATCCGTAAGCCATCGCTTGTTCAGCTGTTATTGCTCCAACATTTACAGTTCTGTCAATAAAGATTCTATTTCTTTCGAATAAATTTTCAAATTCTTTCCAAGCTGCTGGAAATTCCTCTAAAAACACATCTAATTTTCTAAAAGCTTCTGGCGACCAATCTCTTTCGAAACCACCAATTCTTCCCATATTAGTAGTCAAACGCGCTCCACAAATTTCTTCGTAGATTTCATAGACTTTTTCTCTAAATTGGAATACATATAAAAATCCGGTATACGCTCCGGTATCCACACCAAGGATTGAATTACAGATAATATGATCCGTGATTCTAGCCAATTCCATGACAATAACTCTTAAATATTGCGCTCTTTTAGGAACTTCAATATCTAACAATTTTTCTAATGTCATCCACCAACCCATATTGTTTATAGGTGATGAACAATAGTTCATTCTATCAGTAAGAGGCGTGATTTGGTAAAAAGGACGATTTTCAGCGATTTTTTCGAAAGCTCTGTGAATGTAACCAATTGTTGGTTCCGCTTCCAGAATTCTTTCCCCATCCATCAACAAGATATTTTGAAAAATACCGTGTGTAGCTGGGTGAGTAGGCCCTAAATTTAGAATCGAAAGCTCGCTTCCATCTTCGTTTAGTTGGGCTGCAATTCTTTTAGTATAGCGATGCTCTGGGGGTAATAATAGTTCTGACATTTATTTAATGTGAAAAATTATAATAGTGTGTGTTTTTAATAATTGTCGGTTGTTCTTCCAAAGAAACGGTCATCTTTATCCGTTCTTCCGCTGTCTTCCATTGGAAATTCTTTTCGCATTGGAAAAGAAATCATTTCATCCATATTCAAAATACGTTTCAATTGTGGATGACCAATAAAATTTATCCCATAAAAATCAAACGTTTCTCTTTCCATCCAGTTAGAACTTAAGAAAATGTTTGATATCGTTTTTATTTCAGGGTTTTCACCATTGATAAAAGCCTTGATTTTAATCCTTTTGTTTTCGTACCAATTGTGCAAATGATATACTACCGCAAATTGATGATCAACATCATTATCCGGATAGTGAATCCCACATAAGTCCGTTAAAAAATGAAAACGCAATTCAGGATCATTTTTCAAAAAAAGAATCACTGCAGTAATTTTATCAGCAGCCACTTCAAATGAAAATATATCTTTTTCCTGATTGAATTCAAAAACAGCCGAATCAAATGTTTCAACTAATTTTTCTTGGATTTGTATCGTTTCTAGCGCCATTATTTATTTGATATTATAAGAAGCTAATAATTCTTGGTATTCTGGAGAACTTCTTCTTCTTACCGATTCCGTTTTAACCAATTCTTGCAATTTCATAACCCCGTCAACAATTTGTTCAGGTCTTGGTGGACAACCCGGAACATAAACGTCAACCGGAATTACTTTGTCAATCCCTTGTAAAACAGAATAGGTGTCAAAAATACCACCGGAACAAGCGCAAGCGCCAACAGCGATTACCCAACGAGGCTCTGACATCTGTTCGTATACCTGACGTAAGATTGGTGCCATTTTTTTTGAAATTGTTCCCATTACCATTAGCATATCCGCTTGACGAGGAGAAAAACTCACTCTCTCAGAACCAAAACGTGCTAAATCATAATGCGAAGCCATCGTTGCCATAAATTCAATCCCACAACATGAAGTTGCAAAAGGCAAAGGCCACAATGAATTTGCACGAGCCAATCCCACAACATCATTCAGTTTTGTAGCGAAGAAACCTTCACCAACAACACCTTCTGGAGGGGCAACCATATTTATATTTGAATCACTCATTTTTGTAAAATTATGAATTATGAATTATGAATTATGAGTTCGTAATTTAAAATTTAAAAACATTCTTTTAAATACTTTAGAAATTGAAATTTTTACAATCCGTAATTTCTAATTCGTAATTAATCTTTATTCCCACTCCAATGCTTTCTTTTTGATAATATAAAAGAAACCAACCAAAAGCAACATCATAAAAATCACCATTTTAACCATTCCTTCCATTCCTAACTCTTTGAAATTGACTGCCCATGGATACAAGAAAATTACCTCAACATCAAATAAGACAAATAAGATAGCAACAAGAAAATATTTAACTGAAAATGGAATTCTCGCATTTCCAACAGATTCAATACCACATTCGAAGTTTTTATCTTTGATTTCAGAGGAACGTTTAGGGCCTAATTTTCCTGAAACGAATATAGTACCCACAACAAATCCTACAGCTAGAATAAACTGCATTAAAATTGGGATATAATTTAATTGATCGGATTGCATATTATCGATTTTTTTGAATAAAAATAAGCCACAAAGATAACTTTCAAATTATTAAATAACAATAAAAACTCAAAAATACATCGCAACTATAACGTTGTAAATTTACAATTTTTATTAATTATAAATAAGGAAACATTTTTATCTTAAGATGTGTTTAACGTTTATAAAATTTAACAATCTTAAAAAGAAGGTTGATTTTTTTCGAAAGTGATAAAAATTTTGAATAAAAAAAAACGTTCCGAAATAAATCGGAACGTTTTTAAACATTCGTAGGCAAAAAAAAATAATTTTTTATGCTTAGATAACTGCTACTTTCGCAGCAACTTTTCCTTTTCTTCCTTCTTCTTCTTCATAGCTAACTCTGTCACCTTCGCGTAATTCTTCCGCGTTGATTCCTGATGCATGAACAAAAATGTCTTTTCCTGTTTCTTCGTCTGTAATGAATCCGTAACCTTTAGATTCATTGAAAAATTTAACTGTACCTGTACGCATTGTAATAGTAATAATAATTTATAATGAGGCAAATGTAATATTTAATATAATACGAAAGACATTCTTCTCTTTTTATTTTGTAAAAATATTGATATTCAACGTTTTCTAACTAATTTATACCGCAAATTATGATAAAACTAATTTTATATGCAACTCTTTCAATTGTGACTCGTCAATTGTTGACGGAGCATCAATCATAACATCTCTTCCTGAATTATTTTTTGGAAAAGCAATGAAGTCCCGAATCGTTTCCTGACCACCAAGAATTGCTACTAATCGATCCAATCCAAAAGCCAATCCTCCATGTGGTGGCGCACCAAACTGGAATGCATCCATCAAGAATCCGAATTGCGCTTTCGCCTCTTCTTCCGTGAACCCTAAATATTTAAACATTAATTGCTGAGTCGCTTTATCGTGAATACGAATTGAACCTCCACCAATTTCATTTCCATTCAAAACCATATCATACGCATTAGCACGAACTTTTCCTGGATTCGTTTCCAATAAGTGCATATCTTCTGGTTTAGGAGATGTAAACGGATGATGCATAGCATGGTAACGACCACTTTCTTCATCGAATTCCAACAAAGGAAAATCAACCACCCAAAGCGGCGCAAATTCAGCAGGATTTCTCAACCCTAATCGTGTTGCTAATTCCATACGCAACGCACTTAACTGCGTACGCGTTTTGTCAGCTGGACCAGAAAGCACAAAAATCATATCGCCCGGCTGAGCACCTGTAGTTTTTGCCCAAGCACTTAAATCATCTTGATCGTAGAATTTATCTACTGATGATTTATAAGTCCCGTCTTCATTGCATTTCACATACACCATTACTGACGCACCCACTTGAGGACGCTTTACCCAGTCAATTAATCCATCTATTTCCTTACGAGTATAGTTTCCAACTCCCGGAACCGCAATTCCCACCACCAACTCCGCAGCATTGAAAACCGGAAAATCTTTGTGTTGTGCAAATTGGTTCAACTCCCCAAACTCCATTCCGAAACGAATGTCCGGTTTGTCATTTCCATAGGTTTTCATGGCATATTCATAGGTAATTCTTGGAAATTTATCTACTTCAATCCCTTTTATTTCTTTTAGTAAATGTCTTGTCAATCCTTCGAAAACATTCAAAATATCTTCTTGTTCCACAAAAGCCATTTCACAATCGATTTGTGTAAATTCCGGCTGTCTGTCTGCACGTAAATCTTCATCACGGAAACATTTCACGATTTGGAAGTATTTATCCATTCCACCTACCATCAATAATTGCTTGAAAGTTTGTGGGGATTGTGGTAACGCATAAAATTGCCCTTCATTCATTCGAGAAGGAACAACAAAATCTCTGGCACCTTCTGGAGTAGATTTTATTAAATAAGGCGTTTCCACTTCACAAAAATCCAAATCCGAAAGGTATTTACGTACTTCCATCGCTACTTTATGACGAAACATCAAACTGTTTTTTACCGGATTTCTACGAATATCCAAGTAACGGTATTTCATTCTGATGTCTTCCCCACCGTCCGTTTCGTCTTCAATAGTGAAAGGAGGCGTAAGCGAAGCGTTAAGAATATTCAATTCTGTAACTAAAATCTCTATTTCGCCTGTTACGATATTTTTATTTTTGGCTTCACGCTCAATAACAGTCCCTTTTACCTGAATTACAAATTCACGACCAAGTGTTTTTGCCAGTTCAAAAACTGATTTTTCTGAACGACCTTCGTCGAAAATCAATTGCGTAATTCCATAACGGTCGCGTAAATCAACCCAGTTCATAAATCCCTTATCACGTGATTTTTGAACCCAACCTGCAAGTGTAACTTCGGTATTAATATGTGAGGCGTTCAATTCGCCACAGTTATGACTTCTATACATGATCAAAATTTTAGACTGCAAAAGTAAAAACAAATATTGTATTAAACCCTAAAACCATGAAACTTCAACGAAAATTAAATTATTGTTAATCTTTTGAAAATCATATATTAAATAATTAAGTTTGACTAACACAATCTAACCTCATCATTTATGAAAAAATTAGTACTTATTGCCATTCTATTTGCCGCTACGTTTTATAGTTACGGGCAAGGTCCAAATTACGTTTCTTTTAATGCCGAAATAGCCAACAGAAATGGAGATTCTATTTATATCAGAGATAACAAAAAAGTGATTCGAAAAATCCAAATCAATAAAGAAGGCGTTTTTAAAGATACCTTAAACATAAAAGACGGCTTATATCTAATGTTTGACGGGGTTGAATATACCAAATTGTATCTTAAAAACGGATATGATTTAAAGTTAAAAATGGATGCGAAACAATTTGACGAGTCCATTGTGTATTCAGGAAAAGGAGCTGTGGAGAACAATTTTTTGGCTCAAAACACCATATCAGAAAGCAAATTTAATTACGATGAAATGTTATCGACTAATGAAGAAGCTTTCAATAAATTAATTGCCGAGAAAAACAAAGCCGATTTAGCAAAATTAGAAACTAACAAAATGGATCCTAATTTTGTTGCTCTTCAAAAGAAAGATATTGAGAATAATTTAGACGGTTTGACTAAATATTACAAACAAGGTCAAGCGAACAATAAATTAAACAATTCCGCTTCTCCTTCGTTTGATTATGCTAATTACAAGGGTGGAAAAACTAAGTTGGAAGACTTTAAAGGAAAATATGTATATATAGACGTTTGGGCAACTTGGTGCGGACCTTGTCGTGCCGAAATTCCTTTCTTGAAAAAAGTTGAAGAAAAATACCATGATAAAAACATTGCTTTTGTGAGCATTTCTATTGATAAATTAAAGGATCTCGAAAAATGGAAAACCATGATAAAAGAAAAAGAATTGGGCGGTGTTCAGGTTTTTGCGGATAATGATTGGAATTCTCAATTTGTCAAAGACTTTAATATCACCGGAATCCCTAGGTTCATTTTGATAGATCCGAATGGAAAAGTTGTAAAAGCAGATGCGGCCAGACCTTCATCACCAAAACTACAAGAAGAGTTAGATGTTCTTTTAAAATAGGTCTCATAAAAATAACATAAACGAACCAATGTGAAAGCATTGGTTTTTTTATTTCTGGATATTCCCAATGTTAAGTTTTACTCCAATGTTACTAAATTGTTAAGTAATAGTTTTTTTATTGTAAAATGTTTTATATATTTGTTTAGTTAATATGAATTTAAAAATCCAAACGACATGAAAAAATATATAATCTTAACCGCACTATTATTCTCAGGCATTTTATTTGCACAAGAAAACAATCCAAAATTAGAAGCTGTAGGTGAGTTAGTAAAAACAACTTACTACTTTGAAAATGGAAAAGTACAACAGGAAGGCTTCTTTAAAAATGGCAAACTGGAAGGAGTTTGGACTTCATATGACACGAACGGCAACAAGTTATCTATTGCTAATTATGAAAAAGGTGAAAAAACTGGAAAATGGTTATTCTGGAATGGCAATAACTTAAGCGAAGTAGATTACTCTAACAGCAGAATTGCTTCAGTAAAAACATGGAAACAAGAAGCATTAGTCAACAGAGACTAAAAGCATCATAAAATACTTAAAAAAGCTTTCGTTAATTTCGGAAGCTTTTTTTGTATCTACTATTGGCTAAACAAGCAATTGAACATGCTAACTTTGTCTTTACAGAAAGTTAAGAAATCAATCTTGATTCCATCTAAAACCGTCTTCCTTTCCATTCGTATTCCCCAAACAAAGAATACAAAGCCACGCTCGTACTAAAAATCGGATAGAACAAACTGCTCAAAATTAAATAACGTATTTTACTTTTATTCAAAAAATGATTGGCTTTGTAAATCAAAATTGTATCAACAGTGAACTTTAAAGCAAATAATAAAAAGACGTTCTGAAAAGCAATTAAGCCCAAAATCCAAAACCCAAAACCCAAAACCAAACACAAATTTCCCGCAAAGACCAACAGTCCCAACCCTTTTCCGAAAGTACTTTGATACGAACCTGTTTTTGAGGCCCAGCGTACTCTTTGATAGAATAACGATTTCCAATCATCCAATGGTTTTGTAAAGACAATCGTATTTTGAGATTTTAGATAATGGACTTTTTTAGGATAATGGACAATTGCTTTTTGCAATAGGAAAACATCATCGCCACTTGCGATTCCATCATTTCCTTCGAAACCATTTAGTTCCTGAAAAAACGATTTGGTATAAGCAAAGTTGGCGCCATTACACATAAAACCTTTGTTAATTCCAAAACTTCCAATTGTAGCGCCCTGTAAACTGGCTAAATCCAATTGCTGGAAATGATGCAGAAATGAATTGCCACAATCATACGTTACTGCTCCGGCAATCATGGCAACATTATGAAGCTGAATGTAATTATCCAATGTCAATAACCAGTTTTTATTGACTGTGCAATCTGCATCGGTGGTGATGATCCAGTCCGTATTTACTATTTGCATTGCGGTTACAATCGCATCTTTCTTGGGTGAATTTGAAACCCGAACATTCTTTATGACCGAAACTTTAAACGTTAAACTTTGAACTTTAAAGGCTTCTTCTGATTCATCATCAACCAAAATGACTTCGAACATTTCCATCGGGTAATTCAATTGGGATAAACTGTCTAATAAAAAAGGCAGATTTTGAGTTTCATTCCGAAAAGGGACTATAATTGAGAATTTTGTTTTTGGCTTTAAACCAATATAATCAATAGTATTTACTTTGGCGAAACCATAAATCAGAAAGCAAATCGCCATGCAATACAGGATGATAACGAAGTGCAAAGCAAAAATCATATTGGATTTTTAGTTTTAAAATTCAATACATAATAACTGCCAATTATTACGGGTAAAACCACATTCAAAAACCACATTAAAGTTGAGATAAAAATGACAATCCATTCGTTTACACCAAGAATCCCAAAAAAATAAACCGCAACACTTCCTTTTACGGCAAAGTCCAAAAATTGAAAAGTAGGGAGGGAGGAAGCTAGAAAATAGACAGAAGTAATCGTGGCAATCAATGTTAAATAAGGTAAATCAACATCAAAAGCTAAAAACAAAAAATAATATTGGTGCGAAAAAACCAGATAACGGCAAATGCCTAAAAAGATGTTTTTTTGATGAATGGGTTTTGGAATTTCATTAATTTTATGAATTAGTTTTTCGATAGAATAGCCTTTGATGGTAATTTTTTTGACCGAAAATAAAACAATGAAAAGGAGTATTAGAATTCCAAAAAGGAGTGCGACGGTTTTTGTAGTAATCACATTATATTCTGCGTTGAAATATAACAAACCGAAAATTCCAAAAATAACGGTCAATATCATTTGGATTCCGTTGCAAATCAGATTCAAAAAAATGATTTTTTTAGTTTCCTTTTTCTCAAAAAACAATGCTTTTCCTGCATATTCGCCCACGCCGTTTGGTGTGAAAAGCCCAGCAGTCAAAGCCCCAAGTACTTGTTTGGTTGCTGCTCCCAACGATATTTTATGGATAAATTCGACTAAATTCTGCCATTTCAAGATTTCAAAAAACCGATTCAAAACACTCAATAACAAAATAAAGGCGATTCCGCCAATGGATTGGTTTTTCTGGAATAAAATGATGAATTTCTGCCAATCCAGTTTGTCGTTATTGGCCAATTGATTGTAAATAAAATAAAACGCACCGCCCACAATCAAAAGTTTGATTAGAAGTACGAGGAATTGCTTAGTTTTGTGTGGAATTGTAATCATTACTGCAAAATAACAAATTAAAATTGGCAAACGAACGCATCATATTAGGAATTGACCCAGGAACGACGATTATGGGTTTTGGATTGATAAAAATTGTCAATAAAAAAATGGAATTTTTGCAATTGAATGAGTTGCAATTGTCCAAATATGACAATCATTATCAAAAGCTAAAAATCATTTTTGAACGCACCATTGAATTAATCGATACACACAATCCAGATGAAATTGCAATTGAAGCACCTTTTTTTGGTAAAAATGTGCAATCGATGCTGAAGTTAGGACGCGCACAAGGCGTGGCCATGGCAGCAGGACTTTCGAGAGATATTCCTATAACCGAATACGAACCCAAGAAAATAAAAATGGCGATTACCGGAAACGGAAACGCCAGCAAAGAGCAAGTTGCCAAAATGCTGCAACAGTTATTAGGCTTGAAAGAATTGCCTAAAAATCTCGATAGCACGGACGGATTGGCAGCAGCGGTTTGTCATTTTTTCAATTCAGGAAAAGTGGTTGGCGCTAAAAGTTATACCGGTTGGGATGCTTTTGTAAAACAAAACGAAGAAAGAATTAAAAAATAGTGGTCAGTGTTCAGTATTCAGTTTGCAGAACTGAACACTAAAAACTGACCACTGAATACTAATAAATGAGCGGAATCTATATACATATCCCTTTTTGCAAGCAGGCGTGTCATTACTGCGACTTCCATTTTTCGACTTCGATGAAGAAGAAAGAAGAAATGGTTTTGGCTATTGCCAAAGAAATTCAAATGCGCAAAAGTGAGTTTAAAAACGACCCGAGCGAAAGCGAACAGGCGAAGCAAACAGTGGAAACCATTTATTTCGGTGGTGGGACCCCAAGTGTTTTAACTTCCGAAGAAATTAATTTCCTGATAGCGGAAGTGTATAAACACTATTCTGTTTCTGAAAATCCTGAAATCACGCTTGAAGCCAATCCTGATGATTTGTCAAGCGAACGAATAATTGAATTGTCTAAAAGTAAAATCAATAGGTTGAGCATCGGGATTCAGTCTTTTTTTGAAGAAGATTTACAACTGATGAACCGTGCTCATAATTCGGCTGAAGCCAAAAAATGTTTGGAAGAAGCCACCAAGTATTTTGACAATATTTCTCTTGATTTGATTTACGGAATCCCGGGAATGAGCAATGAGAAATGGAAACAAAATATTGAAACAGCATTGTCTTTTGGGATACCGCATATTTCGAGTTATGCGTTGACGGTGGAGCCTAAAACGGCTTTGAATAAACTGATTCAAGCCGGAAAAATTGCAGCTCCTAAAGACGATGTTGCACAAGAACATTTTGCTATTTTGGTAGAAACGCTCGAAGCGAATGATTTTGTTCATTATGAATTATCGAATTTTGGGAAGGTCAATTATTTTTCGAAGAATAATTCGGCATATTGGTTAGGGAAAAAATACATCGGAATTGGTCCTTCGGCGCACAGTTATAATGGCGTTTCCAGAAGTTGGAATGTTTCGAATAATTCCCTTTATTTAAAATCAATAAAAGAAAATAAACTGCCCAATGAAATAGAAATCCTTTCGATTACAGATCGATACAACGAATATATTATGACTGGTTTGCGAACGATTTGGGGCGTTTCTTTGGATAGAATCGAAACCGAATTTGGGATTGTTTATTTAGAATATTTGGATAAACAAGTGCAGAAGTTCCTTGATGATGATTTAGTTTTCATCGAAAAAAATATCTTGAAACCAACACCGAAAGGAAAGTTTTTGACGGATGGAATTGCATCAGACTTATTTTACTTAAATTTGGAATAACATATAACCACTAAGAACACAAAGATGGCGTAAAGGCCACTATACTTTGTAATCTTGGTGTTAATCTTAGTGCCCTTTGTGGTTAAATAATTATGATTGCAACTATTGATAACTTCAAAGTCGATTTATCAAAACCCATTGATATTTCGATTCCGTTAACGAATACTGATGAGAATCCAATTGCTTGGTATATCGACAAACCAGTAATTGAGCCCGTGGTTTTTGGGGATTGGATAGGGAAAGTTTCGGAAGGGAAATCCTCCACAAATTTTAATAACATTTTCTTCAATCCACACGGACACGGAACTCACACTGAATGTCTGGGACATATTACACGAGAATTTTACAGTATTAATCAGTCGTTGAAACAGTTTTTCTTTTTGGCTGAATTGATTTCGGTTGTGCCGGAAATACAAGAAGAAGATTTGGTGATAACTAAAGATCAGATTGAAAAGGGGTTGGGTGGAAAAACTCCTGATGCCATAATTATTAGAACTCTTCCTAATTTTAAAATAAAAAAATCATTAAAATATTCCAATACGAATCCGCCTTATCTGGATCAAGATGCTGCGCGTTTCATTCGCGAAAGCGGGATTCAGCATTTACTGATTGACTTGCCCAGTGTCGATAAAGAAAAAGATGATGGGGAATTATTGGCGCACAAAGCATTTTGGAATGTAAAAGATGTCAATAATTTGAACGTTGATGCACGATTGGATTGCACCATAACGGAAATGATTTTTGTGGCTGATGATGTTAAAGACGGGAGCTATTTGTTGAATTTACAAATTGCTTCTTTCGAGAATGATGCCAGTCCCAGTAAACCCATTCTTTATGATTTAAGATTTTTGAATGCAGAGTAACGATTGCAGATTTTTAAAAAATAAAAAATAAAAAATTATTTTATGAATCTAGAAACGTATTATGAATATTGTCTTTCCAAAAAAGGAGTAACGGAACATTTTCCTTTTGATGAAGATACTCTTGTTTTTAAAGTGGGCGGAAAAATGTTTGCGTTGTCGTCTTTAAGTCAATGGGAGAAAGGCCAACCATCAGTCAATTTAAAATGTGATCCGGAACGCGCTCAGGAATTACGCGCGGAGTACGATGCTATTCAGCCGGGTTTTCACATGAGTAAAACACACTGGAATACAATTGCAGTAAATACATCAGTTTCGGATGCGCTTGTCAAAGAGTTGATTGACCATTCCTATGAATTGGTTTTCAAAAGTTTAACAAAGAAATTGCAGAGTGAAATTTAAGAATTAGAAAATTAGGCATTACTTTTGCGAATAAATTCAGAATAGAAATTATAAACACATACTGAAATAAATTCAGCATATCATATGAAAGAACAATTTAAGAAGTTTTTAAACGAAGAACAAGACCCAAAAGCTATTGAAAAAATCGCTTCAAAATTGAGTGATTTATTGATGAAGAATGAAGAAATTGGATATATTGCTGTTCAAAAAAAACCAGCGATTACCGTTTTGCCAGATAGTATTGTGATGACAAATAAAAGAATTATCATTTGTCAACCCAAAAATCTGGGACTTTCAATGAATTTTATTGATTACACTTGGGATGAGATTGAAGGTACTTTTGTAAAAGAAAATATTCTTGGTTCAGAGTTTTCATTCACAACCAGAACAAATATGGAAGTTTCCATTGATTACATTCCTAAAATCCAAGCGCGAAAGATTTTTACGTATGCCAAAGAACAATTGGATATATTGAAAGTTGGGTCTGTATTAAATGCAACCATGATGGATGAGGTTCCGATTGTTCCAATAGAAGAAGTGGAAATAATCGAAGAAATGGAAACGGAAGAAGTGACTAGTTTTGCTGAAATAATGCCGGTTTCACAACCAAATTTCACTGCTGAAAATCAAGAATTCGAGGAGATTGCAGTAACATCAAAAGACAAATCTTTGAGCGATTTATCACAAGATGAACTTTTTGAAAAATTGCAGAATTATAAAAAATTGCTTGACAACGGATTGATTTTACAAGGCGAATATGATGCTTTCAAAAAAGAAATTTTGAGTTATATGTAATTAATCTTAAAGTCGAAAGTCATAAAGTCAAAAGGGAATACGATATCTTTTGACTATATGACTTTCGCCTTTTTAACATTTAGACTAAAGAGTTCTCTTTTGCTTTTCTACAAAATTATTGGATTGTAATTCTAGTAAATCAGTAGTATTTTTCCGTTGCAAATCATACAGTTTTTTATCGTCAGCGATGTCACCATAGACTTTATCGTGCATAACAGCACTTGTTTTTACCAACAAAGTGCGTTGGTATTTGTCTTGTTCGATTGTTGCTTTTAGCGCCGTTTCTAAATCTTCTAATTTATAATCGTATTCGCCTTTTGGGGATAGAAGTTTGGCGATAATAGGAGAGGTTTCTACGGCTAAAAATAAGAGCATAATAAAAAATGAAGGCAGCCAAGGTAATTTATCCAAGGCGTTGATTCGTGCCATTAAACCGTCAAATCCATCAATAATAGGTTGGGTTTCGGTAACTTTCTTGTTTAAGTCAGTTTGAAGGGCTTTGGTGTTTTTCTCCATTTCAGCAATTTTAGCCAAGTTGGTTTTTTGTAAAGTGTCCAGCTCTTTTTTCACCAAATCATGTTTGGCAATTTTTTCTTTAAAAACAGGGCCTTTACCTAATTTTTTAGTTCCGGCAGTTCCTTCTGCCTCTGTGATGTACGTTTCATAGAGTGTATTAACTTCTTTTTCCTTCTTGGTAATTTCCGATTTCAAACTTGCTATTTCAGTTTTGTTCTTGTCCAAATCCGATTTGAAATAATTGGCCACTTCTTTTTTGTTATTCAAAGCCATGGCATTTTTTTCTTTCAATAAAACGGTATTAATTTCTTTTTCGAAGATTTTAATTTCCAATGGTTTTGAAATCACTATCGCAATAATTACCGCTAAAATAATTCGGGGGGTTGCCTGCAGAAATTCACTTCCAAACTGGTCTCTTTTTCGAATCGTGGAAACAATAAAACGATCTAAATTAAAGATAAGTAAACTCCAAACTATACCAAACGCGATTGCGGGATATATACTGTCAAAAACGGTAAACAACGCATAAGAACTGGCAAGAAAAGCCATGATGGCGGTGAAGAAAACGGTGGCGCCAATACCAACATATTTGGTTTGTTCGCCTTCGGAACAGCCTTCAAGAAGATCTTTGTCAGCTCCGGAACAAAGAATAAAAAATTGTTTTAACATGATTGATTTTTTTGATTGCTTCGCCAGTTCGCTATTCTAGCTCGGGTGATTGATGATCACAAATTTAACGACAAAAAATGAATATTGGTATAAATAGTTGGTATGTTTTTAATTAGGTTTTTGCGTATAAAAAAAGAGCCGCTCTTTACGAACGGCTCAATTGGTTTTTGAATTAATATTAACTTAGGCTAATGGTGCTCCTGCCATAATTTCGGCATTGGCAAATTCTTCAAATTTGGCGAAGTTAGCTTTGAATTTTTGAGCTAATTCTACCGCTTTTTTATCGTATAATTCAGGATCTTCCCATGTGTTTCTCGGATTCAATATTTCATTAGGAACATTTGGACACGTTTGCGGTTTTGCAATTCCAAATACTTTGTGGTTTTCATAAGCTACATCATCTAATTCTCTGTTTAATGCAGCGGTAATCATGGCACGCGTGTATTTTAATTTCATTCGACTTCCTGTTCCGTAAGGACCGCCAGTCCAACCGGTATTGATTAACCAAACTTTTACATTGGCATCCTTCATTTTTTTACTCAACATTTCAGCATATTTTGTTGGGTGCAATGGCATAAAAGGTGCGCCAAAACAAGCAGAAAAATTAGGCTGAGGTTCTGTAATTCCAGCTTCTGTACCCGCAACTTTTGCCGTATAACCAGAAATAAAATGATACGCAGCCTGCCCAGGAGTCAGTTTAGAAATTGGAGGTAATATTCCGAATGAATCGGCAGTTAAAAAAAAGATGTTTCTAGGATTTTTCCCAATAGAACCAGGTTGAATGTTGTCAATATGGTAAATAGGATAACTTACTCGAGTGTTTTGAGTGATGGAAATGTCTTCAAAATCAACTTCATTGGTGTCTTTTTTAAGAACAACATTTTCAAGGATTGCACCTTTTTTTATAGCTCTAAAAATGTCTGGTTCGTTTTCTTCAGTAAGGTTTATCACTTTTGCATAGCAACCTCCTTCAAAATTAAAAACAGTATTTTCATTGGTCCAACCATGTTCGTCATCGCCAATTAATTTTCTGTTTGGATCTGCTGATAAAGTTGTTTTTCCGGTTCCTGATAATCCAAAGAAAATGGCAGTATCACCGTCTTTCCCAACATTGGCACTACAGTGCATTGGTAAGGTGTTTTTGAAAACTGGTAAAATGAAATTCAAAGCAGAAAATATTCCTTTTTTCATTTCTCCTGTATACCCGGTTCCGCCTATCAAAACTACTTTTCTTGTAAAATCAAGAATCGCAAAATTGCTTTGACGAGTTCCGTCAACTGCAGGATCTGCCATAAAACTAGGCACGCAAAGTAAAGTCCATTCTGGGCTAAATTTTGCTAATTCTTCCTGTTCAGGTCTTAAAAACATATTGTAACAAAATAAATTTGCCCAAGGTGTTTCTGTAATTACGCGAACATTCAATCTATAATTTGGATCAGAGCATACGTAAGAGTCTCTGACAAAAACTTCTTTGTTGGATAAATAAGTGGTGACCTTATTGTATAGCGCTTCAAAAGCAGCTGGCTCAAAAGGAATATTTACTTTTCCCCACCAAACTTGATTTTCACTTATGCTGTCTTTAACTATATATCTGTCTTGCGGTGAACGGCCTGTGTATTCTCCTGTATTTACGGCTAATGCTCCAGTAGAACTTTCAATTCCTTGACCTGATTTTATTGTTATGTCGTGTAATTCTTCAGGGGATAACTGGTAATGAATTTTTGCATTTTCAATTCCTAATTCTTTTAACGAAATCGATTGCGAGAAAAGCGTGTTATTGTCCATAAATTTATTGTTGTGTAGTTTCTTTTTTATAGACTGCAAAAGTAGAAATTATATTTCAGATACAGTTTGATTCTACTAATTTTGTGATTTTTTATTCATAATATTCATTAATAAAAGGCCCCAGGCCAGTATTAATAGGAGTCCGCCAATAGGAGTCACGAATCCTATAATTTTAAAATCAAAAGAAGTGAGATCATTCGTTGCCAATAAATAAATCGATCCAGAGAATAATAGTATACCAAAAAGAACCAAAAAATAGATTGCTTTTTTTGTTTTTTGAGGTACTTCTTTCATTAGTCCAATAAATAATAAAAACAGCGCATGGTACATTTGGTAGCGTACACCAGTTTCAAAAGTAGCTAATTGCTCCATAGACAGTACTTTTTTTAGGGCATGTGCGCCAAAAGCACCAAGAATTATTGCAATCATTCCCAAAATAGCTCCTGTTGAAATTATCTTTTTGTCCATGTTGATTTTGTTTTAATACAAAAGTATCTCATCTGTATTTAAATTAAAAGTGTTTTATGAGATACTTTTAATAGGGATTGATTTAGCAGGTGTTGAATTTTTTGCCATTTATGAAAAATTTTAACAACGCTATTTGTTATAAATACAACAATTTTGTATGTTTGTGTTATAATTATAAAAAATGAAAACAATTTTAATCATCGGGGCAGGAAGATCAGCTTCATCTTTGATACATTATCTTTTAAGTAAATCAGAAAAAGAGAACTTGCATCTTATTATTGGTGATTTGTCATTGGCATTAGCTGAAAAAAAGACAAATAATCATCCCAATGCAACGGCGATTGCCTTAGATATTTTTGATGAAAATCAAAGAAAAGAAGCGATTCAGAAAGCCAATATTGTTATTTCAATGTTGCCGGCTCATTTGCATATTGAGGTAGCTAAGGATTGTATTGTTTACAAAAAGCATTTGGTTACCGCTTCATACGTGAGTGATGCCATGCAGGAATTAGATATTGCAGCCAAAGAGAATAATTTGATTTTCATGAATGAAATTGGACTTGATCCTGGGATTGACCACATGAGTGCGATGAAAGTGATTGATGAGATTAAGGAAAAAGGCGGAGAAATGCTTCTTTTTGAATCTTTTTGTGGCGGTCTTGTAGCTCCGGAATCAGATACGAATCTTTGGAATTATAAATTTACCTGGGCGCCTCGTAATGTCGTTCTTGCCGGTCAGGGTGGCGCTGCCAAGTTTATTCAGGAAGGTACGTATAAATACATTCCGTATTGTAATTTATTCCGTAGAACAGAGTTTCTGGATGTAGAAGGATACGGGCGATTTGAAGCCTATTCGAATAGGGATTCCCTAAAATACAGAAGTGTGTATGGTTTAGATAATGTGCTTACTTTATATAGAGGAACGATTCGTCGTGTGGGTTTTTCTAAAGCGTGGAATATGTTTGTGCAATTAGGAATGACGGATGACAGTTACATCATGGAAGATTCTGAAAACATGAGTTATAGAGAATTTGTGAATTCTTTTTTACCGTATCACCCAACGGATTCAGTAGAAATTAAAACGCGTTTGATTCTAAAAATTGACCAAGATGACATCATGTGGGATAAATTGTTAGAATTAGATTTGTTCAATCGTGATAAAAAAGTAGGATTGAAGAATGCTACTCCGGCTCAAATTTTGGAAAAAATACTCAGTGATAGTTGGACACTTCAACCTAAAGATAAAGATATGATTGTCATGTATCACAAATTTGGATACGAAATACATGGCAAAAAAGAACAAATAGATTCAAAAATGGTTTGTATTGGTGATGATCAAACCTATACTGCTATGGCAAAAACCGTGGGTTTACCCGTTGCAATGGCAACTTTATTAATATTGAATGGTAAAATTACGACTCCGGGAGTTCAATTGCCTATTCGTAAAGAAGTCTATGTGCCTATTTTGAAAGAATTAGAAGAATATGGTGTTGTTTTCAAAGAACAATCCATGTCGTATTTAGGATATAATCCTGATAAAGAGTTTAGTTAGTAGTTTTTTTTAGATTTTTAGTTTGATAAATCCGCTTCTTTTGAAGCGGATTTCTTTTTTTGCAATTACGCCTTTCCAGATTGAATAGTTATTGGTAAGCTATACATTACTCTAACAGGAACTCCGTTCATTTTACCGGGAATCCATTTCGGGCATATTTTCAAAACACGTATGGCTTCTTCACCGGTTCCAAAACCAATATCTCGTATGTTTTTTATGTCGCTTAAACTGCCGTCTTTTTCTATGATAAAGGTGATGTATACTTTTCCTTTTAAATTAGGTTGTTCTGGAGTTTTAAAATTATTGCCCACAAATTTGTAAAATTCCATAATTCCTCCTGGAAAATCTGGTTTTTCGGTTATTCCAGCAGTATTATAGACTTCATTTTCCCCTTTTTGGACAAACTGATTTTCAGAATCGTACGCATCAATTTCAATTACTTCAGGAGCTCCTTTACTTAAAATCCCTAGAAGTTCCTCGTTTGTAGGCAATTCTTTTTGCTTGGATAGGATAGAAGGTATAGCTCTTTTTTCTATAGGAGTTAGTTCATTGTATTTTTTTTCGCTGGCAACCTTTCCTTTTTCATCTTTGATTTTAAAAGTGGTTTTGTCGTAATACGTTTTAATTAAATTTTCAGATTTTTTAGGAGTAGTTTCTTTTTTTACATTGGTTTCTTGTGCAACGACTTTCGTACACAATAAAAACAATAAGGCAGTTACTACAGGAATTAGCATTGCTTTTTTTAATAAAGCTTCTGTTTTTGATGTGGTTTTTGTCATCATAAGTAATCGTTTTTTAGTTATTAAATAATTCAAATTACTGGCCAAGTAAAAAGTTTGGTTCTCGTTCGCTTTCGATAGTAATAAAGATTGGTAGAACGGAACGTTGTTATAGGAAGTCACTACTTTCTCATCAGCAAGAAATTCGTGATTTAGTTGAATGGCTTTTTTGTAAAAAATAAAAATGGGGTTGAACCAAAAAACGGTTTTCAATAGTTCAATGAATAAAATATCCAAAGTGTGTTTTTGGGCTACATGCGTAAGTTCGTGTGTGTACAATTCAGCTTCAATTTGACGGTTGTTGTATTCCGTTTCGTTGATGAAAATCGTATTCAGGAAAGTGTGTGGCAACGTTTTTTCGGGAACCAAAATCAATTTGGCATTCTTATAGTCAATAGGTGTATTCGACTTCATTTTAGACGAAATCTTATTGATATTGCTGATAAAACGTATCGCCAAAATAAGTGTTACTAAACCATACAAACTCCACAATCCTATTGCCAGATAGTTTGTTTCTTCGATTATTACCGTGTTTCCTTGCAGTATTTGAATGTTTGCTGGATTGACTGTAGGTTGTGCTATTTCCTGAATAACTTCGATGGTTATAAATGGAAGTATCATCGAAAAAGTAAGGCTGAACAACAAGTAAAACCTATTGAATACGTGTATTTTTTCTTTTTCTAAAAACAAATAATACACCGCCAATAGCACGAATAAAGTAATTGTCGATTTGATTAGAAAGTCGCTCATTTTTTCTTTTTTAGAATTTCACTGTCTATTATTTTCTTAAGTTCTTCCAATTCTGTTTGAGACAAATTCGTTTCGGTGGTAAAGAAAGAAGCAAATTGTGATGCGGAATTGTTGAAAAAATTACTAATCAATCCGTTGACGTGTTTCGAGAAATAATCGGTCTTTTTGACCAATGGATAATATTCCCGTGAGTTCCCAAACTCTCTATAGGCTACAAATTGCTTGTCGATCATTCTTTTTAATAAAGTAGCAATGGTTGTGGTAGCGGGTTTTGGTTTTGGATAGGCTTCAAGCAAGTCTTTCATAAAGGCTTTCTCGAGTTTCCAAAGGTGCTCCATTACTTGTTCTTCTGCGTTTGTTAGTTGTTGCATGTTTATTTAATTTCTATTTCGGAAAGTGATTCCCCGTTATTGTATTTCTTTATCGTTATTAGTTTTCCATCTTCATTAAAGAAGTTCCAGTCACCAAAATAAAACCAATGCGCGTACTTATCGCTCGTTTCCATTTTTGTTTTTCCTTTGGACTGTATTTTTCCATTTTTATGATAAAAAGTAGTGTTGCAGATGTTGTCTTTGTATTTTTCTCTTTTAATGATTTTACCATTTAAGTAATAACTCCATTTTTTTATGGGATCACCTTTTCGATATTTCCCAACCGATTTATAATGGGAACTGTCTTGTGTGTATTGTTCAATCCAAAGTCCTTCTCTAAGTTTATTTTTCATTTGATTGGTTTTGCAACCAAATAATAAAAATACCAAGCCTATTCCAATTACAGTTTGTCGCATAAAATGATTTTGTTCTACGGAAATAGAGTTTACTCTACAAATGTAGAATATAAAATCAGATAAACAAGTTTTTAGAGAAAAATATTTTGGTAGTCAGCGGTTTGCATTAAGGATTACAGTGGAAATCCTTTTTATTTTTTTTCTTTAAAAAATGAAAAGATTGAGAACAGAAAGCCTGACCCGCTTTTTTCGGCGGGGAACGCCCGAAAAAAATCCGTTCATTGGGGAACGGATTAATTGTTATAAAAAGGTTCTCGATACTTTTTTGTTCCGTTTCTCTTTACAAAAAAACTCGAACTGACGATATCTAAAAATATTATTTAGATAACTCCACAAAATATTTATAAAACAACGGAATAGTTTCAATTCCTTTCAGGTAATTAAAGATTCCGAAGTGTTCGTTTGGCGAGTGAATCGCATCGCTGTCCAAGCCAAATCCCATCAAAATGGTTTTGCTTTTCAGTTCTTTTTCGAATAACGCAACGATAGGAATACTTCCTCCGGAACGCACGGGAATTGCGGGAACTCCAAAGGTTTCTGTATATGCCATGTTTGCGGCTTTGTAACCAATGCTGTCTGTTGGGGTTACATAACCTTGTCCGCCATGATGCGGTTTTACTTTTACGGTAACGCCGGCAGGAGCAAGGCTTGTGAAATGTTTGGTGAACAATTCGGTAATTTCTTCCCAATCTTGATTTGGAACCAAACGCATCGATATTTTAGCGAAAGCTTTACTTGCAATCACTGTCTTGGCACCTTCTCCGGTGTAACCACCCCAAATTCCGTTTACATCTAGAGTAGGACGAATGGAATTTCTTTCGTTAGTTACATAGCCGCTTTCGCCATAAATGTCATTTAAGTCTAATGCTTTTTTGTAATTGTCTAAATTGAAAGGTGCTTTGGCCATTTCAGCTCTTTCTTCCAGTGATAATTCTGCTACATTATCGTAGAAACCGGGAATTGTAATGTGATTGTTTTCATCATGAAGTGAAGCAATCATTTTAGCTAAAACGTTTATCGGGTTGGCAACAGCACCGCCATATAATCCAGAATGCAAGTCACGGTTAGGCCCCGTAACTTCCACTTCTACATAGCTTAATCCACGTAATCCTGTTGTAATTGACGGTTGCTGATTAGAAATCATTCCGGTGTCCGAAATTAAAATCACGTCATTCTTTAGTTTTTCCTGATTGCGTTCCACAAACCAACTCAAACTTTTAGAGCCAATTTCTTCTTCGCCTTCGATCATGAATTTTACATTACAAGGCAAAGTATTCGATTGAACCATATATTCTAATGCTTTTACGTGCATGTACATTTGGCCTTTGTCATCACAAGATCCACGGGCAAAAATAGCGCCTTCGGGATGAATTTCTGTTTTCTTGATTACTGGCTCAAAGGGAGGGGAAGTCCATAGTTCCATTGGATCTGGCGGTTGTACATCATAATGACCATAAACCAAAACGGTTGGTAATGATGGGTCTATGATTTTTTCACCATAAACGATTGGATAACCCGGAGTGTCACAAATTTCAACAAAATCGCAGCCTGCTTTTTCTAAACTGGCCTTTACGGCATCAGCTGTTTCAAAAACATCATGCGAATAAGCGGTGTCAGCACTCACGGACGGAATTTTCAATAATTCGATTAACTCGTTGATAAAGCGATCTTTGTGTTCTTGAACGTATGCTTTAATATTTTCCATTATTTGAATTTTGTTTATATTTCAAAAGTACAAAAAAGAGTATGAATATTTTTTATGTAAATTACTTTGAAAATTGGAAGTTATGTTTATCTTTGCACCCACAATTGCGCGGATATGGTGAAATTGGTAGACATGCCAGACTTAGGATCTGGTGCCGCAAGGCGTGTAGGTTCGAGTCCTATTATCCGCACAAAAAAAAGCTTCTCAATTGAGAAGCTTTTTTTGTATGTATTAGAAATTAGCTATGAATTTTGCCATTTCAATAATACTCTTTTCATCTTTTAAAGAAAAGTTATTGTTTTTTAGATAAGCTGCAATTTCTTCTTTTCTCATTGGAAAAAATTCTTGAAATTCTTTTTTATTTTTCGGTAAGGCTATAGCCGTTTCATTTTTTAAACTTAAATAATATTCTGAATTTGTCTTGACAAATTTTGCAGGTGTTGCTTGCTGATAAGTAGTTCTGGCTTCTATCGCTTTTTGGAGAATAATTTTATCTCTTCTGTACAACGTAACATTATCTTTAGTGTATAATTGCAGTAGGTATCCATAAACGGTGGTTTCTTTATTTCTGTAATTTAAAAGGTTAAATTTATTTCCATTAGAAATTATAGTGATAGTATTGTAAGGGTTTTTTTTAGTAAGTGAAAAAAAATCTAAACCTGTACTTTGAATCTCTAAAGTGTCTGTAACAGCATTGTATCGCACCATTAATTTTTGTGGAACACTAGAAATTTCTGCTAATTGAAAGTCTTCATTGAAATACTTTGAACCTTCTATTTTTGCTAAATCACGACTGATCAAAACGGAATTTCTATATAAGACACCAGTAGAGTATGGGTCAATTTTATCAAGATATCCTTGTGCATTAATATTGAAAACGATAAAGAACAGGAATAGGATATTAAATGGTATTTTTTTCATTTTAGTTCGATTTAGTTATCCACTCATTAATTTTCATCTCTAATAATGCTAAAGGCATTACCCCAGATTCTAATACTTTTTCATGGAATTTTTTAATATCAAATTTTGTACCCATTTTGGATTCCGCTTTTTTACGAAGTTCTATAATTTTTAACTGGCCTATTTTATAAGACAAAGCTTGTCCTGGAATTGCCATATAACGCTCTATTTCCGGAATAATGCTGGCTTCACTTTCGGCTTCGTTTGCTAATGAATATTTGATAGCCTGCTCTCTAGTCCAACCTTTTGAATGTAGTCCTGTGTCAACTACTAATCGAACCGCTCTGTGCATTTCATTGCCTAGCATTCCAAAATATTGATACGGATCTTGATACAATCCAAGCTCTTTGCCTAAACTTTCGGTATATAAAGCCCAGCCTTCACCATAAGCACCAAACCAATTGAATTTTCTAAAATCTGGAAGACTGGCATTTTCTTGTTGCAATGAAATTTGGAAGTGATGTCCTGGAATGGCTTCGTGTAAAAATAAATCTTCATCTCCATAAAGATTATAATTGGCTACATCAGGGATTGGAACATAAAAAATACCGGGACGCGAACCGTCTGCCGTTCCTTGCATGTATTCGGCACTTGCCGTTTTTTCTCTAAAGGCTTCCGTTCTTCTGATTTCAAATTTTGTTTTGGGTTGCAGTGCGAATAATTTGTCTACATTCGGTTTGATTCGGGTATAAATACTTTGAAAATTAGCAATAACTTCTTCTGGTTTTTTGAAAGGTTTTAGCTCTTTTTTGTTTCTAACTTCTTCGAAAAATTGTACTAAAGTTCCTTTGAAACCTACTTGAGTTTTTACCTTTTCCATTTCGGCATTTAATCGAGCTACTTCTTTTAATCCCAATTCATGAATTTCCTCTGGAGTCATTTCGGTTGTAGTCCATTGTTTTACATACGTGGCATACAAATCCTTTCCAAAAGGGAAGTTTCCTATTCCGCTGGTTGTTCTTGAGGCAGGAAGGTATTCGTTGGTGAGGAAATCAGCCATTTTCATGTATTGAGGAATCAATTTGTCATTGATGGTGGCCGTGTATTTTGTGGTTAAGTCTTTTTTTACAGCATCAGAAAAGGATGCTGGCATCAGTTTTATCGACGAGTAAAATAAATTATCTTCAATTTTTGGTGTGGCCATTTCGGCAAATTGTGGAATCAATTTGGTTGTTAATGATTTTGGCAGTACAATTCCTTTTGCTATTCCTTTTTTCATATATACCATTGCAGAATCAATCCAAACAGAATATTTGTCCATTCTTTTTAGGAAATTAGTATAGTCTTTTTCTGTTTTAAAAGGTTGTGCGCTGGTTCCTCCCGCAAATTGTCCCATAGTTAGGTGTGTTCCCCAAAATTGATGTACAGGCATGAGGTTTGTAGGTTGATTCAATAAATCTTTACCAATCTCAACTTCCCATTTGATTATTTCGTAGCTGTTTTTTTCTTCTTCGGATAAACTTTCTTTATCAATAGTTTTTAGAGCAGTTTGATATTTATCAAAAAAAGCTTCTTGCGACTTTCTGTAACTGTCCGTCATTTCAAATTGCAACTGGTCGTTATACTCATTTTGACCATTTTGCGTTGCATCCAAAGGACTCATCGCATTTCTATCGTCAAAATAGCTTTTGGTTAACGCAGAAAAATCTTGTGTCTTTTCCTCTTTTTTGCAGTTTATCATCAGCAATGATAGTAAAAAAGTTAATAATAATGTCTTTTTCATAGTTTTTGAATTTATAACAACCGTAAAGCTAATTTATTTTTTTAAATTAAATTTAAAATTTATCCGTGATATACTCGGGAAGCAATTATTTTATTTTCTTTGATGTCCAAAACTTCCGCCACCAGTAAGTCTTCTTCACCAACAACCGTTCGAATATATTCCATAAAAACGCGGTCGCCATTTGCGGTCAATGATTTTACTTTATAATTTAAACTGGGTAAACGCTCAAAAGCATCCTGCCACCATTCTCGCAGTGCTTCTTTACCAGTAACAAAACCGTTAGTCTCTGGTTTGTGGATTTTTAGTTTCGGACTGAAATGAACTGCATCCTCATCATATAAAGACAATAATTTTTCTAATTCTTTATTGTTAAAAGTTTCAAACCATTTAAAAGCAATTGATTGTAGTTTTTCTGGTGTCATGGTAATTAGGATTTGTTTTTAATTAAAAAATCCCTTTTCGCTTTATGCGAAAGGGATTTTATTGCTATAATTTCAAAGAAATATTATACGTTCTTCAAATTGATAATTTCTTGTTCAGTAAGTAATCTCCAGTTTCCTCTTGGTAAATTCTTTTTGGTCAAACCAGCAAAAGCAACCCTGTCAATTCGCAACACATCATAACTGAAATGTTCGAAAATGGAACGAACCACTTTCACGTTAGCCGATCTTAATTGCAACCCAATTTCACTTTTTGCTTCACCATCAATGTAACTTACATCTTCCACAAAAACGCGGTGTCCGTCAAGAGTCAAACCTTTGTTTATTTTTTCTAAATCCTCAAATTTCAAGTTTTTATCTAGTGAAACTTGGTAAATTTTAGATGATTTTTGGCTTGGTAACGTAAACTTACGGATCATATCCGTATCGTTTGTGAACAATAACAATCCAGTTGTATTCTTGTCCATTCTTCCCACTGCGCCAATTTTTGCAGTCGTAGAACCTTTAACTAATTCCAATACATTACGATATTCCTGACCTTCGTCCATGGCAGTAGTAAAGTTTTTTGGTTTGTTCAGTAAGATGTACACTTTTTTCTCCGGTGTCAAAGTGGCACCGTCAAAATTTACAACATCTCCTGGTTTTACCATGTATCCCATTTCGGTAACAGGAATTCCATTTACTTTCACCGTCCCGGATTGAATATAAATATCAGCATCACGACGCGAGCACGCACCAGAATTAGCAATGTATTTATTCAAACGAATTTCGTCTTTTACTTTCGGTCTCTTTGGTGCTTGATTTGGTTTTTTCTCTACTTTATCAGTAGCGATATCGGCAACTTTAGTATTTACTTTAACTTTTTTCGGCCCTTGAGCGCGCTTCTGCATGGCAGGTTTTGGCTTATTCGAACTTGATCTTGAGCTAGCTGCTCTAGGACCACTTTTCTTATTATTGCCTTCCTTGTTATTCATAATATTCCAATAATTTGTGCAAAGATACTATTTATATAGTTGACAATCAATAACAGCCAATTATAAAAACGCTAACTATCTAGTTAATAAGCTAATTAATACGTTTTAGTTTCGTTTTTTGGAGCTATTTCCCGCTTTCCACTCTATCTTTTTCTTTTTAAAGAAAAAAGAAAAAGGATTCCATTTCAATCGGGGCTAACCAAATGGAAGAATTTAAGAGTTGTTGAGAAAATTGTTTTCAACCTTTTATAATCCCAAAGCAGAAATCCTCTAAACCGTCATCAATAATCTTTTTCCGTGCCACAAAACACTCGGATTAATCAATACAATACAAAAAACACCAGCGACAATAAGGAATTTTAGGACATTATGAAGTAATAAAAATTGTGCTTTTGTGTTTGATTTCCACAAGTAAGTCAAGAAAAAAATCAGACTGATGAGACAGGAATAAAAATAAACATCCATGTAACCTACATCGTAAATTTCGATTAAAACATAAACTGGAAAAACAGTCAGAATTGTCAAAGCAGTAATGATTTTTTTTGATATTTCTTCACCATAAACAATCGGAATCGTTTTATAGTCATTGGCTAAGTCGCCTTTTAGGTTTTCTAAATCCTTAATCATTTCTCGAATCAACAGTAGTAAAAACAGAAAGGAAGCATGAGAGAAAATCACTCCAAGTTGTCTTTTGTAATTTTCAATCTCTTCATATGGAATCCGAGTATAAAAATACAACAGTATCGCAAAAAAGGGTAAAACTGCCAGTAAAGCGGCTGTCAGGTTTCCTATTATTGGGTATTTTTTTATTTTATGGGAATAAAACCAGATGAAAAATATATATCCTGAAAAAAATAAAAATACACGCCAAGAAACAAACAAAGCCATTAAAGCCACAATAAAATTGAGTGTAAAATAGACGCTCAGTTTCGTTTTTTGACTCACTAATCGATCCAGCATCGACTTGTTAGGACGATTGATTAAATCTTTTCGGCTGTCATAAAAATTATTGATGATATAACCCGAAGCAATAGTAAGTGAAGAAGCGAAAACCAGTATGAATAAATTGAAATCGAGTAGAATATCCAGCGCTCTTTTTTCGGGAGCCAGAATAAATATCGCCGAAAGGTATTGCGCCAAAATTATTATTGGAATGTTATATCCTCTAACAACAGAGAATAAACTAATAATCTTCATCACTAAAAGCTTATGTTGCCTGCTTAACATTTTTTAGTAGTAGTTTTTTTGTCAAGTTTTTACAATGGTATAGCAAACTTGCCTATTTATCTTCAAATTTAGGATTTTGTTTCTAAAATCAACTTGATTTTTTTACAAAAACACACACACACGAGAATTTTTTTAAGAGAAATTGCTAAATGCTACGATTATTTCGGGCATATTCATTGGTAATAATTCTGATTTCATTTGATTCAAAAACGGATTGTACTATTTTGGAGAAGAATCAGGATAAATCATTTCTCCAAATTCTTTAATTGGTAAAGGTTTGCTTAAAAGCGTTTTTACATATTTATTATTTTTTGCCCGCCTAATATCATTAGGATCTAATGTTGAGGAAAGCATGAAAATTTGAGTTTCCTTTTTCAATTCTTCGGGTAGCGTTTCATATTCCGAAAGGAATTCGAATCCATCCATTTCCGGCATTTTAATGTCTAACAGAATAATTAGAGATTCTTCAAAACTCTTTTTGTGATTATTAAGCCATTGAATTCCTTCTTTACCATTATTAGTAGTACTTATATCAGTTATGCCAAGTGTTTTTTTTAGCAATTGTTTGGTGACAATTTGATCAATTGTATTGTCGTCAATTATCAAAATTTTATAATTGGGCTTCATATTGTTTCGGGATAGTTACTATAAATTTGCTTCCAATATTCATTTTCGAATTTACGCTTATGCTTCCATTAAGATTTTCAACAGCTTCTTTTACTAAGTAAAGACCTAAACCGGAGCCTTTCTTGTTGTTGTTAGTTACAAAAAACATTTCAAAGATTTTGACATGGTATTCATTATTAATTCCGATGCCATTGTCTTCAATTTCTATTTTGTAAAATTCTCCTTTGGTATACGTTTTAATTGAAATGTACTTTTTTTCTTTGCTTTCGTCAGTATACTTGATGGCATTTGACAATAAATTATTTAAAATAATTTTCAGTCTCAAACCGTCACTATAAACCTCATCAACTGACAATTCTTTTTTGATAGCAATTTCATTCGTTCCTTTAATATAAAGATGTTGAGCAATAATCTCATCTATAACTTTATTTAAACTAACGGAAGCAACGGTTATTTTTTTTCTCTTATTTCTCGAATAATCAATTATCTCTCTTATAAATTGGTCTTGCTTATCAAGGCTTTGATGCATTAGATCTAAATAATCCCTAATTTGATCCAAATCATCTTCTAATTTCACAATTTCTATTAATCCTTTTAAAGAAGAGATAGGAGACCTTAGATCATGCGAAGCACTGTAAACAAACTTGTCAAGCTCCTTATTGGCAATTATTAAATTCCTGTTCTTGTCATCTGTTTCCTGCTTCGAGCGTCTTAGTCTGTTAACCATTACAGAATAGTAAAGGCTTACACTTCCAATGATCATCAGAGTAAAAAAGATATTGGTAAAAAGAAGGTAGGTTTTAATTAAGCGAGTGCCTTCTCCAAGTGCATCAGAGAAATTACGCTGATTTATTGTTAATTTATCAGTAATGATGTTTATCCTTTGGAGAATTCTTTGCCTGTCGTCTGATTTTGAAGTATTACCGCTTATTTTTTTATTAGCTTCATTTCCAATCGAAGCAAGTTGGTCAATTAGATGGTCCGCTTTTTTCCATTCATTAATAGCTTTTGCCAAGAAAGGAACAGCGTGGAAATGTCTAAATAGCCAAACCATATCATCCAAATCTTTCTCGTGATTTCTGCCAGCCCTTAATCCATTTTCAATGGTGTTAATGTCATCATTATTGGTCAAACCAATTCGCGCAATACCATCTCCTTTCGGAACACTTAATTCTTCGTTGAACAATTTCCATTGAATGGGATCTTTAGTATAAAGGTAGGTGATAAGGTGGCGGGCTGCATCTTTTTGCCCTTTTGAATAATGGGATTCTCCATTTACATACGCTCTGGATGCGGACAAGATTTTAATCGTCAGGTAGTTGATAATAATCAGCGAAGAGCAAGATAGAATTACTATAATCAGCGGAGTGAAAACATTGCGTGGCTTATATTTTTCAAGAATCTTGCGTTTAAACATATAGGTTTTTAGTAAGTAAAAGAGCAAAAAAAATCAGATGCTTAAAGATAAGCTGTTTTTTTATCGAAATGTAAGATTTTGTTTAAATTTATTTCAATTTTTTTATGTGGAATAATTTGATTTTTATTTCAAAGTTTTTTTGTTGAAAAAAAACAGGCGGATCAATATACGGTATTACCACAGAACCATCAAGAAATACGAATGTTATAAGACAATTTTAGTCCAGTAAATTCATGATTTTCGAATGAGAAATAGAGTTTTACCCAAAAAAGCAAAAGGAATATATGCTAATAATAAGGATAAAAAACGGACAGCATTCAATATATAGAATTGTGCTGTCAGCTTAAAGTTGTAGGAGTTTAAAGCTAGAAGTTTTTAAAACTGATACACTACTTCTAGTTTATAATCCTTCAGGGAAGCTTTGGCTTTTTCTAAGTCTTCGGTAAAACCTAAGATGTAACCGCCACCACCAGAGCCACATAATTTTAAATAGTAATCATTGCTGTCAATTCCTTGTTGCCAAATTCCGTGAAATTGTTCCGGGATCATTGGTTTGAAGTTATTCAAAACCACTTTTGATAATTTTTTGGTATTCATGAATAATGATTTCATGTCACCGCCAAGGAAATTTTCCACACAAGCATCAGTATATTTTACGAATTGATTTTTCAACATAGTACGGAAACCTTTGTCTTTCAGGTTTTCCATGAAAATGTTGACCATCGGAGCGGTTTCGCCCACAATACCGGAATCCAACAAAAATACAGCGCCTTTCCCGTCAAAACTTTGATTCGGAATTCCTGTTGCTTGAATATTGTCTTTAGAATTGATAAGTATTGGAATGCTCAAATAACTGTTTAAAGGATCTAAACCAGAACTTTTTCCGTGGAAAAAACTCTCCATTTGAGAAAATATGTTTTTTAATTGCAATAATTTTTCACGAGTCAAATTCTCTAAAACCGTGATTTTATTTTGTGCATATTTATCATAAATAGCTGCTACAAGTGCGCCACTGCTGCCTACACCATAGCCTTGAGGAATGCTGGAATCAAAATACATTCCGGTTTCAACATCATTTTTTAACGTATCTAAATCGAAAGTGACTAAATCAGGCTGTTCGTTTTGTAACGTTTCCAAATAGATAACAAAACGTCTCAAATTTCCATTTGATTTGATGGCTTCTTCAGACGGGTTTTCATCTCTTTTAAGCGCACCGTTGTAAAAATTATAAGGAATAGACAACCCTTTTGAGTCACGAATGATTCCGTATTCTCCAAAGAGTAATATTTTTGAGTAAAATAAAGGTCCTTTCATATTAGATTGTAAATTAACAATTTGGGGTTGGTAATTATATATTGCAACAAATAATTTTTTTTATAAATCAACTTGGTCTCCACGATTTGCCTCTTGAATTTCAAGATCAATTTCTTCCTGTTGCTCGGGAGATAATTCTTTCCAAACATCTTTTTTTTGTGCTTTGAAAATGTTTTTTATAGCCTCGATTATAGTCTTGTCGTCAGTTTCTAACAACATTTTGATCAATTCTAATTTTTCGGATTGAATGTCCATATTTTCAGCTCTTTAAAAATTAAAGATAGGAAAAAAACAAATTAAATCAACATAGCTCCATTTCCAATTTCGTCACAAATGTACTGACCATTTTGACAATAGCCAACTAATTCGTTCTTAATAAATTGTAAAACTGTTTCAGCAACATTTTCAGGATATAAAACATGCACATTTGCACCGGCATCCAGCGTGAAACAAACCGGAATTTTAGTCTCATTTCTAAATTTCCAAATCGCATTTATAATCTCCAAAGTATTCGGTTTCATTAATATAAAATAAGGCATTGAAGTCATCATCATGGCATGCAAAGTCAAGGCTTCACTTTCTACAATTTTGATAAATTCCTCTAAATCCCCACTTTCAAAAATGGTAATCAGTTGGTCTAAATTTTCATGCGCTTGTGCAAATCGCCTTTCGGCAAAAGGATGGTTGTGCATCAAATCATGTCCAACAGTACTTGAAACTTTTTTTTCACCTTTGTCAACCAGTAAAATGGTATCTTGAAAATTCTTGAAATTAGCATGAATGGCATTTGGAAATTCCACTCCAAATAAATCAGAACTTCCGGAGATATTTGTATGATTTCCCCAAACTACTACGCTTCCTTTTACACTTCTACAAGCGCTTCCGGAACCCAAACGCGCTAATAAAGACGCTTTTTGATAGAAATACTCCTCGGTCATTTCAGGGTATAACGCTTTCTCAATACTCATCAGGTTCATTGCCAAAGCCGCCATTCCTGATGCTGATGAAGCAATTCCGGAACTGTGCGGAAAGGTATTCTCTGTGTCAATCGTAAAATGGTAGTCTTTCAAGAACGGTAAATAGATTTCAATTCGCTCCAGGAATTTTTGGATTTTTGGTTTGAAATCTTCTTTTGGTTGTCCTTCAAAAAGTAAATCAAAGGAAAATGTACCATCATTTTGTTTTTTGGCAAAAGCCAACTTAGTGATGGTTTTGCAATTATTCAAGGTAAAACTCACCGAAGGATTGGCTGGAATCTGATTGTCCTTTTTGCCCCAATATTTTACAAGTGCAATGTTACTGGGTGCACTCCATTGAAAATTTCCTTCTTCAACCGAATGCGTATATTTTGATGGAATAAAATCGTTTGCTGAAATCATGAATTTAAAAATTTACGCAAAGATACTTTTTTTGGTTTACAAGCAGATTTGTTTAATTATCGAATTGTACTAAACTTTTGAGTAAATTTGGCGCACATTAGAAAAACATAAAATGAATAAAATTACCCGAATATTAGCTGTTGTTGTCACTTGTCTTGCGATTGGTTATTTCTCCGGAATTGTTACTCGTTCCTCAATTACAACGTGGTATCCGACCTTAGTAAAACCAAGTTTTAATCCACCTAATTGGGTTTTTGCACCAGTTTGGAGCATGTTGTATGTGATGATGGGTGTTGCGGCCGGATTAGTCTGGGACCAAATAGAAGCAGAAAAAGAAATCGTAAAAAAAGCGTTGGTTTTCTTTGCCATTCAGCTTGCACTAAATGCGTTATGGTCCTATTTATTTTTTGGATTGCACAACCCAATGTTAGCCGGTTTAGAAATTATAGTATTGTGGTTGATGATATATGAAACATACATTCAATTTGCCAAAATCAATAAAATTGCAGGATATTTATTGCTTCCGTATTTGGCTTGGGTAAGTTTTGCCGCCGTTTTAAATGGAAGTATTTGGTGGTTGAATCGATAGTATTCCGTTTATAGTTTTTTAAATTCAATATTTTTCGAAAGTAAAAAATCCATTACACTCAGAACATTGTTGCTTTCGGCTACTGTTTTTGATTTTGGATCGGCATCGCAAAATTCGAGAAACAGGTTTATTTGGTCTGGTTTTAATTTTAAAGTTTGAAGATAAAATTTTTGATCACAGGTGCTTTTTGCTAATTCTTTGAATTGAATTTTTGGAACAGCTTTTTTAACGGGCTCTTTTTCTTTTTTGAATAAACCAAAAATCATTCCGCCAATTCGCATCAAATCCATCCCATTTTCAATAGTTCCATCGTAAACACCCGTTTTTAGCCTTTTTGCGGCTTTCTCTAAAGCTAATTTATCCAGCTTTCCTTGTTCATACGCTTTATCTGTACTTAGTTGAATAGAAGGAATTTTTGTAATTACGACTTCCTTTAACTCTTCGGGCTTAAGTGTTAATGAAATAATAAGATTATTTTTGTCAAAGGTGTTTTTATCCACTACAATCTTTTTGATATCATGGTTTTTTGAGACAAAAACGAGTGCATCTCCCGTTTTTACTATTATAAAAAATTCCCCAGCTGCGTTTGTAATGGTAGTTTTTTTAGAATTAAAATTAGCAACTTCGACTTTACCGACAGGAAATTTTTCATACAAAACAATACCCTTAATTGATTTTTCTGATTGTGAAAAACTAGATTGAAATACAAAAACCAGTAAGGAAACAAAAAAGTAGTTTTTAATCATTCGTAATATTTTGATTACAAACATATTCAAATCATTCTATGAAAATAAAAACAGAATAATAAATTCTTGTTAATCAAAAACTAAAGTTCTCTTAATTAAAGTTTTGCAGCCGTTTTGAAAGCGAGTATTTGGTGGTTGAATAGATAAAAATAGTTTAAATTTATTTTTACTGATTTCTTAGTTTTTTTTAATATAACTAATTGATTTTTAGTAACTTTGAGTTAATTGTTAAATTTATCGAACCGGCCGCACCACAAAGTCTCTGACTTTAAGGTAGTGACTTTCGGTTTTTATCGACCTTGTTTTTGGTTTGTTTTTCAATCTTCGATCTTTGTGTCAGTCTAAGACTGGTTAACACATCCTCAAAGGCAGAGACTTTGAGCACCAGGGGTAGAGCTAAAAACAGACTTTGTTGTTATAATAGACTAATAAATTAACTTAATAAATTATAATTATGAATTCACCTTGTATATTAATCCCGGTTGGAGTAGGCTTAGTTTGCGCAGTATTAGGCTATTTACTTGGAAAAATACTTTCCTCCGGCAAAGACAATTTAAGCGCCTTGCAACTAGAATTAGACAATTGCAGAGCCAAATCATCTAAGCTAGAGGCTGAGTTAGCAACTTTAAAAGCTAAAAGCAGCAGCTTTGTAGCACCACAAGCAGTTAATTCTGGACTTATAGGGGCTTATGTTCCTTTTGATGCGGATTTAGCATCCTCTGATTTTGGAAAAAAAGTAAAAGAAAATGACTTAAAAGTCATTGAAGGAATTGGTCCAAAAATCGAAGAGCTGTTCAATGCTAATGGAATTTTAACATGGGAAGTGCTTTCAGAAACTTCCGTTAATCGATGTCAGGAAATTTTGGATATGGCTGGAGAACAGTTTGTTGTTCATGACCCGAAAACTTGGCCGCATCAGTCAAAATTAGCCTTTGAAGGAAAATGGAAAAAGCTGAAAGATTGGCAAAATGCACATATTGGTGGAAAAAAATAAAATTTAAAAAGCTCTCGTTGGAGAGCTTTTTTTATATGTTGTTTGCAAGAATAAACCCGCTTGTCCACGCATTCTGAAAATTGAATCCTCCCGTAATCGCATCGATATTCACGATTTCTCCAGCAAAATAAAGATTTTCGTGTAGTTTGCTTTCCATGGTTTTGAAGTTGATTTCTTTTAAATCAATTCCGCCTGCAGTGACAAATTCTTCTTTAAAGGTACTTTTTCCATTCACCTGAAAGGTGCCATTTGTCAATTGATTGGCTAAATTTTGCAATTGAATTTTAGATAAATCCGCCCATTTAGTTTCTGATTCAATTCCTGAGGCGAGTACTAAACTTTCCCATAACCTATTGGTTAATTCGATAGGTGATTTTTTAGAAACCGATTTTTTCGCGTGTTCTTGTTTTAATTCTTTTAGCTTTTTCTCGACATCCGCGGTGTCTTCATCATTTAACCAATTTACAAAAATGGTAAACTGGTAATTTTTGTCATGTAAGATTCGGGCGCCCCAAGCGGAGAGTTTCAAAATCGCCGGACCGCTCATTCCCCAATGGGTAATTAATAAAGGTCCTGTAGAGGTGAGTTTGGTGTCTTTTACTTTTACGGTAACTTGGGCAGCAACTCCGGGCAATTCTTTTATTCTGGAATCTTTGATGTTAAAAGTGAATAGAGAAGGAACCGGACTAACAACAGCATGCCCAAAAGTCTGCAACATTTCCCATACTTTAGGATTGCTTCCAGTGGCTAGAATTAATTTTTCAGCTAGATAGTTTTCACTTTGCGTTTCTATTTTCCATGTGTTTTCTTTCTTAAAAATAGACTGCACACTTTGTCCTGTAAGTACTGCAATTCCTAGTTTTTGCGTGGCTTTTAGGAAACAATCGATAATCGTTTGTGAGGAATTCGAAACAGGAAACATACGCCCGTCTGCTTCAATTTTTAGTTCTACTCCATGTTTTTCGAACCATTCAATCGTGTCGCCGGAGCAAAACTGATGGAAAGGACCTCGCAATTCTTTTTCGCCTCGAGGATAAAATTTCACAAGTTCATTAGGTTCAAAACAAGCGTGCGTCACGTTGCATCTTCCACCACCAGAAATACGAACTTTATTAAGCACTTCTGCGCCACGTTCCAAAATGGCAACTTTTAGTTTTGGATTTTTTTCTACAATGTTGATTGCTGTAAAAAATCCTGCAGCACCACCGCCTACTATTATTATATCGAAATTCTGGTTCATATTCTATTTGGGAAATCAGTGATGATTCCGTTTACGTTGAATGTTTTTATTTTTTGAATATCTTCTAATTCATTGATGGTCCAAGGAAAAACCTGCAATCCTTTTTCTTGCATTTGCGCCGTGTTTTCTTTTGACAATAAATGAAAATGAGGATGAATAGATTTTGCCTGAATGAATTTGGCGAAAGCCAAAGCCAAGTCTAAATCGGTTTCTGTTAAAACGCCAATTGGAATTTTATCATTTAAAAAGGCCACTTGTTGCAGCGCGTTCCAATCAAAACTGGAAACTAAAAAACGATCGTATTTCCATCCTTTTTTAGTGACATATTTTTCAATCAGTGAAACTACTTTCTCTGTCGCTTTATAGCTTTTGAGTTCAATGTTGATAAAACAATCTTGGTTTATCAAATCAAAAACTTCCTTGAGCGTTGGAATTTTGTGTTCTCTATTTATTCGAAAAGCATTCAATTCGCGCAAAGATAATGTATTTACAAATCCTTTTCCATTGGTTGTTCTGTCAATGGATTCGTCATGAATAACGATTATTTCGCCATCAGCACTCAAATGCACGTCGAGCTCAATGCCATCCACTTGCATGTCTAATGCTTTCTGGAACGAAACAAAGGTGTTCTCTGGTTCATATCCTTTTGCGCCACGATGTCCAATTTTGAGCATTGCCTTTTATTTTTTGGTAAAGGTAAACATAAAAAAAACGCCTTCATTTCTAAAGGCGTTTTGATGAAATTATTTTGAAATTATTTTTTCAATCCTAATAAAACAATATCAAATTCTGAATCGATTGTCACTTTTCCATTCGCAACAAGTACTTCTTTTCCAGAATACGCATCTTTTAATGATGTGCCATCTGCGAAAATAGAACCTACAGAAAGTTCTTTTGTACCAGTGGCTAAATCTAATCCAACAACTACTTTATCTTTAAAATCCCCTTTTGTAAAAGTTCTGGAAAATGTATACGGTTGAGCCGAAATTTGTTTGTGAATTCCTGCTCCAACAGAGGGATGGTTTTTTCTAAATTGACCCAGTTTTTGCCAATGCAACAGTGTTTTTTGTGTTTCAGGATTTGATTTAATAGCGTCCCAATTCATAAAAGAACGCAATGTAGCATCACCTTTTGTTCCTTCGATAACTAAGGAACGTGCACTTTCATCACCATAATACACTTGAGAAAGTCCCGGACTCAATAATAATTTTGTTCCTGATTCTTTGCTTTTGGTACGATTCCCATCAAATGGCCCACCATCATCATGGGAAGATAAATAGTTTAAAACACTATATCCTTTCAAGTCATTGTTCAACTTGTTTGAATATTTGGAAAATATAAATTCATAGTCTTTTTGCGCATCCCATTTGAATTCAAAATTGATCATGTTGTTGAAACCATTTTTAAAATAGTTTACTTTTTTGTCTCCAAAATCAAAATCTTGTCCACCGCTGATGCCATAATTGTATACTTCGGCAATCGTGTAAAAAGCATTATTGTCTAAAACTTTTGTCGGATTGTTTTTCTTCCAAGTTTCAAAAGCATAATCACACTGGATTTTAAAATCAGCCCAAACCGTTTCATCGGTATGTTTTACGGTGTCACCTCTGTAACCGTCAATTCCGTAATCCACAATATAATCGGTCAACCATTTAATGATGTAATATTTTGGCGCTCTGGGATATCCGGTACGAACAAAAAATGCATCCAGTTCTTTTATTTCTTGTTCATAACGTCCTTCCTTTTTCCATTTTTCGATTAAAAAAGATGGCAACGCTACATTTTGATTGCTCTCTGTTTTTATATCTGGAAGATTAGAAACCAGTGTACAAGCGGTTGTGTTTTCAAACGATTTATAATCGCAATTTGGTCCTGTTCTCACCCAGTCATTTGGCCAAACCGTATCTTCTGCAGTTACGGGTCCGGTATGATTGATTACACCATCAAGGATGATTCTGATTCCATGTGCGTGTGCTTTTTGAACTAATGCTGCTAAGTCTTCTTTGGTTCCAAAATTAGGATCTAAGTTCGTCCAATCTCTGGTCCAATAGCCATGAAATCCATAACTCAAACCGGTTCCTTCGTCAACGCCATCGTGGATTTGTTCCACTATTGGTGTAAACCAAATGGCATTGATTCCTAATTTATCAAAATAACCTTCTTCAATTTTTTTAGAAATCCCTTTGATATCACCACCTTCAAAACCACGAAGTTTTCCTGTTGTTTTGGTTCTATTGAAGTTTATATCATTTGAAGTGTCACCATTATTAAAACGGTCTGTCATTAGAAAATAAACATTCGCTCCTTCCCAAACGAAAGGTGTTTTAGTATTATCGGAAACGGTTTTTGTACTGGAGCAACTACTTAGAATTGTCATGGTTAATAGTAAAAGTGGGATAGAATATTTTTTCATTTTTTTTAGCATTAAATGATTATTTTCTTAGCTGTTTTATGTGGTTTACATTACTTCAATTCTAAAATCAAAACCGATTTAGGTTCAATAATAATTTCGTTTGTAACGTCAAATGTAAGTTCAGAAATGACATCTTTTCCTGTTTTAAAGTCTTTGATATTTTCTTTGAAACGATGTGTGTTTACAGTTTTGGTTTCATTGCTGTTGTTCATTAAAACCATAATCGTTTCATCCGTGTTGTATCTAAAATAAGCATATACATTGTTTTCAGGAATATAATGTGTCATTTTTCCAAAGTGAATTGCCGCTTTTGTTTTTCTCCAATTGAATAATTTTGAAGTAAAATCAAAATAATCATTTTGTCCCGGAGTTCTTCCTTCTTTGGTGAAAGCATTATTTTGATCGCTTTCCCAACCGCCCGGAAAGTCTTGACGAATATCCGCATCGCCTTTGTTTTTATCACCGGCCATGCCTATTTCGCTTCCATAATACAATTGAGGGATTCCACGAATGGTAGCCATTAAAGTCATTGCCATTTTGTATTTTCTGATGTCGTTTCCATAGGTTTGATTGAAACGATTGGTGTCGTGATTTTCGACAAAAACCAGCATGTTATTGGTATTTGGATACAGAAAATCATTCGTAAAATTGTCATACAATTTTATCATTCCTTTGTCCCAAGAACCGTCATCTTCACTGAAAGCTTTGCTGGTTGCCTCATATAATGTAAAATCCATTACACTTGGTAAATACGAGTTGTAATTTTGAATTTGACCTATTTTACTGTCTTTTTGCCAGTACGCCATTTGAGCTTGACTTTGCATCCAAACTTCCCCTACAATATTAAAATTTGGATATTCATCGGTTATGGATTTTGTCCATTTTGCGATTCCTTTTGGATCCGAATAATTGTACGTATCAACTCTAAAACCATCCAAATCGGCGTATTCAATCCACCAAATCGCATTTTGAATCAGGTATTTTAATGTTAAAGGATTTGTCAAATTTAAATCGGGCATCGATGGAACAAACCAACCGTCTATCGTGATTTTTTTATCAATTTCGGAAGCATTAGTGTCATGGATAACCGTTCTTTTATGATTGGTTTGCGTGTAATTTTCAAATTGATTTATCCATCCTTTCGTAGGTAAATCCTTCATCATCCAATGTTCAATTCCCCAGTGATTCGTCACATAATCCATCACCAGTTTCATGTCTCTTTTGTGCATTTCAGCAGCCAATAGAACATAATCGGCATTGGTTCCATAACGTGGATCTATTTTATAAACATCAGATTGTCCATAGGTGTGATAGGAATGTTTGGCATCGTTATCTTCGCAAAGTGGCGTGCTCCATATGGTAGTTGCTCCTAATTCTGATATGTAATCCAAGTTTTTAATGATTCCTTCAATATCGCCTCCGTGTCTTCCGCCCGGTAATTCTCTATTGTATTTTTCTTGGGTAGTATTTTCACTGTCGTTATTTCTGTTTCCATTGGCAAAGCGATCTGGCATCAACAAATACATCATATCCGAAGAGTCAAAGCTTTTGCGTTGAGCAGAATTTTCTCTTCTTTGCTGCAAACTGTATTTTTGTGTAAACGTTTCTTTGCCGTTGTTTTTAAAAGTAAAAACGAAATCAGATGCCACCACTTTTTTGGTGGCAATGGTAACAAAAATGTAGTTGAGGTTTTCCGTTCTTTTAACGTTGGTTATTTTTATGCCATTAGAAACAGTGACTTGGTATTGAGCAATGTTTTTACCATAAAAAAGAATTTGCAATTCTGGATTTTGCATTCCTGCATACCAAAAAGGCGGTTCGACTTTGTCAATCTGGGCATTTAATGTTAAAGTCATAAAAAAAAGAAATAGGGTTATTTTTTTTAGAAAGCTCCTGTTTATGAATAGTAAAGGACTTGTTTTTTTCATGATTAAATACATTTTATGATTAATAATTTTTTTAATTATAGTAAAAATAAACGCAATGCGCTTTATACAACAGTGACGTTTAAATGTGTATTGTTTACAGCCCGTTTTGATTTAAGAACGGATTAACAACTAAACAATCCCAATGTTTATTGGGATTGTTAGTAAACCCAGTGAGGTTTGAGACAAAATGATAGAATTAACTACAAGTTCTAGCAATTGTTTATTATACAGTAACTAGATTCTGAGACTTAACGATTACAGGCTGACCATTTACTATGATTTTCAATTCTTTGTTGCCGTCAATTGAAAAAGTTGTTTCCTTATGATTGATAGCTATTTTTAAAATTTGATTTCTGAAATTAATTTTAAACGAATATCCTTCCCATTCTTTTGGGATTTTTGGAGAAAAATGAAGCATGTCTTCTTTAATTCTCATTCCGCCAAAACCTTCTACGATACTCATCCAAGTTCCTGCCATTGATGTAATATGACAACCTTCTTCCACTTCTTTATTATAATCATCTAAATCCAGACGCGAAGTTCTCAAATAGAACGTGTACGCCATATCCATTTTGTCTAATAAGGCAGCTTGAATCGAGTGTACGCAAGGCGAAAGTGAACTTTCATGAACCGTAAACGATTCGTAAAATTCAAAATTATTTTTCAGTTCTTCTTTCGAAAAATGATCTTCGAAGAAATAAAAACACTGTAAAACATCGGCTTGTTTAATATAAGGAGAACGAAGAATTCTGTCCCAAGACCATTTTTGGTTGATTGGTCTTTGGCTTTTATCCAAATCAGCTACTCGAACTAAATCTTTGTCCAAGAAACCGTCTTGTTGTAAGTACACGTTATGTTCTTCCGAAAAAGGGAAGTACATATTGTCCGAAACTTTTTTCCAAGATTGTAATTCGGAATCCGATATTTTTACTTTTTCGGTAATTCTCTTGTGATCAGAAGGATATTCCAGAGACACTTTTTGAATTTGTTCGTAGGTATATTCCAGACACCATTTTGCAATATAATTGGTGTAAAAATTATTATTTATGTTGTTTTCATATTCGTTTGGACCCGTAACGCCAAGAATTACGTATTGGTTTAAATTCGTTGAAAAGTTGGCTCTTTGATGCCAAAAACGTGTAATTCCTATTAATACTTCCAGTCCTTTTTCAGGAATATAACTATAGTCGCCAGTGTATCTGTAAAAGTTGTAAATAGCAAATGCGATGGCTCCATTTCTATGAATTTCTTCAAAAGTAATTTCCCATTCGTTATGACATTCTTCACCATTCATAGTTACCATTGGATACAAAGCGGCGCCGTTAGTAAATCCTAATTTAGCAGCATTTTCAATGGCTTTGTCTAATTGATTGTAGCGGTACGTCAATAAATTTCGAGCCACTTCCTGATCTTTGGTCGCCATATAAAACGGAATACAATACGCTTCAGTATCCCAATAGGTAGAACCTCCGTATTTTTCGCCGGTAAATCCTTTTGGTCCAATATTCAAACGGGAATCTTTTCCTAAATAAGTTTGGTTCAACTGAAAAATATTGAAACGAATCCCTTGCTGTGCTTTTATATCGCCGTCAATAGTAATATCTGACATTTCCCAAATTTTTGCCCAAGCATCAATTTGGTCTTGCAACATTTTATTGTATCCTTTTGCTATTGCAGATTGGATTACTTTTTCGGCAGCTGTAATTGTGTTTTCATGATTCAATGAAACGGTATAACCACCAATTTTTTGAATGGATGATTTTTGGCCTTGAGCCACAATTACATCGTAACTAAATTGAATTTTATCGAATGTCGCATCAATGTTGGAAGGAGAAATAGCTGTTTTTTCACCATTAGTCAAAATACTATTTTGCATGAAAGTAGTTACTTTGAAATGTGTTTTGAACGTTTGAGCCGTTACAAAAGCTTCATTTCCAGACTTTTTTACGTCAAGCGGTTCCCAGAATTTTTCTTCCCAGTTGGCATCTTCATTGGTTACACCAGCGTCGATGTACGGTTTGTACACTACTTTTGAATCTTTGTTCAAAGGTGTGATTTCGTAATTAATAATCCCAACTTCATCTAAAACGATAGAAAGGAAACGACGAATAGTAACGGCGATTTCAGTTCCGTTTTTTAAAGTGGCTTCAAAAGAACGATTGTACCAACCTTCTTTCATATTCAGCTCACGACGAAAGTTTTTGACTTCTGAACAGGTATTTAAATCAAATTTTTCTCCGTTGATTTCGATGTCGATTCCAATCCAATTGGGTGCATTTAAAACTTTGGCAAAATATTCCGGATAACCGTTTTTCCACCAGCCCACTTTAGTTTTATCCGGATAATATATTCCGGCGATGTAACTTCCCTGAAATGTTTCTCCAGTATAATTCTCTTCAAAATTAGCACGTTGTCCCATAGCCCCGTTACCAATGCTGAACAGGCTCTCAGATGATTTTACGTTCTCTACATCAAATCCTTCTTCTATGATTGACCAATTATCTGGTTTTATATAATCTTGATTCATCTTTTCTAATTTAAAGAGTCAAAAATTTTAAAATTTAAAGATTGTAATGCTAATATTAATCTCAAATAATTTTTGATTCTAGTTTTTAATTTTTTAATTCTCAGTTGTTTATTAATTTTTCAATAAAGTTGGGGTCAATTTTAGTAAAATCTTCAAATATGTATTTTGCTTCATGTAAAATCGCTGCTTCACCGATTCCTATGCTGGTCATCTTTCCAATATTAGCCGCTTGAACTCCTGCAACTGAATCTTCAAAAACAATGGCATCTTCTGGTTTTGTTCCTAATAATTTAGCCGCAATCAGGAAAACTTCAGGATCCGGTTTTGCATTTGAAACATCATTTCCATCGACAATAGCGTCAAAATAGGATAGTATTCCGGTTTTTTCCAGAATGGGTCTGGCGTTTTTACTGGCCGAACCTAATGCTATTGGTTGTTTGTTTTCTTTCAAAAATTTTAAAATGGTGAAAACTCCCGGAAGAATTTCGTTCTCGTTCATGTCAACTAAATAGGATAAATAATCTTCATTTTTTTGAACTAACCATCTGTTTTTATCTTCTTGTGAAGCTTCCACTTTTCCTAATTCTAATATAATATCTAAAGAGCGTACGCGGCTTACTCCTTTTAATAATTCATTATGTTCCAGTGTAAATTCAATATTTAATTCATTTGCGATTTTTTGCCACGCTAAATAATGGTATTTAGCCGTGTCAACAATCACTCCGTCCAAGTCGAATATAAATGCTTTTTTAGTCATTGATTATTGTTTTATTACGTCATCAACATCTTGTACTTTAACTACTAAAACAGCAGCAATCAAGAAGCTGACTCCACTAGTGACTAATGCAAATATGGCATTGTCATTATATAAATATTTTACTAATGGTCCGCCGATTAAGGCGTTGATAATTTGAGGGATAACGATAAAGAAGTTAAAAATCCCCATGTAAACTCCCATTTTCATTGGAGATATTGACCCGGCTAATATGGCATACGGCATGGATAAAATACTCGCCCATGCAATGCCAACACCTATCATAGAAAGGATTAGCCAGTCTTCATTGGGTACAAAATAGATGGAAATCAATCCAATACCACCAATAATTAACGAGATAGAATGGGTTAGTTTTCTTCCGAATTTTTTTGCGATATAGGGTAAAGCAAAAGCATAGAACGCGGAAACTAAATTATAAATACCAAAGAGTACACCAACCCAGTCGCCGGCATTCTGATACGCTTCACTTTTACTATCAGTAATCGGTAAGCCATAAATGTGATGGGCGATTGCAGGGGTAGTAAAAACCCACATTCCGAAAAGACCAAACCAAGAGAAAAACTGCACCCAACTCAATTGTCTCATTGTAGTAGGCATTTTTTTAAAATCGTCAAAAATGTCTAATAAACTCGATTCTTTTTCCTTGGTATCAGAAACTCTCGTCTCTTGATGCGCCATTTCGTCTTCAAATTGGGCTAATTCTTCCGGAGAATATTCTTTGGTAGTAAAAATGGAAACAAGAATTGAAGCGACAAGAATGATTGCTCCAATGACAAAAGATAAAATTAAGTGCATAGGAACGCCACTATCTTCATTTTTATTTGAAACGCCAAACCAATTCGTCAAAACATAGGGTAACAAAGAGCCAATAACGGCGCCAAAACCTATTAAGGCAGTTTGCACGCTAAATCCTAAAGTTCTCTGGTCTGTTCTTAAATTGTCCCCTACTAATGCTCTGAAAGGTTCCATAGCAATATTGAAGGAAGCATCCATAATCATCAGCATTCCTGCACCAACCCATAAGGCAGGTAGAAACGCAATAAAAATTTCGGCTTGGGGCATTAATATTAAACCAATTGAGGCTAATATAGCACCGACTAAAAAGAAAGGTTTTCTTCTTCCAAATTTTCCCCAAGTTTTGTCACTGTAGTGTCCAATTATAGGTTGAACAATAAGTCCCATTAAAGGGGCAATGATCCAAAACCAGGAAAGTTCGTGGACATCAGCACCAAAAATTTGAAGAATTCTACTGGCATTAGCATTTTGAAGGGCAAAACCCATCTGTATTCCCAGAAATCCAAAACTCATGTTCCAAATTTCCCAGAAACTTAATCTACGCTTTTTCATTATCGTAATTTAAAAATTAATACGATAAGCGCTATGCTTATCAAAACTTATCTTATTTTCGAAGTAAAAGTTAAAGCTTTGAGGAGGTAAATATAAAAATATATTTCAGATTTTTATTTTTTAGAAACAAATAAAAGTAAAGAAATTTAACTACAAGGTTGTAGTAATGAATAAATTAACAAATAAAGATTAATTAGTTGATTCTCTTTCTATCAAATGAGTTTCAATTACTTCGGTTTTATAGTTTTCATCTTCTTCATTTTCCTCAGATTCGAGTCTTTCTATTAGCATTTTTGCCGCTTTATTTCCCATTTTTATTCCACTCTGGCTTACGGTTGTAATAGTAGGTGTAGAATATTTTGAGATTATGCCATCGGTAAAGGCAATAACAGCTAAGTCTTTAGGGACGTTTAATCCTATTTTGTTTGCGGTTTTAATTATGGTTACTGCAAAAAGCTCATTTACTGCAAAAACGGCATCAATGGCTTTGTCTTCCAGCAGTTTTCCAATAGTGATTTCGCAGGTATCAATATCTTCAATTTTGATAATTAGGTTCTCATCAAAAGGGATTCCGTTGTCCAGAAGCGCTTTAATATAGCCGTCAGTCCTTAGTTTTCCTACGCTAACATAGTCAACAGTAGTAACCAAGGCGATTTTTTTTCGCCCTTTATCAATCAAGCTTTGAACGGCTTCATAAGCTGCATATTTATCGTCTATGATTACTTTATCGCAAAGGACATCATTAGTAATTCTGTCAAACATCACAACAGGCATTCCTTGATTGATGACCTCAGTAATATGATGAAAATCACCTCTGAATTGGGTTTCTTTTGAAAGTGACATAATGAAACCATCAATGCTGCCATTAGCAAGCATCTCCATATTTAAGACTTCTTTATCAAATGAATCGTCCGATAGGCAGATGATTACGCTATAGCCATGTTCATTGGCGACTTGTTCTATTCCGTTAATAACCGTTGAAAAGAAATGGTGAACAATTTCGGGAATAATGATTCCAATAGTTTTTGTTTTTCGATTTTTTAGGCTAAGGGCTATATTATTGGGTTTGTAATTATAGAATTTAGCAAAGGCTTGCACTTTTAATCTGGTTTCTTCACCTATTTCAAGACTGTTTCTCAGGGACTTTGAAACAGTAGAGATTGATACATCTAATTCTTTTGCAATTTGTTTGAGCGTTATTTTCCTTTTCATGATGAAGATGTGGTAATAATTTATTTCGTAATAAAGATAAAATTAAATTTTATAAATGGTAATTAAACTGATAAAATTTTATGTAAATCAGAAAGTTTTCAACACTATTACGTTTTCGTAACTGAAATAAAATGAGGCCATGTCGGGCATCACAAAATTTACATAAATTTAACATTCGAAGTAATAGTTAAGCATAAAAACTCAAGAAAAAATAAATTAATTTAAACAAAAAGTATGAAAACAATTTATAAAAAGTTGTTAATTTTATTACTGCTACTCCCTTTTAGTATTCTGGCTCAGAATTCTGTAGGCGGAACTGTTCTTGATAAAGTGTCAGGACAGCCAATTCCGGGGGTAAATGTGAATGTGCAAGGTGCCGCTAATGGTGTTTCTACTGATTTTGATGGTAAATATCAGTTATCTAATGTTAAGAAAGGCGATAATATCGTATTTTCTTATATAGGATACAAAAATACGGTTGTTAACTACGATTCTCAAAAATCATTAAACGTTTCTTTAGAAGAAGATGCAAATCAATTAAAAGAAGTAGTGGTTCAGGTAGGATACGGAACAGTTAAGAAGAAAGACGCTACAGGTGCTGTAACCGTTTTGACAACTAAAGATTTTAATAAAGGGCCTGTAACTTCTGCGGATCAAATGATTCAAGGTAAAGTTGCCGGTTTGCAAATCATCAATGGTGGAGGTTCTCCGGGTGAAGGTGCTACAATTAGAATTAGAAGTGGATCTTCTTTGTCTGCAAACAATGATCCTTTATATGTAATTGATGGTATTCCTGTTGCTGCAGGGGGAATTACGGGTGGTAGAAATCCATTGTCTACGATCAATCAAAATAATATCGAATCTATTTCGGTATTGAAAGATGCTTCTGCAACTGCTATTTATGGTTCACGTGCATCCAATGGGGTAATTATCATTACTACTAAAAAAGGAAAAGCGGGTGAATTGAAAGTGAATTACAATGGTAACTTCCAAGTCTCAGAAATTGTTGATAAAGTTGATGCTTTAACAAGCACACAATTTAGAGCTTTTGTTAATGCTAATGGTACTCCTGCTCAACAAGCTTTAATGGGTACTGCAGATACAGATTGGCAAGACGAAATCTTTAGAACAGCTATTGGGACAGATCATAATATCGCATTGAGCGGAGGAGTGGACAATGTGGTGTACAGAGCTTCTGTAGGGTATACAAATTTAAATGGTATCCTGAAAAGAGATAACATGGAAAGATCAACTTTAGGGGTTAACGTTACAGGAAATTTCTTGGACAACCACTTAAAAATTGAAGCTAACAATAATACGTCTTTAATAAGAAATAATTATAGTAATCGTGGAGCTATAGGTGCTGCAATTAGTTATGATCCAACACAAAGAATCACAAGAGCTTCGGATGGTAATTATTACCAATGGTATACCTTAGTGAACGGAAAAGAAGGATTAAATCAATTGGCTGGTAGAAATCCACTATCATTAATTGAACAACAAAATAATTTCGGAACTTCATACAGAAGTATTGGAAATATCCAAACAGAATATAAAATGCATTTTTTACCGGAATTGAAAGCGGTTGCTAACTTTGGTTACGATCAGTTAAGCGGAAGATCTTATGGTAATACAGACGCTAATTATCTAAATGGACTTCCGGGTTCTGGATTCAATAATACGTATGAAAATACAAATTCAAGATTCAATAAATTAATGGATTTGTATTTAAACTACAACAAAAAAGTAGAGTCAATCAACACAGTTTTTGATGTTACTGGAGGATATTCATATCAGGATTTTAGGGATTCTAACGGTGGATCTTCTTATAATTTTGAGAATAAAACAACTGTTGATGTGGTCTCAGTACCTTCGCGTGTCAACTTGCAGTCATTTTTTGCAAGAACTAACATTTCTATAGCAGATAAATATTTATTAACTTTATCTTATAGACGTGACGGTACTTCAAGATTTACTGAATCTAACCGTTGGGCAAATTTCCCTGCTGTTGCTTTAGCTTGGAAATTGAATGAAGAAAATTTCTTAAAAGATGTGTCTAGTATTTCTACATTAAAACTTCGTGGAGGTTGGGGTATAACTGGACAACAGGATATTGGAGTAAGCTATCCTTCTATTCCATTGTATTTAGTGTCTAATAGTACAGCACAATACCAATTTGGAAGTACGTTTTATAACACATTTAGACCACAACCGTATAACAGTAATCTGAAATGGGAAGAAACTACAACAGTCAATGTGGGTCTTGATTATGGGTTTTTAAATAACAGAATCAATGGTAGCGTTGATTTATACAAGAGAGATACAGAAGATTTATTATTGTACACACAAAATCCTTCTTTCTTTGGATTCTCTAACTATGACAATTATAACATTGGAACCATAGAAAATAAAGGTATCGAATTGGCCGCTGAAGTAATACCGGTTAAAACAGATGATTTTGAATGGACTTTGGGAGGAAATGTAACTTTTCAAGATTCTAAAATCACTAAATTAACTACTGTGTTAGATAATACTCCTGGTATTAATGTAGGTGGTTATGAAGGAGCTACTGGAAATACGATTCAAAATCACCAAGTGGGGTATTCACCAAGTTCTTTTTACGTATACGAGCAAGCGTATGGAGCGGATGCAAAACCTATTGACGGTGTGTATATTGACAGAAATAAAGATGGTATTATTACAGAGCAAGATAAATACCGTTTTCATAAACCGGCTGCTGATGTTTTTTACGGTTTCAATACAAGTGTAACGTATAAGAACTTTGATATGGCAATGAACTGGAGAGGATCTTGGGGTAATTATAATTACAACAACGTAGATTCTAGTAAAGGTTCTTACCAAAACATATTATTAAGAGAAACTGATTTGTCTAACGGTGTTGCTAATATTTTGGAAACAGGTTTTACCACTCAGGATACAAAAAGATACGAGTCTGATTATTACATCCAAGATGCTTCTTTTATTCGATTAGACAATGTAAGTGTTGGGTATACTTTTAACCAAAAAGAAAATGCTTCGTCATTAGTTAAATTGACTTTATCAGCACAAAACGTTTTATTGTTTACTGATTATAGCGGTATAGATCCTGAAATTTCAGGAGGTATTGATAACAATTTGTACCCAAGACCAATTACTTTCACGTTAGGTTTAAACGTTAATTTCTAATACAAATAACAAGAAAAATGAAAAAGACACACATAAAATTATTGGGTATTTCTTTGTTACTGTTGGTGATGTTGTTCCCATCGTGTACAGATGATTTAAACCAAGCTCCAGAAAGTGCTAATGCCATTCCTGGGGAACAATTTTTTAGTACGCCAGAATCGTACAAGCAAAATCTTGCCAAATTATATGCTGGATTTGCTACATCTGGACAATCCGGACCTGCCGGTTCTGCGGATATTTCAGGAATAGATGAAGGAGAAAGTCAGTATATTAGAGGGCTTTGGTTAATGCAGGAACTAACAACTGATGAAGCAGTTATTGCCTGGAATGACGGAACAATAAAAGATTTACATTCGCAAACATGGACATCTTTGGATCGTTTTATTACGGCTACATTTGCCCGTTTATCTTTTCAAATTGTAAACTGTAATGAGTTTTTAAGACAAACAACGGATGAAAAATTGGCAACCAGAGGTATTGATGCCACTTTGAAAGCAGAAATTGCTACTTACAGAGCAGAAGCTCGTTTCTTGAGAGCAATGACGTATTGGCATTTAATTGATATGTTTGGCGGTGGTTCTTTAGTAACTGAAGAGTCTCCAAGTACTTTCTTCTACCCGGAATATGCTACAAGAGCAGAATTATACAAATTTGTTGATGAGGAATTAACAGCAATTACTCCATTATTGAAAACGCCAAAATCAAATGAGGCGTATCGTGTGGATCAGGCTGCTGCTTGGATGTTACAAGCTAAATTGTATATGAATGCTAAAGTATATATCGGTACTGATAATTATGCTGCTGCAGTTCCATTAATTACAAAAATTGTAGGATCAACCTATAAATTGCATACAAACTACAATCAATTGTTTTTTGCAGATAATGATAAGAACGGAGCTCAAAACGAATTTATTTTCGCTATCGCTTTCGATGGTCTTCATACTCAAACATATGGTGGGACAACTTTCTTAACGCATGCACCAGTGGGTGGTAGTATGAATGCAAGTGAATTTGGAATCAATGGTGGATGGGCTGGAATCAGAACAACTGCTGCGTTTGTTGATAAATTTGAAGCAAATACAACGGATACACGTGGACAATTCTACACTAATGGACAAAGTAAAGAAATTAAAAACATCGGGTCTTTTACAGATGGATATGCTATTCAAAAGTTTAGAAACGTAGGTGTAAACGGAGTTCAAGGTTCAGATAAAGCCGGTAATTTTTCGGATTCAGATTTCCCTATCTTCCGTTTAGCAGATGCTTATTTAATGTATGCTGAATGTGCTGTTAGAGGTGCAGGAGCAAATTTAGTTACCGCTACAACTTACGTTAATGCGTTACGCACAAGAGCAAAAGGAAATGCAGTAAGTCAAGGGGATTTAAGCCTAAATTTCATTCTTGATGAAAGAGCTAAAGAATTACACTGGGAAGGACAAAGAAGAACTGATTTAGTTCGTTTTGGTAAATTTTCTGGAGGTGCTTACTTATGGCCATGGAAAGGTGGATCTGCCAGCGGATCTCCAACACAATCATTCAGAGATTTATTCCCAATTCCTGCTACAGCTTTAGCATCAAATAATAAATTAAAACAAAACCCAGGATATTAAATAATTTTAAAAAATCAATAAAAATGAAAAATATAACTAAATCAATACTTGCTTTATTTGCAGTAGTTGCTTTGTCTTGCAGCGTTGAAGATGTTCAGGACAGACCTGTTATCGAAGGAATAGATTCTCCAATGTTGACCGCTCCAACCGCGGGTGCGGGGTATGTGTTAAAACCAGAAAATGCAGCTGCTCAAGCAGAACGTTTTACATGGAAATCAGCTAATTACGGCGGAGATGTTCAAGTGAATTATGTAGTTGAAATGGATGTTAAAGGAAATGAATTTAAAACACCTAAAGTAATAGGGAGTTCATTGCCTTCTGAAAATCAAGTTTCTGTTTCTGTAGAATCAATGAATGGAGCTGCATTGGCATTAAAAGCAACACCTTTTTCTCCTAAAGAATTTGAAGTAAGAGTTAAAGCAAGCGCAGGTACTTTAGCTGCAATGTATTCTAATGTAATTGGAATTGTTATTACATCTTATACTACTGAAAATCCTAAACTATGGGTTCCTGGTGGATATGCTGTTGCTTCTGGATATGCTAAAGATTGGGATCCTGCTTCATCTCCACAGCTTTCTGCTTCAGGATTTGGTAAGGTAGATTTTGAAGGGTATGTTAATTTTAATGATGCGAATGCAGAATATAAATTTACAAGCTTTCCAGAATGGAAAGGAGAATTTGCGGCTGGTGCTACAGCTGGGACAATAGCTCTTACTGGAGCTAATCTTAAAATACCTGCTGCAGGATATTACCAAATTGTAGTTGATACTGAAAAATTAACATACAAAGCGACAGCAACAGCTTGGGGGATCATTGGAAGTGCAACTGCTGGTGGATGGGATAATAGTACAGCAATGACTTATAATAAAACTACAAAACTATGGTCTGTAACTGCAACATTAACCGGAGCTGAATTTAAATTTAGAGCCAATAATGGTTGGGATATTAATCTTGGGAAGCTTAAAACTGCTCCAGATGGTTCTCACTTGGAGTATGGTGGAGATAATATTGTTGTAACGGCTGGAACTTATACAATTACTTTGGATTTAAGTTCTCCTAGAAATTACAAATACACGATTACAAAAAATTAATATTTTTTTCAATAAAAAAAGGGCTATCTCATGGATAGCCCTTTTTTTATAAAACCAAATAGCTATGAAAAAAACTATACTTTTATTATTAATTTTCTGGTCACTAGTCTCTTCGGCTCAGCAGCAAACAGTAACCAGCACTATAAGTCCTAACCCCTTTGAGGAAACAACATCAATTACTTTAACTATTGCTGGAAGTAGTGTAAATGAAGCAAGTTGGGGAATTACGGATCATTCTTTATATTTATGGACTTGGTCTTTAGATATCAATGATGCTAACAGCCTTGACTGTCCAACAAATGGTTCATGGACCGCTTCTAACGAGGCAAACAAATTTACTTACAATTCAGCCTCAGACACCTATGCTAAAACATTTACTCCAAATACCTTTTATAATAGAACTGGAATAGGTAAAATAGGGTTTCTTATTAAAGCAAAGGATGGAACTGGAGATAAAAAATCGCAAGATAATTTTGTTGAAGTTGGCGCTTATCAAGTTACTTTGACGACTCCGGCTGAAAATAGTTCAACAATTGTTACTTCTGGTGGGAGTTTGAATATTTCAGCTGCTAATACCGGTGGAAATGCCAGTTATGTATTGAAAGCAAACGGTACAAATTTGAATACAAATGCTGCTGCTTCAAGTTATTCGTATACTCATGCCAATATTGTCGGGAATCAAAATTACGAACTGCAGGTTACTCAAGGAATCACATTGATTACTAAAAAGTTCAGTGCAATTGTTAATCCGGGTACTATTAATGAAGCGATGTCTGCGGGATTATTGGACGGAATCAATTACAATACGGGTGATGCGACAAAAGCGACTCTAGTGCTGGATGCGCCATTCAAAGATTTTGTTTATGTAGCAGGAAGTTTCAATAGTTGGCAGCCTACGGCTTCTTATGCAATGAAAAAAGATCCTGTTTCTGGTAAGTTTTGGTTGGAATTAACCGGATTAGTGTCAGGTACAAATTACACCTACCAGTATTGGGTTGTTGATGCAACACCTCTTGCAGGGACACCATCTTTAGTGAAAACTGCCGATCCATATTCGACACTTGTTTTATCTCCTTATGATGATCCTAATATTCCGGCTTCTACCTATCCAAATCTCCCGGTTTATCCAGCAGGTCAGGAACGTGAAGTGACGGTATTACAAACTGGGAAAGCACCTTATGCATGGAGTAGTGCCACCACCAATTTTGTTAAACCCGCTAAAGAAAAACTAGTAGTTTATGAATTGTTGGTTCGCGATTTTGATGCCAATAGAAGCTATCAAAATTTGATTGACAAAATCGATTATTTTAAAAATTTGAAAATAAACGCCATTGAATTAATGCCTGTAATGGAATTTGAAGGCAACGAAAGTTGGGGTTATAATACCTCTTTCCATATGGCTTTGGATAAATTCTATGGGACTTCGGATAAGTTAAAGGAGTTTGTGGATTTATGCCATCAAAACGGAATTGCCGTTATTCTTGATGTGGCGTTGAACCATGCTTTTGGAAGAAATCCAATGGTTCGTATGTGGATGAACGATGCTGATGGTGATGGTTGGGGTTCTCCTTCAACTGAAAATCCATACTTCAATACAACGGCAATGCATAGTTATAGTGTAGGGGAAGATTTTAATCATCAACAGGCCAGAACACAGAATTACGTAAAAAGAGTGGTTAAACAATGGGTAGAAGAATATAAAATTGACGGATTGCGTTGGGATTTAACCAAAGGATTTACTCAGAATTGTCCGTCTAATGTTGCTGGTGGTCAGGATGCCTGTACTGGTGTTAAACAACAAGACCGTGTAGATGTTTTGAAAGCTTATGCCGATTATTCTTGGGGTTTAGATCCAACTCATTATGCTATTTTTGAACACTTAGGGAATGATGATGAAGAACAACTTTGGGCCAATTATAGAATTAATGAAACGCCAAGTAAAGGAATTATGATGTGGGGAATAATGACCAGTCAATACAATGAATTGTCTATGGGGTATCCGGGTAATATTTCTCGAATAAACAGTACCAGCAGAGGTTTTACCGCAAATAGACTGATGGGGTATGCTGAAAGTCATGATGAGGAACGCTTGATGTATAAAAATTTACAATTTGGGAATAGTACAAATCCTGCCCATAATGTAAAAACACTAAATGTAGCTTTGTCTAGAATGTCAGCAATTGGAGCAGTTTCTTTATTGGTTCCTGGACCAAAGATGATTTGGCATTTTGGGGAGTTAGGTTGGGAAAATTCTATTTTTGCTTGTAATAATGGAACGGTAAACACTTCGTCAGATGCAACATCTGGGGATTGTAAATTAGATACCAAACAGCAACCACAATGGGTGAGTAATTGGCTTGGAGATAGCAATAGAAGTAAAATTTACAACGATTGGGCCAAAATGATTACGATGAAAGCTGTAGAGCCTGTTTTTTCTGGAACTGCAACCATGTCGAATACAAGTTCTTTGTATCCAAATATCAAAATTACCAATAGTGCTTTGGCGCCAAGCCAACTTAAAGATGTTTTAATCTTGGCTAATTTTAATGTAACCGCACAAAATGTAGCGACTGGATTTCCTTACACTGGAGAGTGGTACAATTTGATGGATAATACAACAATTACGGTGACTAATGTAAATGATCCAATAACAATTCCGGCAGGTGAATACCGAATCTATGGAAACAAAACGGCGGCTTTGGCAATAGTTGACTATGAAAAAACGCCAACTGTTTTGTTGTATCCAAATCCGGCTTCCATTTATTTTACTTTAAATACTGTGACTTCTAAAGTTCAAATTTTTTCTATAACTGGACAATTGGTAAAAACTTTTGATGCAAATCAATCCGAAGGACATCAATTTATAATTAGTGAGTTGAATCAAGGGCTTTATATAGTAAAAGCGTATGATGAGAATAATGGGGTTCAGGTATTGAAGTTCATTAAGGAATAATACGGTTTGTTTGTTTTAAGTGTAAAAAAGGCTGTCTGTAAAATTACAGCTTTTTTTATACAAAAAAACTGCTCCATAAATGAAGCAGTTTCCAATAATGATTAAAACTAAAATCTAAATTTTACCATCTTTGATTTCTTCCACAATTTCAGGATTCAATAATGTTGAGATATCACCAAAATTAGAATAGTCCCCTTCGGCAATCTTACGCAAAATTCTACGCATGATTTTTCCGGAACGTGTTTTAGGTAAACCGGAAACAAACTGAATTTTGTCGAGCTTAGCAATCGGTCCTATGTGATCGGATATGTGTTGGTTAATCTCTTTACTAAGATTTTCTCTGTCACGATATTCTCCTGTTTCTTTTAGAATTACAAAACCATACAGAGCATTCCCTTTGATGTCATGTGGGAAACCTACAATAGCACTTTCGGCAACTGCCGGATGCTCATTGATGGCATCTTCTATCGGTGCAGTGCCCAGATTGTGTCCTGAAACGATAACCACATCGTCTACACGGCCCGTAATTCTATAATATCCTACCTCATCACGCAAAGCACCATCACCAGTAAAATATTTGCCTGGGAAGGTAGAAAAATAGGTGTCTTTATAACGCTGGTGATCGCCCCAAATGGTTCTGGCAATTCCCGGCCAAGGAAACTTTATACACAAACTTCCGGTAACTTGATTGCCTTCAATTTCGTTGCGCTTTTCATCCATCAAAACGGGTTGGATTCCCGGCAACGGTAACGAAGCGTATGTTGGTTTTGTTGGGGTTACAAAAGCAATTGGTGAAATCATAATTCCTCCGGTTTCCGTTTGCCACCAGGTATCTACCACAGGGCATTTTTTATCTCCTACGTGGTTGTTGTACCAATGCCAAGCTTCTTCATTGATAGGTTCTCCCACGGATCCAATCACTTTTAAAGAAGTTAATTGGTAGCGTTGTACGTATTCGATGCTTTCTTTTGCCAAGGCTCTAATGGCTGTTGGAGCGGTGTAAAACTGGGTGACTTTATGCTTTTCGATCGTTTGCCAAAAACGACTAAAATCAGGATAGGAGGGAACGCCTTCAAAAATTACAGTTGTAGCTCCATTCAATAACGGTCCATAAAGGATGTAGGAATGTCCGGTAATCCAACCGATATCAGCGGTACACCAAAAAATATCATTGTCTTCATAATTAAAAACGTTCTTAAACGTATAAGCGGTATATACCATATAACCGGCTGTGGTATGTACCATTCCTTTTGGTTTTCCGGTTGAACCGGAAGTGTAAAGGATGAATAATGGATCTTCCGCATCCATTATTTCTGCCACATTATTGTCTGATGCTTTGTCCAAAAGAGGTTGTAGCCATTGGTCACGACCTTCTTTCATATTGATCTCTGAGTTGATTCTTTTGGCAACTAAAACGTTCTCTACACAAGGACAATTTACCAGCGCATCATCAACGATACTTTTTAAATCGATTGTTTTGTTACCGCGATATCCACCATCAGAGGTGATGACCATTTTACATTCGCTATCATTTATTCTTGCAGTTACTGCCGAAGCAGAGAAGCCTGCAAAAACAACCGAATGGATGGCTCCAATTCTGGCACAAGCCAAAGTTGTAATGGCCAATTCAGGAATCATTGGTAAATAAATACAAACACGATCTCCTTTTTTTATGCCTTGGTCACGTAATACGTTGGCCATTTTACAAACACGTTGGTGTAATTCATTGTAAGAAATATGTAAAGCTTCTTCCTTTGGGTCATTCGGCTCAAAGATGATAGCCGTTTTATCACCTTTTTTGGCAAGATGTCTGTCGATACAGTTTTTTGTAATATTAACTTTAGCTTCAGTAAACCATTTTATTTCAGCTTCCCCCATATTAAAATCGACTACTTTATCCCATTGTTGGTACCAAGTAAAATTTTCGGAAGCAATTTTGTCCCAAAATTTTCTAGGCTCACGTACTGATTTTTTGTATTCTTTAAAGTATTCTTCTAAGGTGTTAATTTTATAGCGACTCATAATGTTATTGATAAATTTAGTTATTCTTGTTTTTTATTATAAATACCGATTTCATATTTCTTTAAAACCATGGCAATTTCGCCTACAATGTTCTCATCGTCAATTGTTGAAGGAATTTGAAAATCGGTGCCATCGGCAATACTACGCATTAATTTTCGGAGCGTTTTTCCGGAACGCGTTTTTGGTAATCGCTGTACTATGACTGCATTTCTTAAGGAAGCTACAGCCCCAATTTGGTGTCGGACTAGTTTAATAATTTCTTGTTCTAATTGATAATGTTCGATTTCATCTCCTAATTTGATTACTATCAATGCCAAAGGAACTTGCCCTTTTAGCTCATCATGGATTCCAATAACAGCACACTCAGCAACGGATTGGTGAGAAGCAACTACTTCTTCCATCTCTGCTGTTGATAAGCGATGTCCTGCAACATTAATTACATCGTCAGTTCTTCCGGTGATGAAAATATAACCGTCTTCATCTTTATAACCACCGTCGCCAGAAAGATAATACCCATCAAATTTACTGAAGTAACTGGCTTTGAAACGGGCTTCATTTTCCCAAATCCCCAACATATTCCCTGGAGGTAATGGCAGTTTTACAACGACCAAACCTTCTTCATTTGCTTTTAATTCCTCTCCATTTTCATTAAAAATCCGAATGTCATACCCACAAACTGCTTTTGTTGCTGAACCGGATTTGACGGGCATTTTTTCAATACCAAGTGAATTGGCAATCATTGGCCAGCCAGATTCGGTTTGCCACCAGTGGTCAATTACCGGGATAGGAATGTGCTGTTGGTACCATTCTAACGTGGCATTATCACAACGTTCTCCCGCCAAGAATTGATTTTTAAGATGGCTTAAATCATATTGTTTGATAAATGTTCCTTCTGGATCTTCTTTCTTGATGGCTCGAATAGCGGTTGGAGCCGTAAACATGGTGCCTACTTTATGCTCTGATATTATTCTCCAAAACGTACTCGCATCAGGTGTTTTTATGGGCTTGCCTTCAAAAATTATAGTGGTATTTCGATTCAATAAAGGTCCATAAAGAATGTAGCTGTGGCCAACTGCCCAGCCCATATCTGAAGCAGCCCAAAAAGTCTCGTCTTCTTTTACATTGTATATATGTTTCATGGAAAATTTTAACGCCACTGCATAACCACCGGTATCTCTTACAATTCCTTTTGGCTTACCCGTAGTGCCTGATGTGTATAAAATATACAGCGGATGATTTGAATGCAAAGGAACACAAGGCGTTTCTTCGGAACCGTAAACCAATGCGTCATAATCTACATCATACTTTTTAAACGGAATTCTAGCACCTAATTTTCGATTGAAAACAATTACTTTTTTTGGTCGGTGTGAAGCAAGTGCAATGGCTTCGTCGACTAAAGGTTTGTACGCAATTAATCGATCAACTTCGATTCCTGAGGAAGCTGTAATAATTGCTCGAGGTTTGCAATCATCGATTCGAATGGCCAATTCATGCGGTGCAAAACCACCAAAAACAACCGAATGAATCACCCCAATTCTCGCACAAGCCAGCATGGCAAATGCAGTTTGAGGAATCATTGGCATATAAATAATTGCAGTATCTCCTTTCTTCAATCCCAGCGATTGCATGCCTCCAGCCAATTTTGCAACTTCGATTTTTACTTCCGAAAAAGTATATTTTTTGATGATTTGTGTTACCGGAGAATCATAAATAATGGCAATCTGATCACCATATCCGTCTTGAATGTGTTTGTCTAATGCAAGATAACAAATGTTTAATTCACCATCTTTATACCACAGCGGATAGCCGTTTTCATCTTTCGACAAAATCGTTTCCGGCTTACTGTACCACTCAATTTCATCGGCCTGCGCGGCCCAAAATGTTTCCGGTTGGTCGATGCTTCGGGTGTAAATTTCTTCGTATTTCATGGTGTTGAATGGGTTCCTTGATGAATTAAATCCTGTACTTGTTCTACTAATTTTTTGATTGAAAAGGGTTTGACCACATATAAATTGGCGCCTAATGAAAGTCCTTTTTCAATGTCTTTTTCTTTGTTTTTTGCCGATAGGAAAATGACTTTGCAATGCCGCAGTCGTTCGTCTTTTTTTATCTGTTCCAATGTGGCAAAACCGTCAACCATGGGCATCATCACATCCAGAATAATCACATCGGGTAGTTGGTTTTTCAAAATATCTAATGCTTCTTGACCATCTCGTGCTATGAAAACTTCAAAATTGTTTTTTTTGAAAGTATATTCCAGTGACATTACAATGTTTGGCTCGTCATCTACTATTAAAATTTTCTTCATTTTTTAACTGTTTACGGTTGTATTATAGTTGGGCAGCCTAAAGATAAAAGTGGCTCCCTCCGCGATATTTTCTTCTGCCCAAATTTTACCTTTATGATGTTCAATTATTTGTTTGCAAATAGCTAAACCTAATCCACTTCCTATTGGTTTTTTAATATTTTGATTTCTGGACTGATAGAATTTATCAAAAATCGCTTCGGCATCTTCTTTTTTAATTATTTTACCGTTGTTGTGAATTTTGACTTCAATATTGGTTTCATTTTCAAGGATTGTAAGGACTATTTTTCCATTAGTTTCCGAACAAAATTTTATTGCATTCGACAATAAATTATGAATCACTTGGATAATTCGTTCTTCATCATAAAAAGCTCTTATTTCTTTGTTCGAAGTGTCGAATTCAACATTTATATTTTTGTTTTTAATCAATTGATTCAAGGAATCTAACGTGTTTTTAATGGTTTTTGTAATGTTGTTTTTAGACAAATAAATTTTTTGTTTTCCGGTTTCAAATTTTTCTAAATCCAGAATTTTATCAATCAAACGGTTCAAACGATCCGACTCGGATATGATGTTTTGTAAAAACTGTTTTCTCAGTTCTTCCGGAATGTCATCATCATCGTGAAGAATTTCACTTGCGGCACGAATAGCCGTAATCGGCGTTCTCAATTCATGGGTAACCGTGTCCAGAAATTCATCTTTTTGAATGTCTTTGTTGACCAGTTCCTGATTGGCATTTTTTAACTGTTCGGATATTTTTTTTAATTCATTCGAAGTGTCTGTCAACTTCTTGTTGATAATGATATTTTCTTTGGATTCCTCCAAAATTCGCAACACTTCGGGTAAACTAATTTTATCTTCTTTGACTACGCTTGAGATTAATATTTTGGCGGAAGCCGTACCAATGTGTCCCGTCAATAAATTTTCGGCAAATTTTATAAATCGGGCGTCAGCGGTAGTGATATTTTTATCAATATTGTATTTTAAATTGAAAATAGTAAGCGCTCGTTTTGTTCTTTCTTCGCCTAGAAATCGTTGCAACACTTTTTGAATATCGGAAATGTAAGCCGTTCCTTTCCATACAAAAGCATTTTCGTGATTGGTAATGTATTTGTCAATATCTACAAACATTTCGGCATAATTGCGTTCTCTGTAATTTCCTTTGAAACTTACGGAAACGGCCAAATAACTCATCAAATTGATTAATAAACTCCAAAAAACAGCATGTGGTATGGGTTCTAAATAATCCAATCCAAAAAGTTGAAAAGGTTTTAGTAATTCAATTCCCCAAGGTCCTTCTTGAATGAACAGGCTTGTTGATTCAGTAATCCCAACGGCGTAGGGAATTAAAAGCGTATAAAAACAAGTTAAAAAACCAAGAATAATTCCAGTTACAGCACCGTTTTTTGAGCCTCTTTTCCAGAATATGGCGCCAAAAAAAGAAGGGGCTAATTGCGCTATAACTACAAAGGCAACCAGTCCTATGGAAACCAAAGAATAGTCGAGAATGAAAATCCGGTATATGGCATATGCCAAAATAATGAGTGAAAAAATTCCTATTTTTCTGCTAATCAAGATTCGTTTGTTGTTTTTTTCTTGTGAATAATTTTGTAGCGAACCAATGAATCCATAAGGAATTAATAAGTTGTTACTCAGCATGGTTGCCAGTGCAATCGAGGAAACGATAATCATGGATATGGCTGCCGAAAACCCGCCTAGAAACACTAAAACGGTTAGTGTATTATTGTTGAAATATTGTGGGATCAATAAAGAATACGTGTCTGAATTGAGTCCTTGTCCCTCAAAAAGAATATTTCCTCCCCAGGCAATTGGGAAAACAAAAATGTTAAAAAGCAATAAATACAGTGGAAAAAGCCACATTGCTGTTCGGATATGGCTTTCTTTATTATTTTCAACAATGGCAGTGTGAAACTGTCTAGGCAAAAGAAAAATGGCAAACATGGACAGCACACAAAGAAAAAACCAGTTAATTCCTTTAGTGATGCCGCCAATAGTATTCTTTTTGTCGAAATTTTCAAGTACGGCCGCTTTTTGATAGATATCGTCAAATCCATCAAATACAAAGAAAGTTACGTAGATACCAATCATTACAAAGAAAACTAGCTTTAAGATGGATTCCATTGCCACAGCAGTTACGATTCCGCGCCTTTTTTCGGAAGCGTCTACATAACGTGTCCCATAATACGAAGCAAATAATGCTAAAGCAATACAAACGTAAGTGGTAGTATCTGTAAAAATATTTTCGCTCGATTGGGTTTTACTAACAATATGAAAAGTGTCTGAAATCGATTTTAGTTGTAAAGAAATATAAGGGACTATTCCAAAAACACAAACCATAGTTACTAATGCTCCTAGAAATCTGCTGTTTCCGTATCGTAAAGAAATAAAATCTGCAATACTTGAGATTTTATTTACTCTCGAAATTCGGATAATTCTCTTCAGGATTATCATCCAGGTGGGTATAATAATTATGGGCCCTAAATAAATAGGCAAATAACCCAATCCTGTTTCTGCTGCTACACCTATGCTACCATAGTAGGTCCAGGCAGTACAATAAACAGCTAATGAGAAGGAATAGATATAAGGATTGTTTGTCCATTTAGAGTGTTTCCTTTTTTCGGACCAATGCGCTATGTAAAATAGAATCGAGACATAGAGTGCCAAAATCAATAAAAGCCATATACTATTCATAATACCTTTTTATGATTATGTAGGTAATAGCAATTGAAAACAGCCATGCCGAAAAAATGTAGAGGTATATTATTGGGAAACCAAAAAGAGGTTTGGAACTGTCAAATAATAGCAAAAGTGGAATGTTCAATCCTAATAGAATTAGCACTGAAAGAATAACCAGCTTTTGTTCATGTCTTTTTTTCATTGTAAAAAAAATAAACAATCTCTACAAATGAATGTAGAGATTGTTTTTTTGGTATTGATTTAATTAATTGTTTTTTTCATCGTAATCTCCCATCAAGGCATAATACCCAAAAGTGCCTAATCCTAGAACGATTAATGGTGTGAGTATGAACAGGATAATAATTCCAAATACTAAATCCTCTTGTTTGCCTGACATAAATTTTGGTAATCCAAAAGTAAAGATGCAAAAATAGGCTGCAGCAACTGCTAATGCTATCCAAACTAATCCTAAAATTCTTTTTATTTGATTCATAGTTGTTTTTTTAAATGTGAGTGTTTTTGTCTTTATTTTTAATGTAAACCATTCCAATCACAAAACAGATTGAAGCAATAACTATAGGATACCATAGCCCTTCGAGATAAAATTCTGGATTCCCTGCTTCTTTTGCATTGATAACAAAATAAGTTGAAATAGCAGGAAGTAATCCCCCAAAAATTCCATTTCCTACGTGATATGGCAATGACATAGAAGTATATCTAATTTTAACTGGGAACATTTCAACTAAGAATGCTGCAATTGGCCCGTAAACCATAGTTACAAATAATACTTGTATGAATACTAAAAAGATTAAAGCCCATTTATCGGCAGTGTTGATTTTAATTGTTGTTTTGGTTTCAACTTTTGCTTTGCCATCTACAACCATAGCTTTGCCGTTCTCTAAAGATACGGTTTTCACTTCCAGTAAAGTAGTTCCATCTGCAAACTCTTTGTTTGTTGTGTAGATAGAGTCCATTGTTTGCTTTTTGTTTTCTTTCAACTCAGCAACTAGAGTCGTTTTTTCTACCATTTCAGTTTTATTTGCTACTGATGTGGTTTCGTACATGCTTTTGTAAATAGGTCTGTATAATAGGATAGCTAGTAACATTCCGCCCATCATAATGTATTTTCTCCCTACCTTATCACTCAGCCAACCAAAAAGGATAAAAAATGGTGTGCCAAGGATTAATGCAATTCCAAGTAAAGTATCGACTTGTGATGAGTCAATAGACATTACCGTTTTCATGAAATTCATAGCGTAAAATTGACCAGTATACCAAACAACTCCTTGACCCATTGTGGCTCCAAATAAAGCTAACAAGACAAATTTCAAATTGTAGCGGTTTCCAAAACTTTCTTTCAATGGATTCGTACTTGTTTTTCCTTCCGCTTTTGCTTTAGCGAAAACAGGAGATTCATCCATGTTTTTTCGAATCAAATACGAAACAAATACCATGATAATAGAAACCCAAAACGGAACTCTCCATCCCCATGCGTCAAACTGTTCCGGAGTAAGAATATTTCTTGTGGCTAAAATAACCATCAAAGAAATAAATAATCCAACAGTTGCAGTAGTTTGTATCCAAGAAGTCCAATACCCTCTTTGTCCCACTGGTGCGTGCTCGGCCACATACGTTGCGGCTCCGCCATATTCGCCACCCAGCGCAAGACCTTGAAGCAAACGAAGAATTAAGACTAATAAAGGTGCCATAAACCCAATGGTTTCATAACTCGGAATACAACCAATCAAGAACGTGGCTCCTCCCATTAACAATAAAGTGACCATGAAGGTGTATTTCCTTCCAATTAAATCTCCTAATCTTCCGAAGAAAAGGGCTCCAAACGGACGCACTACAAACCCAGCTGCGAATGTTGCCAATGTAGATAAGAAAGCTGCAGTAGGATTGTCTGACGGAAAAAATTTGGTTGAAATTACAACTGCCAAACTTCCAAAGATGTAGAAATCATACCATTCGATCATTGTGCCCATTGAGGAGGCCGAGATGACTTTCCAAATTCCTTTTGTTGATTTAGTACTCATATAATTATACTTTTAAAATTAGTTTATAGATAGATTTGTAGTTGTACAATGAATTCTCCTTTTGATCCTGAGATATTAGATGGAGTAGTGTAAACGGGTCTGGTTGAATATTGTGCTGTGATTTTGGCGTGTTGTCCATCCAAGAAGAAGTTCGTCCCCAGATCAAATTGAGTACTTGATTTATCTAAAGCATCAAAATTTTTGTAGGTAAAAGCTCCAAATGGTTGTACGCGTAGTTTAGGTTTGACTGCTTTGTTGGGCAATAAAATTCCGGCTTGTGTGTACCAAATATTACCTGATCCAATCGTAGCTTGTGCATTTCCAGGACCGGCCATTGCTCTATTTCCAGTGAAGCTAGGGTCAGCAGAACCAATGTTCATGATAGCTACGTTGCGTAAATAATTTGGACCAAAATCATAGTCGTAATAAACACTGTATGCTGTTACGGCCATTTTGTTTTCTTTTTTTCCAACAGGCAAATCAAGAAAAACATCCGCTGCAAAAAGATTGATGTTGTGTTTACTGATAGTATTGTTAACAGAAGATTTAGTTGCGTCAGGCGCAGTGTAAAAACCAGCGCCAATATTGAATACTTTTTTAGTTCCAAGGTAACTTCCTACTTTGTAAGGCAGTACATTGGCTTCTTGATCTAAAAACTGGTATTCGAAATAACCCGCTTTGGACCACTTTGTATTTCCACTATTGTCTACTGCTACAGCATTATCAGCTGAAGTTACATTCGTAGGTACTAAGTTGGTTGCAAAAGGTTTGTTGTAGCTCACACGGTATTCTAGTTTACCATATTTACCTTTGGCAAATAAGCCCATTTGTCGGGCAAACTGATCGGAGTTTTCAATTAACGGCCAGTTAAAAATTGGAGCATCAATTGTTAGAAAGTTTAATGTAGAGGCCATTGTTGCTCTGGATAATCCCATGTAGTAATGCAATCCGCCACCCATAGTCAAACTGAATTTTTTGTCTTTTTCAGGTAAAACTAAGGCGTATTCGTTCCATGCATCGTGGAAAAATATTCCTGGTTTTTTTCCGGCTCCGTACCCGCCGGTTCCTGTAGTTCCAGCAGCACCCCCATTTGTAAAGGTTTGGTTGTTGATACCAAAGTGTGTCACAATCATATATCGTTTAGATATTTGAGAATACGCCAGAAAACGCAAACGTCTGTTTCCGATATCTGTTCCAGTTGAAGCCGATTCGCCTCCAATCATTGTTCCTGGATTCATTTGGCTGGAACGAAACCATATTTGGTTCCAAGCAATGAAGCGCATGTACTTTGAACCATCTTCGTTCAAATTGAATTTCATTCCGCTACCATAATCGGTGGAGCCTTGTGAAAAACCTTTTAGGGACAATAAGAGTATTGCCGCTATAAAAAATATTTTTTTCATAAATAAGATTTGGTTGTTAAATGGTTGGTTAATAAAGCGCCAAATTCTATTATTTTATTCTAAAAAAAAAGTTAGGTATATTTATGTGTAAATGTATATAGTTAATCTTTGAAGCGCTCCCACTTTATGAGCATAAACTTATCGCCAAGTTCGGTTATTATCATACCTGCACCAGAGAGTAATTGTTTGTTTTTTAAATATTCTACCAGCTCTAAGTGACTAAAAATCTTGTAAGTAGGATGGTAGTTGGCGTGAGACGGTTTTTTTATATTGAAGGTCTTTACCCAGTTGCTTACTGTGACGTGGGAAACCCCTATAATTCGCTCTATTTCACGAAAACTCAATCCTTCGAGATATAGTTGTAATGCTTTGGTAACATAGTAATCATCGATCTTTTTGCCAATTTTATTAACCGTAAAAAAATAATTGCATTTTTTGCACAAGTACCTTTGTTTACTGTTGATTATCCCGCTTTTTATGATGTGGGTGTTTTGGCATTTCGGACACGTTAAAAGTTCCATATATATAAATTTTGCATAAATATAGTAATTTAGCAACTATATAAAAGAGAATTATCTAATAAAATTGGTTTAATTTTATGAAAGGTGCATTTTTATTGAGAAAACTATGTGTGTTTGATAAATTTTATGACTTTTAAAATAAAGACTTTCCTGAAGGTCTTAGTTTGGTTTTGAAATCATTTTGTTTACAAAATATATTTTACGGAAGTTAAAATTGCATTTTTGCAAAAGGGTTATGTGAAATGATGGTGTGGTAAAAGTGTAATTGAAGAATAGCATCGACACTTGTTGTAATACAACAATGTTTTGATGCTCGTGGAATAAGCCTTTTAATTTTTGTAAATGCGCCTCTCTATATACAAGCTGTGTTAATAGTGTCAAGGCTATGTCTATATGCGACAAATTAGTACAGTTCTTAACATTCTCTAAAGGAAAGGGTGTGTATGGATGTTGCCATTTCTTATATATAGAAATCGAATTACAATCCCAGAGCCTCTTTTATCAATTGAAAGTTTGTAGTGCTGAAGTTGATTTTTAGAGCTTCCTGATGTCCTTTTTCAGACATTTTATTCCAAGTTTTGAGAATTATATTTTTCAGTTTCTCCCTGTCGTGCTTATGAACAAAAGGGTCTAAATAGTATTCTAGAAATACCAAGCAGATTACGTCTTCCAACAGCTGTGTTTCAGTGTCTTTCTTGAGTAATTTTTTTTCGATTAGGAAAGAAACACGTGCAATGAATTCCTCGGAATAGCCTGCTTTTTTTAAAATTATAGCAGTAGTGTTAGCATGGAATTTTTTTAGATCCTCACGCCATTTTAAATAACCCACTCGATCCATTGGAAAGGACTCTCGTGCGACTTCCCATCGACAGATATGTTGCGCTTTGGAAGCAATCTGTACTTCTTCAGACGCTTCAGGATAAAAAGACATTAGTCTTTGGTACATTCGATTAGAATATAATAATTCCTTCGGATAACGTTTAGATTGATAAATTTCAATATTTGGATCTTGAGCATTTTTCGCGTCAATCCAATCAGAGGTATTTTGAAATTGTGATTTTGTCATTTGAAATGTTTAAAACCAAAGGTACATTATTAATCCAAAAAGCCAATGAATACTTTGCTATCCGCTAGTTTTAAAGGGTGAATTGATTTTCAATTCGTTCCATTTGAATTTACTTCGCTTTATAAGTAGAAAGGGGTTTAATTGAACAGCCTATTTTTTTCGATAGTATCCATTGAACGTAGAATTCCTTTAAAAGAATTATTTCTATTTTGCGAAGGCATACATTTTGATCGGTATGCCTTTTGGCATAAAATTCATAGGTGTACTTTACTTGTCTTTATTTAACCATCTTTCGAAGAATTCAAATGTTCGTAACATTTGGTCCATTCGCTGTCGGTTGTCTCCATTTCTGGTAATTTCATGTGTTGCACCAGGGTGTACCACATACTCGACAGGACGGCCTAATACTTTAAGACTGCGAAACATCATTTCTCCTTGAACAAATCCCGTTCGACGATCGTTGCCTCCATGGAAAATAATGAATGGTGTCTTGATATTTTCAACGTATGTTAATGGGGATTCTCGTATTAGAATTTCCTTAACTTTTGGTTCCCATGGATAACCCCCAAAATAATTTGGAACGAGTCTCCATGCATTTCCTTCGCCAAAAAAAGTGGGAAGATCATAAACACCACGTTGTGCGCAGGCGGCTTTAAAGCGATTGTCATGACTGATAATCCATGCTGTAAGATAGCCGGCATACGACCCTCCTGTTATTAGTAATTTCGATGGGTCAGCCCAGCCCTGATCTATGGTTTTGTCTAGAGCCGTAAGTACATCGCTGGAAGGACCTTTGCCCCAGTCATTGACATTACCTCTTAAAAAATCTAAACCGTAACCGCCGGAACCTCTTGGATTGCTGTAAACAACGCCGTACCCTTTACTACAGAAATATTGGTATTCGTGCCACATACTTTCTTCTCCTGGTCCCCACATGGCTGAGGGGCCGCCGTGAATTTCTAACAATAGCGGATATTTTTCTCCTTCTTGATACTGGGTAGGCTTCATTACCCAATACTCAATGGTCATGCCTGCGTCATTGATAAAAGTTTTCTTTTCCGGAAAGGATAATTTCTTATTTAGTAGCCAGTCATTAAGATTGCTTCCTTTCTTTTCTTTTTTGAAATTAGTATTTGCAAAATACAGCTCAGAAGGATTTGATACCTGTGTCTTAGAATAAACAAGAGTGTTATTTGAAATATCAAAACTTGTAATGCCAACTTCGCTACTGGATAATGGCTCTATATTTTTGGTGTTTATATTGAGCCTGTTCAAGATGTTTCCTCCATTACTTTGTCCTGTGAAGTATAGATATTTATCATCCTTACTCCAGGTAAGATTTGTTTTATTGCGGTCGAAAGGAAAGGTTTTGATGTCTTTTTCGGTTCCATTAAGTGGCATTATTGCTAACGTAGGTACTGATATAAAAGAGGTGTTGCTATAGAGGAAAGCCAACCATTTGCCAGAATGTGATACAGATGCATTGCTGTATTTTTTATCTTTTTCGCCTAAAATCATTTTAAAATTACCACCATCACTATCCGCTATATAAATTTCGCTTTCTAATGAACGGTCTGGGTTCTCTGTACTATCAATATTTCCCGAAAACACAATTTGTTTGCCGTCTGGTGTGTATTCAGCATTAGTGAAACTATAAAAGCCTTTTGTTAATAAACGGGGTTTGGCATTTGCAGTGGTATTAATGTCAAAAAAGTGATTGAAATTTATTTCAGAAGAAATAACTGACTCATTTTGAAAGTTCAATTTATTTAGTACAATAGCTTTTTTATCCGTAGCATTTTTATCCAAATAAGCCCTTATTTCAGATAAACTTCCGTCGGGGTCTAGTCGAGCTTTATTAGGCAACAAATGTTCATTTTTGTCAAAACCTGGTTTTTCCATTGTCCAAGTTGGTGTTGAAAAAGATTTGTTTAACGTAGAATCTTTGAGTAGTTCTTGAAATGAGATATTGGAAGAAAACATTAATTTTTTTCCGTCTGGGGACCATTTCGGATTGTTTGCCCCGTATTTATGGCTTGTCAATTGGATTGGTTCTCCTCCTTCAATTGACAGAATAAAAATCTGAGAGTTGTCGTCTATCATTCGTGTAAAAGCCAGTCGTTTCCCATCAGGGCTCCATGCAGGTTTTGTAGCACCTTCTTTGGAAGTAGTGAGTTGTATTGGAGGTGAGGTGTTTGATGGAGAAGCACTATAGATTTGGGTCAGATACTTGTAATCTAACTTGTTGTTTTCATCAGCTTCAATAGCGGTAACAGTGAAGGCTGCTTTTGATCCGTCTTTAGTGAGCGTTACATTTCCAACAGTCTTAATTTTTAACAGATCCGTCAGGTTAATAGCCTCTTTTTCATTTTGAGCAATGGCAGATTGTAGAGTAGTGATAAAAAACAGTAAAATTGAAAGTTTTCTCATAATTGTAATTTTGTAGCTAAACTTTATTTGATGCCGCGTTTCTAATATTTGCAACAAGTAGTGCTGTGTCAAATTTTAATTGTGTTGATCGAATAAAGGTGAGACTTGGATTTTAGTAAATATATAAAAGTATGGGAAATCTGCGTAGTATTATTCATTGTTTTTTATTTCTTGGAATATACATAAGGTAATTCTAAAGCAGGAATTACGTTAATTTTATAATGAGTAGAAAATATTTTCGATATTTCAAGGGGGTTATTTTAAACACGGTAGCCTACTAGACAAAATAATACTGAATGATGGTCTGTAAAAGAGTATTGTTTGTGTTGTAAAACAGGACAAATAAAAGATCTAAGCAATTATCAGTAGTCGAATAGGTCCAAAAACAAAAAATCCCTAAAGCCTCATTAAAGGATTAGGGAAATTTTTTGTGGTACCTCCAGGGATCGAACCAGGGACACATGGATTTTCAGTCCATTGCTCTACCATCTGAGCTAAGGTACCTCGCTATTGCGGGTGCAAATATAGAATGATTTTTAGTTTATCCAAAACATTTTTTAAAAAAAATCAATTCGTACCTTCGCAACATCAAAAAACAAATTATGATTTTAGTTATCGATGTTGGAAATACCAGAATTAAAGGCGCTGTTTTTGAGGGCGCTATACTTTTTGAAGTCTTTGTTTTTTCTAAAATAGAACTTGAAAAAAATATTGAAAATATTTTAAAAAAATTTGAAAAAATAACTGATTTGGTCGTTTCATCTGTTGGAGATGTCGAAAAACAGTCTTTTTTAGCCTATGATAAAGTGCTAAATGTGCATTTTCTATCCCATGAAGATCCTTTTCCGTTCCATAATTGCTATTCGACTCCTAAAACTTTGGGAATTGACAGAATGGTTCTTGCCGCAGGAGCAACGCTTCAATTTCCAAATCAGAATCGATTAGTTATTGATGCAGGGACTTGTGTAACGTATGATTTTATTGATCAGCAAAATAATTATTTGGGCGGAGCTATTGCGCCAGGATTGCGATTGCGGTACGAAGCGTTACATAATTTTACGGCTAAACTTCCTTTGTTATCATTAGAAAGTCCAAAAGATTTAATTGGAACATCTACTTCTGAATCAATTCATTCTGGTGTGGTTAACGGTTTCGTCTATGAGATTGACGGTTTTATCGAGGAGTATAAAGCAAGGTATTCAAATTTTATAATAATTTTAACGGGTGGCGACACAGATTTTTTGGCTAAACGATTAAAAAATACCATATTTGCCAATTCAAATTTTCTTCTGGAAAGTTTGAACCAAACATTTCAATATAAAATCAAAAATGATTAAAAAAATTATAATAAGCGCATGCTTGCTTTTATCATTAGTGTCTTTTGCTCAAGAAGGAACATCTTCTCCATATTCTTTTTACGGAATAGGGGATGTAAGATTCAAAGGAACGCTCGAAAACCGCTCTATGGCAGGAGTAGCTGTTGAGCAGGATAGTATACACATGAACTTACAAAATCCAGCCAGTTACGCAAGTCTTAAATTAACTACTTTTACTTTAGGAGGAACTTATGGAACTACAACTTTAAAAAACAATACTGAATCTGCAAATGCCAGAAGAACTACTTTGGATTATTTGGCAGTTGGTTTGCCTTTAGGTAAGTTTGGGTTAGGTTTTGGATTGATTCCGTATTCTTCTGTTGGGTATAAAATTGAATCTATTTCAGAAAATGGAACAGAAAACAACAAACGGTTTAACGGGACAGGTGGTTTGAATAAAGCTTTTTTGGGTTTAGGATATAAAATTGCTCCAAATTTCAGCGTTGGTGCCGATGTGAATTATAATTTTGGAAAAATTGAAACAAATAGTCTGGAATTTATTAATGGAGTTCCTATTGGGACGCGCGAATTGAATTCAGCAGATTTATCAGGAGTGAATTTTAATCTTGGAATGATGTATCAAACCAAGATTTACAAAAAAATATCTGTTTTTAGTAGTTTAACGTATTCATTGGAAAGCACTTTAACATCTAAAAATACAAGAAATATTTCGACAGTAATCTATAATTCAAATTTTGATTTGGCTGTAGTTGATGCTCTTGATGATGTTAAAACAGAAAAAAGTATAACAATGCCAAGTAAAATATCGTTAAGCGCGGGAATTGGAGAGGCTAAAAAATGGCTTCTTGGGGGTAAGATTTCTTATGGTAAAACTTCAGGTCAGGCAAACGATTATAATGACGAAGCGAATGTAGGTTATGGAAAATATGGCAGCGTTAGTTTAGGAGGATATTACGTTCCTAATTACAATTCGTTTTCTAGTTATGCAAAAAGAATTGTTTACAGAGCCGGTATTAAATATGAAAAAACAGGATTGGTTATCAACTCAGAATCTATAAATGATATGGGGTTAACTTTTGGTTTAGGACTTCCGATAACGGGTAGTTTCTCAAATGTTAATTTTGGTTTCGAGTTAGGGAAAAAAGGAACTACAAAAGCAAATCTTGTTCAGGAGAACTACGCAAACTTAAGTGTGAGCTTTTCACTTAATGACAGGTGGTTTGAAAAACGAAAATTCAACTAAAAACAAGAATTGGTACTATTGCCAAATTTCTTCGCCAAGTTCAGCGTATGACTTTAGTCAAAAAATATTATATTAAATCAGTTGTCACAGTTTTTGCTGTGACACTGTTTTTTGGTTGCGAAAGTAATTTTAAGGAAATTCAGAAGATTAATTTTTCGGAATTTATTCCTACCAGTGACGCTGATATAGTAAATTTGAAATACACTGATTCGGGACGAATTACTGCAATTCTGGTAAGTCCTAAAATGTTGGATTATTCCAGTGTTGATTTTCCTTTCACGGAATTTCCAAAAGGGATTGATGTTACTTTATTCGATAAAAAAGCGAAGAAAACATTTATAAAATCCAATTATGCCATTTCGTATAAAGGAACCAGCATCATTGATTTACAAGGAAAAGTAAAAATTTTTACGGAAGACGGTCAGACGCTAGAAACGGAGCAGTTGTATTTTGATCAAAAAAATGAATGGTTCTTTACGGAAAGAAAGTTTAAATTTACGGATCCAAAAGGAACTTCAAACGGACAAGGAATCGATTTTAGCAAAGATTTCAAAGTGATTAATTCTCAAAAAATAACAGGCGAAATTGAATCCGCCGATTAATACAAATACATTATGAATTACCTAAAATATACACAATACGTTTATCTTGTTTTTGGTGCCTATTTCATTTATGATGGTGTCACTAAATTAAAAGATCCTGCAGGAACGCCTTGGTTGAGTTTCATGATTGCAGGATTGGCTATTTTCATGTTTTTCTTTAGAAGAAAATTTGCCAAAAAATTTGATGATCGAAACAAAAAATCCTAATTAATGGAAATTAGTATTATCATATTGTGTCTAATACTAAGTGCTTTTTTTTCAGGAATGGAGATAGCCTTTGTCTCTTCCAATAAAATTTATCTTGAAATTGAAAAAAAACAAGATAATTTCGTTTCAAAAATACTTACAAAGCTTACTGAAAAGCCTACTAATTTTATAGTAACTATGCTTATTGGAAATACTATAGCGATGGTGGTCTATGGTTTTTTTATGGGTGAATTATTGATACGGTGGTTTGCTGCTTTAGGATATCATTTTTCAGATTGGTTAAGTTTAGTGCTTCAAATTTTGGTTTCGACACTGGTGATGTTGATTACTGCCGAATTTCTTCCTAAAGTTTTTTTTCAAATTTATGCGAACTCATTAATTAAGGTTTTTGCAGTTCCAGCGTATGTTTTTTATAAATTTTTCTATTTTATTTCTACCTTTTTTATTGGGATTTCTGATTTTATTTTAAGGAAATTCTTTAAAACGGAAGGGGATACTATTCAGTTGTATTTCAGTAAAATAGAACTTGGAAATTACATTACGGAGCAAATGAGTACAATTGAGGATAATGAAATGGTAGATTCTGAAATACAGATGTTTCAAAATGCCTTAGAATTTTCTGGCGTGAAAGCCAGAGATGTGATGAGTCCGCGAACAGAAATTATTGCAGTTGATGTATTCGATTCAATCGAAGAACTGAAGCAGTTATTCATAGAAACAGGGTATTCTAAAATAGTGGTGTATCAAAATTCTCTTGATGATATCATCGGTTACGTTCATTCGTTTGATTTGTTTAAAAAACCAAATAATATCAAGGAAATTGCGATTTCGGTTGAGTTTGTTCCGGAAACAATATTCATAAAAGATGCCATGAATTTGCTTACTAAAAAGCGTAAAAGCGTCGCAGTAGTATTAGATGAATACGGAGGGACGTCTGGAATTATTACTATAGAAGATATTGTAGAAGAACTTTTTGGTGAAATTGAAGACGAGCACGATTCAGACGAAGAATTGATAGAAAAAAAATTGGGAGAAGGAGTTTTTGTTTTTTCAACCCGTTTTGATGTTGAATATTTGAACGATACCTATAAGCTTGCAATTCCCGAAAGTGATTCTTACGGGACACTTGGAGGGTTTATAGTAGATTTTACAAAAGAAATCCCTCAAAAAGGCGAGACAATTACCATAGGCAGCTATCATTTTATAATTGAAGAAGCCACAAATAAGAAAATAGAATTAGTAAAAATGACCGTACAAGAGTGATTTTTTTTAGCAAAATAAAATTTCTTGCAAAATAAAACGCTACTAGTATAATTATTAATTAGATAATTGTATTTTCGCAAACTGAATATAAAAATTAACAACAATAAAATGGCAGTTTTACAAAAAATTAGACAACGTTCACTTCTTCTGATACTCGTTATTGGGTTTTGTTTATTAGCATTTATCATAGGTGATATATTCAACAGCGGTGGTTTCAGTAGTACATCAAAAGATGTAGGAAGCATCGATGGGAAAGATATTTCATTTGAAGATTTTAGAGTTAAAGTAAGTAATGTTGAAAAAAGTGGTCAAGGGATTACTTCAACAGCAGCTGCAAACAGAGTTTGGGAACAAGAAGTTTCTATAGCTTTACTAACTTCTGAATTTGATAAATTAGGACTTAGAGTAGGTGAAAAACACTTATTGGAAGTTTTGAAAGCAGATCAAAATATTGGTGGAAACCCATTGTTTTTAAATGCTGCCGGTGTTTTTGACGTTGCAAAATTCAAAGAATACTTCAAAGCTAATCCTGCGCAAGCTCAATTCTTGAAAGAGAGAGAGAAAGATGCTGATTTGAACGCTAAATATCAAATGTATAACACTTTGATTAAAGCAGCAGTTTATACAACTGAAAGCGAAGGAAAGTTGAAATATGAAATGGAAGCTAACAAAGTAAACTTTGCTTACGTTGCAGGTTTATATTCTACAATTAAAGACAGTGAAGTAAAAATTACTGATGCTGAAATTGTTGATTTCATGAAGAAAAATGAAAAAAAATACAAAGCTGACGAATCTCGTGAAGTAGAATATGTTTTGATCGAAGACAAAGCTTCTGCAGCGGATGAAACGGAAGTAAAATCAAAAATAAATGCATTGTTAACCGGAAGTGTGGTGTACAACCAGGCTACTGGTAAAAACGATACTTTGCCAGGATTTAGAACAACGACGAACACAGTAGAATTCGTTAATTCAAATTCAGATGTTCCTTATGATTCAACCTACATTGCTAAAAAAGATTTACCGGCTGTAGATGCTGATAAATTGTTTAACCTTGCTCCAGGTGCAGTTTATGGACCATACATGTTTGGGAAATACTACTGTATTTCAAAATCGATGGGAATGAAATCAGGAGTTAATGCTAAAGCAAGTCATATTTTAATTGGTTACGAAGGAACACAGGTTCCAAACCAAAAAGAAAAAAGAACAAAAGAACAAGCAAAAGCAAAGGCAGAAAGTATTTTGGCACAAGTAAATGCTAATCCAGATAGTTTCATGATGTTGGCTTTCACAAGTTCTGATGATTCATCAGCACAACAAGGCGGTGATTTAGGTTATTTTGGCCCAAACCAAATGGTGAAACCATTTAATGATTTTGTTTTTAGTAACGGTATCGGAAAAGTTGGTTTAGTAGAAACTGAATTTGGTTTTCATATTATTAAAATTACGGACAAACAAGACGGAATTCGTTTGGCTACTGTGGCTCAGAAAATTGAAGCTTCAGAAGCAACTTCTGACAAAATATTTACTCAGGCAACTAAATTAGAAATGGATGCTGCAGATAAAGATTTTAATAAAGTAGCAAAAGAAATGGCCCTTAAGGTTTCTCCGGCTGTTTCTGTAAAAGGAATGGATGAAAACTTTGGAACACTAGGAAATCAAAGAACAATCGTAAGATGGGCTTTTGAGGATGGAGTTAAAGTAGGAACTGTAAAAAGATTTGAAGTAGCTAATGTAGGTCACGTGATCGCAAAATTGAAAAGTATTGACGATTCTGGTTTAGTAGCTGTTTCTGTAGCTAGACCTTATGTGGAGCCAATTCTTAAAAACAAGAAAAAAGCAGAACTTATCAAAGCAAAAATGTCAGGTTCTTCTCTTGAAGCAATTGCAAAAGCAGTAGGAGGAACAGTGCAACAAGCAGCTGGTCTTACTATGGAAAACACAATGTTACCAGGTGTTGGTCAAGAGCCAAAAGTAGTTGGAAATGCATTTGCATTAGCTGCGAACAAATTGTCTGCCCCAATTGAAGGAAATACAGGAATTTATGTGGTAAAAAATATGAGTACAGTAAAAGCGCCAGTTCTAAAAAGTCATGCTGCTTATGTAACTAAATTAAAAGCACAAAGCGCTTCAGATGCAAATAGAGTTGTCCCTGCATTGAAAGCTAACGCTAAAATTGAAGATAACAGAAAAGATTTCAATTACTAATTTTCTAAGAAGTAATTAATCAAAATAAAAATCCCGATATATGCTGAATGTATCGGGATTTTTATTTTAATATAGTTTTTTTGAAAGTTTTGATTAATTATAAAAACTAAGACAATATCATTTCATTATAAGGAACGATAGTTTTATATCCTTTTGAAATAAAATAGTCGCTGGGATTTTCAGTTGCAATCGCCATGACAAAATCGCCTCCCCAGGCGCCTAGACTTTTTATCACACCATTAAAATCAGGAAACAAGGATTCTTTTATAGTGTGTGTTTCCAGAATAATGCTCATTTGTACTTCGTGTTTTTGTAGTGCTGTAGCAAAAGATTGAAGCGTAGTGGAATTTAAAACTTCTGAAGTTATCTGATCATTTAAAGCAATGGTTTTGGCCAGATTATTTTTTTTATTAATGTTGTAAGCCGCTATTGCGGCTTTACTGCTTTGTTTTTTGTTGAGATATACAAAGTATATGTGTTGTGTGAATTCAGGATTAAAGGGTACTTTTTCAACGATAGGAATACCTTGTTCCAAATGATATACAATAGGAGTGTCATTTTGTGCGCATGCTATATCGTAGCCGCTTCCTCCAAAACTGTTTTTAAGCAGTGTAAAGGCATCGATTTGCAACCATTGGGCAATATTATTTATCAAAGTCGATGACGTCCCCAGACCCCAGCTTTTAGTGAATCCAAGTTCAGTGGTAATGCGGTATCCGTCTGAATTTAAAATAAAACCAGAATTTAATTTAAAAGCTTCGTGTAAAATGGTCGTAAGTGTAGCCTTAACCGATTCGTTTTCAGTAGTGGCTTCCTTCGTGATATCAGAAAATAAAATGGTGTCTTCAAACCAAATACTTCTATCCGCATCATAGCTTTTCCAAATGATTTCCTTGTTACTTCCTTTTTCTATAATGAGGTTTTGTCCCATTTTTGTAGGTAATGCAAAGGCTTTTGCGCCATCAAGAACTAGATATTCTCCTGTAATTAAAAGTTTTCCGTTACTGTAGAATGTTTTTTTCATTGTCTTTGCGAAGAACGAAGCAATCTTATTTTTTGTTGCTTCAAGATAAAATTATTTTCTTAAACTTTCAATATAGGTGACTACAGCGCTATGCGAAACGGTATTTTTTTTGAAATGTTTCTGGATTAAAATACGTTCTTCATCATTCGCTTCAAACTGGTTGATGATGTTGTTTAAATGCATTTTCATGTGTCCTTCCTGGATTCCTGTTGTAGTCAAGGAGCGCAAAGCGGCAAAGTTTTGGGCCAAACCGGCTACGGCTACAAACTGCATTAATTCCTTGGCAGAAGGGTTTTCCAGCATTTCCAATGATAATTTTACCAACGGATGCAGGGAAGTCAAACCGCCAACAGTTCCTAATGCTAAAGGGATTTCCAACCAAAAAGTAAAAACGCTATTTTCGATTTTGGCATGGGAAAGACTAGAATATTTTCCGTTTCGGGAGGCATACGCATGAATTCCTGCTTCGACGGCGCGGAAATCATTTCCTGTTGCCAAAACGACGGCGTCTACTCCGTTCATGATTCCTTTGTTGTGCGTTACGGCACGATAAGGCTCGACTTCGGCGATTTGAACGGCTTGCACGAATTTCTCGGCAAATTCTTGAGGATTCTGAATGTGTTTTTCAGATAATTCTTCTATCGGACAAGAAACTTCGGCTCTTACGATGCAATTTGGAACATAATTCGAGAGAATACTCATCACCACTTCAATATTTTTTTCAGTTTCCGTGAATAAATCATAGTTGTGCGCTTCATCTTTTAACGTTTTGGCAAATTGTTCCAGACAAGAGTTGATAAAATTCGCTCCCATGCTGTCTTTGGTTTCAAAAGTGGCATGCAGCTGAAAATAATTGGGTAATAAATCAGTTTTGTCTTTTAGAGTAATGTCTAAAATTCCGCCACCGCGTTTTTGCATATTTGTTGTAATCGATTCTGTTTCTGAGAAAAATTTATTTTTGTTTTGGGCAAAAAATAAATTCAGTTTTGAAACATCTCCTTTGTAGATAAAATGTACCTGACCAATTTTTTCGGTGTTGATTACGGTTGCTTTAAACCCGCCACGCGTGGACCAAAATTTAGCAGCTTTTGCGGCAGCGGCAACAACAGAACTTTCTTCAATGGCCATGGGAATGGTGCTGTATTTTCCATTAATTAGAAAATTTGGAGCAACTCCCAGTGGAATGTAGAAATTAGTTATCGTGTTTTCGATGAATTCATCGTGTAATTTCTGTATTTTTTCATCAGAATTCCAGTAATTTTTCAGCAAGGCGACGGCTTCTGTAGGTGTTGAAAAATATTGATTGGCAATCCATTTAATTTTTTCTTCTTTGGATAATTTAGAAAATCCGCTAATGGCCTTATTCATTCTCAATTGATTATAGTATGTATGCGTGCAAATATACGCTTTTAGCCGTTTTGTTAACAATCATATTATCCTCAATAAATAGGCATTAAAAATATTGTTTTTAACATTTAACACATAGAATGTAAAATTATTGTAAATTTTTCACTAAAATTGACGGTTTTTATATTTAAATAAATATCATGTATTCGAAAAAAATTATTGCATTATTTTTATTCTTGTGTTTTACTGTTGTCGGCCAACAAAAAATCACAATTGATGAAATTTACAACGGCACATTTCGTGCGCAAGGAATGGATGAATTACAGTCCATGAAAAATACAAATCAATATACGGTATTGAATTTAGACAGCCAGTCAAGAAGTGTGCAAATCGATTTGTATGATTTTGCGACTTTAAAAAAAACAGCTACACTTATAGATACAAAATCCCACAAGGATTTATCAAATGGGATTGACAGTTACACGTTCGATGCTTCAGAAAAAATGATTTTATTAGCTTGTAATACAAATAAGATTTTCCGTCACTCGTTTACTGCTGATTATTATTTGTACGATATAGCCAATAAACAATTAAAAAAGTTATTTGATTTTCAGGTGCAGGAACCCACTTTTTCGCCGGACGGAAAAAAGATAGCGTACGCCAAAGAAAATAATCTGTATGTGTATGATTTAGCCTCTAATAAATCGACTCCAATAACTACAGACGGACAAAAAAACAGTATTATTAACGGTATTACGGATTGGGTTTACGAAGAAGAATTTGCTTTTGTGAAAGCTTTTGATTGGAGCGCTGACAGCAAAAAAGTGGCCTATATTCGTTTTGACGAAAGTCAGGTTCCTGAATTTTCGATGTCAATGTTTGGAAAAGAGTTGTATCCAATGGTGCAAACGTTTAAATATCCAAAAGCCGGAGAGAAGAATGCTTTAGTTTCTTTGCATATATATGATGTAAATTCGAATGGGGTAAAAAATATAAATCTGGGGAATTACAATGATTTTTATATTGCCAGAATGAAATGGACGAATGATGCGAATATATTATCTGCTCAGGTATTGAATCGTCATCAAAACAATTTGGATTTGTTGTTTATCGATGGTAACTCAGGAGCTGCAAAAGTAGTTTTGAACGAAAAAGACAAAGCATATATTGATGTTACAGATAACTTGACTTTCTTGAAAGACAACAGTTTTATTTGGACCAGCGAGAAAGATGGTTTCAATCATATTTATTTATATGACAAGAATGGAAAATTAAAAAATCAGGTGACCAAAGGAAAATGGGAAGTGACTAATTATTATGGTTTAGACCAAAAGACAAATACGGTTTTCTATCAGTCTGTTGAAAATGGATCGATTAATAGAGATGTTTACAGAATAGGTCTTGACGGGAAAAATAAAGTGCGATTGTCACAAAATACAGGAACGAATGCAGCGACATTCAGTCCGAATTTTCAATACTACATCAACACGTTTTCTAGCGCGACTCAACCTACGACGTATACGTTGAACGAAGCTAAAGCTGGAAAACAAGTTCAGGTTATTGAAAACAATGAATCATTGGCTGAAAAACTAAAAGGGTATAATTTACCGGCTAAAGAGTTTTTTGTTTTAAAAACAGAAAAAGGAAATGAGCTAAATGCTTGGATTATGAAGCCGAAAGATTTTGATCCAACTAAAAAACATCCTGTTTTTATGTTCCAGTATTCTGGTCCTGGTTCTCAGCAGGTTGTAAACGGATGGGGAAGTTCTAATGAATACTGGTTTATGATGTTAACGCAACAAGGTTATATTGTAGCTTGTGTTGACGGTCGTGGGACAGGTTTTAAAGGTGCCGATTTTAAGAAGGTGACTCAAAAACAGTTAGGGAAATACGAAGTGGAAGATCAAATTGATGCTGCCAAAGTAATAGGAAATTACTCATTTGTAGATAAATCTAGAATTGGTATATTTGGCTGGTCGTATGGTGGTTTTATGGCGTCTAATTGTATCATGAAAGGAAATGATGTTTTCAAAATGGCAATTGCTGTAGCTCCGGTTACGAACTGGCGTTTTTATGACAGTGTGTACACGGAACGTTACATGCAGACACCACAGGAAAATGCAAGCGGATACGATGATAATTCACCTATAAATCATGTGGGTAAATTGAAAGGAAAATTTCTTTTGATTCATGGTTCGGGAGATGATAATGTTCATGTTCAGAACTCCATGCAAATGATGGAAGCGTTGATTCAGGCCAACAAACAATTTGATTCACAAATATATCCTGATAAAGCCCACGGGATTTCAGGGGGTAAAACCAGAATTCAATTGTATACTAAAATGACTAATTTTATCAAAGAAAATTTATAACAGCGCTTTATGACAAACGACTCATTGAATAAGGAAGAATTTTTTGGACATCCAAAGGCGCTTTTTATATTGTTTTTTACCGAAATGTGGGAACGCTTCTCCTTTTATGGAATGAAAGCCCTGTTGATTTTTTACCTGACAAAGTACCATTTGTTTTCGGATACTTCTGGGAATTTACTGATTGGGAGCTACGCTGCTTTAGTGTATGCAGTGCCAGTTTTAGGGGGTTTTATAGCCGATAGATATCTGGGATTTAGAAAAGCCATTGTTTTTGGTGGGATTATGTTGGTTTTGGGTCATATAGGAATGGCTTATGAAGGGAATGCCGCCACACAATCCATGACCGGCGAAATTACGCGGGACAATACATCCTTACAAATATTTTATTTTTCACTTTCCTTAATAATTGTCGGGGTCGGTTTTCTAAAAGCCAATATATCTTCATTAGTGGGGGAATTGTATGAAACAGGAGATAAAAGAAGAGATTCTGGATTCACTTTGTTTTACATGGGAATCAACTTGGGGTCTTTTATGGCTACACTAATTTGTGGTTGGCTTGGAGAAACTTATGGATGGAGTTATGGTTTTGCAGCAGCCGGTATCGGAATGTTTTTTGGACTAATGACTTTTATTTCCGGAAAGAAATTATTAATGGGGAAAGGGGAAACTACCGTTCCTGAAATTCTGGAAAAAAAATCCTTCGGGATAAAGAACGAATGGCTAATCTATTTGTTAAGCGCGTCATCTGCATTGATTTTTTGGCAAATGGTGCAGCGACATGAAGTGGTTTCCTATTCGTTGATGGTTGCTGGTGCAGTTTCGTTTATTTATATTGTCTATTATGCCGTTACTCAACTGGATAAAAAAGCAAGAGAGCAATTAATGGCTTTAACCATTTTAATTGTTTTTACGATTATCTTTTGGGCATTATTTGAACAAGCTTATACTTCATTAAATTTATTTGCAGACCGCATTTTAGACAGAACAGTTTTTGGATATACCATAACCGCTAGCCAATTTTTGAGTTTTAATGCCTTGTTTATTATTTTATTAGCCCCAGTTTTTGCTTGGTTGTGGGTAAAGCTAGGGAAATACAATCCAAATACTGCAGTGAAATTTTCAATAGCATTGTTGTTGGTAGGTTTAGGTTTTGGGTCTTTGGTTTTAGGAATTAGTTTGTCAGGGATGGGGAAAGTAGCCATGATTTGGTTGATTCTTACGTACCTTTTACATACTTGTGGGGAATTATGCTTGTCACCGGTAGGACTTTCTGCAGTGACTAAATTATCTCCGGTAAAAATCGTTGGGTTCATGATGGGAGTTTGGTTTTTGGCAACAGCCAGTTCTGAATTTATTGCTTCCATTTTAGCTAATATCGCTTCTGTAGATACTTCAAATGGTACAGCACCCGATTTAAATTTAGCAAAACAGAGTTACTTAGTACTTTTTGAATATTTATTTTATACAGGACTTGGTTTTGGATTACTGCTATTGGTACTTTCGCCAATAATAAAAAAATTAATGCACGGAGTTGACAAAGAATTAAACAATTAATAATATGAGTGAAAATACTACAGATCAATTTTTTAAAAGTACCGTTCTAGGACATCCAGCGGGATTATTCGTTTTATTCTTCACAGAGATGTGGGAGCGATTTTCATTCTACGGAATGCGTTCTTTACTGATACTATTTTTAACCGCTTCCTTTACAGATGGTGGTTGGGAATGGACTCGTGAAAATGCTTCTGCATTATTTGGATCCTATGTAGGATTGGTTTATTTATCCACAATGTTAGGTGGTTATTTTGCCGATAAAGTAATTGGTTTTAGATGGGCTGTTGTTGTTGGCGCAAGTTTGATGACTTTAGGACACGCTTCTATGGCTGTTGAAACAGAATTTTCTATTTATTTAGGATTAGTATTGTTGGTTTTTGGGAATGGTTTTTTCAAACCAAATATGACATCCATCGTATCCGAAATGTACAAAGACCGTCCTGAGAAAAAAGATGGTGCTTATACTTTATTTTACATGGGTGTAAATGCTGGGGCTTTCTTTGGTATTTTACTTTGTGGTTATTTAGGAGAAAAAGTGGGGTGGACGTATGGTTTTGGTTTAGCCGGTATTTTTATGTTCTTTGGAATGTTACAGTTTTGGTTGTCTCAAAATATCTTTGGAGACATCGGTTTAAAACCAAACAAAGAAAGCAAAGCGAAAGCAGAAGCTTTGGATACGGATAAAAGAAATCCTTTTTCACCAATACAATTAACAGCTATTGCATTTTCATCATTACTAGCTTTATTGTGGCTTTTGAATGATCCTGCTTCCAAAATATCTGGAGGTAAAGTAAATGTTTTTTCTTTCTTAGGAGCGAATGGTAATTCTATTGCTATAGTTTCAGCACTGGTTGTATTTATTATATTGTTGATTTATAGATTTACTCAATATTCTAAAATTACTAAAGAAAAATTAATAGCAGTTACATTTTTTGCTTTTCTGACTATTTTCTTCTGGGCAATTTTCGAACAGTCACCAAACAGTTTAACCATTTTTGCGAATGATTATACGGATCGAGTTTTAACAGGTAATTGGAGTGTAGTATTCTTAGTGATGAATTCATTGATTACTATTTTACCATTAGTGATTATTACTTGGGTATTGATTTTATTATTCAAACAAACTTTTAAATTTTACGCTCTTGCAAATATTATTCTAAGTGTGAGTTTTGTGATTATTTGGACAATAGCAATATGGATGTTGGCTAAAGATTATTACACTGCAGGATATTTATCATTGTCAGATGCTACTTTGCAGGCGTTAAAAATTGATAAAGTGACTACTGCATTGACGGAAGTTCCTGCAACTTGGTTTTCTACCTTAAATTCATTGTTTATTATTTCATTAGCACCATTATTTTCAAAATGGTGGGAAAGTAAATACAATCCTTCGGCTAATTTAAAATACGGAATCGGAATGGGATTATTAGCGCTTGGGATGGCTTGTGTTGCTTTTGGCGCAAGCGGAATCGAAGCTGGAGCAAAAACAGCTTCAGTAAGTATGATTTGGCTTATTTTGGTCTATCTTTTCCATACTATGGCTGAATTGTGTATCTCTCCGGTAGGATTGTCTTATGTGAGTAAATTAGTTCCTGCAAGAATGATTGCATTTATGTTTGGAGTTTGGTATCTTGCAGTTGCAATAGGAATGAAAGGAGCAGGTATGTTTGGAGAAAATATTGATAAAATTGCCAATGAACACGGATTAAGTTATTTCTTCTGGATGTTAGCAATAATATCTATTGCCGTGGCTTTATTCTCTATTTTGATGGGGCCGGTAATTAAGAAATTAATGCATGGTGTTCGATAATTTTCAGGCATCATTTTTGATTATTCAATAATTAAAAATTATAAACATGAAGAAATTAATAGTTGCTTTAGTATTGTTTGCGGGTTCATTTGCCGCTGAAGCACAAGAATTAGTTTGGGAAACCAACGTCATTAAGGCTATGGAAGTTTCTAATAAAACTAAAAAACCAATGTTGTTGTTTTTTACGGGAAGCGACTGGTGCGGTTGGTGTATCAGGTTACAAAAAGAGGTTTTGAAAACAGCTGAATTTGCTGCTTGGGCTAAAGAAAATGTGGTTTTAGTGGAATTAGATTATCCTAGAAGAACACCTCAGACTCCTGAGATTAAAAAACAAAATGACGAATTGCAGCAAGTTTTTGCAATTCAAGGATTTCCGACAATCCATTTTGCTAATGTCACAAGTGTAGATGGCAAAGTAAATTTTGAAGGTTTAGGAAGTACAGGTTACGTTGCTGGTGGGCCATCTGCATGGTTAGCTGTTGCAAATGGATTTTTGCATAAGAAATAATTAGTAGCTCAATTTATAATATCCCTTTTCACTCGTAGCGTGAAAAGGGATTTTTTGTTTCATACAAGTCACTTTCCATTGTTTTTGAATCGTTTTGTAATTAGACCCATCCGCTACGACCATCTTTGGTTTTAGTGTCTGTAACAAGCGATCAAAATTTATTTTGGGAGATTGAGTCAGTATAATGACATCCGGATTTATATTTCTTGGAAAAACACCGGAACTGTCTAAAATGAAAATCTTCTTTCCATTAAAATAAAAAATATTTTGTAGCTCTTTTTTCTCTCTAAGACTACTTAGATTCCCAATTCGATACGACTTTAGAGCGTTGTTTTTTTGAGCAATTTTCAAAATACTATCATTCGCATAGACCGTTATGTTTTCCCCGTTTCGCTCTGCAAGCAATGTGTTTTTTTTGATGTTGAAAACAATCCATTCTTGTTCGTTTTGAATGTTCCTTTGAATACCCAAACACGAAATTTGTACAATGATAATGGAAACCAATGTCATTACTAATTTGTTAAAACTTGGTTTCTTGAGCCAAATAATTGCAGTTATAACTACCAAATAACTACTGAGTAACAGATAAAAATGCAATGGAATATCTTGTATTATAAATTGTTCCAAAGACGCAATTGCATTAATGATTTTATTCAAGTAATAGATGCTCCACTCTAGTAGTTGTGAAAGGAAGACAGGGATGCTGTTAAATGCGGCTAAAAGCATTACGAAAACTCCTAAAATCATAATGATGCTCAGAAATGGAATGATAATTAAATTGGTTACAAAAAATAAGCCCGGAAACTGATGGAAATAATAAATGCTCAAGAGTAAAGTGCCCATTTGTGCGGCAAACGAAACGGTAAGAATGTCCCAAATATATTTTGAAACCTTGTTTTTCGGTAACCAAATTGAGGCTAAAAGCGGTTGTAACCAAATAATAAAAAATAAAGCTAAATAGCTTAGTTGGAAACCAACATCAAATAAAAAGGAAGGTTCAAAAAGCAGAATCAGTAAAATAGAAACCAATAAAGTGTGATAAATATTGACACTTCTTCGTAAATGATTTCCAATGGCAACAAACGAAAACATAGTTACGGAACGCACTACCGAAGGTGCTAAACCGGCTATGATTCCAAAAGTGAATAAAGAGGTAAGAATGATAAGTAATTTTAGGAATGAGCCACGTTTTGTGTTAGGAATTGGTTTTAGGATGAAGGTGACAAAAAGTAAAATGAAACCAATATGTAGTCCTGATACCGATAATATATGCACTGCTCCAGCATATTGATAATCCCGAATAATTTCAGGTGAAATATCCTGCTGTTGCCCCATTATTAAAGCTATGGCGACATTTAATTCGGTTTTATTAAAGTTATTTTTTTCTAAATTATGAATAATTCTTGTTCTTAATTTAGAGGAATAATACCAGATGTTTTTCTCTATTTCAGAACCAATTTTGATTTCATCAACATCAGCATACAGTTGCGCATAGATTTGTTTGTTTTTGAGGTATTTGCTGTAATCAAATTGGTTTGGATTATTAGGAGGTCTGTTTTTAGATAAAACTCCCTCAATAAGTAAAGGTGTCCCAATCTCGAATTCATGATGCAAGCTGTCCTTTTGAATGTTCAAGATGATTCTTCCCGTTTGTTTTTTCTCATTAACACGGTTTATAATGGCAATGTAACGGTCGCTAAATGGTGAGCTTTTTAGTTTTTCGCGAATGATTATGGAAATGGAATGTGGTTGTTCAAAAACAGTCGTGTTGTTAATGTAATTGCTTTTTTGAAAATAATCAGTGTGAATTACTTGGGTCGAAATTCCAATAAGAAAAGACAGGAGATAAGTTGTCAAGCCAAAATAGAAAACATTCTTGCTTTTATTTTTGAATAAAAAATACAATGCTCCAAAAATACTGATGGATATGAAAAGTAAAATAAAGAGTAATGATAGTGGTAGATGAAAGTAATTGGTAAAAAGAATTCCTGAAATAAATCCAATTGTTATTCTCGCTAAAGGAAATTGAAGTACTTTCATAACTCTAAAGTACACATTTTTAGTAAGAAACAACTTTGTTTTTTCGCAAAGAAACAAAGCGTTTTTCGGATGTCTATAACACTCTATTCAATTGTACAAAGGTTTTTTTATAGTACGGTTCTTTTGTAGAGGAAATAATTACTCCTTTTGAAGTAGAAGAATGGATGAATTTTATCTCATCATCATTGGCTTCAATGACGATTCCAACATGATTTATTTGTGAGTTTTTGTTGGTTTTAAAAAATATTAAGTCCCCTTTTTGTGCTTGTTCACGTTCGGGATTTATAACGACACCTATTTTTGACTGTTGATAAGAGTTGCGTGGAAGGGTTATGTTGTTAGAATCAAAAATCGTAAACATTAAACCGGAACAGTCAAAACCTGCTTTTGTTGTGCCTCCGTATTTATATTTTACTCCAAGATTTTCAGCCGCCGCATCAATTAGTTCTTCAGCCAGATGATTTGTTTTTCTTTTTTCGGATTTCGTTAGTTTCTCTTTTTTTGTGTCGTTTTTTTTAGAAGTGACTATGGGAGAAGTCGATTTACAAGCCGTAAAAAAAATAAGAATCAATAATAGGAATGCGAAATGTTTCAAAAGAATATATTTTTGATAAATGTAAATAGCTACAGATTAGCTGTAAGCTATTGTAAATCAGAAACAATGAATTTAGCAGTTTTTTCACTAGCACCAATGCCACCTAATTTGTCTTCTAATAACGCATATTTTTCCAAAAGCGTATTGCGATGATTGGATTCCAGGATTTTTTTCAGTTCTTCCCGAATACGTTTTGTAGTACATTTCTCTTGAATTAATTCAGTGACCACTTCTTCATCCATTATCAAGTTTACCAATGAGATGTATTTAAGTGTAATGATTCGTTTCGCAATTTGGTAGGAAGCCCAGCTGCCTTTGTAACAGACCACTTCCGGAACTTTAAAAAGTGCCGTCTCCAGAGTTGCGGTTCCTGAAGTGACTAATGCGGCTGTTGAATTTCGCAATAAATCGTATGTTTTATTGGAGATGAATTTTATATTTTCATGAGAAATAAAATCTTGATAAAAAGAGAACTCCTGACTTGGAGCACCAGCGATTACAAATTGATAGTCAGGAAAATCATTTACTACGCTCAACATTACAGATAGCATTTTAGTGATTTCCTGTTTTCTGCTGCCCGGTAAAATAGCGATAATTGGTTTTTCGTCTAATTGATTTTCTTTTCTAAAAAGGATTGGATCAACTGCGGGTTGGTTGTGAATAGCGTCAATCAGCGGATGCCCCACAAACTCGACAGGGAAATGATGTTTGTCCTCGTAGAATTGTTTTTCGAAAGGTAAAATCACATACATTTTATCAATGTCGTGTTTTATATCGGTAATTCGGCTTTCTTTCCAAGCCCAGATTTGAGGGGAAATATAATAGTGTGTTCTCATGCCTAACGCTTTGCCCCATTTTGCTATGCGCAAATTAAAACCGGGATAATCTATGAAAATAAGAACATCGGGTTGAAATTCAAGAATGTCTTTTTTGCATATTTTGATGTTATTCAAAATAGTTTTTAAGTTAAAAATCACTTCGATGAAACCCATAAATGCCAATTCCCGATAGTGTCTTACTAAAGTACCGCCAACATTTTTCATCAAATCTCCACCCCAAAAACGGATGTCAGCATTTGGATCTTTTTTATACAGTTCTTTCATTAAATTTGAACCATGCAAATCTCCTGAAGCTTCACCCGCTATAATATAATATTTCATGCTTTCTAGATTAGGAGTTTATAAATTTGGATTTCAAACGTATAAAATCATATTTATTTTTAATAATCTGTTTTTCGATTTACAAAGATAAACTATTACCGTTTCTTAAATAAACAGAGTGATAATTGCAATTATTATTACTGCTAAAACCACGCCGCGAGCCATTGTTTCTTTGTTCATTTTTAGTAAAAAACCAAATGCGATTAGTGTAAGAATAGAACCCAACGTTATAATTTTGCCCAAATTCCCTTGTGATTTCATAATTTGAATTCCAGCAATGAAATTAAATTCAGTAAAAAAAGTTATAAAAATATAACTCCCAAGAAGGGTAGTGGCGAATCCAATTAAAAATCCGACAAACAAGTCTGTTTTATTCATTCCATTTCCAGGTGTTAAGTTGTTGTACAGCATGATGCGCCGTCAAGTCAAATTGAACAGGAACGACGGATATGTATCCATTTTGTAAAGCCCATTCATCAGTGTCTTCGCCATTGTCTTGGTTTACAAATTCTCCGGCAAGCCAGTAATAATCCCTTCCTTGAGGCGTTTTTCTTTTGTCAAATTTCTCTACCCAAAGTGCTTTCGCTTGACGGCAAATTCGAATTCCTTTAATCTCTTTTTCTTCTAATTTTGGGAAATTTACATTCAAAACAACTCCTTCCGGCAGTCCGTTTTCTAAAACTTCTAACGAAATTTTTCGAATAAAAGATTTTATATTGTCAAAATTGGCATTCCAATCATAATCCAATAAAGAGAAACCAATGGCTGGAATTCCTTCTATCCCCGCTTCAACAGCCGCACTCATTGTTCCGGAGTAAATCACATTTATGGAAGAATTTGATCCGTGATTGACACCGGAAACACATAAATCCGGTTTTCGTTTCAGAATTTCATTTACAGCAAGTTTTACACAATCTACCGGTGTTCCAGAACAACTGTATTCTATAAAAGGATCATTTTCTTTAGAAATTTTATTCAAATACAAGGTGCTGTTTATGGTAATGGCATGGCCCATGGCACTTTGAGGATTGTCTGGAGCGACCACTACGATCTCGCCTATTTCTGCCATAACCGCAATTAATGCTCTAAGTCCGGGTGCCGAAATACCGTCGTCATTTGTTATTAAAATTAAAGGTCTGGTTTGTTTCATTATTTTATAGTTGCAAAAATGAGATTGATTATCGAGAATTTTCAGGACAAATGTAATAACACAGAATGGAATGTGTAAACAAAAGATAAAAATATGTTATGTTGATTCATTTAACTTAAAAGAAAAGAACATTTTTATATCTTTAACAAAAATTTATGGAGGCCCTGCCACTGTTGGCATAGTTTTTACCGTAACTTCGATTAAAAGATTCATGAATACTATTATTAACTTTATGAAAAGAAACTATAAAATACTACTTCTAGTTGTATGCATTTCGGTGACATTGTTTGCGTTCAAAATGAATGCAACAAAATCAACCGATCCCGAAAAAGATAAATTGCTTTTAGAGTTATTGACGTTTGTTATAGAGAAAGGACATTATAGTCCAGCTACAATTGATGATGCATTCTCTAAAGGAATTTATAAAGATTATATTGAGGCTTTAGACCCCTCTAAGCGATTCTTTTTACAATCTGATATTGATGAATTTTCAAAATTTGAATTGCAATTGGACAATCAGTTATTGAATAAGGATTTGACTTTTTTCAATCTGACCTATGACCGTTTAGTTAAGCGTATGGAAGAAAGCAAAAAGATTTACAAAGATGTTTTGAGTACCCCTTTTGACTATTCAGTTGATGAAAGTTTCAATATTGATTATGAAAAAGCGCCTTATACAAAAAATGTGTCTGAACTTAGTGATAAATGGCGTAAGCAAATCAAATTATCTACTCTTTCATCTCTTGTAGACAAACAAAAATTAGAAGAAGACAAAAAGAAAAATGATGCTACTTATGAAATTAAATCTTTTGAGACTTTAGAAAAAGAAACTAGAGAAAGTTCTATAAAATCATTAGACGAATATTTTGGTTTTATCAAGGATTTAGACAGAAACGACTGGTTTTCAGTATATGTAAATTCTATAACAGCACGTTTTGACCCGCATACAAATTATTTTGCAGCGGAAGAAAAAGAACGCTTTGATGTAAGTATCAGCGGTAAGTTAGAAGGAATTGGAGCTCGTCTACAAAAGAAAAACGATCTTACTGAAATTTCTGAACTTATTTCTGGTGGTCCCGCTTGGAGAGGAAAACAGCTAGAAGCTGGAGATTTGATAATGAAAGTGGCTCAAGGTAATGGAGAAGCGGTAGATGTTGTTGGAATGCGTTTGGATGATGTTGTGAAGAAAATTAAGGGACCTAAAGGTTCAGAAGTTCGTCTTACTGTTAAAAAAGTGGATGGAACAATTAAGATTATTTCTATTATCAGAGATATCGTTGAAATAGAAGAAACGTATGCGAAGTCCAGTATTGTAAATAAAAATGGATTGAAATACGGAGTGATTTATTTGCCAAAATTCTACATTGATTTTGAAAATAAAGACGGTAGAGATGCTGGAAAAGATATTGCTTTAGAAGTTGACCGATTAAAAAAAGCAGGTGTAAACGGTATTATCCTTGATGTTCGTGATGACGGAGGTGGATCTTTGTCGACTGTTGTTGATATTGCAGGATTGTTTATTGAACAAGGTCCAATCGTTCAGATTAAATCAGCCGGTATTAAAAAAGAGGTTCTTTATGACAGAGATAAAAAAATTGAATGGGATGGTCCTTTAGTAATTATGGTAAATAGTTTCTCAGCCTCGGCTTCAGAGATTCTTGCTGCTGCAATTCAGGATTATAAAAGAGGAATCATCATTGGAAGTAAGCAAACCTACGGTAAAGGAACGGTTCAAAATGTAATTGATTTAAATCAGTTCGTTAGAAGTAGTTCTGTTGGGGATTTAGGAGCGATTAAAACTACTACACAAAAATTTTATAGAATTAACGGTGGATCTACCCAATTAGAAGGTGTTCGTAGCGATATTGTTATGCCAGATAGATATGCTTATTTAAAAATGGGCGAACGCGATATTGATAATGCAATGCCTTGGGATAAAATTGATCAGGCTGATTATAGTGTTTGGAATAATAATGCCAACTTTAATCTAGCAATTGCCAATAGTAAAAACAGAATTAGTAAAAATCCACAGTTTCAATTAATTGAAGAGAATGCAAAATGGATTGATAGTAGAAGTGAAGAAAACGTTTATAGTTTGAACATTGATAAATTTAAAATTGCTCAAGTTGAAATTGAAGAGAAAGCTAAAAAATATAAGCCAATCGTAAACTATAAAAACACATTGACATTTACTTCTTTACCTTATGAAACAGAAACAATGAGTAAGGATGTTTCGTTAAAAGAAAAAAGAGAGATGTGGCATGAAGCTTTATCAAAAGATATTTATGTGGAAGAGGCAATTAATGTTTTGGACGATTTACAACCTAAATCAATTTCAAAAAAAGATATTCCAGTTAAAATAAAAAAAGATAAATTGGCGAAATCTTAATAAGGAATTTGTTAATTCATAAAACATACAATCATTAATGTCTATTACGCTCCAGAAATTCAAGAAGAATTTTTGGAGCGTTTTTAGTTTGAGTAACATATCTTTATTGCATTTTTTTTAAATTTTAGAATCAGATAATTTTGAAAATAGCAGTTGCTGTAACTTTTAATTAATATAAACTGCTTAATTTTAACTTTAAAAACTAGAAGAATAGTAACAATCTTTATAGATAGTTATAAATGAAAAATAGAAAACTATTCGCTTTAATCTTTATTCTTTTTAATGGAATCCTTTTTTCTTCCTGTAAGAAGGATCTGGAAGTGATTAATTCAGCTGCTTACACTGGGAAAAATAGATATAACTTAAAAGAGAGTAAAAGTCATATTGATAGCATCGAGAAGAAAGGAGCAACGATAGCGAAAATTTTTGATTTTTTACCATCTACAACAGCCAATCAAGTTGTGAAACACCAGTATTACACTTTGTCGTATAATGAAGTTCACGAACAGTCTGATTGGGTGGCTTATGAATTGAAGAAAAAGTATATTAAAAATAATAATTTTAAGCGCCCTTTTTTTATTGAGGATACTAAAGTAAAAACGGGTTCGGCTGATTGGCGAAATTATAAAAAGACCATGTATGATAAAGGGCATCTTTGTCCGGCAGGTGATATGAAGTTTGCTTTAGATGCGTATAACGAAACTTTTTTACTTCAAATGTTTCTCCTCAAGTGCGTAATTTTAATAATGGAGTTTGGAATAGATTAGAACAAAATGTACGGTATTGGGCCGTGAAACACGATGGAATTTATGTAATTACAGGCGGAGTTTTAGAGCCTTCATTAATGACAATAGGGAAAGAGAAGGTTTCTGTTCCTAAGTTTTTTTATAAAATTTTATTGGATGATTCCACAGAGAACTTGAAGATGATTGGTTTTTTGGTTCCCAATTCTGAAAGTGATAAACCCTTATATAGTTTTATAGTGTCAGTTGATCATATCGAAAAATTGACTGGAATTGACTTCTTTCCTAAATTGAATGACAACATTGAAAATCAATTAGAAAAAAACATCGATTATAAAAATTGGAGTTTTAATTAGAATAGGATTTTTTAAAGTTACGTTATTTTATCAAAACGGTAACTTGATGAAATAATTAAAATTTAAAGAGACGAAAAATTAGAAACAAGAATAAGTTCTCTGCACTTAAAACCTATTTAATTACCACTCGTTTACTTTATTGGCGTCCATTTTTATAAATATAAACAATAATATAGTGAAGCCCCAAAGACCAGACCCTCCATAGGAGAAGAAAGGAAGTGGCACACCAATTGTTGGGAATATACCAACAACCATGGCGATATTTACAAAGAAATGAGTAAATAAAATTCCGGCTACACAATATCCATAAACTCTGCTGAATTTTGTTTTTTGTCTTTCTGCCAGATATATTATTCTAAGAAATAAACCTGCAAAAAGAGCGATAACTACTAATGAGCCTGCAAATCCCCATTCTTCACCTACTGTTGTAAATATATAGTCAGTATGTTGCTCAGGAACAAATCCTCCTTTGGTTTGTGTCCCTTCGAGAAACCCTTTTCCAATCCAACCTCCAGAACCAATGGCTATTTCGGATTGATTTGTATTATAACCGATTCCTTTTAGATCTACTGTTTTGCCCAAAAGTATATTAAAGCGATCCCTGTGATGTTGCTTAAATACATTTTCGAAAACATAATTTACAGATAAAACAAACCCAGAAATAATTACAAAAAGAATACTGCTTAAAATAATGTTTCTATCGGCTAATCTTGATTTGAAATGAACTAACACTAGGGTAGCCAATCCTATAAGAATTACATATTGGGGCTCTAATATCAGCGTTAATACAAATAACAGTATGGTAATAAATCCTGTCCAAACATACCAAGACGGTAAGCCTTCGCGGTATAAAACAATGATGAATATACTGTATATTAAAGCACTTCCTGGGTCAGGTTGAGGAAGTATTAGGATGACAGGCAAAAGTATTATTGCAAGAGCTTGTATTTGCCTATTAACTTCTTTTAAATTGATTTGGGTATCACTTAAATATTTTGCTAACGCCAAAGCTGTAGCCGCTTTTGCAAATTCAGAAGGTTGAATTGTAAAACTCCCTATTGCATACCAACAACGTTGACCTGCTATGGTTTTTCCAAATAAAAATAATCCTGCTAATGTGAGTAGTGAAATTCCAAAAATGATACTTGCGTATTTTTCATAAAACTTACCGTCAACAGAGAGTATGATGAATATTAAAGGAATAGTTAATACAATGAATATAAGCTGTTTTTCATAAGTGTCTTCCATTGATGAAAGAGAAGACGAATAGATATTTAGCCAACCCAAAATAACTAATAAAACATAGATTATTATGCTTATCCAGTCGATGTTATTTGTTATGCTTTGGTTTTTCATCTGAATTAAATAGCTTGTTTATTCGATTTAGTGGTGTCTGTTTTTACTTTTACAGCTGGAATTATTGTTTTCTTTTTTAGAAGAGAATCGCTAATTCTTATTTGTAATTTAACTGCTTCAGAGAGTCCTCCTAATTTAGCATATCGACTTTGTAAACTTGTTGCTAGAATTCTTTTTTCCAGGTCAATTCTGGTAATTTTTTGTCTGAGGTATTTCTCTATCATCAAACTGGCGATAGGTCCTGCAATAGTCGCTCCATATCCACCGTTTTCAACCATAACTGCAATTGCAATTTTTGGATTATCTTTTGGTGCAAAAGCTACAAATATAGAGTGATCTTCTAATTTTACTTTTACACCACCAATTCTTGTAAAATTTTCCGCTGTTCCAGTCTTACCACAAATATCAATTCCTTCCACTCGTAGAGACCTGGCTGTTCCTAAGTTGTAAACATCAAATAAACCGCTGATAATTGGTTTGAAATGTTTTTTATCAATTGTGGTTACATGTTTCGTGGTGAATTTTTCGTCAATTTTATGGCCTTCAATTTTTTTAATGATATGTGGCGTGTAATAATACCCTTCATTCGCAACTGTTGCCATCATATTAGCCAGTTGAATTGGAGTCATTACAACTTCACCTTGACCAATAGAATTAGATACGATAGCGGTGCTTCTCCAGCCACCATTAGGATACATGCGTTTGTATGTTTTTGAAGAGGGTATTTTTCCTCTCTTGCCAGTTGGTAAATCATATCCCATGAATTGCCCAAGACCAAAACTTTTTGCGTGATTATTCCAAATATCAACTGCTTGTGCTGGCTTTGAATATTTATTAATTGTTTTCATGTAAGCCGTTGCAAAATAAGAGTTGCAGGATTCAAATATACCTCTATGCAATTGAAGAGCACCTCCATGGCAGTGGCATCCCATAAAACGCCCTCTTGCATAACTAAAACCTCGATTGCAAAAAACAGTAGTATTAGCATCAATAACTCCTTCTTGTAACGCAATAAGTCCAGTTAAAATTTTGAATGGAGATCCTGGAGCATACTCAGCCAGCAAACCTCTGTCATAAAGTGGTTTTGCAATAGAATCTCGATACAATTCGGTATAATTCTTAGATCGTTGTCTTCCTACTAATATCCCAGGGTCATAGGATGGAGCAGTTACAAGTGCTAAAATCTCTCCAGTCTTTGGTTCAATAGCAACAATTCCGCCTCGCTTATTAATCATTAACTCTTCACCATATTTTTGAATTTCAGCATCTATGGTAAGATTTATGTCTTCTCCTTGAATAGCAATAGTATCGTATTTTCCTTCTTTATAAGAACCGATTTCCCTGTTGTATTTATCTTTTTGAATGTATTTTACACCTTTTATTCCACGCAAAAGATCTTCATAACTTTCTTCAACTCCTTGTCGTCCAATTAAATCACCGCTATTGTAATATGGATTTTTGGCGACTAGTTTTTCGTTGACTTGGGTGATGGACCCAAAAATATTGGCCCCAAAATCTACTTCATAATCACGAAGGGAACGTTTTTGAAAATAAAAACCTTCATATTTTCTTATTTTTTCTTGAAAAGCGGCGAATTCACTTTTGTTCAACTGAGATAAAAAGACAGATGGTAAACGCGGACTGTATATTTTAGCTTTTTCGATTTTTTTTATGAAATCTTCTTTTGTAATATTCAATAATTGACAAAATTCTAAAGTATCCGTATTTTTTACTTCTCTAGGAATAACCATGATGTCATAAGATGCTTGGTTGGCAACTAATAACTTTCCTTTTCTATCATACATGTATCCTCTTTCTGGAAATTCGTACTTTTTTTTAATGGCATTATTTTCAGATTTTAACTTTAAAGTGTCGTCAACAATCTGCAAATAAAAGATTCGAATTACAAGCAAAGATGTAGCTAGAATGATTAAGGAAGGCAACAAGACTTTTCTCATCTTTTGTTTGGCTTAATAAGATATATTATGATAATGCAAATAATAATGGTGAATACAGTACTTAATAAAGTTCGTATTAGTATATCAAAAATAAAGCTAAATTGGAATGCTTCCAGTAAAAATAACGTAAAATGGTGTATTACAACAGAGAGTAATATAAACGAGAATCTCTCAGGTGTTAATACGTCATTTAATTTTACAGTTTGATATTCATAACTTAGGCCAAAAGCAAATTTAAAAATAGATGGTCTAACATAGGCTAAAACCAAACATGCAGTTGCATGTATTCCGCCTGAATTACTAAACATATCCATAATAAGCCCAAGTAAAAAACTCGCAACTACAAGACCAGACTTGTTTCCATTTACAGGGTAAAGTATTATGAATAATATGTAGGTAAAAGGGCTAATGTAACCCAAAAAAGTCATATTGTTGAATATGATAATTTGAACTGCCAATAACAGAATAAATCGAAAAATATTGACTAACAATGCGCTATTCATCCTTTTCTCTTTTTTCTAAATTAGTGATTTCTTCACGGTCTTTCCTTTTTATTATATAGACATGACCTAAGTTAGTCATGTCGTTGAATAATCTTATATTTATGGTGTAATAATTGTTTTTTTCTTCTGTAAATATATTTTCAATAGTACCTATTCCTATGTTCTCTGGGAAAATTACAGATTGACCTCCAGTTACGATTGTGTCGCCTTTTCTTATCGCCGCTAATCTCGGAACATCGATTAATTGAACGAAGCCTGTATTTTTTCCGTCCCATATCAAAGAACCAAAGTGATTTGACTTTTTAATTTTGGCATTGATTTGAGATTTTTTATTCAGAATACTGATTACAGTCGAATAGTTTGGAGATGTGTTTTCTATGATTCCAACAATTCCTAAACTGTTAATTACGCCCATATCTGGTTTTACACCTTGTAATTCTCCTGAATTTAAGGTTAAGTAATTTTCATGGACATTATAGGAATTATGTATCACTTTTGAAACGACAATATCGTTTGGTTTTACACCTTTAATACTGTCCAGTTTTTTTATTGCAGTAGTGTCTTTACGATTAAATAAAAGACTTTTCAGCTTTGCATTTTCAAGAGCAAGCGCATCATTTTGAGTTTTTAAATTCAAATATTCATTAAGGTTATTCACCTTTTCATACACTCCACCGCTTAAAAAATTTGCAGAACTGATTATTTTGCTCCTGTGGAAAGAATGGGATTGAATGGTGAGTGATAACGAGACACCCAAAAGCAGCAAAAACAGTAATCTATTACTGTTTTTAAAAATAAAATTAAATATTTGCTGCATTTCTTAACGGTATAATGTAAATAACTGTATGTCTTGTTTTGTAATCTAATTGCTGTAAATTGATTTGAGCTTGAAGGCTGGCAAGTGTAACAAAAACCGATTACTTAATCAAAATGCTTTTAAATTTTGTAATGTTTTTAAGTGCCATACCAGTTCCTCTAACAACTGCTCTTAATGGGTCTTCAGCAATGTAAACAGGTAAATCTGTTTTTTGTGAAATCCTTTTATCAAGACCTCTTAACATAGATCCTCCACCTGCAAGGTAAATCCCTGTGTTGTAAATGTCGGCTGCTAATTCAGGAGGTGTTTGTGATAAAGTTTCCATTACAGCATCTTCAATTCTTTGTATTGATTTGTCTAATGCTTTAGCAATTTCTCTATAAGAAACTTCTACTTGTTTTGGTTTACCGGTCAATAAATCTCTACCTTGAACAGACATGTCTTCTGGAGGAGTTTCTAAGTCTTCTATTGCGGCACCAATTTGAATTTTTATTTTCTCGGCAGTAGTTTCTCCAACAAAAAGGTTGTGTTGTGTGCGCATATAATAAACGATGTCATTTGTAAATACATCACCAGCGATTTTTACTGATTTGTCACATACAATTCCGCCCAATGCAATTACTGCAATTTCAGTTGTCCCGCCACCAATATCCACAATCATGTTTCCTTTTGGTTGCATGATGTCTATTCCAATACCTATTGCTGCTGCCATAGGTTCATGTATCAAATAGACCTCTTTACCATTAACTCTTTCGCAAGATTCTTTAACGGCTCTCATTTCAACTTCAGTTATTCCAGAAGGAATACATACAACCATTCTTAAAGCGGGAGTAAACATTCTTTTCTTCAATGCGGGGATGCTTTTTATAAACAAGCTTATCATTTTTTCAGAAGCATCAAAATCAGCAATTACGCCATCTTTCAAAGGCCTTATTGTCTTAATGTTTTCATGTGTTTTACCCTGCATCATACTTGCTTCTTTTCCTACAGCAATGATTTTGCCCGATACTCTATCACGAGCAACTATCGATGGGCTGTCTATTACAACTTTATCATTATGTATGATTAAAGTGTTGGCGGTACCAAGGTCTATCGCAATATCCTCGGTCATGAAATCAAAAAATCCCATAAGTTTTTTAAGGGTTAGAAGTTATAAATTTGTGACGGACAAAGTTAAACAAATTAATGTTTAAAATGACGAGTTCCTGTAAATACCATTGCAACTTTATTTTCATTACAATAATTAATACTCAATTCGTCTTTTATTGATCCTCCGGGCTGAATTACAGCAGTTATTCCAGCTTCTTTAGCTATTTCTACACAATCTGGAAAAGGGAAAAACGCATCGCTTGCCATCACTGCTCCATGCAAATCAAAGTGAAAATTATTCGCTTTTTCTATTGCTTGAAGCAAGGCATCAACTCTTGATGTCTGTCCTGTACCTGACGCAATAAGTGTACCATTTTTTGCAAAAACAATCGTATTTGATTTTGTGTTTTTACAAATTTTGGAAGCAAAAATTAAATCCTGAACTTCTTGTTCAGTAGGCTCAGTTATAGTAACGGTTCTTAAGTCTTCTTTATTGTCGGTTATGTTGTTTCTTTCCTGAACTAAAATTCCGTTTAAGCAAGTACGTACTTGTTTTTGAGGTAAAGCTACTTCGTTTTGAACTAATATAATTCGATTTTTCTTTTCTTGTAAAATAGTAATGGCTTCAGTATCGTATTCAGGAGCAATCACCACTTCACAAAATAATTTGTTTATTTCTGAAGCCGTAGTAACATCAATTTTTGTATTCGAAATTAAAACTCCACCAAATGCAGATGTTGGATCGCAAGCCAAAGCCGCAAGATAAGCTTCGCTAATTGTAGTTCTTGTCGCTAAACCACAAGCATTATTGTGTTTTAGTATAGCAAATGTAGGGCCGTCATTTTTGAATTCATTAACCAAATTTACTGCAGCATCTACATCTAATAAATTATTGTAAGACAATTCTTTTCCGTGAACTTTTTTGAACATAGCATCAAAATCACCAAAGAAAAAACCTTTTTGATGTGGATTCTCCCCATATCTTAAAACTTGACCGTTAGCAATACTTTGTTTGTATATTGTTTCGTCAGTGTTGAAATAATTGAAAATTGCAGTGTCATAATGTGATGAAACATGAAATGCTTTTGTAGCCAATAATTTTCTGTCTTCCAATGTTGTAGCTCCGTTTTGATCTGTAATCAAATCCAAAAGCAAACCATATTGGTCAACCGAGGCTACAATTACAGTGTCCTTGAAATTTTTTGCGGCGGCACGTATCAAAGAAATACCACCAATATCTATTTTTTCAATAATATCTGATTCACTAGCTCCAGAAGCTACTGTTTTTTCAAAAGGATATAAATCAACAATTACTAAATCTATTTGCGGGATGTTGAACTCTATCATTTGCTGAACATCGCTCTCGTTGTCTTGGCGATTTAAGATTCCTCCAAAAACTTTTGGGTGTAATGTTTTTACTCTACCACCCAGAATAGAAGGGTAGGAAGTAACATCTTCAACAGGAATTACAGGAATCCCTAAATTTTTTATAAAATCCTCAGTCCCTCCAGTAGAATAAAGTGTAACATTTTGACTGTTTAGTTGTCTTACTATAGGTTCTAATCCTTCTTTTGAAAAGACAGAGATTAATGCAGATTGAATTGTTTTTGTTGTGTTCATTGTGTAGTTATAATTATAAAATGCAAAAATAGTTTTTTAATGTGAAAATTAAGCCATTTGAAAATGAGATAATGTGTAATTTTTACTCCTAATTTTCATTGGTAAAGATAAAATAATTGATTCTCGCAGCAACGAATACATTTTTCATTAGGTTTTTGAATAATATTTATGGAATTTTACTTTAATACAAAAAAATTTTTATGCTGGTATACCTTCGATTATTAAAAGAGAGTTTTGGCTTTGCAATGAATGCATTGCGAAACAACAAGTTAAGAACGTTGCTTTCTTTGTTAGGAGTTACTATTGGAATTTTTTCGATTATAGCTGTACTTGCGGCCGTTGATTCTTTGGACAGGAAAATAAAAAAAGATATTGGAAGTTTAGACAATAGTACTGTTTTCTTTTTTAAATATTGTTTTGGACCCACAGATGTTCCAGACTGGAAGGTTGAACAATTTCCGGATGTAACTTATGAGGAGTATAAATTTTTAAAAAATAATTTAACGGATGTTGAAAGTGTTTGCTTTCAACTTTATGCTGGACGAGAAACTATAAAGTATGAATCAAAAACAGTAAGTTCAATAGCCGTAATTCCCTGTACTTATGAATTCTCTGATATTGAAAAATTAGATTTTAAAGAAGGACGTTTTTTTAGTGAGCAAGAATCAAACTCGGGAAGTAATAATGTTGTAATAGGTCATGAAATTGTTGAGTCGCTTTTTGAAGGGGTTTCTCCATTAGGTAAGGAAGTTAGGTTATACGGACAGCGTTTTAAAGTGGTTGGGACTCTAAAAAAAGTAGGGGATAGAATGGTGAGTTTTGGTTCTAATCCTGATCATACCATTTATCCTACGGTAAATAGAATACGAGGATTGTTTGGAGACAACAATCAATCATTTACTCCAATAGTCATTATTAAGCCTAGTAAAGGGATTGATGTAGAAAACCTTAAAGCTCAAATTTCATATAAAATCAGGAATTTTAGAGGGGTTAAATCAGGGGATATAGATAATTTTTTTATCAATTTTCTTAAAGGTGCAACTGATATGATTGATGAAACTATTGGTTTTATGAATATGGTTGGGTGGATAATTGCAGGATTTTCACTTCTTGTGGGTGGTTTTGGTATAGCTAATATCATGTTTGTTTCCGTTAAAGAGCGTACCCATTTAATAGGAATTCAGAAGTCATTAGGAGCCAAAAACAGGTTTATATTGTTCCAGTTTTTATTTGAAGCTATTATCTTGTGTCTAATTGGTGGAATAATTGGATTGCTTATGGTTTGGATTATTGCACTTATTCTAACAAATGTTTTAGATTTTGAATTTGTCTTAAGTGCGGGAAATATTACTCTAGGAACTGGATTAGCAGTCATAATTGGATTGATCTCCGGAATACTCCCAGCGATTTCTGCCTCAAAGTTAGATCCTGTGGAGGCGATTAGAACGGGAATGTAGTTTTTTAGCCTAAAGAGTCTGTGTGTTTTTGAATGATTTTTTCAATCGGATTTATTATATTCTTAACATTTCCAGTTTCTCTTTTTCGTACTTTTAACACTCAACTAAAATTTGTAATATGACAGCAATTAAAGCTTATGCAGCTTATGATGCGGAAACTCCATTAAAACCGTATTCGTTTGATAGAAAAGAACTTGGCAAAAAACAAGTTCAGATAGAGATACTTTATAGTGGTGTTTGTCATTCTGATATTCACACAGCAAAAGGAGATTGGGGACCTGCCATTTATCCGTTGGTGCCTGGCCATGAAATTGTAGGTAGAATTACTGCTGTAGGAAGTGAAGTTTCTAAATTTAAGGTAGGAGAATTAGCGGGCGTGGGCTGTTTTGTAGATTCTTGTAGAACTTGCCCTAGCTGTAAATCTGGAGAAGAGCAATATTGTGAAGAAGGCATGACGGGGACTTACAACAGTTACGAAAGAGGGACAAAAACGCCTACTTATGGCGGTTACTCGACCAGCATTACCGTTGATGAAAGCTATACTTTGCATATTTCTGACAAATTAGAACTTTCGGGTGTGGCTCCTTTGTTGTGTGCGGGTATTACAACATATTCTCCATTGCGCTATTTGAAGGTAGGTAAAGGGCATAAAGTGGGTGTTTTAGGTTTGGGCGGATTAGGTCACATGGCAGTGAAGTTTGCCGTTTCTTTTGGTGCCGAAGTCACCATGTTAAGTCATTCTCCTTCGAAAGAAGCGGATGCGAAAAAATTAGGGGCGCATCATTTTGCGCTAACGTCTGATTCCGGAATGATGGATTCTTTGACAAATAAGTTTGATTTTATTTTAAATACGGTTTCTGCAAAGCATGATTACAATGCGTATTTGAACTTGTTAAATACAAATGGAACAATGATTATTGTAGGAGTTCCCACTGCGCCAGCCGAAATCCCTGCCATTACATTAATCATGAAGCGCAGAAAAATAATGGGAAGTCTAATAGGCGGAATTGCAGAAACTCAGGAAATGTTAGATTATTGTGCAGCTAATAACATCACTTCAGATGTTGAAGTGATTGATATGGGGTATATTAATGAGGCTTATGAGCGCATGAATAAAAGCGATGTTAAATATCGTTTCGTAATAGATATGGCGAGTTTGAAATAGCAATAGATTACTTTTTAAACATAAAAAAATCCCGATTGTTCGGGATTTTTCATTTATCTAATATCGTTGTTTTGAATCAAATCGATATACAAGTTAATCTTGTCTTTCAATTCTTTTCGGGGTGTTATAAAGTCTAAGAAACCATGTTCAAGTAAGAACTCAGCAGTCTGGAAACCTTCCGGCAAATCTTTACCAGTGGTGTCTCGAACTACTCTTGGCCCGGCAAATCCGATTAATGCGCCTGGTTCAGAAATATTAATATCTCCCAGCATGGCATAAGAAGCAGTTGTTCCTCCAGTTGTTGGATCCGTACATAACGAAATGTATGGCAATTTTGCTTCGGCAAGTTGAGCCAGTTTAACAGATGTTTTAGCCAGCTGCATCAAAGAATAAGCGGCTTCCATCATCCTTGCTCCACCTGATTTTGAAATCATTACAAAGGGTAGCTTGTTTTTGATAGCGTGATCGATTCCTCTTGCGATTTTTTCTCCTACTACTGCTCCCATAGAACCACCGATAAAGGCAAAATCCATACAGCAGATAACAAGATCTTTTCCTTTTGATTTACCAACTCCGGTACGCACTGCATCCTTAAGTTTGGTTTTTTCCATAACATCTTTCAAACGATCTGCATATTTTTTTGTGTCAACAAAATGCAAAGGATCTTTAGAAGTCATGTTCTTATCTAATTCAACAAATTCATTGTTGTCAAATAAAATTTGAAAATATTCTGTACTTCCAATTCTAACGTGAAAACCATCTTCGGGACTTACAAATAAGTTACGAGCTAGTTCATCGGCATCAATAATTTTTCCAGTTGGAGATTTGTACCAAAGCCCTTTTGGAATATCCATTTTGTCTTCGGTAGCAGTAGTAATCCCTTTTTCTTTTCTTTTAAACCAAGCCATATTTCTTTAATTATGAATTATGAATTATGAATTATGAGTTGCCCTCGTAATTCATAATTCGTAATTTGAATTTATAATGTATTCACATTGTTCAAGTCAGCAAATGCTTGCTCAAGTCTTGTGTTGAAAGTAACTTCGCTTTCACGTAACCATTTTCTGGGATCGTAATATTTTTTGTTTGGAGCATCAGAACCTTCTGGGTTTCCAATTTGAGTTTTCAAATAGTCGATGTTTTTTACCATGTAATCACGGATGCCTTCCGTAAAAGCAAATTGTAAATCAGTATCGATATTCATTTTTATTACGCCGTAGCTAATACCTTCTCTAATTTCTTCTAATGTAGAACCTGAACCACCGTGGAAAACGAAATCTACTGGGTTGTGTCCTGTGTTGAATTTATTTTGAACAAAATCTTGAGAATTTTTTAAGATTTTTGGAGTCAATTTTACATTTCCTGGTTTGTAAACTCCGTGCACGTTTCCAAAAGCAGCTGCAATTGTAAATCTTGGACTTACTTTAGAAAGTTCTTCGTATGCGTAAGCAACTTCTTCAGGTTGTGTGTATAATTTAGAACTGTCAACATCAGAGTTATCAACACCATCTTCTTCACCACCTGTAATTCCAAGTTCAATTTCAAGTGTCATTCCCATTTTGCTCATTCTTTCCAAATATCCTTTGCAAATTTCGATATTTTCTTCGATAGGCTCCTCAGATAAGTCAATCATGTGAGAAGAGTATAATGGTTTTCCTGTTTCAGCAAAATGTTTTTCTGAAGCATCTAATAGACCGTCAATCCAAGGCAATAATTTTTTTGCACAGTGGTCAGTATGTAAAATTACGGTTGCTCCGTAAGCTTCCGCCAAAGTATGAATGTGTAATGCACCAGCAATTCCACCAGCGATAGCTGCTTTTTCACCTGTATTAGAAAGCCCTTTTCCTGCATTAAATTGCGCTCCTCCATTAGAAAATTGAATGATAACCGGAGCATTTAGTTTTGCTGCAGTTTCAAGTACACAATTGATAGTATTTGATCCCGTAACGTTTACTGCTGGAAGTGCAAATCCTTTTTCTTTAGCATAATTAAAAATTTCTTGAACCTGATCTCCTGTAGCTACGCCTGGTTTTATGTTGTGTGCCATTGTACTTTTTTTAGTTATTTTTTTTAGTTTTTAGTTTGCAAAAATAAGAATTAATTAGCATTAGAACGGATAATTTATTCCAAAATTTAAAACAGAGTTAGCAAAGTTGTATTCTCTAAACCATCTTTTGTTGGTTTCATTGGCTGGATTGTAGGTTTTAAATCCTAAATCAAAACGAATTACAAAAAAACTTAGGTCGTATCTAAGTCCAAATCCAGTGCCTAAAGCGATATCTTTTAAGTCCTTAAATTGTGTAAATGTCGATTTCTCATCCTCTACATTGTCTAATACGTTCCAGATATTCCCGGCATCGGCAAAAAGAGCTCCTTTTAAACTGCCTAATATCTTAAATCGATACTCCCCACTAATCGCAATTTTCATATTTGCCTCATTGAAATCATCTAATGCGCCACTGCTACCGGGGCCTAAACCATAGGGTTGCCATGCTCTGTTATCATTTGATCCACCTGAAAAATAACTTCTTGAAAAGGGAATGTAGTCTGAGTTTCCAAATGGAATGGCTATCCCAAAAAATGATCTAAATGCAAATATTTTTTCTTTGGATAAATCCCAATGTTTAATATAATCAAATTCTGTTTTTATGTATTCTGAATATTCTAAATTGAATATTTTATAATTACCATTTGAATTCTTATTCTGATTTGTTGTTGCTGCAAAAGCTGATAAAACGGTTCCTGCCGATTCTATTTTTGTTTTAAAAAGATAAAAAGTATTGTCAGTTAAATCCTTTTTGGTTGTTTTTGAAAAAGTGAAGCTGGTTGCCAAAATAAAGTCATTCTCCGTAAGTCTTAGTCTTCGCTCTTCAATACTTTTTACAGACTGAAAATCTGCGGGTTCTAATGGTTTCAAAAAGTTTGCGTTACCGGTGAGAACATCATTAGTAAAGCCAACGGTTCCTTCTTCAATAAGTAAATCTTTGTCAATGTCATTGTTATAATAGGAAGAATTTGTATTATATTCTTTACTGATTTCGTTCAAAGCATTGTATGAAGATCCGTAAACATTAAAGTAATTCTGCGGATTTAGATTGCGTACAAACTGAGTGTTGAACAAATCAAATCTGGCAGTATAGTTTCTTTTTGGAGTCCAATTGTATGATAATGCTCCTGTGAAATTCTCTTTGTCTAAACCAATATTTTGTTGTTTTGCAAAACCTACTGTGATCAAAGTAGATGGAATCATGCTTTTTGGAATGATTTTTTCAGTGCTGAAAGGCATGAAAATCCTTGGAATGTTAAGTTTTAAATCCAAACCATACTCTGAAACATTGAAAAAATTATTCTTTGGGTTTGCTAAATCCTTTGAAGATCCAATATTCCCACGCGCAGCTAATTCCAGTGTTTCGGCTCCATTAAAAACGTTTCGTATCGTTTCAGAAACACTTAAACCCACACCAAAATCTTGTATATTAGAATGGGTGACATCTAATGTAGTTCCAAAACTATATTTTTTCCTTGGGGTTAAATATACTTTTGCAATCAATGATTGTGCGGTTGAGTCTCTAGGATCAACTTCATATTGTATTGACGGATAATTGAAAATTTTAAGATTGTTTAAATACCGTGTTGTCAAAACAGTTTTGTAATCCGCAAATAACCCTCCTTTTGTAATAAAGATAGCATTAGTAATGGCTCGTGGCTTGTATTTTAATTTTTCCTGACTGTATAAGTTGAAGTTTTTATAGGTGGTACTATCCGTAATTTTTATAGTATTTGTACTTGGAGAATAATCAGTATAAATGTTTACATCACTTATTTTATAAATTTTAAAAGGCTCGGTTCTGCTCGAATCTTGTTCTTGATAAGAATAATTATTAATCATCAAGTTTATATTTGCCTGATTGACTTTTTTAATGGTGTCAATGTCAAAAGTTACATAATTCGGTTGGAAATAATACACTCCATTATTTCTAAAATGAGTAGTGATTCGGTTTTTTTCATTCTCAAAATCTTCGGTTTTATATTGATTTCCTGATTTGATAAATGTGCTTGACTTGTTAGTCTCATATAAAGAATCTAAAGCCGGAGTTAAAATAGTAGTTCTTAAGGAATCCAAAAAGTAAGCATTTCCCGGAGTAATGGCGTATTTTATTTTAGCTTTTTTAATGCTCAAAGTGTCTATTTTGTATGTAGCATTCACATTAAAAAATCCATCGTTGAAATAATAGTATTTCAATCGCAACAATGATTTATCTGCTCTTTCTTTGTCAATAATTATGGGTGGTTCTCCGGTTCTTTTCAAGAAATCATGGATTCCGTGATACCAGAAAGATTTTCCGAGTCGATTAACTTGTTTTTCAGACAGCCATTTGGATTTTCGTTCAAATTTTCCCGGGTTATTTGTAAACTTGGCTTGATACGTTGAATCTGGATTTAGATTGGCAAGATTGTAAAGATTCAATCTTAAACGGTATCCAAGTAAGGTGCTGTTTGGTTTTTGATACAGTTGATTAAAAACATTTTCATCCTTAATGGTTTTGTCATTTACAGTAATTTCGTTTTTTGTAAGCAGTAGTTTTCCGTCCGGAACTCTTTTTACAGCGTTACAAGCGCAAATTAGTATTGCAATTAGAATAAATGCAGTTATTTTTGTGGAAGTTTTTTTCAAGTGTTCTAAAATATTTAATTCAAAAGTACATTATTTTATGGTTAGTAAAAACCAAATAAAACTTATAACGAGTTTGCAGCAAAAAAAATATAGAATTGCCAATAAATTATTTTTTGCCGAAGGCGTAAAAGGGATTCATGAATTACTGGAGTCTAATTTTGAGCTGGAACATTTGTATACTACCCAAAATGATTTTGAGGAAGTCCCTGTAGCTAAAAAAACGATTATTCAAGAAAATGATTTAAAAAAAATAAGCGCATTAGCAACCCCAAATACCTGTTTGGGAATTTTCAAAATGCCATTGGAAAAACCAATTATTGAGACCGGTTTGATTGTAGCGCTTGATTCAATTCGTGATCCGGGAAATTTAGGAACCATATTGCGTTTGTGTGATTGGTTTGGTGTTAAGCAGTTGTTGTGTTCAAAGGAAACAGTTGATATTTATAACCCAAAAGTGGTTCAGGCAACTATGGGTTCTATAGCCAGAGTCAACGTGAATTATATAGATCTTAATGCTTTTATAGCACAAACAAAATTACCCGTTTTCGGCACTTTTATGGACGGAGAGAATATTTATAAATCAGTTTTACCTAAAGAAGGCATTATTATAATGGGTAATGAGGCTAATGGAGTTTCGCCAGCACTTGAAAGTTTAGCCAAAAACAGACTCGCAATTCCTCGTTTTGGGGATCTTCAAAAAACAGAAAGCCTCAATGTTGCGACAGCTACCGCTATAGTATTAAGCGAGTTTTGTCGGGGCTAGTATTCAGTGTTCGGTCGCAGTTTACGGTGAGAACCGAATACTGCGACTGAACACACTGGGAACTATTCTTTAATGGAAAGTAAAATTGATAAAAACCGCTCTGGTTTTCAAAGATTCTATATTGCTTGTCCAAGGACTATTTGGGTCTTTGTCTCTGATTAATTCGTCATTCATTCCAAAAACGCCTCTTATGGAAGGAGAAAATATAAAATATTCCGAAAAAAGATCAATTCCAAAACCCAATTCATAATTAGTTGTCCATGCTTTTACTCTAAAACGTTGTTCTAAGTTGTCATCAATTAATTTAGAATTACTGGATAAATTTAAGGTTGCTGATACGCCTCCCACTAAATAGGGGCGAATATTTCCTGTTCTAAGGGAGGAAAATTTCACTAATAATGGAAAATGAATATAGGTGCTGTTCACTTCTCTCAGCGCATCTCCACTATTTGTGAAATTAGGATAGTGTAAATCTCTTCTTGTATAATAAAGACCCGGCTCAAATCGCAGGTCAATGTATTCCTGAAGTTTCAAATCAGCAACGATACCCACATTAAATCCAGTGGTTTTTTTTATAAGAATATCGGGTCCTACAGTTTTATAGTCTATTTTGAAATCATACGAGTTAAATCCTAAATAAAACCCATAATACATTCTCTTTTTTTGAAAATTTTCCAAATTAATAATAGGGTCTCTGCTAAATATATTTTTAGACTTTTGAGCGTATCCGTTTAGAATAAAAGCAAAAAACAGTAAGACAATTATTTTTCTCATGTTATTTTTTAGAAGCTGAGTAAATGGTAGCTACACCAAAAGTTTGTGGTAAAGCTACAACATCTATAAACCCAATTTTTCTCAAAATATTGTTTAATACTTCGCCGTAAGGGAATGCAGCTGCCGATTCAGATAAATAACCATAAGCAACATCGTCTTTAGAGAAAACTTTGCCTATTAATGGGAGAATGTTTTTTGTGTAAAAATTATATCCTTGTTTGTAAGGAGTCTTGTCCGGCACCGAAGTTTCTAAAATTACAAATATACCGTTAGGTTTTAAAACTCTTAGAATTTCAGCCAAACCTTTTTCTAAATCGTCAAAATTACGAACTCCAAATGCAACGGTTATTGCATCAAAATAGTTGTCTTCAAAAGGCATGTTTTCGGAGTCACCCAAAATCATTTCGATAGTATTAGAAAGATTTTTTGAAGCAATTTTTTTTACGCCTACTTCCAGCATTCCTGCTGATATATCTAACCCAATGATTTTTTTAGCATTTGTTTGTGCCATCAAAATGGCCAAATCACCAGTTCCGGTTGCGATGTCCAGAATGATCTTCGGATTTGATTTCGCAACTATTTGCAGTACTTTTTTACGCCATTTTATATCAATACCAAAAGAAATGACACGATTCAGATTGTCATAATTTCCAGAAATGGTGTCAAACATTTTAGCAACTTGTTCTTTTTTACCTAGCGCTGAATCTTTATAGGGTGTTATTTTTTCTGACATTTTTTTAGTTTGTACAAATATAATACAAACTTGATGAACTTAAAATGAGTTTCAAAAATTAGAAACAAGTTTTATTTTAGTTTTTAAAATACGTTCAGACAGGCTGAAAACTAAAATTTATTTTATTTGAAATATCACTAAAAGTGGGTATTGTAACTAATGATTTTATTGTACAAATTTGTTATTCAGTAAATAACCATACCAAATGATTAAAAGAGAATCGATCAACCAAATCAAGTGGGTAATTTTAGCGTTTTTTATCTCATTTGTTCTTGTTAGCTGTTTTGAGAATACTGTTTTACAAAGCAGTATTGTAGTTAAAGCGCAAAATACGTTCTTAGGATTAAATTTGTTTTTGGAAATTTTAATTTTTTTCGTCTTTAGTACCTTCGTGGTATTTGGTATTAAAGGCTTTTTTGAGATGTATTCTCAAAAAACATCAAATATTATAATCTTCATTTCTGGAGTATTACTACTATTTGTAATTTTTATTTTATGTTATCAAATACTCTTTCAAGAGTAGGTCGTCTCTTTGATCAATGGTTAAAAAAAAAACATCCCGTAAAAAGGATGTTTTTTTGTTTTATTTTTTAATGAATGTCTGATAGGAATAATCGTAGAGATGTTTTTCATCCTTCGTATTAAATTCTGAAACTATTATTTCCCATTCATCGTCATTAATTTCAGGGAAGTGAGCATCGCCTTCAAAGTTGTGATGAACACGTGTTATTTCTATTTTGTCAGTAAAAGGGAGTCCTAAGGTATAAATTTCGCCACCACCAATTATAAATGTGTCTTCGTTTTTGGAACAAATGGCTAATGCTTTGTCCATACTATCTACGATGATGCAACCGTCGGCTTGATACTCTTTCTGTCTTGTAATTATGATGTGGGTTCTGTTTGGTAATGGTTTTGGAAAACTTTCAAATGTCTTTCTTCCCATTATAATATGATGTCCGGATGTAAGGGATTTAAATCTTTTGAAATCATTTGGTAAATGCCAAACCAGTTCGTTGTTTTTACCTAAAGTATTATTTTCGGCAACGGCCGCAATCATTATTATCATAATTGATGTACTGTTATTTAAGGTCGTCGTTGTTAACCTGTGTTTGTAATTGATCCAGTTTTTTTTGTTGTAAAGCTACAAGCCGGTCTATTTGTTCCCTTTCCCAATTTTTATTCATAAAACGATCCGTGATGAAAATTTTTATAAAATGTAAAATAAAGAGGAACAACCATATGGTGATAATCCAAATGGACCAGTGGGAATCTACGGCAATTTCGAAAAACTTATTAGCGATAAATAAAAGCAAACTTCCTAAAACGAAAAGGACAAAATGAAAATACAATCTTTTTTTTTGTTTAATTCTTCTTCTTGCATATTCATACTGTTCGTGTAGTTCTTTTTCCATTGATCAAAATTTTGTTTATAAAGGTAAAATTTATTTTGGAAAGTCACTGTTTTGCTTCTACATTAATTTAACAAGAAAACTTTTTCTCTTTCTGGAATGTTAAATTTAACAGACTTAAAATTAAGAAATTGCTCATAAATTAACATGGTTTGCCACATTGTATTAAATCTTCGTTACGCTCATTGTGTGTTCAAATTCTTTTGTTTTCTTTGTTTTATAAATCTATAAATGAAATAGTTATGGCAATCAAGAAACAATTCGTTAAAACAAAACCAGTTTGTAAAGTTACCTTTTCAATAGAAGCAAAAGAAGCAAGTCAAGCTTCTGTTGTTGGCGATTTCAACAATTGGAATGTAGCTGAAGGTGCTTTGAGCAAATTAAAAAATGGCACTTTCAAAGGCATTTTCGATGTAAACAAAGATGCTGCCTACGAATTCAAATACGTAATTGACGGCACATTTGTCAATGAGCCGGAAGCAGATTCTTTTAAGTGGAATGAGTTTGCAGGAAATGAAAACGGTGTTTTAGTAGTTTAGCTAAAACACCGTTTTTTATTGCATTAGACCGCAACACTGCCTTTTATCAAGGCATGTGGTTCATAGCCTTCGAGCGTGAAATCTTCAAAATCGAATGCGAAGATGTCTTTTATATTGGGATTCAAAATCATTTTAGGTAATGGTTTTGGCTCACGGGACAATTGTAATTCGAGTTGTTCAAAATGATTGTTGTAAATGTGTGCGTCACCAAAAGTGTGAATGAATTCCCCTGGCTCCAAGTCGCAAACCTGAGCAATCATCATGGTGAGTAAAGCGTAGGAAGCGATATTAAAAGGAACGCCTAAAAAAATATCAGCACTTCGCTGGTACAATTGACACGATAATTTGCCGTTAGAAACATAAAACTGAAAGAAAGCATGACAAGGAGGTAAAGCCGCTTTATTATTGGCTACATTTTCGTCAAATGATTTTGTAGTGTCTGGAAGAACCGAAGGATTCCATGCCGAAACTAACATCCTGCGACTGTTAGGATTGGTTTTTAATTCTTTAATCAATTCAGTTATTTGATCAATCTCTTCACTATTCCAGTTGCGCCATTGATGACCATAAACAGGTCCTAAATCTCCATTGGCATCAGCCCAGGCATCCCAAATTTTAACTCCGTTTTCTTGAAGGTATTTAATGTTTGTGTCGCCTTTTAAAAACCAAAGCAGTTCGTAGATAATAGATTTCAGGTGTAATTTTTTAGTAGTAACCATCGGGAAACCTTCATTCAAGTCAAAACGCATTTGGTAACCAAATACACTCTTTGTTCCTGTTCCCGTACGATCTCCTTTTTGACAACCGTTTTCCATCACATGTTGTACTAAATCTAAATATTGCTTCATTGTATCTTTATTCTATTTGCGGTAAGCGAGCTTAGTTTTTATATATTTTTCCGTCTTTCATTACAAATACGACTTTTTCCAGCGTTTTGATAGTATTCAAAGGATTTTCATCAACTGCAATAATGTCTGCAAAGAAGTTTTCTTTGATTTGTCCTACTTCATTTCCGATACCCAATAACATGGCATTAGTTGTTGTTGCTGATTGTATAGCGGCTAATGCAGGCATTCCGGCTTCAACCATATAGCCAAATTCTTTTGCATTTGTACCATGAGCAAAGACTCCGGCATCGGTTCCAAAAGCAATTTTGACTCCTTTTTTGTATGCTTTTGCAAAAGTAGCTTTAATTTGTGGACCAACTTCTCGGGCCTTTGGAACTACAATTTCAGGATAAAAACCATTAATTTCTGCATTTTTTTCTACTTCTTTTCCTGCGGTTAGAGTAGGAACTAAATAAGCATCGTATTTTTTCATTAATTCCATTGTCTCTTCACTCATAAAGGTGCCGTGTTCAATAGTTTTTATACCGCCTAGTATAGCTCGCTGCATTCCTTCGTCTCCGTGGGCATGAGCTGCGGTAAGCATATTGTAATCTTTGGCAGTTGTTGTAATAGCTTTGATTTCGTCTAAAGTAAACTGAGGATTTTTCCCGCTTTTTGCCACGCTTAAAACGCCGCCAGTAGCTGTGATTTTAATAACATCGGCTCCTTCTTTGTAGCGCTCTCTTACTGCTTTTACAGCTTCTTCAGGAGAATTGATTACGCCTTCGTGTGGCCCCGGATCGCCTACAAGTTTACGATTGCTTCCGTTCGTTGGATCAGCATGACCGCCTGTTGTGGCAATCGATTTTCCTGCGGTATATATTCTTGGGCCTTTTACGATTCCTTTATTAATTGCATTTCTTATAGAGATATTAACTCCGGTTCCTCCTAAATCACGTACGGTAGTGAATCCGGCTAAAAGTGTTGTTTCTGCACAACGAACCGCTTGAAATGCAATGTCAGCCTCGTTGTCTAAATATTTTGACATGTAACTTTTCGTGTCGTGTTCCCCTTCAATATGCACGTGTAAATCGATGAGACCAGGTAACACATATTTGTTTTTCAGGTCGATTTCAATATCTTCGGGCTTGGATTTAGATATAAATCCATCTTGTATTTTTGTGATTTTGTTTTTAGAAACAATAATAGTTTGGTTGGATAACTCTTTGCCAGATTGGGTATTTAGAATTTTTCCGCAGTGTAAATAATAATCTTGAGAAAATGCAATTGTAGAAATAAATATGGTTGCGATAATTAGGACAAATTTTGTTTTCATAGATTAGTTTTATAACAAATGTCAATAAAAATTTATAACAAAGTGTGGCACTAAATGTAACTACAATTTTTATGTAATTGGTCGTTTTTTTCATGAAATAACACATCAATGAAAATCAAAATTAAAGTTATCTCTTCGAGATTTCGTCTCTTATTTTTGCTGCTTTTTCGTAATCTTCATGCGAAACTGCTTGATCTAACAATTCATTCAATTCTTGTAAACTATGCTTAGAATAGGTTTCTCCGGATTGATTGCTTTCTTCTTCACGACCAAAAGTTTCTGGATTAGACAGCACATCGTCGATTTCCTGAGAATCTTTATTGGCTTCCAGCGGATTTGCTTTTAGGTATATTCCAGCTTTGTCCAGAATGTTTTTGTAGGTAAAAATAGGGGCATTAAAACGCAATGCTAAAGCAATTGCATCAGAGGTTCTGGCATCAATAATTTCCTCTATTTTATCTCTTTCGCAAATAATACTGGAATAAAAAACACCATCAACTAGCTTGTGAATAATGACTTGTTTCACTACAATATCAAAACGCTCTGCAAAATTTTTAAATAAATCATGCGTCAAAGGACGTGGTGGTTTTATTTCTTTTTCTAATGCAATAGCAATCGATTGGGCTTCAAAAGCACCAATGACAATGGGTAATTTTCTTTCGCCATCAACCTCATTCAAGATCAAAGCATACGCTCCGTTTTGAGTTTGACTGTATGAAATTCCTTTTATGGATAATTTAACTAAGCTCATAATTATTAAAATGGGTAAGTACAGCGTACTTATTTTTTTGATAAAACCAAGTTTCATTTTTTGTTAAAAAAAATGCTACTTAAAAGCAAAGATACAAATATCTTATTTTTAAGTAGCATTTAAATCGATTTAATGATTTCCTGTTGATTAGGAATTATGTGCTTTGAAAGCTTTTAATTTCTCAATTAATTTTGGTACAATTTCAAAAGCATCTCCAACAACTCCGTAGTCAGCTACTTTGAAAAATGGCGCTTCCGGATCGCTGTTGATTACAACTTTAACTTTAGAAGAGTTGATTCCAGCAATATGTTGTATCGCTCCCGAAATTCCAATCGCAATATAAAGGTTTGTAGCAACCGGTTTTCCAGTTTGTCCTACGTGTTCTCCGTGAGGTCTCCATCCTAAATCAGAAACTGGTTTTGAACAAGCAGTTGCAGCTCCAAGAACTGTGGCTAATTCTTCTACCATTCCCCAGTTTTCAGGACCTTTTAATCCACGACCAGCCGAAACTACAATGTCAGCATCAGCAATAGAAACTTTTCCAGAACCTTTTTCTACTGATTCTACTTTTACGCCAAAATCATTGTCTCCAATTGTTGGATTAAAATCTTCTTGAGTTAATGTGGATGCATTTTCAAAAACACCATAAGAGTTTTTAGCCAGACCAAGAACTTTTACATCAGTTGCAATTTCAGTGATATTGAAAGCTTTGTTTGAAAAAGCATTTCTTTTTACTTGAAAAGGCGAAGTTGAAACGGGTAATCCAACAACATTCGAAGCGTAACCTGCTTCTAGTGCTACTGCAACAAGTGAGGAAAGGTAAATACTATCCGTAGTTGATGAAAGTAAAACTAATTTCACGTTTTCTTTTTGAGCAGCTTGTTTGATGACATCAGCGTACGCTTTTGCAGTAAATCCTGATAATTTATCGTTGTTTACTTTTAACACTTTATCTACTCCGTATTTTGATAATTCCGAAACATCTCCTGCATTTACGGTTACTGCTGTAACGGTAGTTCCTAAAGATTCCGCTACTTTTTTTGCGTAAGAAGCCAATTCGAATGCTACTTTTTTAAATTTTCCTTCTGCGTATTCCGCATATATTAATATTGACATAATGATTTTAGATTAAAAGATTAAATAATTGAAAAATTTAAAGATTTCAAAAATTCGTAATTCGTAATTTTTAATTCCTAATTATATTACTTTCGCTTCGTTGTGTAATAAATTGATTAATTCGTCTAAATTGTCAGGAGAGATTAATTTCACTGCTGATTTAGGAGCTGGTTTTTCAAATTTTACTGCTTTTGTATTTACAGTGGCATCAACTGGCTCCAGAATTGTCAAGGCTTTAGTTCTTGCAGTCATAATTCCTCTCATGTTTGGAATACGCAGGTCTTTTTCTTCCACCAATCCTTTTTGTCCACCAATGATTATCGGTAAAGCAGTAGCAACGGTTTCTTTTCCACCATCAATCTCACGAACTGCTTTTACGCTAGTTCCTTCAACAGTAAGGTTTGTGCAAGAATTAAGGAAGTTGTATCCTAAAATTCCGGCAATCATTCCGGGAACCATTCCGCCATTATAGTCTAAAGATTCTTTTCCGGCGATAATTACATCGTAACTTCCGTTTTTGATTACTTCGGCAAGTTGTTTGGCAACGAAAAATCCGTCAGTAGGATTTGCGTTTACACGAATAGCTTCGTTAGCACCTATTGCTAATGCTTTTCTTAAAGTGGGTTCGGTTTCAGGTCCTCCAACATTCACAACAGTAACCGTTGCGCCTTGTTGTTCTTGAAACCAAATGGCACGTGTCAAACCAAATTCGTCATTTGGATTGATTACATATTGTACCCCATTGGTGTCAAATTCAGAATCACCGTTAACGAAGTTAATTTTTGAAGTAGTATCAGGAACGTGACTGATGCAAACTAATATTTTCATAAGTATATATTTTGATTTTTCTAAAAAGCTTTGACAAATTTAAAATAATAATTTGAATAATATAGTATGCATGCATAATATTTTTCAATACTATTTCGATTTCGTAGCCCGGATAGCAGCGGCATCCTTCCTGTGGTTCCTTTAGCCACAGGAAGATACAGCGTATAGCCGGAAATAGCTCCTGGAAAATATCATTATAAAACCTGATTAATTTAAAGTAATTTATGCTTTTAAGTGATATAAAATATTTATTTTTGCTTTTCGAAAATTAGACACATACAACATATAATATGAGAACGATACAATTTAGAGAGGCCATTTGCGAAGCGATGAGTGAGGAAATGCGTCACGATGAGTCCATCTACTTAATGGGTGAAGAAGTTGCAGAATATAATGGTGCGTATAAAGCATCTAAAGGAATGCTTGCTGAATTTGGCGAGAAAAGAGTCATTGATACTCCTATTGCTGAGCTTGGTTTTACTGGTATTGCAGTAGGATCGGCAATGAACGGATGCAGACCGATTGTAGAATATATGACGTTCAATTTCTGTTTAGTAGGGATTGACCAAATTATAAATAACGCTGCCAAAATGCGTCAGATGACTGGTGGACAATTTAATGTGCCTATCGTTTTTCGTGGTCCAACTGCTTCGGCAGGACAATTAGGGGCGACTCACTCACAAGCATTAGAAAACTGGTTTGCGAACACTCCGGGTCTTAAAGTGGTAGTTCCATCTACGGTTTATGATGCAAAAGGATTGTTGAAAGCGGCTATTCGTGATAATGATCCTGTGATTTTCATGGAATCGGAACAAATGTATGGTGATAAAGGAGAAGTGCCAGATGGGGAATATACCATTCCACTTGGAGTTGCTGATATCAAACGGGAAGGTACTGATGTAACTATCGTTTCTTTTGGAAAAATTATCAAAGAAGCTCATATTGCTGCTGACGAATTGGCCAAAGAAGGAATTTCTTGTGAAATTATCGATTTGAGAACCGTACGTCCTATGGATTATGAGACGATTTTAACATCGGTTAAAAAAACAAATAGATTGGTGGTTCTTGAGGAAGCTTGGCCTTTTGCAAGTGTAGCTTCTGAAATTACGTATATCGTTCAAGAACGCGCTTTTGATTTCTTGGATGCGCCTATTCAACGTATCACAACTGCGGATACTCCAGCGCCGTACTCTCCAGTATTGTTGAAAGAATGGTTGCCAAATGCAGGTGATGTTGTAAAAGCAGTTAAAAAAGTAATGTATAAAAAATAGATCTTTTAGCTATTATTAGACTTCTTAAATTGTAAGATTTTAATCTAAAAAGTCTGATAATCTAAGAAGCCTAGGTTTAATAACTTCATCAATTATTTATTTATTTGATGAAGTTTTTTTTTGAATGATTATGAAAAAGAATCTCTTGTTTCTCCTGTTTTTTTTGTTTGTTTCAACAAACGCAGTTTTTGCGCAAACAAAAGTGAGTGGTATTGTGGTAGATAAATCAAATCAGCCAATTCCTTTTGCAAATGTGGTTTTCAAAGATTCCAGCGAAGGAATTGTTACCAATGAAGATGGTCGGTTTTACCTCGAATCCCCAAAAACATATACTACTTTAGTTATATCTTCAGTAGGTTTCTCTGAGAAGGAAATTATTTTAGACAAGCCTGTAAACTACAATTTCAAAATTCAACTGAACGAAGCCGAGAGCTTAAACGAAGTAGTTGTTTTTGCCGGTAAAACGTCGAAAAAGAACAATCCTGCGCTAGACATTCTTAGAAAAATTTGGGAGAGAAAACGTAAAAATGGATTGCATTTGTTTGACCAATACCAGATGGAAAAGTATGAAAAAATAGAATTTGACATGAATTCTATCGATAGTGCTTTTATGAAAAGCAAGCTTTTCAAAGGCATGGAGTTTATATTTGATCAAATGGATACTTCCAGAGTAACCGGGAAAACCTATTTGCCTATTTTTATAAATGAATCACTCCATGATGTCTATGGAGATAACAAATTAAAAAGAGTAAAAGAAAAAATAAAAGCCAATAAAACGTCAGGGTTTAATGGAAATCAACAGATTTTGTCTTTTGTAAAAGACTTGTATTCCGATTATAATGTCTACAATAATTACTTAACTTTTTTTGACAAAAGCTTTACCAGTCCGTTATCTAAAACAGGGATTGATGTCTACAATTATGTGTTGAAAGACAGTGCATACATTGATAAAAAATGGTGTTATAATATTGTGTTTTATCCAAGACGTAAAAACGAATTGACTTTCAAAGGGGATTTCTGGGTGAATGATTCGACGTTTGCCATCAAGAAAATAAATATGGCGGTTACCAAAAGTGCCAATATTAACTGGGTAAAAGATATTTATTTAGAGCAAGAATTTGAGGTAGTCAATGATTCTGTTTTCTTGCTGACGAAGGATTATTTAATGTCTGATTTTGCTTTAAACAAAAAAGAAAATTCCAAAGGAGTTTATGGAAAGCGAACCACATTTTATAGAAATCATCAATTTAATAAGGAGCAACCAGTAGCTTTTTATAAAGATGAGGTCAATTATATGGATAACGAAGTCTACAATAAATCCGATGAATACTGGAACGAAAACCGTTTCGAAAACCTAAGCAAGGATGAATTGGGTGTTTATAAAATGCTGGATACCTTGCAAACGGTTAATAAATTTAAACGATTGTATAATCTGGTTTCGATACTTGGGAGCGGTTATGTGGAATTTAAAAATTTCGATTATGGACCCGTTTTTTCCACATTTGGGTATAATGAAGTGGAGGGAATACGATTGCGAGTAGGAGGAAGGACGTATTTTGGACCTAACGATCCATGGCGTATTCAAGCCTACACGGCGTATGGATTTGATGATGATAAATTCAAATATGGACTTTCAGGGAAATGGATGGTTGACAAGAAAAACCGAATCATTTTGTCCGGAGGGAATAGGCGCGATATTGAACAAATAGGTGCCAGCTTAACCACCACAAACGACATTTTGGGCAGAAGTTTTGCTTCGTCCTCAGTGTTTTCGTCCGGTAGCAACGGGAAACTGACCAATATCAATTTGAGTACTGTTGCGGTAGAGATAGAACCCATTAAAAATTTAATTTTTCAAACTGGATTTTCCTATCGTACGCTGGAGTCTGCTTCTACTACGTTTAGTTTGGATTATTATACGGATATAGCAAATTCCGTTATAGAAAGTGAGGTAAAACAATCAGAAGTTAATTTTCAGGTTGAATATTCGCCAAAGAGGAGAACTATTGGGGTCGGTGTGGAAAGAGACATTGTGGATAGCCATTTCAGTCGATTTTTTGTCAACTACAGCCACGGTTTTAAGGGGTTGTTGAACAGTGATTTCAAATATGATAAATTGCAATTGTATTACAAACAACCTATTATTATCGGGGCTTTAGGAAGAACCAATATTATTATGGAGGTGGGTAAAACCTTTGGGACAGTTCCTTTGGGATTATTGAGTGTTATTCCTGGAAACCAAACCTATTTTACGATAGAAAACACTTTCAGCAATCTTAATTTTTATGAATTTGTGTCAGACCAATATGCTACTTTGCAATGGAATCACAATTTCAATGGCAAAATTTTTTCCAGAATCCCGTTTATGCGTAAGCTTAATTGGAGAGAAATTGTATCCATAAAAGGGGTTTATGGAACCATTTCTGATGAAAATAGAGCGATTAATGCATCGGGTTTAATTTATAGTGCGCCCGAAAAAGGATATTGGGAATACAGCGCAGGAATCGGGAATATCTTCAAAGTATTCCGTATCGATTTCGCTTGGCGCGGTAGTTATTTGAATACACCGGATACACAACGCTTTTCCGTAAAAGGATCGTTTGGATTTCATTTCTAAGAAAGAAACAACAAATTGTCATTCCGACATTAGGAGGAATCAGGAGCTATTTCCAGCTGTACACTTTATCTTTTTATAAGGCGAAGAAAAATCGCCTTATAAAAAGGATGCCGTTTCCATCTGGGCTAAAAAAACATGAGACTATGCAAGAAGCCATCAACTATCTTTTAGAAAAAGATACCATTTTCAAAGCAATTATTGAACAATATGGAATGCCAACGATTCCCAAAAGACCTCAAGGTTTTGAGACTTTGGTATTGTTGATTTTGGAACAACAAGTGTCTATAGATTCGGCTAAAGCCACTTTTTTAAAAATAAAAGCGACTCAAAAAACGGTAGCGCCCGAAATTCTTCTTCAGTTATCCGATGCCGAATTTAGAAATCTTGGCGTAAGCCGCCAAAAAAAAGTCTTATATCAAAGCTTTGGCGACAGCTATTTTAAATAAAGACCTTGATTTAGAAAGTTTGCCAACCAAAACGGCACAGCAAGTACGGGAGGAACTCATCAAGATCAAAGGAATAGGAAACTGGACTATCGATATCTACTTGATGTTTTGTCTGCAAGCCCCAGATTTATTACCGTTAGGAGATATTGCGGTAGTAAATACCATAAAAGAATTACTGGATATTCACGATAAAGACGCCATGGAAGTCCATGCTATAAAATGGAGTCCGTATCGTTCTTTTGCAACCTATCTTTTGTGGCACCATTATTTAAACAAACGAAATAGGACGGTGGTTTACTAAAGTACTCACAGTTAAAATTTAATCAAGAGATAACATCAATTTTTTATTGTGCAACCGTATAGTTTCCTTATTTTTGCACCCATAATTATAGATAAGAAAAAACTAAAATGACTGCAGACAAATTAACAACTTTCGATGTCTTAATCGAAATACCAAGAGGAAGTAGAAATAAATACGAATATGATTTCGAAATAAAAAGAATGCGTTTTGACAGAATGTTATTCTCATCGATGATGTATCCGGCTGATTACGGATTTATCCCGGAAACATTAGCCTTAGACGGAGATCCATTAGATGTTTTGGTCTTGGTAACTGAACCAACTTTTCCTGGATGTGTAATGGAAGTAAAACCTATCGGTGTTTTCCACATGGCGGATGATAAAGGACCTGATGAAAAAGTAATCTGTGTACCCGTTTCAGATCCAATCTGGAATTCATTGGAAAACCTGTCAGATATTAATCCACACCTATTAAAAGAGATTGAACATTTCTTTCAGGTGTACAAAGATCTTGAAAACAAACAGGTTGATGTTGAAGGTTGGGGAGATGTAAATGAAGCGTATGCCATTATTAAAGAGTGTACGGAGCGTTTTGATCAAATTGAAAACAAACCAGAAGGATTATTTAGTATTAAATAAATAACTTCCATAATTTTTATAAAAAAAGCAACATTCTGTTAAGAGTGTTGCTTTTTTGTTTAAATTCGTTTTGTTACAGTATTAATTTTAACCAAAAAACCAAACCAAAATTATGAATACAATAATGATTTATTTGCCTATTGCCATGGCATTTATTGGACTGGCATTTATGTTTGCCAAGAGAAAATGGGTTTTAAAACAAGATCCGGGTGACGGCAAAATGAAAGAGATCTCAGATTACATCTACGAAGGGGCTTTGGCTTTCCTAAAAGCAGAATATAGGTTGTTAACTTTCTTTGTAATAGGAGCAAGTGCTGTTTTAGCCGGAATTTCATTTATCGTTCCTACCACACATATATTAATAGTTGTTGCTTTTATTTTCGGTGCTTTTTTCTCGGCTTTAGCGGGAAATATGGGAATGAAAATCGCAACAAAAACAAATGTCAGAACCACGCAGGCAGCACGTACCAGTTTGCCGCAAGCACTAAAAGTTTCTTTTGGCGGGGGAACGGTAATGGGATTAGGAGTTGCGGGTTTAGCCGTTTTAGGTTTGACAACCTTCTTTATTTTCTTTTTTCATTTCTTCATGAACGGCGTTTGGACTTCAACTGAAGACATGACCATTGTGTTAGAAACATTAGCAGGATTTTCTCTTGGAGCAGAATCTATCGCTTTGTTTGCGAGAGTTGGTGGCGGAATTTATACAAAAGCTGCCGATGTAGGCGCTGATTTAGTTGGGAAAATAGAAGCTGGAATTCCAGAAGATGACCCTCGTAATCCTGCTACAATTGCGGATAACGTAGGAGATAATGTAGGCGATGTTGCTGGAATGGGTGCCGATTTATTTGGTTCTTATGTAGCCACAGTTTTGGCGGCGATGGTTCTGGGAAATTATGTGATCAAAGACATGGGCGGAAATATTCAAGATGCTTTTGGCGGGATAGGACCTATTTTATTACCAATGGCAATCGCTGGTTTTGGTATTTTATTTTCTATTATAGGAACGATGTTAGTAAGAATTACAGATGATAATGCGAAAGAAGCGCAAGTTCAAAAAGCATTGAATATAGGAAACTGGGTTTCTATTATTTTAACAGCTATCGCTTGTTTCTTTTTAGTACAATATATGTTACCAGAAACCATGAAAATGGATTTCTTCGGAGAAGGAACCAAAGAAATTTCGTCAATGCGCGTTTTCTATGCTACAATCGTAGGATTAGTGGTTGGAGCTGTTATCTCATCTGTTACAGAATATTATACTGGTTTGGGAACAAAACCAGTTATGGCAATCGTGCAAAAATCAAGTACAGGAGCAGGAACAAACGTGATTGCAGGTTTAGCAACCGGAATGATTTCTACATTCCCAACCGTTTTATTATTTGCTGCTGCAATTTGGACTTCGTATGCTTTTGCGGGATTTTATGGTGTGGCCTTGGCTGCTTCGGCGATGATGGCAACAACGGCAATGCAATTGGCAATCGATGCTTTCGGACCCATATCAGATAACGCTGGTGGAATTGCAGAAATGAGCGAATTGCCTAAAGAAGTGCGTACCAGAACAGATATCTTAGATTCGGTAGGAAATACAACGGCGGCAACTGGAAAAGGTTTTGCCATTGCTTCGGCAGCATTAACATCATTGGCTTTATTTGCGGCGTATGTCACTTTTACAGGAATAGACGGAATCAATATTTTTAAAGCGCCTGTTTTAGCGATGTTATTTGTGGGAGGAATGATACCAGTAGTTTTCTCAGCTTTGGCTATGAATTCTGTTGGAAAAGCAGCGATGGACATGGTGTACGAAGTGCGTCGCCAGTTCAGGGAGATTCCAGGAATTATGGAAGGAACCGGAAAACCGGAATATGCTAAATGTGTCGATATTTCTACAAAAGCCGCTTTACGCGAAATGATGTTACCGGGTGTTTTAACAATTGGTTTTCCTATCGCTATTGTTCTTTTAGGTAAAATAGTATACGGGGAAAACAACCAATTGATTGCTGAAATGCTAGGAGGGTATATGGCTGGAGTAACTGTGTCTGGCGTGCTTTGGGCAGTTTTCCAAAACAATGCAGGTGGCGCTTGGGACAATGCCAAGAAATCTTTCGAAGCAGGAGTGTTAATTAACGGTGAAATGACATACAAAGGTTCTGATGCGCATAAAGCAGCCGTGACTGGAGATACTGTTGGTGATCCGTTCAAAGATACTTCTGGACCATCAATGAATATTTTGATTAAATTAACGTGTTTGATAGGACTTGTGATTGCACCAATTTTAGGTAATGGAAGTCATACTATTTCTGGTAAAGCAGGGTGCTGCGCTACAACTGAAATGTGTACTTCTATGTCCAAAGAAGAGTGTCTTGCAAAAGGATGTGACAGTAAAACGTGTAGGTTTATGAATGCAGGAGCGATACCAACTCATGTAATTTCTAAAGAAGTTGCTATCGAAAAAACGAATACTAATGGCGTGGTTGTGGCTAAAGTAACGACAACCTTAAATGGTCAAGTGGATACTCAAGTTTTCGAGGGCACTGATGCTGAAGTTCAGGCAAAAATTGATGCTTTGAAATAAAATATTTTGTTCCTAAATAAAAAATGCCTCGCAATTGCGAGGCATTTTTGTTTATAAAATGGAATAATTTTCTAGAATAACCCGTTCAATTCTGCATCGATACGGTTAAAAATAGTTCCTAAATCTTCAGGATTGTCAACAAAATTAATGTTGTCAACGTCAATAATCATTAATTTTCCTTTGTCGTAGGTTTGAATCCAACCTTCGTAGCGCTCGTTCAAACGGCTCAAATAGTCAATGGATATTGAGTTTTCGTATTCACGGCCCCGTTTGTGTATTTGTCCCACTAAGTTAGGGATAGAACTTCTTAAATAGATCAATAAATCAGGTGCTTTAACCGTGGATTCCATTAATTCAAAAAGAGAGGAATAATTCTGGAAATCACGATTGGTCATCAAACCCATCGCGTAAAGGTTAGGCGCAAAAATATGAGCATCTTCATAAATAGTTCGGTCTTGTACTATTTTTTTACCGCTTTCACGAATTTGTATCACCTGACGGAAACGACTATTCAAGAAATATATTTGTAAATTAAAAGACCAACGTTCCATTTGATGATAAAAATCATCCAAGTACGGATTATCGACTACATCTTCAAAATGCGGTTCCCACTTGAAATGTTTCGCTAATAGACGCGTTAAAGTTGTTTTTCCCGAACCTATATTTCCTGCTATTGCTATGTGCATTATGGTAGTATGATTTTATAATTTGTAATTCCTGTTGATGTAAAAATAGATAAAATTTGGTCTTTGTAATAGAATTTTTTAAACGTTTTTTCTGAAATTTTAAATTCAGTTTTTTTACCTTTTTCCAAATCATATAAAGTCAAAACAGAGTCCTTGGAATAAATAATCTGATTTTCATTAATAATTGCAATGGAATCAAAATCAGGAATTATTCCCTTACTTATTATTTTTCCAAAAATGTCACATACATACCAGTTGTTTTTATTGTCAACCCAATGAAAGGCATTGAAATCTGAAGAATAATTCTTAATGCTCTCTGTAAACGGAACTGAAATGGTCTTGTAATTATTGCTTAAATAATCATAAAGTCCCAGTTGCTGATTCATACTATTGTAAATCCAAAACTGATTTTGAGATGCAATTCCAATTGCTGAAGCCACAATGGGAATTTCACGCTCTGAAAAATTGATTTTTTGGGTTTCATTCAATTGATTGTCCAATACGATAACAGTATTGAAATTTTCGTAAAACAAGACGATTTTAAGAGGGTTTTGTAAGTCAACTTTGGTGATTTTACCCAAAGAAATATTTTTATATTCTAAAGCATCTCGTGTATTAATTTTAGAAAAAACATTGTTTTTAATGGTGTAATAAAAACCAAATGAATCGTATCCTAAAAACGCATCTCCATCAAAACGGATGGAATCAATTTTAAGGGAAGTTAGTTTTTGGTTCTGACAAAACACAACTGAAAACGAAGCAATAAAGAGTAATAATACTAATTTCTTCATGAAAGCGAAATTACAATTAAACCTTTTATAATTAGGATTGTCTTACTATTATTTTAACAGAATGCGTGTAACAAAAACAGTATTTTTAAGTCTTATGTATTAAAATCCAATAGTATGTATAAAGTAATTTTCACATTAGTATTAGCTGTCGCATCATTTATGGGGCTTCACGCTCAGGAATTTCAAGGAATGGCAGTTTACGAATCGAAGACGAGTACCTCCGATTTCAAAACCAGAATGGAAGGCAATAAGGAGATGACTCCGGATATGCAAAAAAGGATTGAGGAAAGTATGAAAAAAATGTTTGAAAAAACATTCATTCTTAATTTTGATAAATCGGCATCTATATATAAAGAAGAAGAAAAATTAGATACGCCAGGTCAAGGTGGTGGCGGAATGCGAATGATGATGTCTATGACGGGCGGAGGAGGAACGTATTATAAAAATGTAAAAGACAAGTCCTATACCGTTGATAAAGAGTTTATGGGAAAAGAATTTCTAGTAAAAGATTCGTTGCCCAATTTACAATGGAAAATGGAAAGTGAAACCCGAATTATTGGGGGCTATAATTGTTTCAAAGCAACTGCTGTGCGTCCTGCGAGCAAAACAGATTTTAGAAATTTCAGACCAAAAAAAGAAGATGCCGCAACAACAAAACCAGCTGATGCCACAAAGAAAACCAGTCTTCTAGATGAATTGGACATGCCTAAAGAAGTTATAATTACAGCTTGGTATACACCGGAAATTCCAGTGAATCAAGGGCCGGAAAACTACTGGGGACTACCTGGTTTAATATTGGAAGTAAATGACGGCAAAACGGTTACTTTATGTTCGAAAGTAGTTTTGAATCCTAAAGTTAAAACCGAAATAAAAGCGGCAACTAAAGGAAAAGTAACGACTCAAAAAGAATTTGACGAAATCGTATTGAAAAAAATGGAAGAGTTTAGAGACATGAACCAAGGACGCGGTGGAAATGGCGGAATGAGAATGAGAATTGGAGGGTAATAATAAGCCAAATAAGAGTTTAAAATCAATACTATAAGATTTCATCCATAATTTCTAAATGAAAAACACAATACTAATTGCCTTGTTTCTTATTACCTCAATTTCCTTTGCACAATCCGTTAAATTAGAAGGGCTAATTACCGATTCAAAAACTGTTGGGCTTGAAATGGCCAATGTGATGGCGGTAAATAAAGCCACAAAAGGAATGGATTCCTACGCCATAACAAATGACAAAGGGAAGTTTGTTCTTAATCTAAAACCAAATACAGCGTATAGTTTAAAAATCAGTTATTTGGGAATGCAGAATAAAGAACTGGACATTACCACGACTTCAGAAAATAGCATTAAGAGCATTGTGCTTGAAGAAGGCGGAATTGAATTGGACGGAGTCGAAATTGTTCGTGAAATGCCGGTTTCGATAAAAGGAGATACCATTGTTTATAATGCTGATTCTTTCAAATCCGGAACAGAACGAAAACTGGAAGACTTGCTGAAAAAATTACCCGGAGTGGAAGTAAACGCAGATGGAGAAGTTGAAGTCGAAGGTAAAAGAGTAACTAAATTGATGGTAGAAGGCAAAGATTTTTTTGATGGCGACACTAAGTTGGGCGTAAAAAACATTCCTGCGGATGCCATTGATAAAATTCAAGTGTTGCGAAACTACAGCGAAATAGGTGCGCTAAAAGGAGTGGAGAATAATCAGGACAATATTGCGATGAACATCAAACTTAAATCAGGAAAGAAAAATTTCTGGTTTGGAGATATGACGGCAGGAATTGGAGTGGCACACGAGGAAAGTCGCTATTTAATAAACCCGAAATTATTTTATTACAATCCAAAATACAGTATCAATTTAATCACAAATTTCAATAATATTGGCGAATTGCCGTTGACGGTACAGGATTATTTTAAATTCACGGGCGGTTTTAGAGGTATGATGCAAAAAGGCGGTTCCAGTTTTAATGTCTCTTCAAATGATTTAGGAATTTCACTTTTAAGAAATAATAGAGCTAAAGAAATTGAGACTAAATTTGGAGCTACAAATTTTTCATACAATGTAAATAAAGCGTGGACTTTAAGTGGTTTTGGGATTCTTTCTTCTTCTGAAACTGATTTAGAAACGAAGTCACAAACAAATATTTTACAGCCTAATTCTTCTGAAATTCTTTCTACAGAGAATCGTCAGGAAACTGCGAATCAAAAAAGTAATTTGGGATTGTTCAAATTGAGTTCGAGTTATAAACCGACTACGAAGTTTCAATTTGACTATGATGTATTGGCTAAATTGTCCAAACAGGATGAGAATAATTCGTTATTGAGAGAGTCTATTGTCAATAATAATAATGCTACAACTGAAAACATCAATACATTAAAAAAGCAAGATCCAATTTCAGTAAATCAAAACCTGAGTTTGTATTACACACAAAGCGATAAAAATATTTTTGCTTTCGAAATGCAACATTTGTACCAAGAGGAAGATCCTTTTTATAATGCTAATTTACAATCGCAACCTTTTAATTTAGCCGATTATATTTCTGGGCAAAATAGAAATAACATCAATCAAAGTCGTTTTGTAAAAACCAATAAGATTGACGCTAAATTGGATTATTATTACATGGTTACACCAAAAAGCAATATCAATGTTACGCTAGGAAATACGTATTCCCATCAAAATTTCAACTCCAGTATTTTTCAGATTTTGGATAACGAAACGGTCAACAATTTAGATGATGTTGCGAATACAAATGATGTGAATTACAATTTCAACGATACATTTTTAGGATTGCATTATAAGATTTTGAGCGGAAAATTCACTTTTACACCAGGAGTGAGTCTGCACAGTTACAACATGACAAATGAGCAATTAGGAACCAATAATAGTCAAAATTTCTTCAGAGCATTACCGGATTTCTTGGCGATTTATCAAATCAAAAAGTCGGAAACATTAACCTATAATTTTTCATACACCAATAATTTCAGCGATATAAACCAACTTGCCGAAGGATTTATTTTCTCAAATTACAACAGTTTGACAAAAGGAAACCGGCTTTTAGAAAACGCTACGGCACAAGTACATTCGTTACGTTACTTTAAATACAACATGTTTAATTTTGAAAACATAACCGCTTTTGTCAATTATTCCAAAAGAGTCGATGCGATAAAAACCAGAGCTATATTCAACGGAGTAAATCAAACATCATCTCCTTTCAACTCTGATTTTGCAGATGAAACGCTGTCAGGAAATGGTTCTTACGGACGTTCTTTTTTGAAGAATTACAAAGCCTCTTTGGGAGTTTCTCTAAATTGGTCTAAGTTCAATAACATTCAGAACAATGTGTTGTCAACAAACGAGAGTTTTACCCAAAACTATACATTGAAAGCGTCTACGAATTACAAGAATATGCCCAATCTAGAGTTGGGGTATAATATTGTAACCAACGATTATAATAATGCTACTTTTTACACGGAAAAGCCTTTTGCAAGACTGGATTATTTCTTCTTGAACAGTTTTTCATTCGTAACGGAGTATGAGTTTTATCATTATTATAACAACACTAAAACGGTCAATAATGAATATGATTTTTTAAGTGCCAGTTTGATTTATCAAAAGAAGGGCAGCAAGTTAGAATATAAAGTAAGCGGAACGAATTTGTTGAACACAACCTCGTTAAATGATGATAATTTTAGCCAGTTTGCAACCAGAACTTCGCAATATACAGTACAACCGCGCTATGTGATTTTTTCTTTAAAGTATAATTTGTAGTAGATTTGCCAGAAGATAAAAGGCCTTTGAAGGTCATTCTTCAAAGGCTTTTTTTTAGTTTTTAATTCCCAATAACACTTTGATTTGGAACTGATTTACCGTTTTTTTATTTCCTTTTCTATCTCCACTTACGTTTATATAGTATATTAAAATTGTGTATTTAGGAGTTTCAATTTTTTGTGTAATCTTTTGGTTCCAATTTTCATTTTTGTCGAAAGCAGGAGTTTGGTTTACAAAATCCACAATCTTCAACGGAACAATGTCCTGGTTGATTTGTAAGTCTACTCCGTATTCTTTTTTAGTAGAAATAATGGAGTAAGACTTATTGTCGATTTTTACACATTCGTTACATTCTAAATCTTCAGTATTCAAAATGGAAAAAGACACATCATACCCTTGAATGTTTTCAATATTTTGATTGTTGTTTTCGTAAAAATTATAAAAATATTCTTTGTTGTTTTTTCCTTTTTGGTCGTATGGAGAGCGATAATCGAGCCCCAATGCTTCCATGATTTGGGAAGAATTTGGATTTTTGTCCTTTTTAATCAGAGCAGTTAGTTTGTCTTTTGTAAATGGAAGAAGTACTTCTGAACCATAGTTCTCTTCTAAGAAATCAACAATACTGCTTAAATCTTGTTCTTGTTCGAAAGTGAGTTTTTCCTTTTCTATTTTTTGCAAATAGGACTCAAATCTGGAAAGCTGACTGTTTTTGGATATTGAATCTGCACTTTGCGGTCCAAGAATGGTAAGCAAAGCTGTTATGCACATTGTGATAGGAATGAACTTTATTTTAGGTTCTTTTTTGATTATAAAATAGGCTACTACAATCGTTAACCAAATTGATAATGCCAATACATAATAGCGTTCATGCGTAAATCCATAGAGATGGATTCTATATAAAATAGCCCAAAACAACAATCCCAATAACGGGACTAATAAATAATAAAACCAACGGTTAAAGGTTCGCATCCAAAGATTTCCAGTTTCTTCGGCAATAGGATGTACGAGTAAAAAAGAGAGTATACCAAAGATGGCAAAAACCAAAACGAGATTAGAAACCCAACCCACAGGCAAAGAAAGTGTGACTAAGATTTTAGTTTCATAACAAATCAAAATCACCAAGTAAATACTGATTAATGGAAGTAATACATATTGAGTGAAATTTTTAAGCCCTTTTGGATATTTTAAAATAAGTGGGGTCGATTCATTGCTGATTTCAGGAACGCCGGATAAAAAGAAAATAGTATTAAATATTCCTGCGATGATGAAAAATAAGTGAAGATATATTTTGTCGTAAAAATCCACATTGAATAAATGATGTATCGCTAAAATAGCCAAAGACAATCCGGAATACAGCACAACGCTATACAAGCCAGCGGTTAAAATACGCAGGAAAAGTTGTTTGTTAAATTCCCAAAATTCCTCTTGGTTGTAGATTTTTGATATAAAACCCGCAAACGAAACCAATAGATGTAAAGCAATGTTAAGTATTAAAAATTGTATTGCTTCTACATCTGTAATTTTATCCGAAAAACTAAATACAAAAGCAGTTACTAATCCACCAAGAATCAAACTGATTAAAAATCGAATCCAACTATTCTTTTGAGTTGCGGCGAAATATAAACTAACGGAAAGAAATAAAACCAAACACAGCGAGCAACACATGATGCTTTTAGTATAAAAATTCTCCATTGTATCATTTCTTTCCTCTGAGAGTGAAATTGCGAATACCGTCCCTAAAATCGTCAGTATGGTTTCTAGAGGGAATCTGAAAATGGTTTTTTGTGAAGCTAGTAATACGCTTTGGAAAGAAGGGAATTTAGCCATGATTTTGGTAAGTTTTTTTTTACTAAGTAAGGAAAAATACCGCACATAGCCAAACAAAAACCCCGAAGTCTGCAATTGCAGAATTCGGGGTTTGATATAAATCAGATTTAAATTTCTATGGTTCTAAAACCGGAATTACAATCCAAATGCTGTTTTAACTTGGTCAACGAAATCTAATTTTTCCCAAGTAAACAATTCAACAGTAACTGTTTTTTCGTTTCCACCTGGAGCAGAAAAAGTTTTAGTAACTGTTTCTGGAGTACGTCCCATGTGCCCATAAGCAGCAGTTTCGCTGTAGATTGGATTTCTTAATTTCAAACGTTGCTCAATAAAGTAAGGACGCATATCGAAAATAGCTTCTACTTTTTTAGCAATTTCTCCATTGGTCAAATTTACTTTTGATGTTCCGTAGGTGTCGATAAAAATACCCATTGGTTTAGCAACTCCAATTGCATATGAAACCTGTACTAAAATCTCGTCAGCAACACCTGCTGCAACTAAATTTTTAGCGATATGACGGGTAGCATAAGCAGCACTTCTGTCTACTTTACTTGGGTCTTTTCCAGAGAATGCACCACCACCGTGAGCCCCTTTTCCACCGTAAGTATCCACAATGATTTTTCTTCCTGTCAATCCAGTATCTCCGTGTGGTCCCCCAATTACGAATTTTCCTGTTGGATTAATATGGTATTGGATTGCATCATTGAATAAATGAGCATGCGTTGGATTTTTTGCAATAATCCTTGGAATCAAAATTTCAACGATGTCTTTTTTGATTTTTGCAAGCATTGTTGCTTCTTCGTCAAAATCATCGTGTTGTGTCGAGATTACAATAGCATCAATACGAGTTGGCTTATTGTCATCACTATATTCTAAAGTTACTTGAGATTTTGCATCTGGACGCAAATAGGTAATTTCGTTATTTTCACGTCTTAAAACAGCTAATTCCTGTAATAATTTATGAGATAAATCAAGTGCCAAAGGCATATAATTTTCTGTTTCATTTGTAGCATAACCAAACATCATTCCTTGGTCACCAGCACCTTGTTCTTCAGGATTTTTTCTGTCAACACCTTGATTGATATCAGCAGATTGTTCGTGAATAGCAGAAAGAATTCCACAAGAATTGGCTTCAAACATGTATTCGCTTTTTGTATAACCAATTTTTCTGATTACGTCACGAGCGATTTGTTGTACGTCTAAATAGGTATTTGATTTTACTTCACCAGCCAAAATTACCTGGCCAGTAGTCACTAAAGTTTCACAAGCTACTTTTGAGTCAGCATCAAATGCCAAAAAATTATCAATTAATGCATCCGAAATTTGATCTGCAATTTTGTCTGGATGTCCTTCGCTTACAGATTCTGACGTAAATAAATAGGCCATAATAATTATTATTTTAAAATTAAGCGAGAAAAAATAATTGCTGAAAAGGACTAAAGAAGAGTTTCTGCTTTAGCATTTTTTCTACTGAAAATTTTTCAGTATTCACAATGAATTGATTTCATTATGAAGAGGTTGCAATCAGTTCAAATTTTTCCTCTTGTATTCGGGTGCAAAGGTATGAAACCATTTTGAATTGCAAATTAATCTTAACTTTTTTTTGCTGATAAATCTTTTCATCTGCTTATATAAATATATAAAGAGAGTGTGGGGTTCATTTTTCTTTGTATTTTTTTTGAAACTTATTTGGAAAATTCAAAAATAGTTAGCATATTTGTTATAACAAAAAACAAAAGATGAAATTTAATGTGTGTAATATGTATAAAGCCATTCAGGAAAAATCCTGTGGGTCGTCTATTGCTTAAATTTAAATTAAAATTTATATAGCAAAAGCCTCCCAAGAAAATGAGAGGTTTTTTTTTGAAATCTATTTAGCTGAAAACAAAACAATATTAATTATAGAATGAATAACCTGAAAATCCAGAATACAAATAATTTTAAAGTCAAAAATATGATTTGTGCCAATGCCATTATGTGCATTCGTGTCTGTTGATTCCAAAAGTATAAGTTTATAACACAACTTAAAAACCCCTTTTGGATACGTATCTAAAAGGGGTTTTTCGTTCAGATTAATTTGCAAGTATAAAAATATTTCAGAATTCAAAAATAATTTAAAACATAACTAACAACGTAAATTCGAAGATTATGAGCACAACAAAACATTTCTCAAAGACATTTCAGTTACTGAAAAACTTTAGTTTCAGGACCAAAACAAAAAAGGAAAACGATTCAAAAAATGAATTGACGCATCCAAGATTTGAAATATCAAAAAATGATCCTTTGGCACAAAAAACAGTGCCGAGGTCATTACTATTTCAAATGTATTCAAAAGAAAATGAAGAACTTTTTATTTAATAAAGGGATGATATTTTAGCTTTTGATTCTTCGATAGTAAATCTCAAATTATGATTCCGACGAAAGATAAAACCATAGTATAGTGTTTTCTCTTTCGTCGGGATAATGATTATACGTACGATTTTTTCAAGTCAATTTGCAATAAATCAATTAGAACCAATTTGATAAAAATTTGGTTGTTTAAAAAAATAGTAGTTAATTTGTGCCATTAAGTTCAAAAACGTATTGAAATGTTATAAAGAAAGGCAGAGGGATTAGACCCGATGAAGCCTTAGCAACCCTTCGATTTATCGAAGAAGGTGCTGCATTCTACCTTTATTCTGAATTATTTCAGAATCTAAAGGAAAGATAACACAAAGAATTCTTCTAGTTCACTTCTAGCTTTCTTTCTAATATTTCCAGACACAAATCAAAAATCATAAAAGATTTGAAATTGGAAAATAAACCAACATCTATTACATTACAAAATTTCACCACCGAAAGTGGGGCTTTTTATGCTGCCTTAAACTTAAGTTTTCAAGTTTTTGGACCGGCTTTACATACAGGTCCCATCGTTTTGGTAAATCATGCATTGACTGGAAATTCCCAAGTTGTGGGAGATAACGGTTGGTGGAATGATTTAATTGGAGTGCACAAAACCATCGATACCAATAAATATACGATACTGGCTTTTAATGTTCCAGGCAATGGTTTTGATGATGCTATCATTGAGAATTATTCGGATTTTAATACCAGAGATATTGCCAGAATTTTTATTGAAGGCATTCATTTTCTTAAAATAGAACGACTCTATGCTATTATTGGCGGTTCTGTTGGCGGAGGAATTGCTTGGGAACTGGTGGCTTTAAAACCAAAAATCACGCAACATTTAATTCCTATTGCAACCGATTGGAAATCGACGGATTGGTTAATTGCCAATTGTTTTTTGCAGGAACAAATCCTGAAAAATTCGTCAAAACCTATTGAAGACGCTCGGATTCATGCCATGCTTTGCTATCGAACTCCAGAATCTTTTACTGCAAAATTTCAGAGAACCACAAATGAGGAATTAGCCATTTTTAATGTAGAAAGTTGGTTGGGTCATCATGGCAAAAAGCTTCAAAAACGTTTTCAAATTTCGTCTTACAAAATGATGAATCAACTCTTGAAGACGATAGATATTACCAGAAACAGCGATTCATTTGAAGAAATAACGTCAAAAATCGAAGCTGATATTCATATTATCGGCATCAACTCAGACTTGTTTTTTACGGCAAATGAAAATAAAGCAACTTACGAGGGATTAAAAAAATATAAAAATAATGTCACCTATCAAGAAATTGTTTCCATTCACGGACACGATGCTTTTTTGATAGAATACAAACAATTAGACAATTTGCTTGCTGCTATTTTTTAGAAGCAACACAACACAACACACAAAATGAAAATATTAAAATTTGGAGGTAAATCTTTATCGAATGGCGACGGAATAAATAAGGTAGTTGCAATTATTACAGATAAAGTAAATCAAGGAGAGCAAATTGCTATTGTAGTATCGGCACGTGGAAATGCTACTGATGAGTTGGAAGAAATTTTGGATATTGCTTCTAAAAATGGAAATTATAAACCTTTATTTGAGGATTTCAAAAAATACCAACAAGACGATTACCAAGAGGTAGATTTGTCTGAGGAATTCAATGTTTTAGAAAAATTATTCGAAGGCGTTAGTTTAATTGGCGATTACAGTAATAAAATTAAAGACCAGATTTTATCAAAAGGAGAATTGCTTTCTGCAAAATTATTGACGGCTATTTTGGTTGAAAATGGAATAAATGCCCGTTTTGCCGATACGCGAGAATTGATAAAAACCGATTCTAAATTTGGTGATGCACAACCTTTGGAACAAATTTCTAAGAAAAATGTAATCAATTATTTCAAACAAAATAACGGAACAACCGTGAACATTGTTACGGGTTTCATTGGTTCTAATAACAATAATGACACAACCACTTTAGGAAGAAATGGCAGTAATTACACCGCTTCTTTGATCGCGAATTACTTAAATGCGGACGAATTACAGAATTATACACACGTAGACGGAATTTATACCGCAAATCCTGACTTAGTGCTTGATGCTAAAAAAATTGACCATTTGACTTTTAACGAGGCAAATGAGTTGGCTAATTTTGGCGCAACAATTCTTCATGCAAAGACCATCATTCCTTTGTTGGAAAAAAACATTCCGCTTCGTATTTTGAACACATTCAATCACGAAAATAAAGGAACATTAATCACATCTAATTCTAGCAAAGAAGGAATTAAAACACTTTCGGTACTTGAAAATGTATCATTAGTAAATCTGGAAGGAAGAGGATTGCTGGGGAAAACTGGCGTTGATGCCCGTATTTTCAGAGTAATGGGAGACAATGATATTAGCGTAAGCATCATTTCTCAAGGTTCTTCAGAAAGAGGGATTGGTTTGGTAGTTGCCGCTGATAAAGCGACTAAAGCAATGATTGAATTAGAAAAAGAATTCGAAAATGATTTCTATTCAAAAGATGTGAATAAAATCACGGTTACCGATAATGTTTCGGTAATTTCTATCATTGGCCAAGATTTGAGTACGTTTCATAAGCCTTACACGGCGTTGATAAAAAATAAAATTGTCCCGATTCTTTTTAATAATACGGTCACAGGGAAAAATGTGAGTTTGGTTGTGAAAAAATCGCAACTGAACAAAGCCTTAAATGTGATTCACGGGGAGATTTTTGGAGTTTCAAAGAAAATCAATATTGCTATTTTCGGACATGGATTAGTGGGCGGAACATTGATTAACCAAATATTAGAATCCGCCGCTACTATCGAGAAAAGAAAAGACATTAAACTGAATGTTTTTGCTATTGCGAATTCAAGTAATGTACTTTTAAATAAAAACGGCGTTACTCCAAATTGGAAAAATGAAATTCAAAACAATGGCTTTTCTTATACTATCGATGATGTAATTGCTTACGCAAATGAGCATCATTTGGAGAATTTAATTGCGATTGATAACACGGCAAGTGTCACATTTGTTGAAAATTATATTCCTCTGGCAGAAAGCAGTTTCGATTTGATTTCATCTAATAAAGTAGCCAATACATTAAGTTATAGTTTTTATAAAAAATTGCGAAAAGTACTGGCCGACAATCAAAAGAGTTATCTCTATGAAACCAATGTTGGAGCAGGATTGCCGTTGATTGATACGATTAAATTATTACACCTTTCAGGAGAAAATATTACGAAGATTAAAGGCGTTTTCTCTGGAACATTGAGTTATTTGTTCAATAATTTTTCTGCCAAAGACGCTCCGTTCAGCGAAATATTGAAGGAAGCAATTGATAATGGATATACGGAGCCTGATCCAAGAGAGGATTTGTGTGGGAATGATGTAGGTCGAAAATTATTGATTTTGGCTAGGGAATTAGACTTGCAAAATGAGTTTGAAGAAATCAACATTCAGAATTTAATTCCGGAACATTTACGCGAAGGTGATGTTTCTGATTTTCTTAATAAACTGACGGAGTTTGATCCGATTTATGCTAAAATAAAAGCGGAACAAAAACCAAATCACGTGTTGCGATATATAGGTGAATTGTCAGGCGATTTGCAAAATGACAAAGGAAATCTGGAAGTGAAATTAGTTTCAGTGCCATCAGATACGGCTTTGGGTGGATTGAAAGGTTCTGATTCTTTCTTCGAAATTTACACGGAATCGTATGGTGACAGACCAATTGTGATTCAAGGTGCAGGCGCAGGATCAGCAGTAACGGCGAGAGGTGTTTTTGGAGATATTTTGAGATTATCGGATAAAGGTTAGGGATTTTAGATCGCAGATTTTAGAATTTAGATTTCAGAATAAAAATAATTGTTGAATCCGCGTTTGGAAATCCGCGTCATCAGCGTTCAAAAAAGATAACAATGAAAATAACACTTAACAGAGTAAACGACAATTTCCACTTTGAATTAAAAAATGAACGTGGTCATATTGTAAATGTAGATAGTCGTCCGGAATTTGGCGGAAATGATATGGGAGCAAGCCCAATGGAATTGGTATTAATGGGTGTTGCAGGTTGTAGCGCGATTGATATGATTTCGATTCTAAAGAAACAACGTCAGGAAATCACGGCTTTCAAAGCTGAGGTTGAAGGCGAACGCGTACAAGTAGGAGAGGCAAAACCATTCAAGGATATTCACATAGTGTTTTATTTGGAAGGCCCAATCAATGAAGAAAAAGCAGCTAGAGCCGCACAACTTTCTTTTGAGAAATATTGTTCTGTTTCAAAAACATTGGAACCAACCGCAACCATACATTATAAAGTAGTTTTGAACGGAGTTGAATTGGCGTAAAGTTAAATTCACGAACTTTTAAAACTTTAATTTAAAACAATAAAGAGTCTTTTTTATAGAAAGATTACAAGGGGAATCTCTGTGAAATAACTCTTTGAAAAACAATAACAATGAACGAACAAGAATTTGGTTTTGAAACACAAGCCATACGTACCCAATTGGAAAGAACCCAATTTCAGGAACACTCTGTGCCTTTATACTTAACCTCTAGTTTTGTATTTGAAGATGCTGAAGATATGAGAGCGTCTTTTGCTGAGGAGAAAGATCGAAATATTTATAGCCGATACAGCAATCCAAATACCAACGAGTTTATAGATAAAATTTGTAAAATGGAAGGTGCTGAATCGGGTTTTGCCTTTGCCTCTGGAATGGCGGCTGTGTATTCAACTTTGGCGGCTTTGTTGAACTCAGGAGACCATATTGTTTCGGCAAGTAGTGTTTTTGGAGCGACACATTCATTGTTTATCAATTATTTTCCAAAATGGGGAATTGAAACATCTTATTTTAATATCGACAAGCCCGAAACCATTGAAAGTTTGATAAAACCTAATACAAAGATTCTTTTTGCAGAATCTCCAACCAATCCAGCGGTAGATATTATCGATTTGGAACTGTTAGGTACTATTGCCAAAAAGCATAATTTGATTTTGATTATTGACAACTGTTTTGCTACACCTTATTTGCAGCAACCGATAAAATGGGGAGCACATTTGGTGGTGCATTCAGCAACAAAATTAATAGATGGTCAAGGTAGAGTTTTAGGTGGAATTACAGTTGGAGATGCCGAATTGATCCAAAAAATCTATTTATTTTCTCGACTTACCGGCCCTTCCTTATCCCCATTTAATGCTTGGGTATTATCAAAAAGTTTAGAAACTTTGGCGATTCGTTTAGATAGACATTGTGAAAATGCCTTGAAAGTGGCTGAGTTTCTGGAAAGTCATCCTCAGGTTAATAAAGTGAAGTATCCTTTCTTGAAATCGCATCCGCAATACGAAATTGCTCAAAAGCAAATGAAATTGGGAGGAAACATTGTCGCTTTTGAAATAAAAGGCGGTCTTGAAGCTGGAAGAAACTTTTTGGATAAATTAAAACTATGCTCTTTATCACCAAATTTGGGAGATACCAGAACGATTGTAACGCATCCGGCTTCTACAACGCATAGTAAGTTATCAGTTGAAGAACGTTTAGCAGTCAGTATTACTGATGGTTTAGTTCGTGTTTCAGTAGGATTAGAAACCGTGGGAGATGTGATTGCTGATTTAGAGCAGGCACTTTCGTAAGGATTTTTAGTATGTAGATTAACGATTTTTGATTGCAGATTTTCTGTTCGATAATAATCGTTAATCTTCATTCACTATTCTTAATTCAAAAAGTATATTTTTGTTGCAATCAAAAATCGTTAATCTCCAATCTTATATTTTTTAAAATGCTTTCAAAAAAAACAAAATACGGAATAAAAGCGTTGTCATTTTTGGCTCGTCAAGAGAATCAAATCCCGGTTCCAATTGCGGATATTGCAAAAAGTGAAAACATTTCGATTAAGTTTTTGGAGAGTATTTTATTACTCTTGCGTTATTCTGGTTTTTTAGGAGCCAAAAAAGGAAAAGGCGGAGGATACTACCTGATAAAAGATCCAAAAGACATTAATATGGCTCATGTCTATCGAATTCTTGAAGGGCCAATCGCACTTTTGCCTTGCGTAAGCCATAATTTTTATGAAAAATGTGACGATTGTGTTGACGAGGCCAATTGTTCGGTTCATAAACTAATGACTGAAGTCCGTGACAATACGCTTATGATATTGGAAAATAATACACTGGCTGATATTGCATTTTAGATAATAAATCACAAAATAAATTTTGTAGTTAAGTTAAAAGTTTTACTTTTGCACAGTAATCTACTATTCCGATGGGGTAATGGATTTAAATAATTAAAACAGTTGAATTTCAAAAGCATGAGCAAAGAATTGAAAGAGATTAATATCAGTGCAAAATCGGAAACTACTTTCGCAGAGCGTTTATGGGTTATAATTCCTGTTGTTTTGTTGGTAGGATTGTTTTCGACATTAGTGTACAATCATTATGCTGAGTTTTCCTGGAATGGCTTTTTGGCAGGCTTCAATCAGGAGTTTTTAATTTTTTTCTGTATTGGGATTTTTGCTCAATTAGTAGATGGAACTTTAGGAATGGGTTATGGAGCAACTTCTACTTCTTTTTTATTGGCGTATGGAATTCCGCCGGCAATTAGTAGTACAGGTGTTCATGTTGCTGAAATGTTTACTACCGGAGTTTCTGCCATTTCTCATCATCGATTTGGGAATATCAATAAAAAATTAGTGAGACATTTATTAATTCCCGGTGTTTTGGGCTCTATTGCGGGTGCTTATTTGTTATCTGATGTGATTGACGGAGATATGATTAAGCCATTTATAGCAGTTTATATGATTGCGCTGGCAATTATAATTATTAGAAAAGCATTAAAAAAGAATATCATTAAAAAGAAAACTAAAAAGCTAGGTATTTTGGCTTCTTTCGGAGGTTTTATGGATGCTGTTGGCGGTGGCGGATGGGGACCAATTGTGACTTCAACTTTGCTTGGAAACGGCAGAAATCCTCGCTATACTATCGGTTCTGTAAATGCAGCCGAGTTTGCTGTAGCTTTTGCCAGTGGTGTAACATTTATGCTTTTTGGGGGAATTCAAGGATGGCAAGTGATTATAGGATTGATTTTAGGTGGTGTGATTGCCGCTCCAATTGCCGCTATTTTAGTCAATAAAATAAAGAGAAAACCTATGATGATTTTGGTAGGGATTTTAATTATTGTTTTGAGTTTAAAAACACTGTCTAAATTATTATAAAAGAGAAACGAAATTATGAGTATAGCAATAACCAATACTTTACTAGAAAAAACAAGAAGCCTATCCATTGAGGAAACGCTTGCTTTTTTGGCTAATGAATACAAAGACAAAGTAGTTTTTTCGACTTCTTTTGGACAGGAAGATCAAGTGATTACGGCTTTAATTGGTCAAAATGATTTACCAATTACCATTTTTACTTTAGATACAGGAAGATTATTTCAAGAGACATATGATGTTTTTCATAAGACATTAAAGAAATATAAAAAACACATCGAAGTTTATTTCCCCGAAGCAGCTGCAGTAGAGGAATTATTAAACAAAAAAGGGCCAAACAGCTTTTACGAATCGGTGGAGAATAGAAAGGAATGTTGTTTCATTCGAAAAGTAGTGCCTTTGACTAAAGCTTTAAAAGGAAATGCGATCTGGATTACCGGTTTGAGAGCAGAGCAATCCGAAAACAGAAATGATTTAGAAGTTTTTGAATACGATGGGAAGTTCGATATTATAAAATTCAATCCATTGTTAAAATGGACTTTGAAAGAAGTAGAAGATTATTTAGAAAAAAATAATGTGCCACAAAATGCATTGCACAAACAAGGATTTGTAAGTATAGGATGTGCTCCATGTACTAGAGCAATTACTCCTGATGAAGATATACGAGCGGGCAGATGGTGGTGGGAATCCAGTCATAAAGAATGCGGTTTGCACCAGAAGTAATTTTAAATTATGAATTATAAATTATAAATGATTGTTGGAATTTTTAAATTTTTCAACCATTTAAATCTTTAAATTAAAAAAATGAGTACGATATTAAAAACAAACGCTTTAGAAAGCGAAGCGATATACATATTTAGAGAAGTTATTTCTCAATTTGACAAGCCAGTTTTGCTTTTCTCCGGTGGAAAAGATTCAATTACATTGGTGCGTTTAGCACAAAAAGCATTTTTCCCGGCTAAAATTCCTTTTCCATTGTTACACGTAGATACCGGACACAATTTTCCGGAAACAATTGAATTTAGAGATAGATTAGTTGCTGAATTAGGATTGGAATTAATCGTAAGAAATGTTCAGGATGCTATTGACGAAGGCAAAGTAGTAGAAGAGTCAGGAAAATACTCCAGCAGGAACAGTTTGCAAACAACTACACTTTTGGATGCAATTGAAGAATTCAAATTTGATGCTTGTATTGGAGGTGCGCGTCGTGATGAAGAAAAAGCAAGAGCGAAAGAACGTATTTTTTCTGTTCGTGATGATTTTGGTCAATGGGATGAGAAAAATCAACGCCCGGAATTGTTTGATATTTTGAATGGAAAAATTGAAAATGGCCAAAACGTTCGTGTTTTCCCAATTTCGAACTGGACAGAGCTTGATGTGTGGAGTTATATCGAACAAGAGCAAATCGAAATTCCATCTATTTACTTTTCACACAAACGTAAAGTATTCTTGAGAGATGGTATGATTTGGTCACATTCTCCATTTGTTTATCAAGAAGAAGATGAAGAAATCGAAGAAAGAATTGTTCGTTTTAGAACGGTTGGAGATATGAGTTGTACAGCAGCTGTTGATTCTTACGCAGCAACGATTCAAGAAGTAGTTGGCGAAATCAGATCTTCAACTATTTCAGAAAGAGGAGCCAGAATTGATGACAAACGTTCTGAGGCTGCGATGGAAAAAAGAAAGCAACAAGGATACTTTTAGAAAATAATTATAAGTTATGAATTATAAGTTATGAATTGTTCTGAGACATTTAAAATTTAAAATTCAACATTTAAAATAAAAAAAAACAAATTTAGAAGTTTATATAGAGGTGTTTGGGAAAACTTGAAACCTTAAACTTTTAAACTTTAAACAAAAAAAGAATGGAAGTTTTAAAAATAGCAACAGCAGGAAGTGTAGATGACGGAAAAAGTACCTTAATCGGAAGATTATTATACGATACAAAATCGTTGACTACAGATAAGATTGAGGCAATAGAAAAAAGCAGCAAACAAAAAGGATACGATTACTTAGACTTTTCATTGGCTACCGATGGTTTAGTTGCCGAAAGAGAACAAGGAATCACAATCGATGTGGCTCATATTTATTTCTCGACAACCAAGAAAAGTTACATCATTGCCGATACTCCAGGTCACGTAGAATATACAAGAAATATGGTTACCGGAGCTTCGACTTCACAAGTATCTATCATTTTGATCGATGCTCGAAAAGGGGTTATTGAGCAAACGTACAGACACTTTTTTATCAATAATTTATTGAGAGTAAAAGAAGTGATTGTTGCTGTGAATAAAATGGATTTAGTTGATTATTCGGAAGAAGTGTACAATAAAATCAAAGCTGATTTCCAAGCTTTAAATGCAAAAAGTACATTTAAAGAACAAGTTGTAAGTTACATTCCGTTAAGTGCTATCAATGGTGGAAATGTAGTTGATAAATCAGAAAACATGCCTTGGTATACCGGACAAACGGTATTGGAACATTTGGAAGCTTTAGAACCAAAAGATGTGTACGAAAAAGGACAAGCACGTTTCCCGGTTCAAACAGTTATCAGACCAAAAACGGAGGAATACCATGACTTTAGAGGATATGCCGGAAAGTTGTACGGAGACAATATAAAAGTAGGTGATGCGGTAACGGTGCTTCCTTCTTTGACAGAATCTAAAGTGACAAACATCCACTTTTTCGATCAGCAATTTGATGAAGCGACTGCGGGTTCTTCTATTACTTTGGAACTGGAAAATGATATCAATGTGACCAGAGGTGATATGATTGTAAAATCGAATGAACTTCCAAGAATCGAAAAAGATATCAATACAACGATTTGTTGGATGGACAGCAAAAAATTAGTTGCTGGCACTAAATATTTGGTACAACACAATACCAACAGAGTTTTAGCAAAAATTGAAAGTGTGAAAAACATAATCGCAACAGATTATTCAGGGGTAACACCAGCGACTCAATTGAGCATTAATGAGATAGGCGAAGTAAATATTAAATTGAGCAAAGCTTTGTATTTTGATGCCTATAACGACAACAAATCAAACGGCGCTTTTATTTTAATTGATGCTGCAACCAACACAACTGCTGGAGTTGGATTTATAAACTAAATCTAACTTTTGCCAAAAACAATATAATTATGCAAAGTTTTAGAACCGAAATAGAAGACCCGATTGTCCAAAAAGACATTATCGATTTAGAAAGAAAAATTGCTTTATTCCGTGACGGGAAAATTGATGATGAACGTTTCCGCAGCCTTCGTTTGGCTAGAGGAGTTTACGGTCAGCGTCAGGAAGGCGTTCAAATGATTCGTATCAAATTGCCTTTTGGAAAAGTGACAAGCGAACAATTATTGCGTATTACCAAAGTTTCTGATGAATATTCAACAGGACGTTTACACATTACAACGCGTCAGGATATTCAGATTCACTATGTGAGTTTGGACAGGACGCCACAGCTTTGGGCTGAATTAGAGAAAGATGATGTTACACTTCGTGAAGCTTGTGGAAATACCGTGAGAAATATTACTGCTAGTGAAACTGCAGGAATCGATACGGAAGAACCTTTTGATGTTTCGCCGTATGCACACGCGTTGTTTCAGTTTTTCTTGAGAAACCCAGTTTGTCAGGAAATGGGACGTAAATTCAAAATGTCGTTTTCTTCTTCGGATAAAGATACAGGATTAAGTTATTTACACGATTTAGGTTTTATTCCAAAAATTGTAAATGGCGAAAAAGGATTTAAAGTAATGTTAGGTGGGGGATTAGGTTCTCAGCCCAGTCATGCGGAATTGTTATCGGAGTTTATTCCGGTAAACCAAATTATCCCAACAACTGAAGGTGTTTTGAGAATATTTGATCGTTTCGGTGAAAGAGCCAAACGTTTGAAAGCACGTATGAAATTCTTGATCAAAGATATTGGGAGAGACGAGTTTTTACGATTGGTGGAAGAAGAGAAAAAAGCTTTGTCTTACCAAACGGTTGAAATCGATACGGCTGCTTTTGAAGGAGAAATTCCTGCTCCTTTATTGGTAGCGCCAAAAGTAGTAATTGAAGACACTGCTGCTTTCGAAGCTTGGAAAAAATCAAATGTTTTTCCTCAGAAACAAGCCGGATATGTAGCGATTGGAATCAAAGTTTTATTAGGAGATTTTTATACTGATACAGCGAGAGCATTGGCAGAATTGATTAAAAATTATGCCGCTAATGAATTGCGTTTTACGTTGAGACAGGATATTCTGATACGTCATGTAAAAGAAGAAAATTTGGAATTTTTCTACCAAGAATTAGCTAGGCTTAATTTTGTTGATTTAGGATATAATTCCACAGCAGATATCACCGCTTGTCCGGGAACGGATACGTGTAATCTAGGGATTGCAAGCAGCACAGGAATTGCGGTAGAGTTGGAAAGAGTTTTGGAAACGGAATATCCACAATACAGCAACAATCAGGAGATCACGATTAAAATTAGTGGTTGTATGAATGCTTGTGGACAACACAATATGGCCGAAATTGGTTTCCAGGGAATGTCAATTAATTCTGGGAAATTGGTGGCGCCGGCACTTCAAGTATTATTAGGCGGAGGAAATTTAGGAAACGGATCAGGAAGGTTTTCAGATAAAGTAATCAAAATTCCAAGCAGAAGAGGACCTGATGCCTTGCGTTTCATCTTAAATGATTTTGAAGCGAATGCAAATGGACAATCATTCTTGAATTATTACGACGCTAAAGGTGAGAAATATTTTTACGAATTTTTGAAACCATTAGCAGATGTAACTAATTTGACCGAAGCTGATTTCGTAGATTGGGGAAATGCCGATAACTACGTAAAAGCAGTTGGAGTAGGAGAATGTGCCGGAGTTGTAATTGATTTGGTAGCGACTTTATTATTGGAAGCCAAAGATAAATTAACGTTTGCACAAGAAGCTTTTGATGATAAAAAATGGGCAGATGCTATTTATTTAGCATATGCCGGTTTTGTAAATGGTGCCAAAGCATTATTGCTTGCCGAAAATCAAAAGACCAATAATCACGCAGGAATTATCGATTTGTTTGATACTGTTTTTATTGAAACCAATAAAATTGTATTGGAGTCTTCGTTAAGAGATTTGGTATATCAAATCAACCAAAATGAACCTTCGGGGGAATTTGCACAAAAATACATTCAAGAAGCAGCAGCCTTTTTTGAAAATATAGAATCGTATAGAGCAAAAGATTTAGCAGATGAGAAATAAAGTAGAACCATTCGTAACCTTAGTTGGAGCAGGTCCGGGAGATCCTGATTTGCTTACCATCAAAGGCGCAAAAGCACTTGCCGAAGCTCAAGTGGTTTTGTATGATGCTTTGGCCAATGAGGAAATATTGACTTATGCGCCAAAGAAATCCATTAAAATATTTGTTGGAAAAAGAAAAGGCTGTCATGAATATTCGCAAGATCAAATCAATCAGTTGATTGTGGATAATGCGCTTACGTATGGTAATGTGGTTCGATTAAAAGGCGGTGATCCATTTATATTTGGAAGAGGAAGCGAAGAAATAGAGTATGTAGAAAGCTTTGGAATTCCTACCTTTGTTATTCCTGGAATCTCATCATCGATTGCAGTTCCCGCTTATCAAGGGATTTCTTTGACCAAAAGAGGAGTGTCCGAAAGTTTTTGGGTAATTACCGGAACGACTTCCGCCAGAAAATTATCGAACGATGTTGCCTTGGCAGCACAGTCTTCGGCAACAGTGGTGATCTTGATGGGGATGAGTAAATTGGAACAAATTATAGCATTATTTCAAAAGGAATCCAAAGGGGAAATTCCCGTAGCGGTCATTCAAAACGGAACTATGTCAGATGAAAAAATAGGTGTCGGGACTATAGATACAATTCAACAAGTTGTTACTGAGAATAAATTAAGTTCGCCAGCGATAATTGTTATTGGGGAAGTAGTAAGAGAAAGTAATAAATTGAAAGGGTTTTACGAAGAATTTATTTCAAAAGAATTAATATAACAATTAACAAAACTCGGATTCCTTTCCTTTGGTGAGGCTGAGTAGAGGATTATGGAAAGAAATGAATTATATCCTATTTTTTTAAAACTGCACAACCTCAATGTACTTATTGTAGGAGGAGGAAATGTGGGTTTGGAAAAGCTATCATTTATGTTAAAATCCAGTCCAAATGCAAATGTTGAGGTGGTGGCGCCAAAGTTTTTGCCAGAACTGGAAGAGTTGGTCGAAAAACATCCTTCGGTGAAATTGACTAAAGCCAAGTTCAAGAAAAAAATGTTGAAGAAACGGCATATGGTTATTGCTTGTACTGATGATTTGAAAGTGAATAAACGAGTATTTGATTTGTCTCGAAAAAGACACTTGATTTGTAATATTGCCGATACACCGGATTTATGTGATTATTATTTGGGTGGAATTGTAACCAAAGGAAATGTGAAAATTGCGATTTCGACAAACGGAAAATCACCGACAACAGCCAAGAGATTACGAGAGTTTTTCGAAGAAATAATTCCGGACGATATTAATAAAATGGTCGAAAACCTAAATGAATATCGCAAAACGCTGAAAGGAAATTTCGAAGAAAAAGTGCAAAAAATGAATGAAATTACCGAAGCGTTAAAAAATAAAGAATAAAAGCATCGCAAAATAACGAATGATATTTATCATTTAAAGCAGTAAAAATCTATCGTTAATTTGCAGTAAAATAGTTTAGCATAATTACACATATAAAGAATAAAAAAATGGTTAAAACAGACATATTAATTATAGGAGCCGGACCAACAGGTTTATTTGCAGTTTTTGAAGCTGGATTATTAAAACTGAAATGTCATATTTTAGATGCCTTGCCTCAAGCTGGCGGGCAATTATCTGAATTATATCCAAAAAAACCAATCTATGATATTCCGGGATTTCCGGAAGTATTAGCCGGAGATTTGGTTGATAATTTAATGGAACAAATCAAGCAGTTTGAACCGGGATTCACGCTGGGAGAACGTGCCGAAACCATTGAAAAACAAGAAGACGGAAGTTTTATTGTAACCTCAAATAAAGGGAAAAGATTTCATGCTTCGGTTGTTGCGATTGCTGGTGGTTTGGGAAGTTTTGAACCAAGAAAACCATTGATCGAAGACATTGAATTTTACGAAGACAAAGGAATTAAATACTTTATCAAAAATCCGGAGAAATTCAGAGACAAAAGAGTGGTAATTGCCGGAGGTGGTGATTCTGCTTTAGACTGGAGTATTTTCTTGTCGAATATTGCTTCCGAAGTGACTTTGATTCACAGAAGAAATGAATTTAGAGGCGCTTTAGATTCTGTAGAAAAAGTACAGGAATTGAAAAATTCAGGAAAAATAAGAATGATCACACCGGCAGAAGTAGTTGGTCTGAATGGAGCGGAGCATTTAGAATCAATAGACATTGAGGAAAATGGAGCGCACAGAACCATTCCTACAGACTATTTCATACCGCTTTTTGGATTAACACCAAAATTAGGGCCTATCGGAGATTGGGGATTGGACATTGAAAAAAATGCCATCAAAGTAAATAATGCTTTGGATTATCAAACGAACATTCCTGGAATTTTTGCCATTGGTGACGTAAATACATATCCAGGAAAATTAAAATTGATTCTTTGTGGATTTCACGAAGCGACTTTAATGTGTCAGGCAGCGTACCAAATCATCAACCCGGGTAAGAAATATGTATTGAAATACACTACAGTTTCTGGTGTTGACGGATTTGACGGAACTCGTAAAGAAGCTCCAAAAGCCGTGGTCAAAGCCATAGTTTAATAATTTAAGATTGTAGATTAACGATTTTTGATTGCAGAATTTTAAAATAAGACGAACTATTTTATTTGTCGAGAAAATTGATTTTTAGAATTTAGGATGTCACATAAATCTGAAATCAAAAATCGTTAATCATCATTCGAAAATCCTTTTTAAAAAAAAATAGCGCTAATACTTGCAAGTATTAGCGCTATGTCTTTACTTTGCACTGTTCATATATTTATTGAAAGTTATCACGAAAGGCGGAGGGAAAGACCCAATGAAACCTTAGCAACCCTTTATCTTTAAAGAAGGTGCTACATTCTACTTTATACAGAACCAGTTTCAGTATCTAAGATAGATAACACACGAATACTCACTTAGTATTTCTCAAACCTTTTCCTGACAACATATCGATATTTTTTTTAGAGCGAACAATTGGCGCATTTTTGCCAATAGAGTTCCCGCTTTACGTTGCAATCTTTTTGTTTTTTAAAGAAAAAAAACAAAAAGGATTTCCACTTCAAACGTAGTTCACTGAACTCCTATGAAAAATGGAAGCAATGTGAAGTAATCGGGACTAAAGAGAAAAAATTTGTGATTTTTTGGTTTTATTTTAACCATTAGAACACAACAATTAAAAAAATAAAAATGTCAAGTATTCAAGAAGCCATCAAAAAAAACATACTCATTCTCGATGGAGCAATGGGAACCATGTTACAGCGTTACAATTTCTCCGAAGAAGATTTTCGAGGAGAGCGTTTCAAAGATTTTCCGCATTCCTTAAAAGGGAATAACGATTTATTGTCACTCACGCAACCGCAAGCCATCAAAGCGGTTCACGCCGCCTATTTTGAAGCGGGAGCAGATATCGTTGAAACCAATACTTTTTCTGGAACCACCATCGGTATGGCCGATTATTATCTGGAAGAATATGTTTACGAACTCAACTACGAATCGGCAAGAATTGCCCGTGAAGTAGCCGATGAATTTACAGCAAAAAATCCAGACAAGCCTCGTTTTGTGGCAGGTTCAATAGGCCCAACAAACAGAACGGCGAGCATGTCACCAGACGTAAACGATCCAGGTTACCGAGCCGTAACTTTCGATGATTTACGAATTGCTTACAAACAACAAGTGGAAGCTTTAATGGATGGTGGCTGTGATTTATTATTGGTCGAAACTATTTTCGACACTTTAAACGCCAAAGCTGCCCTTTTCGCGATAGAAGAAGTCAAAGACGAACGCAATATCGATATTCCAATCATGGTTTCTGGAACGATTACGGATGCGTCAGGGAGAACACTTTCGGGTCAAACTGTAGAAGCTTTTTTGGTTTCGGTTTCGCACATTCCGTTGTTGAGCGTAGGGTTTAATTGTGCTTTGGGAGCCGATTTGTTGAAACCGTACCTACAAACCTTGGCGCATAATACGTCATTCAATGTATCGGCACATCCTAATGCAGGATTGCCCAACGCATTTGGAGAATACGATGAAACGCCGGAGCAAATGCAGGCCTTTATCAAAGAATATTTAGACGATAATTTAGTAAATATCATAGGCGGTTGTTGCGGAACAACACCAGAACATATCAAGTTGATTGCTGATATAGCAAAGGAGTATAAACCTAGAGTATCAACAGCAACAATGTAGTAAAGACGAGATGTATCGCGTCTAAATTATAACCAATAATTCACGAATGGAACGTTTGTTTTTGAAAAAAAATTAGTGAATTAGCGGTAAAAATAAAACAAAAATGGCACACGCAGAGAAAAGAAGAAACCTTGTATTATCGGGATTAGAACCTTTAATAATTACGCCTAACAGCGTTTTCGTTAACATTGGCGAACGAACGAATGTAACAGGTTCTAGAAAATTCCTTCGATTAATCAAGGAAGAAAAATACGAAGAAGCACTCAGCATAGCTAAAGAGCAAGTGGAAGGTGGCGCACAAATTATCGATATTAATATGGATGAAGGAATGCTGGATGGCGAATATGCCATGACAAAATTCCTGAATTTAATTGCCGCAGAACCAGATATTTCCAGAGTTCCCATCATGATTGATAGCTCGAAATGGGATATTATCGAAGCGGGTCTAAAAGTAGTGCAAGGAAAGAGTGTCGTAAACTCAATTTCTTTGAAGGAAGGCGAAGAACAATTTATTCATCACGCCAAATTGATTAAGCGCTATGGTGCTGCGGCAATTATTATGGCTTTTGATGAAACGGGACAAGCTGATAATTACGAACGCAGGGTAGAAATTTGCCAACGGTCGTATGATATTTTGGTGAATAAAGTTGGTTTTCCACCGCAGGATATTATTTTCGATTTGAATATATTTCCAGTTGCGACAGGAATGGAAGAACACCGCCTGAATGCATTAGATTTCTTTAGAGGGACTAAATGGGTTAGGGAAAATCTTCCGCATGCACATATTAGTGGAGGTGTAAGTAATGTTTCGTTTTCGTTTAGAGGAAATGACACGGTACGGGAAGCGATGCACTCGGTGTTTTTATATCATGCGATTCAACATGGTATGACTATGGGTATCGTGAATCCGGAAATGCTTTCTATTTATGACGAAATTCCAAAAGATCTATTAGAACATGTTGAAGATGTAATTCTAAACCGTCGTGATGATGCCACGGAAAGATTATTGGACTTTGCAGAAAATGTAAAAGGAGATGTAAAGAGCAATGAAAAAGCGGTTCAAGAATGGCGTTCGGGTACCGTTCAAGAACGAATTACGCATTCCCTTGTAAAAGGTGTTGATGCCTTTATAGAACTAGATGTTGAAGAAGCTCGATTGGCAGCCACAAAACCCATCGAAGTTATCGAAATCAACTTAATGACAGGAATGAATGTTGTGGGTGATTTGTTTGGTTCCGGTAAAATGTTTTTGCCACAAGTAGTAAAATCAGCACGAGTTATGAAAAAAGCCGTAGCCTATTTGTTGCCTTACATAGAAGCTAGCAAACAAGCAGGTGACAAGCAAGGAAATGGAAAAATCCTGATGGCAACCGTAAAAGGCGATGTACACGATATTGGTAAAAATATTGTTTCGGTAGTATTGGCGTGTAATAATTATGAGATTGTAGATTTGGGCGTAATGGTGCCTCCCGAAAAAATTATTGCAGCGGCCATAGAACACAACGTAGATATTATTGGGTTGAGCGGATTGATCACGCCGTCACTGGACGAAATGGTTTATCTCGCCAAGGAATTGGATAAAAGAGGACTTAAAATCCCAATCATGATTGGAGGAGCAACGACTTCGCGTGCACATACAGCCGTTAAAATTGCGCCACAATATAGAGAAACGGTTATTCACGTTAATGATGCTTCGAGAGCCGTAACGGTTGCTGGAAGTTTATTGAACAAGGATAAAAAAATATACGCAAGCGACATTCGAGCAGAATACGATGCGTTTAGAGAGACGTTTTTGAACCGTTCGCGCGACAAAAATTTCTTGACCATTGAGCAAGCTCGTAAAAATAAATTGCAATTGGATTGGGAGAATTTTACTCCTGTAAAACCAAATATAATTGGAGAACAAACCATCGAAGTCGATTTGGATGTTTTGGTTCCGTATATTGACTGGACCCCATTTTTTAGAACATGGGAATTGTTCGGAAAATACCCGGCTATTTTAACGGATGAGGTAGTAGGAGAACAAGCAACGTCAGTTTTTGCAGATGCGCAAGAAATGTTAGAAGTGATTTTGAGAGAAAAGAAGTTAACTGCCAAAGGGATTTACGGGATTTTTCCAGCGAATCAAGTCAATGACGATGATATCGAATTGAGTGACGAAAACGGAAAAGTTTTGGAGAAATTCTTAACGCTGCGTCAACAATCACAAAAAACAAAAGGAGCTCCAAATATTGCTTTATCTGATTTTATTGCACCGAAAGACGGTGGTAAAACAGACTATATGGGTGCGTTTTGTGTAACAACAGGCTTTGGAGTTGACGAATGGGCTGCTGAATTCGAAAAGGATTTAGACGATTACAATTCGATTATGGTGAAAGCATTGGCAGATCGTTTTGCGGAAGCTTTTGCCGAATATTTGCACGAAAAAATCCGTAAAGAAATTTGGGGTTATTCATCTGATGAAAATTTAAGTACTGAGGCAATGATTGCTGAAGATTACAAAGGAATTCGCCCGGCACCTGGTTATCCGGCTTGTCCTGACCATTTAGAAAAACCTACGATTTGGAAATTACTGAATGTGGAAAAGGAAATAGGAGTTACTTTGACGGAAAGCATGGCGATGTGGCCGGCTTCTTCGGTATCGGGTTATTATTTTGGAAATCCGGAAAGTAGGTATTTTGGACTTGGAAAAATAAAAGAAGACCAAGTTATTGATTACGCCAAACGTAGAAGCGTTTCGACAGAAGTAGCCATGAAATGGTTGAATCCGAATATAGCAGATTAAATTAGTCATGAAGTCAAAAGTCATAAAGTCCAAAGGACGTGACTTTCGACATTCGACATTCAAACTTTAAGACTTAAGATGAAAGTAACACAACATATAGAAGACGCAAAAGAGAAAACATTATTCTCCTTTGAAATTATTCCGCCACAAAAAGGGAAAAGTATTCAGGAATTATACGATAATATTGATCCGTTGATGGAGTTCAAACCTCCTTTTATAGATGTAACGACTTCTCGCGAAGAATATATTTACGTTGATAAAGGCAATGGTTTATTGGATAAAAAACTGACTAGAATGCGTCCGGGAACATTAGGTATCTGTGCTTCTATTAAGCACAAATACAATGTAGACACTATTCCGCACGTACTTTGTGGAGGGTTTACCAAAGAAGAAACGGAGTATTTATTGGTCGATTGTCATTATTTGGGAATTGATAATGTGATGGCTTTGCGTGGCGATGCGATGAAAGACGAGCAATATTTTATTCCGAAACAAGGAGGGAATGATTTTGCAGTTGATTTGGTGAAACAAATCAACCAATTGAATTGTGGAAAATACCTGCATGATGTTATGGATGTTGATAATAAAGCCAATTTTTGTATTGGTGTTGCCGGTTATCCAGAAAAACATTTAGAATCACCATCCTTACAATCCGATTTAAAAAGATTGAAAGAAAAGGTAGATGCAGGTGCCGATTATGTGGTAACACAAATGTTTTTTGACAATGCTAAATACTTTGAGTTTGTTGCAAGAGCAAGAGAAATGGGGATTACAGTACCTATTATTCCAGGAATCAAACCTATTGCGGTACAAAGACACATGCAAATATTACCTCAAATTTTCAGAATTGATTTACCCGAAGATTTGATTCATGCCGTGGATCAGTGCAAAACCAATGCCGATATCAGACAAGTGGGAATTGAATGGGCAATCCAACAATCGCTTGAACTTAAAGCAGCCGGTGTTCCCGTTTTGCACTATTATTCTATGGGGAAATCAGAGAATATTAGACAAATCGCAAGTAAGGTTTTTTAATTTCCAATCGTATTTCATAAAAAAAGCTCGTTTAAATTCATTTTAAACGAGCTTTTTTTAGTTGGAAACTACTTCGTAATCTCTCTAAAAACCGCTTCCAAATTTTTATTCTTCTGATTCAGTTGCAATGTTTTCAAACCATTTGCTGTTGCAAAATCAAAAACGGCTGGACGCATGTCTTTATCCGCTTTGAAAGTCAATTCCCAAATCATATCGTGCGTATTTTTATAAGAAGTAAGATTTTCGATTTTAGCAATGGCTTGTTCTTCGATTTTATAATCAAATTCTACTTCGATAACTTGCTCCTTATTTTCAGAAATCAAATTGTCTAGTTTTTTGTCGGCCACAATTTTACCATTGTTGATGATAATAACACGGTCACAAATCGCTTCGACTTCCTGCATAATGTGCGTAGATAGAAAAACGGTTTTGTCTTTTCCTACGTTTTTAATAACATTGCGAATTTCCATTAATTGGTTTGGGTCTAAACCAGTTGTTGGTTCGTCAAGAATTAAAACGTCTGGGTTGTGTAATAAAGCATTGGCCAGACCTACGCGTTGACGGTATCCTTTGGATAATTGTCCTATCTTTTTATGACTTTCGGAACTTAAGCCGGTCAGTTGAATTACTTCTTCGATACGGGATTTGGATACTTTATAGACATCGGCATTAAAAGCCAAATATTCCCGTACATATAAATCCAAATACAACGGATTGTGTTCCGGCAAATAGCCAATGGAAAGTTGCACGGCTTTTTGTTGAGTGTTTACATCGTGTCCGTTTACCAATGCTGATCCTTCATCGGCATTGATATAAGTTGTCAATATTTTCATTAAAGTCGATTTCCCGGCTCCATTTGGACCTAAAAAGCCAACGATTTCTCCTTTATTAATGGAAAATGAAATGTTATCCAGTGCTTTTTGGGCACCGTAGCTTTTGGATATATTATTTACTTCTATTGACATGGAATATATTTTGTTGCAAAAGTAAACAGAATTGTTCTTGATTTATTGTTTTTTGTAGCCCAATAACTAAAAAGTCCTTTATCAAAGTTTTACAAAACGAGATGATATTCTGCATTAGATTTATATATTTACCATAAACTATATAGAAATGAATTTGAAAAATACACAATCGAGCAGTTTCTTGAAAAACTACAAAAGCATTTTATTGCTACTTGGCGGTATTCTGGCAGGAAGTATATTGGGTTTAGTTTTTGGAAAAGGAGTAGAAGTGATTAAGCCTTTGGGCGATATATTTCTGAATTTATTGTTCACAGCAATCATTCCATTGATCTTTTTTACGATTGCATCTTCGATTGCCAATTTAGAAAAATCAGAGAAACTCGGTAAATTGTTTGTAATTGTCATTGGCGTATTTTTAAGTACAGTATTGATTTCAGCCATTTTGATGATTGTTGGGGTATTGTTATTTCCCATTCAGCAAGATATTATCATTTCTAAAATTCCATTAGAAAGCATTCAGGAAAGTTCTGCGGGTTCACAAATTACCCAGTTGCTTACCGCAAGTGACTTCTTTGAACTTTTGTCTCGTAAAAATATGTTGGCGCTCATTATATTTTCTTTTTTAATAGGATTCTCCAGTTTGCATTCGGGTGAAAAAGGGAAAGATTTCAGTAGGTTCCTAAATTCAGGAAATGAAGTGATGAAGCAATTGCTACACATAATCATGAAAACAGCTCCAATAGGTTTGGGTGCTTATTTTGCGTATCAAGTTGGAATTTTTGGACCGCAATTATTTGGCGCTTATGCAAAACCGTTGGGACTTTATTATGCAGTTTGCGCTTTTTACTTTGTCGTATTTTTTAGTTTGTACGCTTTTATAGCTGGAGGAAAATTAGGATTTAAAGTATTTTGGAAAAATAATATTACGCCTTCATTAACGGCATTGGGAACCTGCAGCAGCATTGCGACAATTCCTGCCAATTTGGAAGGAGCAGAAAAAATGAATATCCCGAGTCATATCAGGAATGTAGTTATTCCACTCGGTGCACCTTTGCATAAAGATGGTTCGAGTATGTCGTCCATTATAAAAATTGCGGTTATTTTTGCCATGTTTGGTAAAGATTTTACGGATCCTGAGACCTTACTGATGGCTTTAGGAATTACTGTAATTGTTTCGGTAGTCGAGGGTGGAATTCCAAACGGAGGTTATATAGGAGAAATTCTGGCGATAACCGTTTATGGATTTCCTATGGAACAAGCGTTGCCAGCAGCGATGATTGTGGGAACCTTAGTGGATCCTATGGCAACATTATTGAATGCGAATGGAGATTTGGTTTCGGCAATGGTAGTGACCCGAATTGCGGAGGGAAAAAAATGGCTTTCGGCAAATTTAACCACTTAAATGCTTTTTGAGTTAGAATTAGTTGAAAAAAGCATTTAGAAATCGGTAATAAGTGGCAAGTTAGAAGTCTCTTTTTTAGGTATTTTGTAATAAAAAGTAGTTTTAACAAAGAATTCTTTTTTTGTTACATATAATCAAATGTTTTTTTTGGTTGGGTTAAAATATGTTCTACATTTGCATAGAAATTAATACAAAAAACAACATCATGTTGAATAACCGATTTTATTTTAGCAACTCTTATTATTTCTTCTGGAAAGTTGAAAGGGATTGTTGTATGGTTATTTAATTATAAAATTAAATTGATAATATAAATATACAATCCCGATGCAAATCGGGATTTTTTTTTGCTTAAAAGTTTGTAAAATGAATGAAATAATTGGAATACAAGGCATAACGGGTTCTTTTCATCATCAGGTGGCACAGGAATATTTCAATCAGAATGTAGCTGTTGATGAATGTTTGTCGTTTGAAGAGTTGGTTGACAGCTTGTTATCAGGTAAGTCAGATCAGGCGGTTATGGCGATAGAAAACTCTATTGCAGGACCGATAATACCGAATTACGCTTTGATCGATAAAAATAATTTGCACATTATAGGAGAGCATTATTTGAATATTCATCAGAATTTAATGGCGCTAAGAGGTCAAAAAATGGAAGATATTCAAGAAGTACATTCTCATCCTATGGCTTTATTACAATGTATGGAGTTCCTAAAAAAATACCCAAACATAAAATTAGTTGAGGACAAAGATACTGCCGAAACAGCACGAAGAATACACCAAAAACAATTGAAAGGGATTGCGGCAATTGCGAGTAAAACAGCTTCGGAATTGTATGATTTAGAAATTTTGTTCCCCGAAATACAAACGATTAATAATAATATGACTCGATTTGTGATTCTGAAAAAAGAGAATTCATTTGTGGCAGAAAAAGAAATTAACAGGGCTTCTATTAAATTCGAACTGGATCATAAACGAGGTAGTTTGGCAGCAGTTCTGAATGTTATGAGTGATTGCAAATTGAATTTGACCAAGATACAATCCTTGCCAAAAATAGAAACGCCGTGGAAATATTCTTTTTTTGTAGATGTCACTTTTGAAGAATATGAAGATTATGCCAAAGCCAAAGCATTATTAGCGATTATGGCAGAATATTTTAAAGTTTTAGGAGAATATAAAAATACAAAACCATGATTAATACAGCGAAACGTCTGGATATAATTGAAGAATATTATTTCTCCTCAAAATTGAGAGAAGTAAGGCAACTGGCATCTGAAGGGAAGCCCATTATCAATATGGGAATTGGAAGCCCTGATTTGCAGCCTTCACAAGCGGTGATTGATGCAGTGGTTCTAGCCATGCAAGATGAAAATGCGCATCAATACCAAAGTTACCAAGGGTTACCGGAACTGAGAAATGGAATGGCTGATTTTTATCAGAATAACTTTCGGGTAGCATTGAATCCGAATACTGAGATTTTGCCTTTGATGGGTTCCAAAGAAGGGATTATGCATATTTCACTGGCTTTCTTGAATGAAGGCGACCAGGTTTTGATTCCAAATCCGGGTTATCCTACCTACACTTCAGTGACAAATCTTGTTGGGGCAGTACCCGTTTATTACGATCTTAAAGAAGCAAATAACTGGGAACCGGATTTTGAAGCTTTGGAAGAACTTGATTTGTCGAAAGTAAAAATCATGTGGATTGGTTATCCGCACATGCCAACAGGAGCTAGAGGAAGTTTAGAGTTATTTGAAAAGTTGGTGGCTTTTGCCAAGAAACATCAGATATTATTAGTCAACGACAATCCTTATAGTTTTGTGTTGAATGACAATCCGATGAGTTTATTGCAAGTGGAAGGTGCAAAAGAGGTGGCATTAGAATTAAATTCTTTGAGTAAGACTTTTAATATGGCAGGTTGGAGAGTTGGAATGGTTTTAGGAAATGCAGCTTGTATTGATGCCGTACTAAAAGTAAAAAGTAACATGGACAGCGGAATGTTTTACGGGATTCAAAAAGGAGCAATTGAAGCTTTGAAAAGTGACAAGACTTGGTTTGAATCGATGAATGCGATTTATAGAAAACGTAGAATTCTTACCGAACAACTGGCGGAGAAATTAGGATGTACAGTATACAAAGAAGGAGTTGGATTATTTGTTTGGGCAAAATTGCCGGACGGAATTACATCAGCAGAGAAATTCATTGATGAAATTTTATATGAGAAATCAATTTTTATCACGCCGGGGACCATTTTTGGTTCTAATGGAGAAGGATACATACGATTTGCACTTTGTGTAAAAGAAGAAAAAGTACAAGAGGCTATAAATAGATTTTAGATTAACGATTCTAGATTTTAGATTTTCTTGCAAGGTTTTTAAAACATTGTAGGTATAAAAATAAAAAGATGAAAGTATTTGTAATAGGAATAGGATTGATAGGCGGTTCGATGGTATTGGACATTAAAACGTTGCATCCGGAAGCCACAATTTATGGAATTGATAACAACGAAAGCCATTTGGCGGAAGCCTTAGCATTAGGAGTTGTTGATAAAGCTGCGACATTTGATGATTTAGTTGATGCGGATTTTGTGATTGTTTCAGTTCCCGTTGATGTAGCGCTGATTGTTTTGCCAAAAGTATTGGATGTTGTTGGGGATACTACGATTGTTTTTGAAGTGGGTTCAACAAAAATACCTATTTGCGAAGCGGTTGCCAACCATCCTAAAAGGCGGCATTTTATTGCCACGCATCCTATTGCAGGAACGGAATTTTCAGGACCTTCGGCGGCGATAAAAGGATTGTTTCAAGGGAAGACGAATATTATTTGCGAAGTCGAGAAAACAACATTCAAATTGCAGGAAAAAGCGTTGGATTTGTTTAAAGAAATGGGAATGAGAATCCGTTACATGGATCCAAAATCACATGACAAACACATTGCTTATGTGTCGCATTTATCGCATATCAGTGCCTTTATGCTTGGAAAAACGGTAATCAATAAAGAGAAAGATGAACAGGATATTTTTGATATGGCAGGTTCCGGTTTTGAAAGTACGGTTCGTTTGGCCAAAAGTTCCCCAGCAATGTGGACGCCTATTTTTAAACAAAACAGGAAACAGGTTGTAAAAACATTGGATGAATACATTTCGAATTTATCAAAGTTTAAAGAATTATTAGAAAAGGAGGATTACGAAGCAATTTATAATGAAATGCAAAGCGTGAATAAAATAAAAGAAATATTAAACGGAATTAATATAAAAAAGTAAGCCGTTTTCAGTACACAGGCACAGGCACAGTCTCAGAAAACAGTTTCAAAAAAAGAACAACACATAATAAAATAATTAAACATTAACAATTATCCATTTATGGCTCCTTCCCCTTCGGGGAGGGCTGGGGTGGGGAAAAATTTAGAAAAGATGGAAAACAAGAAAGAAATGAGAAATTGGTTGAATGAATTCAATTTGACTCATCCATTTGTGATTGCAGGACCTTGTAGTGCTGAAACAGAAGAACAAGTATTGAAAATTGCACATGAATTGAAAGATTCAGATGTAAGTGTTTTTAGAGCAGGAATTTGGAAACCTAGAACGCGTCCGGGAGGATTTGAAGGAGTAGGAGAAATAGGGTTGAAGTGGTTGAAAAAGGCCAAAGAACAAACAGGATTGCTAATGGGAACGGAAGTGGCAAATGCTGCTCACGTAAAATTGGCTTTGGAATATGATATCGATGTATTGTGGATTGGTGCCAGAACGACAGTAAACCCATTTGCAATGCAAGAAATCGCAGATGCTTTAGCAGGAACTAAAAAAATCGTATTGGTTAAGAATCCGGTAAATCCAGATTTGTCTTTGTGGTTGGGTGGCGTTGAGCGTTTGTACAATGCTGGTATCGAAAAATTAGGGGTAATTCACAGAGGTTTTTCTACTTACGAAAAAACCAAATACAGAAATATTCCAGAATGGCAAATTGCGATCGAATTGCAAAACAAGTTCCCTGATTTGCCTTTGATCATTGACCCTTCACACATTACAGGTGACCGTAACATGATTCTTGAAGTAACGCAAGAAGCATTAGATTTGAATTATGACGGTATGATTATAGAAACACATTACGACCCGGACAATGCTTGGAGTGACGCTGCACAACAAGTAACTCCAACCGCTTTGAAACAAATTTTTATTGATTTGAAAGTAAGAAAAGTAGATGATATGTCAGATGAGTTTACTCAAAAAATGAAAAAATTGAGAACAAATATCGATATCTTGGATGAAAACTTATTGGATTTACTAGGAAAACGTATGAAAGTGGCTGACGAAATAGGTCAGGTGAAAAAAGACGCTAACGTTGCTGTTTTGCAAAACAATCGTTGGAACGAAATTCTAGGAAAAATGATTTTAGAGGGTGAGAAAAAAGGATTGACTGAAGAGTTTGTACTGAAAATGTTCAAAGCGATTCACCAAGAAAGTATTGGTCACCAAGAAAAAGTGTTGAATGCATAAAATAATTTAAGATTGTAGATTAACGATTTCTGATTTCGGGAGTCGTAAAATTTAGATTTTTATAGAAATCCCAAGGCTTATAGTTTTGGGATTTTCTGTTTATTTTAGAGTCTTCTAAAATCAGAAATCTAAAATCGTTAATCTTCAATCAAAAATCCTCCATAAATCCTTTATCTTTGCAAAGTCTTAGATTTTAAATTAGAAATCAGAAATCGTTAATCTTCAATCAAAAATCCTCAATGACAGGACTCGTATACAAATCTACAGGAAGTTGGTACACCGTAAAATCCGAACAAGGTGATTTTATCGAATGCCGTATGAAAGGGAAATTCCGAATTAAAGGAATCAAAAGTACCAATCCTATTGCTGTGGGCGATGTTGTGGATTATGAACTCGAAGAATCATCCGATACCGTTACGGGAACCATTCATAAAATTCACGACAGGAAGAATTATATTGTTCGAAAATCTGTGAATTTATCGCATCAGATGCATATTATTGCGTCTAATATTGATCGCGTTTTCTTGTTGGTTACCATAAATAATCCGCCAACTACTTTTAATTTTATTGATCGTTTTCTGGTTACTGCTGAAGCATACGGAATTGAAACGATATTGGTTTTTAATAAAATCGATACTTTTGATGACGCCACTTTAGACGAACAATTGTACATGCAGCACGTATATCAGGAAATTGGATACAAATGTTTGCGCGTATCTTCGACTGAAATGAAAGGAATTGAGGAGTTGAAAGAAATGATGATTGGCAAAGTGAGTATGTTCTCCGGACATTCTGGTGTTGGGAAATCAACTTTGGTAAATGCAATGGAACCTTCTTTACATCTAAAAACAAAAACAATTTCTGAAGCTAGTAAACAAGGACAGCATACTACGACTTTTGCCGAAATGTATGATTTGTCTTTTAATGCCAGAATCATCGATACGCCAGGTATCAAAGGTTTTGGAATTGTGGATATGGAAAAAGAAGAAATCAGTGGTTATTTTCCTGAGTTTTTCAAATTGAAGGAGCAATGTAAGTTCAATAATTGCTTGCATAAAGACGAGCCGCATTGTGCTATCAAAGCAGCTTTGGAAAAAGACGAAATCGCCTGGTCCCGTTATAGAAGTTACCTTAAAATTCTGGAAGGGGATGATGAAAATTATCGTACCGACATTCATAATGAAGATCGAATAATCAGTGATAAGACTAGGGAATAACAATAACAATTTCAAAAATCAATTTCAATTTTAAAAATGAAAATCGTCCTTCAAAGAGTTTCCTCAGCTTCCGTAACCATTGACAATAAAATTGTAGCTGATATCCAAAAAGGGTTGTTGGTTTTAGTTGGAATTGAAGATAGCGATACGCAAGAAGACAGCAGTTGGCTGGTTAATAAGATTATTAATATCCGCATTTTCGGGGATGAAAATGATGTTATGAATCTTTCGGTTAAAGCTATTGACGGAGATATAATTGTGGTAAGTCAATTTACATTGCATGCTTCTACCAAAAAAGGAAATCGTCCCTCTTATATAAAAGCTTCAAAACCAGAAGTTGCCATTCCGTTATACGAGAATTTTGTAATTCAGATGGAGAAAGAAATTGGTAAAAAAGTACAAACCGGCATCTTTGGTGCGGATATGAAAGTACTTTTATTAAATGATGGACCTGTTACCATAATCATCGATAGTAAAAATAGAGATTAAGTTTTCTTTAATCGAAAAATTCTTATATTTTTGATAAAAAGAATTTTTATGATTTTCAAATATATCTCTTTCCTATTTTTGTTTTTTACTTCTTTTATTTTTGCTCAAAAGATAGAATATAACTCTTTGAACATTTCAGATAGCTTAAAAGAAAATGCTAATGCTGTTGTTCGTCTAAATCAAATAGACATAATTATTGCTTCACAAAGAAGCATGAATATCATCACTAAAAGAGTGGTAACGGTTCTAAATGAAAAAGGTCTTAGTGCAATTGACGCTATTGAAAGTTATGATAAAAGGACCAATATTAGAAATATCGAGGCAACTGTTTATGATATTTTAGGAAAAGAAATCAAAAAAATTAAGCGCAAAGATTTTAAAGACCAAAGTGCTGTTGATGGCGGTACCCTTTTTTCGGATAACCGTTATCTTTATTTAGATTACACTCCCATCCAGTATCCCTTTACAATAGTTTTTGATAGCGAAATAGAAACCTCTACTACAGCTTTTATTCCACAGTGGTATCCATTAAATAATTATTTTGTAAGTGTAGAGAAAAGCGTTTTGAATGTAAAGTATCCAGATAATTTAGGTTTCAAGAAAATGGAATTCAATTTTTCTAATTCTAAAATTGATAAAACTATAGATACTGCAACACAACTCTCGTATACTGCTACGAATATTCTGGCTCAAAAGCAGGAAGATTACAGCCCGGTTAATAGTTCCATTTTTCCAAAAGTGATGATGGGATTAGAGTTATTTCATTTAGAAGGAGTAGATGGTAATGCAAAGACTTGGAAGGAGTTTGGGCAATGGTATTCCGATAAAATTTTATCAGGAACAGGGATTTTGTCAGATGAAACCAAAATGAAAGCAAAGGCCCTTGTCGGAGATGAAAAAGACCCAATTAAAAAAGCAAAATTAATTTACAATTTTGTACAACAAAAAGTAAGATATATCAGTATTCAAGTTGGAATTGGCGGATGGAAACCTATGCTTGCCAGTGATGTGGATCGTCTTGGATATGGAGATTGTAAAGCATTGACTAATTATACTAAGGCCTTATTGGATGTGGTAAGTGTGCCTTCGTATTATACCATTCTGTATGGAGATAGAAAAAAGTTAAGCATTCAGTCTGATTTTGTATCCATGCAAGGCAATCACGTTATTTTGTCTATTCCAAATGGAAATAATTATATATGGTTAGAATGTACCAGTCAAGATGATCCGTTTGGATATCAAGGTACTTTTACAGACGACAGAGAAGTTTTAGTTATAAAACCAGATGGAGGAGAGATTGTTAGGACTAAAATTTATGAAGATAAAGACAACTCTCAGATTAGTAAAGGGAACTATTCGGTTTCAGAAACGGGAGATTTTTCCGGAAAAATAACAATTGTTTCGGAGGGTTCACAATACAGTCAAAAAGCACCTATTGAAAATGTACAGCCAACGGACAAAGAAGCACATTATAAAAGATATTGGAGTAATATCAATAATTTAAAGATTGATAAAATAACATTCTCAAACGATAAAGAGAACGTAAGATTTACTGAAAATGCTGAAATCAGTGCAGTAAATTATGGAAATGTTTCCGGAAATAAAATAATGTTTGTTGTCAATGGCTATAACCAAATGGGAGGAACTGTAAAGCGAATCCGAAATCGTAATAATCCACTTGAAATTCAAAGAGGTTATAGTGATACAGATGAGGTAACTATAGCTTTGCCTTCGGGTTTTTCTGTTGAATTTTTACCCAATAATTTTGAATTGAAAAGTAAATTCGGAGAATACAAAACAGAGATTGTCAAAAAAGACAACAATAATCTGGTTTACAAACGGAGTGTGTTCTTGAAAAAAGGATTGTATTCCAGTAAAGAATATGATGAATACCGTCTTTTTATAGAACAGATTTCAAAAAATGATAATGCCAAAATTATTCTAACCCAAAACCAATAAAACCATGCAATTTAAAAAATCGCTCCTCTTTTTATTATTTCTTATTTCGGTCTCAAAAAGCACCGCTCAAAACTTTGAATTGGGTAAAGTTTCGATTGCTGAATTAGAAGAGAAAGAGCATCCTAAAGACCCTTCTGCAGTAGCGGCGATATTATTCAAAAAAGGAAAGATGAGTCTTGAATATAATAAAAGCGAAGGTTTTGTAATGATAACGGAAGTGAAAACTAGGATTAAGATTTATAAAAAAGAGGGTTATGATTGGGCAAATCAAAAAGTGCGCTACTATTTAGGAAATAATTCTAAAGAAAATGTCTCCTTTACGGATGCTGTAACATACAATTTACTGGATGGGAAAATTGAGAAAACGAAACTGAAAAGTGACGGAATATTTGATGAGACCATCAATAGATTTTTGGGGCATAAAAAGATAACAATGCCAAATATAAAAGAAGGGTCTGTAATAGAATTTCAGTATACAATTCGATCGTTGAGTATTGTAATGCCGAGAGAGTATAGTTTCCAGACGACAATTCCGGTAAATTATTCAGAGTATAGAACTTTTATTCCACAATATTTTATTTATAATACCAATCAAAAAGGATTTGTTTTTCCAAAAGTAACAGTAGAGAAAAGACCAAAAACAATAAAATTTTTGGATATGGAAAGTAAACAAGCTGGAACAGCTTCTAGTAATGTGAATACATCATTTTATGAAAGTGCACTAGAATATGAAGAAACCAGAACCACTTATTTAGCAGAGAATTTACCGGCGTTGAATGAAGAATCTTTTGTAAATAATATTGATAATTATACATCAAGTTTGGTACAGGAATTGTCAATGACGCAATACCCTAATCAGCCTTTGAAGTCGTATTCAACCGATTGGAAATCAGTAGTAAAAACGATTTATGAGTATAATGATTTTGGGCCGGAATTGGATAAAACAGGTTATTTTGAAGATGATATAAATGCTTTAATTAAAGGTTTGAATACCCAAGAAGAAAAAATAACAGCTATTTTTAATTACGTTAAATCTAGTGTGAAATGGAATAATTATTATGGTTATTCTTGTAACGATGGCGTAAAGAAAGCCTATAAAGACAAAACAGGAAATGTAGCCGAAATTAACCTTATGCTCACCGCTATGTTGCGTTATGCTGGAATCAATGCTAATCCGGTATTGTTAAGTACACGCGCTAACGGAGTAGCATTATTCCCTAATAGAACAGCTTTTGATTATGTTATTGCGGCTGTAGAAGTGAATGACGGTTTGGTATTATTGGATGCAACCGAGAAATACTCAGTGCCCAATGTTTTACCGTTAAGGGATCTGAATTGGTTCGGAAGATTGATCAGAAAGGACGGCACCTCTACAGAGGTTGATTTAATGCCTAAAGCCCTTTCAAAAGAATCTACAATTATGAATCTTGTATTGGGGATTAATGGTTCCATTGATGGGAAAATCAGAACTCAGTTTACAAATCATGAGGCTTTGTATTTTAGACAAAAGCATTTAGTTACAAGCAAGGATAGTTATTTGGAGGCATTGGAAAATAAAAACAATAACATAGAGATTAGTGACTACGTTAGGGAAAATGAACTGGATTTAGCAAAGCCAATCGTGGAAAGCTATTCGTTCAAGGATTCCAAAACAGTGGAAGTAATAAACGATAAAATCTATATTTCACCATTGATTTTCTTGGCTTCGAAAGAGAATTCTTTTAAGCAAGAGGTAAGGGAATATCCTGTAGATTTTGGCTATCCAACTGAAAATAAGTATAATATTAACATAGAAATTCCAGAAGGCTATGTTGTGGAATCCTTGCCTAAAGTGATGAATATTGCAACAGGGGAGAATGTCGGCGCTTTTAAATATATAATTGCTAATGAAGGAAATAAAATTCAGATTTCTATTGCCGAAAATATAAATACAGCTATTGTACCGGCAAATTTTTATGATGTATTAAAAGATTTTTTTCAACAAATGATTGATAAGCAAAACGAAAAAATAGTGCTTAAAAAAGTGTAGTCATATGAAAATAATCAAAGTTATAGCTGTGTTATTGCTTTTTCTGACTATTGTGAAAACAAATGCACAAAATTCTGAATTAGGAAAAGTATCAAACAAAGAGCTCTTAGAAAGGTTTCATGCCGAAGATACAACTGCCGTTGCCTCCATTTTGTATAAAAAAGCTAGAACCATTTTTAAGTATAATTTAAATAGAGGTTTTACGGTTATTCATGAATATACTTATAGAATCAAAATATACAAAAAAGAAGGTTTAAGTTGGGCAAATTTTGAAGTCCCATATTATGTCGGTTACGAAGATATGAATGATGAATCTGTAAAATTTTCTAATGCAGTAACATATAATATTGAGAATAGTACTGTAGTAAAAACAAAGCTAAATGGCGAAGGAAGTTTCAAGAAAAATGTAAACGAATATTGGAATCAAGCAACGATATCAATGCCTAATGTTAAAGTTGGTTCCGTTATAGAGTTTAAATATGTTTTGAAATCTGAAAATATTGTAAAGTTTCCTGTTTATGATAACCAATATGATATTCCGATAAACTATTCTGAATACATTACTGAGATACCAGAATTTTTTATTTATAAGCCAATTTTGACTGGATATGTAAAAGTTAAATCGGATACGAAATTTGTCAATGGCTCTCAAAGTTTTGAAGATGAGTACAAAAGAACGGCCAATTTAAGTTATAGACAGATTAATAGTAGCTATATAACGGAAAATATACCAGGAATCAAAGAAGAAGATTATGTTGATAATATTAGAAATTATAAATCTTCTATTCAAAATGAGTTAGAAAGAACTCGTTTTCCTGAACAACCCGTCAAGGATTATTCAATAACTTGGGAAGGGGTTGCAAAAACTATTTTTGAAAATAAAAATTTTGGAAAGGAACTTAATGAACAGCTTCATCTTCTCCAAGATGTTAAATTGATACTTAAAAATGCTGTTTCTGATGACGAGAAATTAGACATCATTTTTAAATTTGTTCAAAGCAAAATGAATTGGAATAAAGAAAATGGTTATTTTACTGAAAAAGGAGTAAAACAGGCCTATCTGGACAAAACTGGAAATGTCGCTGAAATAAATTTTATATTAATAGCAATGTTAAAATTAGCGGGTATAAATGCCAATCCTGTTTTGATAAGTACTATAGAACATGGCGTTCCTGCTTTTCCTAATAGAACAGTTTTTAATTATGTAATTGTGGCAGCTGATCTTGATGGGAAACAAATTTTGTTAGATGCAACACATAAATATACTACACAGAATATTTTGCCTTTGAATGTATTGAACTGGACTGGGCGACTCCTTAAACAAGACGGAACTTCTCAAGAGATTAATCTTGTGCCAACTATGCCATCTAAAGTTAATTATACTTTGATGACAAAAATTAATAATCTCGGGCACATTACTGGTAAATTTAGAGTTCAAAAGATGGCCTATGAAGCATATAGTTTTAGAGAAAAAAATGCACAACAAAATGAAGAAAATTATCTGGAAAAAATAGAAAATAATTTGGACGGAATACTGATTAATGACTACAGTATTGGAAATAGAGATACCGATATGTCAAAACCAGTTACAGAAACTTTTACTTTTACTTCAGATAACCATTGTGAAATTATAGGAGGTAAAATGTTTATTGATCCTCTATTGTTTTTTACGTTAAAGAAAAATCCATTCGTTCAGGAGAAAAGGCAAATGCCTATTTATTTTGGGTATCCAAAGCATGAAAAATACAACATAAATATAGAAATTCCTGAGGATTATATAGTGGAATCTATTCCGAAATCAGTAAAGATAGCTTCTGAAGACAATGTGATTTTATTTGTAATTAATACTCAGGTAGAAGGGAATAAAATTCAAATCATTATTACTAAAGAAATAAATACTGCTATTATGGAAGCAGAATATTATAGTAATTTAAAAAATTTATTTCAAAAAATTATTGATAAACAAAACGAAAAAATAGTACTTAAAAAACTATAATCATGAACCTAAAAAATTCCCAACTAGACGTTGACACTTGGATCAAAGAACACGGTGTTCGTTATTTCAATGAATTGACTAATATGGCACAACTTACTGAGGAAGTAGGCGAAGTCGCCCGAATCATTGCCCGCCGTTATGGAGAACAATCCGAAAAAGAAAGCGATAAAAACAAAGATTTAGGCGAAGAATTAGCCGATGTGGTTTTTGTGGTATTGTGTTTAGCAAACCAAACTGGAATCGATTTGCAGGCTGCGTTCGACAAAAAGATGGATTTAAAATCTATTCGAGATAAGGACCGTCACAAAAACAACGAAAAACTCAAATAATTTGTGAATCATAAATTATGAATTATAAATGAGGAGTGGTAAATTGCGCACCTAAAGTATTTGAGTAGAAAGCTAAAGCTATAACTCATCATTCATAACTCATAATTACAAAAATGAATTTAAAATTAAGTACGAATTCACAATTCACAATTGACAATTCACAATTAAATATTACCGGTTCAAAAAGCGAAACCAACCGACTATTATTGTTACAAGCCTTGTTTCCAAATATTACTTTAGCCAATACATCCAACTCTGATGATAGTGAAGTAATGCAAAAAGCCTTGAAAGGAAGCGAGGAAATAGTAGATATTCATCATGCGGGAACGGCCATGCGATTTCTAACGGCTTATTTTGCAGTAAACGAAGGTCGCGAAGTAGTGTTGACTGGCTCTCAGCGAATGACGGAGCGCCCCATCAAAGTTTTGGTGGAAGCCTTGGAACAATTGGGTGCGAAAATCTCCTACGAAAAAGAAGCAGGGTATCCGCCTATTCGAATCAAAGGACAAAAAATCACAGCTTCTAAAGTTACTATTCCTGCAAATGTGAGCAGTCAATACATATCGGCATTGTTGTTAGTGGCGCCAAAACTGGAAAACGGCATTGAAATAACTTTGGTAGGTGAAATTACTTCGGTTCCTTACATTAAAATGACATTGGCTCTGTTGAATGATTTGGATATCAAAACCAGTTTTATAGGAAATGTAATTACCGTTTATCCAAAACAAGAAGTAGCATCAAAAGTAATGACCGTAGAATCCGATTGGAGTTCAGCTTCTTACTTTTTTAGTTTGGCTGCTTTAGCTGAAAATGCGAGTATTTCATTGACCAGTTATAAAGAAACCAGTTTGCAAGGTGATTCTGCTTTGGTTGAGATCTACAAAAAAATGGGTGTTGAAACTCAATTTGAAGGAAACAAAATGACCCTTACAAAAGATGTCAACTTCGTACCTCAAACTGTAAATTTCGAATTGAACAACACACCAGATATTGCCCAAACGATTGTAGTTACTTGTCTAGGATTAGGAATTGGTTGTCATCTTACAGGGCTGCATACCTTGAAGATTAAAGAAACCGATAGATTAGAAGCGCTTAGAATAGAGTTAACTAAATTAGGTGCGAATATCTCAGTTACCAATGATAGTTTGACGCTTATGGCTTCAGATAAAATCAATCATAATATCAAAATTGCTACCTATAACGATCACAGAATGGCGATGGCATTTGCACCATTAGCTTTAAAAGTGCCAATAATCATCGAAAATGCCGAAGTAGTTTCTAAATCATATCCTGATTTTTGGGAAGACATGAAAAAATTAGGATATAATGTGTCTGAGATTTAGTAAATAAAATTTTAGATAGTGCCCTTGCGCCTTTGTGGCAACGGACTTTTGAAAATAAACAGCAAAACACTTGACAACGCCTATCTCACAATCGTATATTTGCAAACGATTATAATTTATTGAGGCTTAACTCATAACTCATAATCCATAACTCATAACTTTATCAAATGAAATTATCACATTTTCAATTCGATTTACCAAAAGAACTTCTTGCCGAATATCCAGCTGAAAACAGAGACGAAGCTCGTCTAATGGTTATTGATCGTAAAAAGGGAACTATAGAACATAAAATGTTCAAAGATGTTATCGATTATTTTGATGACGGAGATGTTTTAATTCTGAATAACACCAAGGTTTTTCCAGCACGTTTGTATGGAAACAAGGAAAAAACAGGAGCAAGAATCGAAGTTTTTTTACTTAGAGAATTAAATTCTGAGCAAAGACTTTGGGATGTTTTGGTTGATCCGGCACGTAAAATCAGAATTGGTAACAAATTATATTTTGGAGATGACGACTCATTAGTTGCTGAGGTTATCGACAATACGACTTCTCGTGGAAGAACATTGCGTTTCCTTTACGACGGTTCTTATGAAGAATTCAGAAATAAATTAACGGAACTTGGAGAAACTCCAATTCCAAAATACATTTCTAGAGACGTAACTCCGGAAGATGCGGAACGTTACCAAACCATTTATGCTAAAGAAGAAGGAGCTGTTGCAGCACCAACTGCCGGTCTGCATTTTTCTAAAAATTTATTAAAAAAACTAGAGATAAAAGGAATTAAATTTGCCGAAGTAACACTTCACGTAGGTTTGGGAACTTTCAATCCAGTTGAGGTTGAGGATTTATCAAAACATAAAATGGATTCTGAGGAATTAAAAATTACTCAAGAAGCGTGTGATATTGTGAATGAAGCCAAAGCTAAAAAGAAACGTATTTGTACTGTAGGAACAACATCGATGCGTGCTGTAGAAAGTTCTGTATCTTCACATAATACATTAAATCCTTTTGATGGCTGGACAAATAAATTTGTATTTCCACCTCACGAATTTACGATTCCAACGTGTATGATTACCAATTTCCACACACCAAAATCTACTTTATTAATGATGGTTTCAGCATTTTGCGGCCATGATTTAATGAAAAAAGCGTATGCAGAAGCAATCGAAAAAGAATACAAATTCTATTCTTACGGTGACGCGATGTTAATCATCTAATCTGAATTACATCAGATTCTAAATAGCAAAATCTCGTCAGTTATGGCGAGATTTTTTTTTTGGCGTGCCCCAAGGGTCGGGCTATACGCTGTATCTTTATTTTCTTAAAGAAAGAAAATAAAGGATGCCGCTTCCATCCCTCACGCAAAACAATTTCGGGATGACTTATGATTTGTATTCCTAATTCACTTGATACACCAATCGTACCGTAATGTTAGCCGTTTTGTTTTTGGATTGTGTATTGAATGATCCTCCATAAGAAAAATCTTCAGATGAGTTTTGACCCGTAATTTGAAAAACACCCATATCTGATTTTTTTAGATTTCCTAAACTCGCATCTGCATTTTCAGCAATACTTTTTGCTCTGATACTCGCATCTTTTGTAGCTTCGGCAATCATTTTTATTTTTAACTCGGCAAGTTTTGTGTAATAATATTCAGGTGGAGTAGAATAGAATTCCACTCCCGAGTTGATTAACTCACTTGATTGTCGTGATAATTCTTCAATTTTATTTACTTCCTTAGATTGAATGCTCACGTTTTGGGTTAAGGTGAATCCACTGAAAATTTGCTGTCTTGTAGTTCCGTTTTCGTTATAGGTAGTTTCAAAATCTTTATTGAAATTCACTGCTGAAAATACCATTTCATTCGGAGCAATTCCTTTGCCGGATAAATAGCTTTTTATTTTCTCTCTGTCAGAATCCAATGCTGCGTAGGCATCTTTCAAAGTCATGCTTTTTTTAGAAAAAGAACCGCTCCAAACAATCAAATCCGACACGAAATCCTTTTTTCCGGAACCGGTCACGCTTATGGTGTCATTACTTTTATTTCGATTCTGAAAAGCATTCGAAAATAAATACGAAGAAATTATCACGGCGACAGCAATAATAATAACGTTCAAACTGTTTTTAAGCATAGCTAAGAAATTTAAATTCAATCAAATATAGTTAAATAACGAGTTGTTTTTTAATTCCGTATAGTATTCAAGAATTATTTTTTCTCACCCGGAATTTTAACTGTTTTATCTGTCGTCAATCGACTAAAAGTCTTTTATCTATCTGTCTTTTTTTACTACTTTTACAAAACAAAATACAAACCATGACATTCGAAAATACCCTTGAATTTGCAAAACAACTTGATTCGCAAGATCAATTACATAAATACCAAGATGAATTTATTTTTCCGCAGGTAAATGAAAAAAAGGTAATTTATTTCACAGGAAACTCACTAGGATTACAGCCTAAACGAACTAAATCGTATGTAGATGAGGTGATGAATGACTGGGCGAATTTGGCTGTCGAAGGTCATTTTTACAGTAAAAAACCATGGTGGGATTACCATGAACGATTTGCAAATCCGTTGAGTAAAATTGTGGGTGCTTTGCCGAGTGAAGTTACCGTGATGAATACGTTAACGGTCAATCTTCATTTGTTGATGGTTTCCTTTTACCGACCTACAAAAACCAGATATAAAATTATTTGTGAGGAAAAAGCATTTCCTTCGGACCAATATATGTTTCAAAGTCAGGTTCATTTTCATGGTTACAACCCAGAAGATGCGATTGTAGAAATCAAACGTCGCGAAGGCGAACACAACATTCGCCTAGAAGATGTTTTGGCTAAAATTGAAGAAGTAGGTGATGAGTTGGCTTTGGTTTTAATTGGTGGTGTGAACTATTACACAGGACAAGTTTTTGATATTAAAACGATAACTGAAGCTGGTCATAAAGCTGGTGCAAAAGTAGGTTGGGATTTAGCCCACGCTGCTGGAAATGTAAAATTGGAATTGCACGATTGGAATGTGGATTTTGCAGCTTGGTGCAGTTATAAATACATGAATTCTGGACCTGGAAATGCTTCAGGATGTTTCGTTCACGAAAAACATCATAACAATAACGATTTACCAAGATTTGCAGGATGGTGGGGACATAATAAAGAACGTCGTTTCAAGATGGAACCAACTTTTGATCCTGTTCATGGTGCTGATGGTTGGCAAATCAGTAATTTACCGGTACTTTCTCTGGCACCTTATTTGGCTTCAGTAGAAATGTTTGATGAAATAGGAATGGACGCTTTAATTCAAAAAAGAGATAAAATCACTTCGTATTTAGAGTTCATTCTGCACGAAATAGACAAAGAAGTCGATAGTACTTTCGAAATTATAACGCCGTCAAATCCATCAGAAAGAGCGTCACAATTATCAATGTTGCTTCATGGGGAAGGACGTAGTTTATTTGATTATCTTATGAAAAATGGTGTGATTACCGATTGGCGTGAACCCAATGTTATTCGACTAGCACCAGTTCCATTGTATTGTTCTTTTGAAGATATGTATCACTTTGGACAAATATTGAAATCTGGAATTCTAAAATAAGTCAGACGCAGAATTATATAAAGAATAGTTTAAATTGTATAAAGTTTATTGCGCAGTTTAGGTGTTCCTTTGTATAATTACAAATTATATAATTTAAAATTATGAAAGCATTATATTTTTTACTTATAGCCGCAGTTGTTGTTTCTTGTCAAAATCAAGGGAAAATGGAAATTCAAAAGGCAAAACAGGTTACTGTTGATTCGATGAAAGTTGAAATGGAGAAACAAAGAGTTATTGATTCCATGCAGGTTGAAATGGCTAAAATTCAAGAAACCAAAATAGAAACTCAAAAAGAGGTTATTGTTGTCAACCAACAAGCGGCTGCAACAACTACCACTACAACAAAAAAGAAAGGTTGGAGCGGAACCGCTAAAGGTGCTGTGATTGGCGCAGGAGTTGGTGCTGCAACAGGAGCAATCATTAGTAAGAAAAAAGTTCAAGGAGCTATAATTGGCGGTATCGCAGGCGCAGGTGTAGGTGCGGGAACTGGGGCTATTATAGACGGAAGAAAAAAGGAATAAATTTATTCGTATCATAATTGAGAGTGTTTAAGTTCGTATAGAATTTAAACACTCTTTTTGTTTAGTGCCAAAAGCCAATGAAAATAAATTGTTTTAAATAACTTTCAAATCCTATATATTTGTTTATCAATTTATTCAAATATGAAAAAATTTAAAACAGTCCTTCTGGTTTTACTTTCGTTAGTAGCAGTTTTAGCAGTAGCTTTAATTATTTATGGGTTTTATCTAAAACCAAAATATGAGGGGGAATTGCAACTGAAAAAGATTCAAAAAGAGACGACAGTTTATTTTGATGAGTTTGGCGTTCCGCATATTTATGCGACTAATTCAAAGGATGCGATGATGGCTTTGGGTTATGTTCATGCGCAAGACCGATTGTGGCAAATGGAACTAATGCGCCGTATTGCTCCGGGACGATTATCGGAGATTTTTGGTTCTGTAGCACTGAAAAATGATAAATTCTTTGCAGGACTTGGAATCCAAGAAGCATCTGCAAAAGCGATTGCAGTATTGGATAAAAACAGTCCAAGTTATCAATTGACCATAGCGTATTTGGATGGCATTAATCAATATCTGGAAGAAGGAACAACGCCAATAGAGTTTAGTTTAATCGGAGTTAAGAAAGAGAAATTTACGATTAAAGACGTTTATAATATTTTTGGTTATATGTCTTTTAATTTTGCGATGGCTCAAAAATCAGATCCGTTGTTGACTGATATTCGAAACAAATATGGAATGGAATATCTCAAGGATTTTGGGATTGATGGTTCGTTTAATACCACCCAAATTAAAAATGCCAAAGAAACACCTCAAGAATATAGCGCTATTTCAAAGTCGGTAGCCTTGCTTTTAGATCAGTCTCCAGTTTCTCCTTTTATAGGAAGTAACAGTTGGGTTATTGCTCCAAAGAAAACGAAAAATGGAAAAGTCATTTTTGCTAATGATCCACACATTGGGTTTTCGCAACCGGGAACTTGGTATGAAGCACATCTAGTGACGCCGGATTTTGAATTGTACGGTTGTTATTTGGCGGGAACTCCATATCCTTTATTGGGGCACAATCGCGAGTATGCGTATGGTTTAACTATGTTTGAGAATGATGATATTGATTTGTACCAAGAGGAGAATAATCCAAATGATGCCAATGCTTACAAGATACCAAGCGGTTTTAGTGCTTATGAGGTTCGAAAAAAAATTATAAAAGTAAAAGATTCTACGGATGTGGTTTTGAATGTAAAAATAACGCGCCACGGACCAATAGTGAATGACTTGATTGATGGTTTGCAGCAAGACAAACCTGTTGCGATGTCTTGGATTTATACGCAACAACCCATACAAATTCTTGAGGCTGTTTATGAACTTTCGCATGCTAAAAGTAAAGCCGATTTCCAAAAAGGAGTCGGTTTGATAGCGGCGCCCGGTTTAAATATAATGTATGGCGATGCCAAAGGAAATGTGGCTTGGTGGGCAACTGGAAAATTATACAAGCATAATGCGGGTGTAAACCCTAATTTTATTTTGAATGGTGCCAGTGGTAAAGATGATATTAAAGAATATCTGGATTTCTCCAAAAATCCATCGGCGGTAAATCCAAAATGGAATTATGTGTATTCTGCGAATAACCAACCGGAACCTATAGATGGATTTTTATATCCTGGCTATTACCTTCCTGAAGACAGAGCAAAAAGAATCATGCAGTTATTAAGTCCAAAATCAAATTGGGACAAAACTGCAGTAGGAGAAATGATTTTTGATAATACGTCATCAGTAGCTCCGGAAGTGGTTAAACAATTAATATCGGAAGTGAATCAAAAATCACTTTCTGAAAATGAAAAAGAAGCCTTAACTGTTTTGAAAGAATGGAAAGGTTCCAATAATCTTGCTGATGTTGCACCAACAATTTACAACAAATGGATTTTTAATTATTTGAAAAATACCTTCGAGGATGAACTGGGTGCAGTTAATTTCAAGCAATTTTTAGACACGCATATTATGAAGCAAATTATTGCAAAACAAATTAAGAATCAAGAATCACTTTGGTGGGATAATATAAGTACTAAAAATGTAAAAGAAACCAGAAGTAATATTATATCAAAATCGTTTAAAGAGTCAATTGTAGCTTTAGAAAAACAATTGGGAACTTCGGTTTCTGATTGGACTTGGAATAAGGTTCACACGGTAGAACACCAGCATCCATTAGGGAAAGTGGCAGCATTAAGAAGAATTTTCAATGTAGGGCCTTTTGAAGTTTCAGGTTCCACCGAAGTCATTAATAATTTGTTTTTTGATTTTACGGATGATGGAAATTATATTGTAAAAGGAGGCCCGTCAACGAGAAGGATTATTGATTTTTCGGATATAGAAAACAGTTGGAGCATTCTTCCAACTGGACAATCAGGGAATCCGTTAAGTGCGCATTACAGTGATCAAGCGGAGTTGTATAATTCTGGAAAATTTAGAAGAATGAAGCTGAACAGGGATGAGATTGTTAGAACTTCAACAAAATTGGTTTTTATTCCACGTAAAAATTAATAGTTTTTAAAGTTCTTAGTCTAATAAAATCAGTAATTTTGCCTAACTTTTTATAAAAAATTAATGCAAATTTCCAAAAAAATAGCGGTTGTAGGTTCAGGATTAGTTGGATCTCTATTAGCTATTTACCTTCGTAAAGCAGGTCATACTGTTCATGTTTTCGATAGAAGCCCAGATATTAGACAAATTCAGTTTTCCGGCCGTTCTATTAATTTAGCCATGTCTAACCGAGGCTGGAAAGCACTTGATGGTGTGGGAGTGGGTGACGCCGTGCGAGCCATTGCAATTCCAATGGACAAACGTGCCATTCATCTTGTTGACAAACTTAATTTTCAAAATTACGGACAAGAAGGCGAATCTATTTACTCGATTTCAAGAGGGACTTTGAATAGAAAAATGATCGATTTGGCGGAAGCTGCAGGAGCTGAATTCTTTTTCGAACATAAAATATGGGATGTAACTTTAGATGATGCTACTTTGCACATCGGTGAAACCGAAAGAGGTGCTTGGGAGGACAAAAAATATGATATGGTTTTTGGTGCCGATGGTGCTTTTTCCAGAATCCGCCATCGCATGCAGCGTCAAAGCATGTTTGATTATTCGCAAGAATTTTTACCTATTGGATATAAGGAATTAAACATTCCTGCAAACTCGGATGCAACCCATAAATTAGACAAAAATTCGTTTCATATTTGGCCACGAGGGGAATATATGTTGATTGCTTTACCCAATTTAGACGGTAGTTTTACATGTACTTTATTCATGCCTTTTGAAGGAGAAAATTCTTTTGCTTCTTTGAAAGATCAAAAAGAGGTGGAAGCTTTTTTTGAGAAAAACTTACCGGATACCATTGATGTTATTCCAAAATTGACGGAAGATTTTTTCAAAAATCCAACAAGTACTTTAGTGACGATGAAATGTTTTCCTTGGACTTACGAAGATAAAATTGCTTTAATTGGTGACGCTTGTCATGCAATTGTTCCATTTTACGGACAAGGAATGAATGCGGGCTTTGAAGACATTTCGATTCTTTATGAAATGATTGAAAAGTATGGAGATGATTGGAAAACGATTTTCTCTGAATATCAAAAATCCCGTAAACCAAATGCAGATGCCATTGCAGAACTTTCCTATCGCAATTTTATGGAAATGAGTTCTAAAACGGCTGATGAAAAATTCCTATTACAAAAGAAAATCGAAAAATCATTCTCAGATAAATACCCGGAAAAATGGATTCCGCTTTATAGCAGAGTAACCTTTAGTGATCGTCCTTACGCCGAAGCTTTGGCTATTGGGGATTATCAAAATGCTATTATGGAAGAAGTTTTGAAAATGGAAAACATCGAGAATATTTGGGATAGCGAAGTGGTAGAAAAGAAAATTTTAGAGTTGTTGGGTGAGAAGGTGTGAAAAGTGAGTAGTGAAAAGTGAATAGAATTTACGGCAATAATTTTTCAATATTTACAGGAATTACAAAAAGACATTGATTTGTTTCAGTATTTTCAAAGATAAATGGTATAACTTTTCACTACTCACTTTTTACACTCTTCATTTCTTAAACATTTTTGTTAAAACGCCAAAAGCACCTCTTATAAAAGTAGCACTTGTGAGTACTTTCAAAACTGATTTCCCTACTACACTAGCTGTACTTGGGCCTTTACTTTCTTCTTTTTCAGATGTTTTTTCCTGTTCTTGTTCTGCTGCTTCCTGTTCGACAATGGCAATTTTTTTATTCAGCATTTCATAAGCACTTTCACGGTCAATAAGTTCACTATATTTTTTTACCAGTTTTGATTTGTTATTGATTTCCTGAATTTCACTTTCGGTCAAAATATCCATTCTACTCATAGGCGCACGCATCATCGTTGCTGCAAGTGGTGTTGGAATTCCTTTTTCGTTCAGAGCTGTAACGAGAGCTTCTCCAATTCCAAGACTTGTCAAAACTTCATCAGTTTTGTAATAGTCAGAAGTAGGGTAGTTGTCAGCAGTTTGTTTGATGGCTTTCCGGTCATTTGCTGTAAAAGCCCTCAAAGCATGTTGGATTTTTAAGCCTAATTGCGCCAAAACACCACTTGGGATGTCCATTGGGTTTTGTGTGATGAAGTAAATTCCGATTCCCTTAGAACGAATCAGTTTTACAATCGTTTCTATTTGTTCTAATAATGTGTTGCTTGCTTCATTGAAAATCAAATGAGCTTCATCGATAAAAATAATTAATTCTGGTTGATCCGAATCTCCTTTTTCAGGCATTTGTTGGTAAATTTCGGCCAGTAAACTCAGCATAAATGTCGAAAATAATTTTGGTTTGTCTTGAATGTCAGTCAATCGTAAGATATTGATGTATCCTTTTCCATTTTCATCAATGCGCATTAAATCTTCTACGTCAAAAGACATTTCTCCAAAAAACAAATCAGCTCCTTGTTGTTCTAATTCTATAATTTTTCTAAGAATTGTGCCTGTTGTTGAAGTAGAAATCTTGCCATAGTGTTCCTCAATTTCGTCTTTTCCTTCTTCGGTGATGTAATTTATTATTTTTTTGATGTCTTTTAAATCTAATAAAGGCATTTTATTGTCATCGCAATATTTAAAGATAACAGAAACGACACCAGCTTGAGTATCATTTAAGTTAAGGATTCTAGAAAACAAAACCGGTCCAAACTCAGAGATAGTAGCGCGAAGACGAACTCCATTTTGTTCAGACAAAGTCAATAATTCAACCGGAAAACGGGATGTTGTATAAGGGATGTTTATTTTAGCGTGTCGTTCAGTTATAAATTGTTTCTCTTCGCCTTCTTTGGCTATTCCACTAAAATCACCTTTTATGTCCATCATTAATACAGGGATTCCAAAGGATGATAATTGTTCAGAAAGTACTTGGATCGTTTTGGTTTTTCCGGTTCCGGTGGCTCCAGCAATTAATCCATGACGATTTAAGGTTTTTAGCGGTATTTTTACAGGCACATTGGGCAAAGCTTCACCGTCTAATATTGCTCCGCCAAGAGTGATGCTTTCTCCTTTAGAGCTATATCCGTCTGTAATTTGCTGTATGAAATCTTCTTTTCGGCTCATAATAGGTTTAGATTTAAATCATTTGCAAGGTATTATTTTTTTTATAAAACCTGAAATTTTAGTGTATACTGCAGTTTTCCTGCTTTTTTACTGTTAATAATATAAAATATTAATTTTGATTAAAAAGAGGTTGTTGTTGAAATATTACGTTAATAATTCTTAAAAAAATACGTTATTTATTGTGATAAAGTAAATTTACTTGAATTTTTTGATATAAATGCAACGTTGTGAATTGTAAATGTATTTTTGAAATAAATTTAATTATAATAAAATTAAAAAAAGTTTTTTTATTTAAACTAAAAATATAAATTTGCTCCACTACAAGTTTATTATAACTAAAGATAAATTATTTAAAACTATTAAAATTAAAAAAAATGGCAAACGTTAAAAAACAAAACGATTCAAAAGGAGGAGGAATGATTTCAGGAATCATTATTGTAGCATGTGTTTTTGTTGGATGGTTAATATGGCAATTTATAATGGGTAATGGCGCAAATTTTGAAGGCGGTGTTAATACAGGTCACCCATTACCAGGAAATATGTTAGCAATGGTATATAAAGGAGGACCGATTGTACCAATTTTGTTAGGATGTCTTTTGATGGTGGTTGTGTTCTCATTTGAACGTTATGCTGTGATCTCAAAAGCAGCTGGTACAGGAAATCTTGATAAATTCATGACAAGTGTGCAAAAAGATATTAAAGAAGGTGATATTGAAGGAGCGATTGCTGCATGTGACAAACAAAAAGGATCTGTTGCAAATCCAATAAAATCTGCTTTATTGAAATACCAAGAAGTTAAAAAAGAAGGTTTAGATAGCGAAGCTGCTGCTGAAACTATTCACAAAGAAATAGAAGAGGTTACTTCATTAGAAATGCCAATGTTAGAGAAGCACATGACTATTCTTTCTACAATGGTATCATTAGGTACACTTGCAGGTTTGTTAGGAACGGTAACTGGTATGATTAAAGCATTTAGTGCATTGTCTGCTGCTGGTACTCCGGATCAAGCTGCACTTGCAAATGGTATTTCTGAAGCATTGATTAATACAGCTACAGGTATTGCTACTTCAGCTTTAGCAATTATTGCTTACAACTTTTTTACTTCTAAAATTGATACTTTGACTTACTCTATTGACGAGGCTGGTAATACAATTGTAAATACTTACAGACACTACAGAAGTACAAAAAAATAATTAATAATTTAATTTGCAGGGAAATAGACGTCTGGATTACAGATCCTATTTTCTTGTAAGTATAAAAAAATATATTAATGGCTATAAAAATGCAAAAAAAAGCAGGGTCTACTGATATGACTGCTATGTGTGATGTGGCTTTTCTTTTGTTGTCGTTCTTTGTAATGACAGCAACAGCTAAGATACCGGAAGCACTTCCAGTAGATACGCCTGCGTCAACAGTTCAATCAAAGTTGCCAGATGATAATTTAGCTACTATAACTATTGGAAAAGGAAAAGTTTTCTTTGACTTAAAGGGTAGAGAAGTTAGAAAAAAGGCACTTGAGTTAATGGGTCAAAAGTACGGAATTGCATTTACTGAAGAAGAATCTGCAAAATTTGCTTTAATGGAAGGTATTGGAGTTCCAATTGCGAATCTTAAGCAACTAATTGCAATGAAGACTGCAGAAAGAAGTAAGCCAGGTTTACAGCCAGGTGTGCCTAAAGATTCATTGGATAATCAATTGCATGAGTGGATATACAATTCTCGTATTGCAAATATTGATGTTAATGACAAAGAATTGCAACTTTCTATTAAAGGTGATGCAAAAGAAGAATATCCTGCAATTAAAAAGGTTATGGATATTTTACAAGACCAGAAAATCAATAACTTCTTTCTAGTTACAGGTTTGAGAGCAACAGAAAAATAATTAAAAAAATACACTAAAATGGCTGAATTAAATACCGGCGACGGTGGAGGCAAAAAAGGTGGAAAAGTAAGAAGTAAAAAGGCAAACTCAAAAGTAGATTTAACTGCTATGGTGGATTTGGCATTCTTATTGATTACATTCTTTATGCTTACGACTACGTTGTCTAAACCACAATCGATGCCTTTGGGTTTGCCTGATAAAGAAGATGATCCTACTGATAAACCAATCAAGGTTGATGAAAATCGTACATTAACGGTTTTACTGGGAGACAATGATAAGATAGTATATTATATGGGTTTATTAGCAACTCCAATTGCTGGTCCAAAAGATATTTCTTATGGTAAAGAAGGTATTCGTAAAGAATTATTGAAAAGAAAAAAATCAGTAGTTGAATACACTGGGAACAAAGACAAAGGTTTAATTGTAATTATCAAACCAAGTAAGAAATCAAATTACCGTAATTTAGTAGATATACTAGACGAGATGGCTATTGTAGGAGTACCTTCAAATGCAATTGTAAATGATTTTTCTCCAGAGGAACTAAAATTGTTAGAAGGTAAATAAGATTTTCATATTTACTCTATAACCTAATAATTAAGAAAAATGAAATTAGATATATTCACAAACCAATGGCTTGATATTGTATTCGAAGGTCGTAATAAAGCTTATGGAGCTTACGAGCTAAGAAAATCAAATACCAAGACTAACATTAAAGCTCTTATCATTGGTGCATTTGTTTTTGCTTTTGCAGTTGGTGCCCCGCTTATTTTAAATTTGCTACCGGATTCTTCGGATGCTGATGAGACTTTAGATACTAAAATTGTTAGTATTAAATTACCACCTAAGGAAGAAATAAAAAAAGATGTTCCGCCGCCGCCGCCGCCGCCGCCAAAAGTGGATCAGGTAAAATTTGTTAAACCAGTAGTTGCAAAAGCGGAAGAAGTTACTGAAGAGCCGCCTAAAACTATCGAAATTAAAGATAAAAAATTAGGTGCAGAAACTATAAAAGGAGATCCAGATGCTGTTTTAACTGTTGAACCGGTTGGTACTGGAACTGCAGCTGTAGTAGAAGAAGTTGATGACCAAATTTATAATACTGCTGGTATTGAGGTTAAACCTGATTTTCCGGGAGGAATTGAGAAGTTTTACAAATTTGTTGGTAATAACTATCAAACTCCAGAAGAAGAAGGATTGAAAGGTAAAGTTTATGTTACTTTTGTAGTTGAAAAGGACGGTACTTTGACTGATATTAAAGTAATTAGGGATATCGGTTACGGAACAGGAAAAGAAGCGATCCGTGTTTTGAAAAAATCTCCTAGATGGTCTCCAGGAATTCAAAATGGTAAACCAGTAAGGGTTCTTTATTCTCTTCCAATTACTATTCAATCTGCAGAATAATGTTAAATAACATACTTAGTAATATTAAGAAGAAATCGCTTAAAGAGCGATTTCTTCTTGTTTTAGGAATTTTGTTTTTTCTGATTTACCTTGTTTTAGGTTTATTTATTATCTTTATGAAGAATTTTCCACTAGTAATGGAACCTACTTATAGGATTGCTTTCGGGGCTTTACTTATTGTATATGCTTCCTTTAGATTCTTTCGAATTATTAATGATAATAATAACTAGATCATGAAAAATTATTCTAAACTTCCGTATTTTATTTTGTTTTCAGTAATAATATTGGTGTTTGCTTGTAATCAAACGAATAATAAAAAAGGCAATGAAACCATACTGAAAGGGTCAACTACAATTTATGTAGATGAGACTTTAGCTCCTATTGTTGAAGATCAAGTTGCCGTGTTTGAAAATGAATATGAGGCTAAAGTAAAACTTATTGCTAAATCTGAATCTGAGACGGTTAATTCTTTATTTAATGAAAAAGCTGCTATTGCCATTTTATCTAGAAATTTGACAACTGAAGAATTGAAAATTTTCAAGCAAAGAAAAATTAATCCAAAAATAACTGTTTTTGCTACAGATGCTGTAGCTTTTATCTCTAATAAAAACAATAAAGATACTCTTGTAGCGTTAAAAGATGTTATTAGTTTTATGCAAGGTAGACCAGTAGCATCAATTAAAGGATTGGTTTTCGATAATCTAAATTCTAGTACAGTACGTTATATGAATTCTTTGGCAGGAATAAACGCTATCCCTGAAAAGGGTGTTTTCTCCTTTAAATCTAATGATGAAGTTATAAAATATGTTTCAGAAAATGATGGTATGATTGGAGTAGTGGGTGTTAATTGGCTTTCACAACCGCTTCCAGCAATGCAGAAATATGTTGATAATGTTAATACTTTAGGTGTAAAAGGACTTAATAGTGATGGCTATTATATTCCCTCACAAAATAATATAGCAGAAAAAAAATATCCTTTGGCACGTGATTTGTATATAATCAATTGTCAAGGTTTTTCTGGATTAGGAATGGGCTTCGCTTCATTTGTTGCTGGAGATGTCGGACAAAGAATAATTTTAAAATCTGGATTATTACCAGTTCGTATTCCCACAAGGAAGTTTACGATAATTGGTAAAAACGAAAATGATAAAAAATAAATTAATTACAATCAAAATGAATAAATTAAAAATTTTTAGTGTTGCATTGGTGGCTTCCGCTTTTGCGAGTCAAGCACAAGATATTAATCAGGCAAAAAAGGCTATCGATGCAGAGCAATTTGAAAGTGCTAAATCGATATTGAAATCGATTATCAAAACAAAACCAAGTAATGGTGCAGCTTTCTTTACTTTAGGGAATGTGTATCTTACACAAAGTGTAGAAGATTCTGCAAAAATTTATTTTCAAAATGGATTAAATGCATCTGAAGGGGCTAATTTAAATTACATCGGTTTAGGCCAAATGGATTTAGATAAAAACGATGTAACAGCTGCTGAAGCAAAATTTGTGCTGGCAACTAAAGACATGCGAAGAAAAGATTTTGAAGAGTATGTTTACCAAGCAAGAGCATATATGAATGCTGAAAAACCTGATTACAAAAAGGCAATTGCAGTTTTGAGCCGTGCTGTGATAAACAATCCTCAAGATGCTCAATTGCAACTTGCATTAGGAGACGCTTATTATGGTGATGGTAAACAAAATGAAGCTTATGTAGCTTACGGAAGGGCTTTTCAAGCAGATAATACTTTGCTAAGAGCTAAAATGCAATTGGGTGTTTTGTTGAAAGGTGCTAAATCTTATGACGAAGCTTTAAAAGCATATAATGAAGTTATTGCAATAAATCCTAATTATGGACCAGTTTATAGAGAATTAGCTGAAACGTATTATAAAATTGCACGTAACAAACCTTCTCAAGCTGCTGCAAACTATAAAACGGCGATAGGATATTATGATAAATACATGTCTTTAACAGATTATTCTATTCACTCAAGAATGCGTCGTGCCGATTTTCTTATCTTAATTGAAGATTATGTAGCTCTTGAAGCCGAGGCTAACAAGATGATAGAATTAGATAAAGTTAATCCAAGAATCTATCGTTATTTAGGATATGCTGCTTATAAAAATGGTAATGTTGATGTGGCTATTAAATCATTGGAAAGTTTTATCACTTCTCCTGGAAATAAAGCCATCGCTTTAGATTATTTATATTTAGGTTTAACTAAAGTAAAAAAAGGCACTAGTGCTGATGAATTATCAATTGATCCTGTTGCTTTTAACGCTGGTTTAGTAGATATTAAAAAGGCAGTTGAAATGGAGCCGTTGGCAGTTCAAGATTTAAGTGAAGTTGGTAAAAAATTATTTACACAAAAACTTTACAAAGAAGCTGCTTCAATTTTTGAATTTGGATCTAATGTTATAGATTCAAAAACATATCTTGATGATAATGTTTATTATGGTTTATCAAATTATTATGCTAATAATAGTAAAGATGTAAAACCAGACGTTGTTGCTTTACAAAAAGCAGATGCTGCTTTCGAAAAAGTATTAGTGGCATCGCCAACATATCATGAAGCATATCTTTACAGAGCAAGAACAAATAGATTGCTTGAAAAAGATGATGTTATGACTAAAAATTATGAAGAGTATGTAGCTAAAGTTACTGCTTTAGGTGCAGAAGAAACTGCAAAACCTGCGGTTAAAGCTAAAATCATTGAGTCATACAATAATATTGCTGCAAGTTATGCTAATACTGATAAAGCAAAAGCGATGGAGTATTTCAGAAAAACATTAGCGCTTGACCCAGCTAATGCTTATGCAACTGAATCATTGAAAACATTGAAATAAGATAATTGTTTCTTACATATTAAACCGATAGTTTTTTAACTATCGGTTTTTTGTTTTTAGAGACATTCTAAATTTTAATTTTAAAAATAATGAAGTTGGGTTTTTTTGTAGAATTATTATAATTCGTAAATTTCTGTTTTTTAAAGTTTATTGTTTTAGTTCCTATTTTCAAATTGTCTCATTTTCAAATTAACTATCTTTGCACTTTAAAATTAAATGATGTTATCAAAAGAAATACAATTAGAAGTTAATAAAGGAGCTATGCTGCCATTGATGGAGGAATTTTATACCATTCAAGGGGAAGGATTTCATACAGGAACTGCTGCATACTTTATTAGAATTGGTGGATGTGATGTGGGTTGTCATTGGTGTGATGTTAAGGAAAGCTGGAATGCTGAATTACATCCTCCAACAGGAATCGATTTAATAGTTACAAATGCAAGCAAATACTCAGAAACTGTTGTTGTTACGGGTGGTGAGCCTTTAATGTGGGATATGAATTTGCTGACGCAAAAGTTAAAAGAAAATAATAGAAAAGTTCATATTGAGACTTCAGGAGCGTATCCGCTTACAGGAAATTGGGATTGGATTTGTTTGTCTCCAAAAAAAAATAAATTGCCTACGCAAACTGTTTATGATAATGCACATGAGTTGAAAGTTATCATTTATAACAAACATGATTTTATTTTTGCCGAAGAGCAAGCTGAAAAAGTGAATGACAATGCTATTTTATTCCTGCAACCTGAATGGAGTAAAAAAGAAGAAATGACTCCGCTGATTGTAGATTATGTGATGAACAATCCAAAATGGCGCGTTTCTTTGCAAACACATAAATATTTGAATATTCCTTAAAACTTAAAAGATCCCAAATGCAAACTAAGCTGTATTTGGGATTTTTTATTAATTGAAAAATAGTTTAAACGTTCAATCACCAACCCTTTTGTTTTTTTAATGCTGTGATATGTGCTAAGTGATGGTTCCCATGCCAAGCATAAGTTCCTATTATTTCCTTAATTTTAAATTCCTTGTTGTTTTCAGGGTTAATAAAGGATTTTTCTAAATCAGCTTCCGATAGACTATTCATTAAATAAGCCAAGCGAAAGTGCAGACCTTCCAGAAAAGAAAGAGTAGGCTCGATAGGCATTGTTAAATTATCGTGTAATTCAGCCCAACGATCTTCATGATAGAATTTTATTGTTGGATTATCTTCGGTCAGCGCCCATTTGATTCTGATGAAACAATTCATGTGACTGTCGGCACAATGATGAATTACTTGGCGAATAGTCCAGCCATCTTGCCGATATGGTGCTTCGAGTTGTTCCTCGGTTAAATGAAGCACTTCTTTTTTCAAGCGTTCTGGGAAACTGGCAATTTCTGCTATTTTATTAGTTAGATATTCGCTAGAATAGATTTCTGGGGGGATAAATTTCCCGATAGGATAACGTAATTTTTCTAATGCTGAGTTTTCCATACTATTATGTGTTCTTTTAAATCGAAAGCTTCGCTAAATAGTCATAATGTTCCCCTTCTAGAATTAACTCGCTTTGTAATCCATTGGCGAAAGCCGCATTTTGCAAAGTGTTATAATCCAAGTAGAGCCAAGGAAATTGGTCTTCTTTTTCATTTTTATAACGTATAGTGAAAGTCAATTCACCATAATATCCGTTAGTTGGAATCCATTTCCCACCATCTTCGTCATTATCAAACATATAAATGATATCCGAAGAATCAATAAGAATTTGTCCGTTTAGGTTTAGCAAGCTTCTTAGTTTCTGTAAAAATTTTGTTGTTTCTTTTAGTGTTCCAAAAATACCCGTACCATTCATTAATAATAAAATGGTGTCAAATTTATTTTCAGGATTATCAGAATCCATCTCAAGAATGTTTTGAACTTGAGCATTTTTTAAACCTCGTAATTTACAGGCTTCAATTGCATTCTGAGAAATATCAATCGAATGAACATCAAGATTCCTTTCGTTTTGTAAATACAAACTATGACTTCCTGCGCCACAACCTACATCCAGAATTTTTCCCTTCGCAAATTGTAAGGCGTGTTGTTCCAGTTTTGGCATTTCATTATAAGAACGAAATAGATATTCAACACTCATTTCATCCTCTTCAGAAATAGAGGTTTCCGTGATTAAATCTTCCGGGGAATTATTTGTTTGAAAATCGAGTATGGCTTTGCCAAAAAGGTCTTTCATTATAGTGATGTGTTAATTTAGTTATTTGTTGATTTGTTTTAAGTAATTTCGCAGAATGTTTTATCGAATAACCGAAAAAACAAATCTAACGAATGAACACTATTTTAAACAATCTTCCTAAAGAAGCCAAAGATAAGCATATCGAAAATAAAAAGTATTTTGATAAGCTGAAAAAGAAGACGCCAAAGAATTTGGATTACGTAATGCAGGATTTGCATGACGCCGAATTCAAGAAAACGGATTGTTTAAAGTGTGCGAACTGTTGCAAAACGACAGGTCCATTATTTACGGATGCGGATATTGAGCGTGTTTCAAAATATTTACGTCAAAAACCGCAACAATTTATCGAGCAATATCTTCGCATTGACGAAGACAGGGATTATGTGTTGCAAAGTGTGCCATGTACTTTTCTGGATAATGAAAATGCATGCATGATTTATGATGTTCGCCCAAAAGCGTGCAGAGAATTCCCGCATACGGATAGAAAAAAGTTTCAACAAATCACGGACTTAACCCTGAAAAACGTTGTTATTTGCCCGGCAGCTTTTAATATTGTGGAGGAAATGAAGAAGAAATTACCTCTTTTTTAGTCAGAAAGTTTTAAAGTCGTAAAGAGAATAGCTTGAAAGTTGAATCCGATTTTCAAGTGACTTTAGGACTTTTGACTTTAAAACTTTCGACTAATATATTAAATATTTCGATCTCATTTCTTTAAACTCTATTAACCCTTTCTTCCAACTTTCTCTTATTTCTGTTTCCGAAGTCCCGGCTTCGATTTGCTGTTGCAATTTTTTAGTTCCTGCAAGTTTTGTAAAAAAAGGATTGAAGAATTTTGATTTGTCAGTTGTGGTCTGATAGGCTTTAATCAACCATTTTAATTCTAGCTTATTTACTCTTGTCTGTATAGATAAATCTTCTCCATAACATTTGATGCCATTGTAAACTGGATTTTGAGCGCCGAAATTTGGTTTCGGAGTAAAACTGAAACTGTTTTTCGGTAAATATGGAGAGCCATAAATTTGAAATTGTTTTTCAGTTCCTCTTCCTACGCTTGCATTCGTACCTTCAAAAAGACATAAACTTGCATATAAATTTACGGCTTGATCATTCGGAAGATTCGGTGAAGGTTTTACGGGTAAGCTATATTTCATTTTCCGGTTGTAATTGATACAAGGAATAACGGTCAGTTTACATTGAACTTTATTCTTTAACCATTTTTCACCATTTATCATTTGTGCATATTCGCCAATTGTCATTCCATGAAGCAAAGGAATTGGATGCATGCCCACAAAACTGGTGAACTCTTTTTCTAGAACAGGTCCGTCAATAATATTTATGTTAGGGTTCGGTCGGTCAAGAAGTATAAGCGGAATGTTATTTTCGGCGCATGCTTCCATTATATAATGTAACGAAGAAATATAAGTGTAAAATCGAGCGCCCACATCTTGCAAATCAAAAACCATAATGTCAATTCCAGCTAATTGCTCGGGTTTCGGTTTTTTATTGTCGCCGTATAGTGAAATAATTGAAAGTCCGGTTTTAGAATCTTTCCCGTCAACCACATGTTCGCCTGCATCTGCAGTTCCCCGAAAACCGTGCTCAGGCGCAAATATTTTTTGGACAGCAATGTTTTTTTCTAATAGAAAATCTACTAAATGTGTTTTATTAGATAGAATACCGGTTTGATTGGTCACAATTCCAATTTTCTGATCCTTTAATAATGATAGATAAGCAGTATGATTATCTGCTCCAGTTTTTATTTCTGTTTTCGGATTGTCTTCTGCTTTTTCTAAATCAGATTTTGCATTTTCCCTTACATCCGTTTTTTTCGCAGAACAGGAAGTTGAAATAATGGTGAAAAATATAAAACTAAACGATATTTTGAGAAATGGAATCATAATAGAGGTTCAAATAAAATTAATGGCAATTAGTGTAATTCGTGTTTTAGCTGTATTTTTGGCTTTAGCAACGCAAACTGGCGAAGCAAATCCCAATTAGAAATACAATCAAATTGAATTTAGAATATTTCATAGCCAAACGACTCATAACTGCTAAAGATTATAAAAGTAGCATATCTGCTCCAATTATAAAAATTGCAATCTCGGCAATTGCCATCGGTATGATTATGATGATTGTTTCAGTCGCAACCGGAATTGGATTGCAGCAAAAAATCCGAGAAAAAGTTTCCGCTTTCAACGGACATATCATTATTTCGAATTACGACAACAATCAATCGGAAGTTACGCTGATGCCTATTTCTAAAAAACAGGATTTTTATCCAAAGTTCACATCTGTTTCTGGAGTTAGCCATATTCAAGCTATTGCCAGTAAAGCGGGAATTATTAGAACCGAAACCGCTTTCGAAGGAATTATCTTCAAAGGAGTGGGGAGTGATTATAAGTGGGATAATATAAAGGAGTACATAGTTCAAGGGAGAATTCCAAATGTCAACGGGGATTTAAATGAAGAAGTTGTGATTTCTCAGTTTATTGCAAATAGATTAAATTTGAAAGTGGGTGACGCTTTCAATACTTTCTTCATGAAAGAAAAAGGGTATAATCTAAGGAATTTTGATGTTGTTGGAATTTTTAATTCTGGTTTTCAAGAATTCGACGCTACCTATATATTAGGAGATATTCGCCACATGCAGCGTATCAATAAATGGGCTCCAGATCAAATCGGAGCTTTCGAAGTTTTTGTAGACGATTTTAATACTATAGAATCTACTGGAGAGCTGGTCTATGCGCAAACGGTATCAACATTAGACACCAATACTATAATCGAGAAATACAGCTATATATTCGAATGGCTTCAACTATTTGATTTCAACATCATCGTTATATTAGTAGTCATGATTCTTGTCGCTACAATCAATATGGTAGTGGCGCTATTAGTGCTGATTCTTGAGCGAACACAAATGATAGGAATTCTGAAGGCTTTAGGGGCTAATAATTGGTCAGTCCGAAAAGTATTTCTTTACAATGCCTTCTACCTTATAGTAAGAGGATTGTTCTGGGGAAATCTAATAGGCATCTCATTATTGTTAATCCAACAACAGTTCGGTATAATTCAACTTCCTCCTGAGAACTATTACGTCAATCAGGCGCCAGTATACTTAAATTGGGGATACATACTTTTATTGAATCTGCTCACTGTGACCGTTTGTTTCTTGGTATTACTTATTCCGTCCTATATAATAACTAAAATTTCTCCAGTCAAAGCCATTCGTTTCGATTAGAAATTTACTTTGTGCGTTCCACCTTATATAAAGAGAGGCAATTATCTTAGCGGTTAGTTGCCTCTTTTTATATAAGGAGTCGGGATATACGCTACAAGTCCTCGCAAAACTTCATTTCATTACGTTTCGCTGTGGGCTTTTCTCTATTATCCCTAACGCGGGTTATGGTAAACCAGAGCTTTTTGTTATTTCGACGTATATTTTGTTACCTTATATATAGGAGTGAATAGAAAAAGTGTGTTTATGACTATATAAGGTATGGTATAAAATCTTTTAACTTGTTGCGCTCTTTTGATTGTATACTGTCAACGGAAGATGTTTTTTAGCGCGAGAGCTGTAGTGATCAGCTGGAAAAAAGACGACAAAGCGAGAATTCATCAAGATTATTATAATTAAAGAAATGCAGTTGAAAGTTCCCTATCCGCATGTGGATTGGCGTTTTTGAAGTGCAAATTGCTTTAAGGGGGGATAAATGTCAGTTTAGAGG